>NZ_JBWKPQ010000009.1:0-305698 GCF_059418345.1 Variovorax sp. GW821-FHT09B01 | reverse complement strand
GCGCGCAGCAAGGCTGATGCCTTGCAAGCGCGGGCAACGCCGCAGACGGCCCCTTTGCGGGGCAACCCGGAGGGAAGCTCGCCAAAGCCCGCCCCTCGGCGTTGCGCTCCTGGCGTGTGCGCACGCACACGCGTCGTCGCGCGCCTTGATGGGCGGGCTTTGGCGAGCTTCGCGACCCCTTGAATCGTGTGAACAGGCCCTAACGCGCCCAGTAGTCGCCCACGCCGAGCACCGCGCCGTTGCGGTCGACGGTGCAGATCGCGCGGCGGCCGTCGCTGCCGCTCGTGAGTTCCACCTCGTAGACCCCGCTGTCGACGCGGCGCGAGCCACCGAGCACGATGGTCTGCCAGGGCCGCGCGAAGTGGACCGAGCCGGCCTGCACGCAGCCCATGTTCGAGATCGCCGGGGCCGTGCCAGCGCGGCCGGGCGGCGGCGCGCCGTAGGTGCCCGGCGGGCGGCTGTAGGGGGTTTCGCAGCCCGCGAGCAGCACGGCGATGCCGGCGCAGGCAACGAGCCAGCCGCGCGGGCGACGATGGGTCTGGTGATTCATGCCTCGACTCCTCTTGAACGGTTGCTCCGACCTCGGCCATTGTGCGGGCTGGGGCCCGGCCATGGAACCATGCCAAGGATCGCCGCCGCGCGTGGCACCCTGAAGACTCAGGCCCGGTCCGGGGCCGCCAGCTTCGCGAGCAGGCCGTCGACGCCGCGCTCGATCAGATCGAAGGCCTCGACGAAGGCCTGCCGGTCGCCGTACCAGGGGTCGGGCACGTCGCCCGAGAGCCCGTCGGCGAAGTCGGTCAGCAGATGGATCTTGTGCGCCGTGCCCGCGGGCGCGAGGCGGCGCAAGGCCGCGCAGTGCTGACCGGTCATGCCGACGATGGTGTCGAAGCGCTCGAAGTCCGAGGCGCGCACCTGCCGCGCGCGATGCGCGGGCATCTCGATGCCGCGCCGCCGCGCCTCGGCCACCGAACGCGGATCGGGCGGATTGCCACGCTCCTCGTCGGAGATCGCGGCGCTGTCGACCTCGAGCGCGAGCTGCGCGGCGCGGGCCTTGTGGGCGAGCAGGGCGTGGGCTGTGGGGGAGCGGCAGATGTTGCCGGTGCAGATGAACAGAATGGCTGGCTTCTTCAACGGAGATCCCTACTTGGTAATTCTTCGAGGCGTAACTTTCGCAAGCCGCTGGCGGTTCAAAGCCTATACAAATCGACAGGGGATCATCTGGTCTTGACGCACCGCTCGCCGTTGGCCTTGCCCAAGACCAGTCACGCCGCTTGAGTCGTCGACTATCCCTGAATTCGCGGCCGGCCTCGCCGTTTGATGAGGCTCTGTTTCAACCTCATCTGCTACGCAGGAAGACACCATGACGCGCCAAGTTCCCTACCCGCACCTCGGCGAGATCCTCGCCGCGGAATTCCTGGAGCCGATGGGCATCACCGCCTACCGTCTCGCCAAGGCGATCCACGTGCCGCAGACCCGCGTGGCTGCCATCCTCGCCGGCACCCGCGGCATCACGGCCGATACCGGCCTGCGCCTGGCACGTGCATTCGGCGTGAGCGACGAGTTCTGGATGAACCTTCAGCGCGACTATGACGCCGCGCAGGCGCGCGATGCGCTCGGGGATGAACTGAACGAGATCGAGCCCCTGACCGCTTGATGGAGCGTACCGACTTAACGCAGCCTGACCACCCCGCGGGCCCGCGCCGCATCGAGGCGCCATCGCAACACTGTGGCCTTAAAACCCTGCATCGAACGCTGAAACGCGCATTTCGGGTTGCCCCCGCGATGACGCAGTGCAACAATCCCGCATCTTCACTTCGGAGCCTCGTGCGTGGACAGTGCCAGTTGGATCAGTGACCAGACGCGTGCCGTGGCATGCGCGGCACACCCGGCTCCGTAGCGCAGGCTTCTTGCGCGCCGCGGCCGACGTGCCCGCGGCGTGATGCCTGCCCTTCCCGGCAGGCTCTCCCTCCCCCGACATCCGTTTCGTCACTGGCGTCTCTTTGCCAGCCAGCGTGGTCCATGCCACGAGGTCCTCTCGCCCGTCACGGGTCGAAGGAGCCTTGTCATGCGTCAACTCGTTCTACATCGCCAGCCCCTGCATCGTGGCCACGCCGCCACGCATGACGCCGACCCGCGCGCCGCGTCGGCGCGCCAGCCCGCGGCCGACATGCTGCAGCCCGAGGCCGACCAGGAGCTCGACAAGTCCGCTTCGTTCTGGAGCACGCGGCGCATCCGCTGCTTCCTGCTGCTGGTGCCGGGCCAACGCAAGCCGGAGCGTTCGTAGCGCCTGTCCACCGACGTGTCGCCCCGACCGTTGCATTCGAACGAAGCACCGCGCCTTCATCCACCCATCGCCAAGGAGGCCACCATGGACCCAGACCCTCGCTGGCGCCGCTGCGCGCCTCCCCTGCCTGACCGCGCCATGCGCCGGTCGGCCTTCATCGCCATGAACCATCCGCGGCACACCGAGCCGCGAAGGACCGTCACCTCCGGCTGACCCGCGGGAGGCTCTCCTTCGCGCGCCCCGTTGCGCGCCTCGCCAGGAGAACCTCGAATGAACCGCCAACGCCTGCGGCCCGCCACCCGGACCGCCCTCCTCGTCCGCCGCGCCCCGCGCCGCACACGCCCCTCGCTGCGCCAGCGCGCCGCACGCCTCCACGCCTGGACGGCGGCATACCTCTGCGGCCTCGCGGTCACGCAGACGCATGCCGCCGGCGGGCACCACGCGGTCGACGATGCCGCGATCCTCGATCCGGGCCACTGCCAGATCGAGACCTGGGCTGATCGCCGCGATGGCGAACGCAGCGGGTACGCGCCGGTGCACCTCGGACCCGCCTGCCGCGTCGGCCCGGTCGAGCTGGGCCTGAACCTCGAGCGCGAACGCGGCAGCGAGGGCCGCACGGTGCGCGCGGCGCCGCAGCTCAAGTGGGCCCACGCACTGAGCGACGACCTCGGCGTGGGCCTGCTGGTGGCCGCGGCCTGGGAACGTTCGCCCGAGCGCGGCGCGCTGCGCTACACGGGCGCCAGCGTGGTGGTCCCGCTGACCTGGCAGATCGCCGAGGACTGGCGCGCCCACTTCAACCTGGGCCGCGACCTGCATCGCGCACAGCCCAGTCGCAGCCACTCGGGCCTGGCGCTCGAATGGACGGCCTCGCAGCAACTGGGCTTCGTGGCCGAGCGCTTCCGCGAAGGCGGCGCCAGCGCCTGGCGCGCGGGCCTGCGCTGGACGCCGACCGACACGCTGAGCATCGACCTGAGCCGCGCCCACGGGCTGCGCGCCGACCGGCCCGGCTGGTGGACCCTGGGCATGACCTGGGCCTTCCGGCGCTGAACGCCAAGCCACCGCAACACGAGAAAACCCAACGGCCTTCGAAGGCCACGCGCCGCGCCCGTCACGCGGCGAAGGAGAACAACAATGAAGAACGTCCTGAAGTCCTTTTTCGAAAGCTTCCTGCGCAGCCGCCGCATGCTGCATCACTTCGAGCGCTGGCAGACGCTGCTGGGCTCGAAGCCCGTGGGCATCGCCTCGGCCGCGATGCCGCCCGAGATCGCGAACGCGCTGAGCGCCGCCTCGCTGGCCGATGCCGGCGACATGCTGGCGCAGCTCGACAGCTCGCCGCAGGGCCTGAGCGAGGAACACGCCACGGCGCTGCGCAAGCGCCTGGGCGGCAACGAGGTGAACCACGAGAAGCCGCTGCCGTGGTGGACCCACCTGTGGCAGTGCTACCGCAATCCCTTCAACCTGCTGCTGACCGTGCTCGCGCTGGTCTCCTACGTCACCGAGGACATGAAGGCGGCGGTGGTGATCGGCAGCATGGTGGTGCTGTCGACGGTGCTGCGCTTCCTGCAGGAGTCGCGCTCGAACAAGGCGGCCGACAAGCTCAAGGCGATGGTCAGCAACACCTCGACCGTGCTGCGGCCCGTGGAGGGCTCGGACGGCGCGCTGCGCATCGAGGTCCCGATGCGTGACCTGGTGCCCGGTGACCTGATCGCGCTGTCGGCCGGCGACATGATCCCGGCCGACTGCCGGCTGCTCTCGGCCAAGGACCTGTTCATCAGCCAGTCGGCGCTGACCGGCGAGGCGATGCCGGTCGAGAAGTTCGCCAGCGTGCCCGCCACCGGCAGCACGAGCGGCGTGCTCGAGCGCGACAACCTGCTGTTCATGGGCACCAACGTGATCAGCGGCACCGCGACCGCGCTGATCGTGCACACCGGCGCGCGCACCTTCTTCGGCGCGCTGGCGCAGCGCGTGAGCGCCACCGACCGCGGCACCACGGCCTTCCAGGCCGGCATCAACCGCGTGAGCTGGGTGCTGATCCGCTTCATGCTGGTGATGGCGCCGCTGGTGCTGGTGATCAACGGCGTGACCAAGGGCGACTGGTGGGAAGCGGCGCTGTTCGCGCTGTCGATCGCGGTCGGCCTCACGCCCGAGATGCTGCCGATGATCGTGACCGCCACGCTCGCCAAGGGCGCGGTCGTGATGTCGCGCCAGAAGGTGATCGTCAAGCGCCTCGAGGCGATCCACAACTTCGGCGCCATGGACGTGCTGTGCACCGACAAGACCGGCACGCTGACGCAGGACCGCATCGTGCTCGAGCGCCACACCAACGCCTGGGGCGAGGGCTCCGACCACGTGCTGCAGCTGGCCTACCTCAACAGCTTCCACCAGACCGGCCTGAAGAACCTGCTCGACAAGGCGGTGCTGAGCCATGCCCAGATGCAGCTCGACACCCGGCTGCAGACCGACTGGCGCAAGGTCGACGAGGTGCCCTTCGACTTCTCGCGCCGCCGCATGTCGGTGGTGGTGGCCGGCAGCGACGCGGCCGAGGAACACCTGCTGATCTGCAAGGGCGCGCTCGAGGAAGTGCTGGCCGTGTGCAGCGCGGTCGAGCGCGGTGCCGAGGTGCTCGCGCTCGATGCGGAGGTGCTCGCGCGCATCCATGCCGTGGCCTCGGAGCTCAATGCCCAGGGCCTGCGCGTGGTGGCCGTGGCCAGCCGCGTGCTGCGCGGCGATGCGCGCCGCGCCGCCTACGGCGTGGCCGACGAGACCGAGCTCACGCTGCTCGGCTACGTGGCCTTCCTCGATCCGCCGAAGGAATCGACCGCGCCCGCGCTGCGCGCGCTGGCCGAGCACGGCGTGGCGGTGAAGGTGCTGACCGGCGACAACGAGCTGGTGACGCGCAAGGTCTGCGGCGACGTCGGCATCGAGGCCGGCCGCATGGTGCTGGGCCACGAGGTCGAGCGCATGAACGAGGCCGAGTTGCGCCGGATCGTCGAACAGCGCCAGGTCTTCGCCAAGCTCACGCCCGCGCACAAGGAGCGCATCGTGCAGGCGCTGCATGCCAACGGCCACGTGGTGGGCTTCATGGGCGACGGCATCAACGACGCGCCGGCGCTGCGTGCCGCCGACATCGGCATCTCGGTCGACGGCGCGGTGGACGTGGCCAAGGAATCGGCCGACATCATCCTGCTCGAGAAGAGCCTGATGGTGCTCGAGCAGGGCGTGGTGGAGGGCCGCCGCACCTTCGCGAACATGCTCAAGTACATCAAGCTCACCGCGAGCTCCAACTTCGGCAACGTGTTCTCGGTGCTGGTGGCGAGCGCCTTCCTGCCCTTCCTGCCGATGCTGCCGCTGCACCTGCTGGTGCAGAACCTGCTGTACGACGTGTCGCAGATCGCGATCCCCTTCGACAACGTCGACGAGGAGTTCCTGCGCAAGCCGCAGAGCTGGAACCCGGGCGACCTGGGCCGCTTCATGGTGTTCTTCGGGCCGCTGAGCTCGGTGTTCGACATCCTGACCTATGTCGTGATGTGGTACGTGTTCGCCGCCAACTCGCCCGAGCACCAGACCCTGTTCCAGTCGGGCTGGTTCGTCGAGGGCCTGCTGTCGCAGACGCTGATCGTGCACCTGATCCGCACGCGCCGCATCCCGTTCCTGCAAAGCCGCGCGGCCTGGCCGCTGCTGATCATGGGCGCGGCGATCGCGGCCGTGGGCATCTGGCTGCCGATGGGCCCGGTGGCGCACTACTTCAAGCTCGAGGCGCTGCCGATCACCTACTTCCCGTGGCTGCTGCTGATGCTCGGCGGCTATGCGGCGCTGGTGCAGGCGGTCAAGGGCTGGTATGCGCGGCGCTACGGCTGGCAATGAGCCGGTGACGACAACGGTGACGACAAGAGGGAGCGGCGGCTGTCACATGCCGCCGCTACCCTGGTTCACGACCGACAAGGAGGAGATCGCATGGAAGCGGTACAGAACTTCAACCTGCCCTCGCTGCTCGACACCCTGCTGAGCGTGTTCACGGCCTTCGTGCTGGGCTCGCTGATCGGCTTCGAGCGCCAGGTGCGCCAGCGCACCGCCGGGCTGCGCACCAACACGCTGGTGGCCGTGGGCGCGGCCGTGTTCGTCGACATGGCCAACCGCCTGCACGGCCACGACGGCGCGGTGCACGTGGCGGCCTACGTGGTCTCGGGCATCGGCTTTCTCGGCGCGGGCGCGATCATGAAGGAAGGCGCCAACATCACGGGCCTCAACACCGCGGCCACGCTGTGGGGATCGGCCGCCGTGGGCGCCTGCGCGGGCGCCGACCTGATCGGCGAGGCCGTGATCGCCGCGCTGTTCGTGCTCGCGAGCAACACCCTGCTGCGGCCCGTGGTCAACCGCATCAACCGGCAGCCGGTGAAGGAGGAGTCGGGCGAGGCCAGCTACACGGTGCGCGTGATCTGCACGCGCGCCTCGCGGCCCGAGGTGATGGACCAGGTGCTGCTGCTGCTCGAAGCCGCCAACTACCCGGTGCGCGACGTCGACCAGCATGCCTTCGGCGCCACCGACACCGAGATCGAGGCCACGCTCTATGCGACCGCGGTCGAGGCCGAGGAGCTCGACCGGGTGGTCGCGGAGCTCGAGGCGCTGGAGGGGGTGCAGCAGGCGTTCTGGAACGCGAGCGCGGAGGACTGAACGAGTCCTCGCGCCATGAAAAAAGCGGCATCGCCTTCCAGCGATGCCGCCCTCTTCGAGACAGCGGATCGAAGCGTCGCGCTCAGACGCCGAGGATCGACACCGCCTTGGTGTTGAGGTAGGCCTCGAGCGCCTCCGGGCCGCCTTCCGAGCCGTAGCCCGAATCCTTCACGCCGCCGAACGGCATCTCGGGCGACGGGGTCGCGGGCTGGTTGACCCACAGCATGCCGAGTTCGAGCTTCTGGCTCAGCAGGTGCGCGTTCTTGATCGACTTGGTGAAGGCGTAGCCGGCCAGGCCGAAGGGCAGGCGGTTGGATTCGGCGATGGCCTCGTCCAGCGTGTCGAAGCCGCGGATGGCGGCGATCGGGCCGAAGGGCTCGTTGTTGAACACGTCGGCGTCCAGCGGCACGTCGGTCAGCACGGTGGGGGCGAAGAAGTTGCCGGCATCGCCGACGCGCTCGCCGCCGGTGGCGATGGTCGCGCCCTTCTTGCGGGCGTCGTCGAGCACATGCGCCATGGCCGTGAGGCGGCGCGCATTGGCGAGCGGGCCCAGGGTGGTGCCTTCGGTCAGGCCGTCGCCGAGCTTCAGGCCTTCGGCGTGCTTGACCATGGCCTTGGCGAATTCCTCGCGGATGCTGTTGTGCACCAGGAAGCGGGTCGGCGAGATGCAGACCTGGCCCGCGTTGCGGAACTTGGCGGCACCGGCGGCCTTGGCGGCCAGCGCGACGTCGGCGTCCTCGGCCACGATCACCGGGGCGTGGCCGCCCAGTTCCATGGTCACGCGCTTCATGTGCTGGCCGGCCAGGCCGGCGAGCTGCTTGCCGACGGGGGTCGAACCGGTGAAGGTGACCTTGCGGATGATCGGGTGCGGGATCAGGTAGGCCGAGATCTCGGCCGGGTTGCCGAACACCAGGCCGACGGTGCCGGCGGGGATGCCGGCGTCGACGAAGGCCTGCAGCAGGGCGGCGGGCGATGCGGGGGTCTCCTCGGGTGCCTTCACGAGGAAGGAGCAGCCGGTGGCCAGCGCGGCGCCGAGCTTGCGCACGACCTGGTTGATCGGGAAGTTCCAGGGCGTGAAGGCGGCCACGGGGCCGACGGGCTCCTTGATGACCAGCTGCTGTGCCGCGAGGTTGCGCGAGGGCACGATGCGGCCGTAGACGCGGCGGCCTTCGTCGGCGAACCATTCGATGATGTCGGCGGCGGCCAGGGTCTCGCCCTTGGCTTCGGCCAGCGGCTTGCCCTGCTCCTGCGTCAGCAGCTTGGCGATGTCGCCGGCGCGTTCGCGGATCAGGCCGGCGGCGCGGCGCATGACGGCGGCGCGCTCATGGGCCGGGGTGTTGCGCCAGGCATCGAAGCCGCGCTGGGCGGCGGCCAGGGCGCGGTCGAGGTCGGGGATGCCGGCATGCGCCACCTTGCCGATGACCTGGCCCGTGGCCGGGTTCACCACGTCGAGGGTCTTGCGGCTGGCGGCGTCCACCCATTCGTTGTCGATCAGCAGGCGGGTGTCGGTATAGGAGGAGGCGGTCATGGCGAGCTTTTCCTTCGGCAGGGGATGGGAGTGGAAACGGGGAGTTCGGAGGGCGGCACGGCGCCCCGAAAGGCGCGTGCGGCTGGGCGGCAGCGGGCTGCCGGGGCGCATAGGTTAACCCGAGTCGGGGATGCGCGCAGGACGGTGCCGCTCCTTCCCCCGCTGGGGGAAGGCTGGGATGGGGGCACGCGGCGCTCGAACGGCCGCGCACGGTGGCGAGGCCCGGCGCCCCCACCCCACCCTCCCCCAGCGGGGGAGGGAGAAGCCTCAGAGCACCAGCAGCGCCCGGAAGTCGTTGACGTTGGTGTGCGTCGGCCCGGTCACGAACAGGTCGCCGATGGCGTCGAAGTAGCCGTAGGCGTCGTTGCGGTCGAGGTGGTCCGAGAGCTTGCGGCCCGCGTTGGCGGCGCGCGCCAGGGTGTCGGGCGTGACGTGGGCGCCGGCGTTGTCCTCCACGCCGTCGATGCCGTCGGTGTCGGCCGCCAGTGCCCACACGTCGGCCTGGCCCAGCAGCGCGCCCGCGAGCCCCATGCAGAACTCGCCGGCGCGCCCGCCCCGGCCCTTGGCCTGGCCGGGCTGGCGCGGCCGGATGGTGACGGTGGTCTCGCCGCCCGAGAGGATCACGCAGGGCCTGGCGAACGGCGCGCCGCGCTGGGCCACGGCCCGTGCGAGCGCGGCATGCACCTTGCCGACCTCGCGCGATTCGCCTTCCATCTCGTCGCTGAGGACGTGGGCCTCGATGCCGGCCGCGCGCGCGGCCGCGGCGGCCGCCTCGAGCGACTGCTGCGGCGCCGCGATCATGTGGGTCTCGTGGCCCTGGAACACGGCGTCGCCGGGCTTGGGGGTTTCGAGCGCGCCGCTCTCGAGTTGCGCGCGCACCGGCGCCGGCACCTCGATGCGGTAGCGGTCGAGGATGGCCAGCGCGTCGGCGCAGGTGGTGGCGTCGGGCACGGTGGGGCCGCTCGCGATCACGGCCGGGTCGTCGCCGGGCACGTCGCTGATGGTGAGCGTGACCACGCGCGCCGGCGCGCAGGCCGCCGCGAGCCGGCCGCCCTTGATGCGCGAGAGGTGCTTGCGCACGCAGTTCATCTCGCCGATGTGGGCGCCGCTGTCGAGCAGCTGCTTGTTGATGCGCTGCTTGTCGGCCAGCGTCAGGCCCTCGGCCGGCAGCACCAGCAGCGAGGAGCCGCCGCCCGAGATCAGGCACAGCACGAGGTCGTCGGCGGTCAGGCCTTCGGTCAGCGCGAGGATGCGCTCGGCGGCCTGCTGGCCGGCCGCGTCGGGCACGGGATGCGCGGCCTCGACGATCTCGATGCGGCTGGGCAGCCCCTCGGGCCGCGGCGGGATGTGGTCGTAGCGCGTGACCACCAGGCCCGACAGCGGCGCGTCGGCCGGCCACAGCGCCTCGAGCGCCTGCACCATCGAACCGCCGGCCTTGCCGGCACCGAGCACCAGCGTGCGGCCCTTGGGCGGCTTGGGCAGGTGCGCGCCCAGGGTCGACAGCGGCAGCGCGCGGTCGACCGCGACGCGATAGAGGTGTTCGAGGAAGGCGCGCGGCGCCTGGCGGGGATCGGGAGCGGTCGCGTCTTGCAGCGAGGGGGTCGAGGTCTTGGCGGTCATGGGTGGCGTTGTCTCCGGGGCCTGCATTTTGCGGCGAACCGGAGTCCGCCCTCTTGACCGCGGTCTAGTTAGTTGGTCGTCTTCGCTCCGCCCTGGAACCAGCGGCCGATCAGGGCGCGCTCCTCGTCGGTGATCGAGGTGGCGTTGTTCATCGGCATGATCTTCGTGACCACCACCTGCTGGTAGATGGCCTGGGCGTGGGCGCTCACCTGCTCGGGCGAGTCGACGCGCACGTTCTTCATCTGCACGCTGGCGCCGTGGCACATGTAGCAGCGCTGCTCGAGCACCTTCTGCACGTCCTGGTAGGCCACGGCCGGCGCGCTCGGCGCGGCGGCGGCCACGGGGGCGGCGGGTTCGGGCTTCATCCAGACGATGGTGAGGCCCAGCACGGCCACGCCGACCATCGCATAGGGCAGCGGGTTGCGTGCGTTGCCGAGCTTGAAGCGGTGGCGCACCACGAAGAACTGCCGGATCGCCGCGCCGCCGAGCATGATCAGCAGCAGCACGATCCAGTTGTACTTGTGGGTGTAGGTGAAGCTGTAGTGGTTGCTCAGCATCGCGAACAGCACCGGCAGCGTGAAGTAGGTGTTGTGCACGCTGCGCTGCTTGCCGCGCTGGCCGTGCACCGGGTCGACCGGGCGGCCTTCGCGCAGGGCCTGCACGTTCTTGCGCTGGCCCGGGATGATCCAGAAGAACACGTTGCCGCTCATGGTCGTGGCCATCATCGCGCCGACCAGCAGGAAGGCCGCGCGGCCCGCGAACCACTGGCAGGCCAGCCAGGCCGCGAAGGCCACGAAGATCGCCACCAGCACGCCGACGATGGTGTCGCCGTTCCTGCGCCGGCCGAACAGCTGGCAGATGCTGTCGTAGACCATCCAGAACACGACCAGGAAGGCCAGCGCCACGGCGATCGCCGCGCCCGGCTGCCAGTCCATCTTCGACTTGTCGATCAGGTAGGTGCTGGCGTTCCAGAGGTACGACATGGTGAAGAGCGCGAAGCCCGTGAGCCATGTGGAGTAGCTCTCCCAGTACGACCAGTGCAGGTGGTCGGGCAGCTTCTTGGGCGCCAGCAGGTACTTCTGCATGTTGTAGAAGCCGCCGCCGTGCACGGCCCACTGCTCGCCGCCGACGCCCTTGTCGAGCGATTCGGGGTCCTGCGGCTTCTCGAGGCTGTTGTCCAGCATCACGAAGTAGAAGGAAGCGCCGATCCAGGCGATGGCGGTGATGACGTGGACCCAGCGCAGCAGCAGGTTGGCCCAGTCGAGGTAGTAGCTTTCCATGAGGTGCTCTCTCAATCCGCTCGGCGCGGGGGAACGCCGGGCGCGGATGTCTTCGTCCTGCTCACCACTGCGGGCGCTGTAAGCAGAGAAAGTGCCGCGAACGCAGGCTCCGGGTGGGCCTCGCTCCGCTGCGGCAGATACTTGTGGACTGAAAGTGTATACAGTTTTGGCGAGGGGCGGCGTGGTTTTTTGCGGCGCCGGTGCCGGGAAAACCCTGTTCGTGCACCGAAGCGCCGGCTCAGCCCAGCGATTGCAACAACTGTGCCGCCACCGCGACCGCGATCACCTCGGGCTCCTTGCCCGTGATGCCCGGCACGCCGATCGGGCAGGTGACGCGCGCCAGCTCGGCCGCCGTGAAGCCGCGCGCCTCGAGCCGGTGGCTGAAGGTGGCCCACTTGGTCTTGCTGCCGATCAGGCCGATGTAGGGCAGGTCGTCACGCTCGCGCAGGCGGCGCAGGCAGGCGATCACGATGTCGAGGTCCTCGGCATGGCTGAAGCTCATGATCAGCACGCGGCTGCCGGGCGCGAGCGAGGCCACCGCGTCCTGCACCGGCTCGGAATGCTCGGTCTCGACCTGGGCCGGCAGTTCTTCGGGGAACACGCCGTCGCGGCTGTCGATCCAGCGCACCGAGAACGGCAGGCCCGCGAGCAGCCGCGCGAGCGCCGCGCCCACGTGGCCGCCGCCGAACAGCGCCACCGGCCTCAGGTGCTCGACCAGCGCGCGCCGCAGCTCGGGGATGTCGCTGGCCGAGACGCGCCGGAACGACAGGAACACCACGCCGCCGCAGCACTGCCCGAGGCTCGGGCCCAGCGGATAGCGCTGGATGCCGTCGATGGCGCGAGCACCGGCCAGCAGCTCGCGCGCTTCCTGCGTGGCCTGGAACTCGAGCTGGCCGCCGCCGATGGTGGCCGTGAGGCCCTCGGCCCAGACCGCCATCCAGGTGCCGGCCTCGCGCGGCGCCGAGCCCTGCGTGGATTCGACGCGCACCAGCACCGCGTCTTCGTCGCGAAGACGGGCCAGCAGTTGGTCGACCGCGCCGTTCATGAGGGATACCTTCGGTTGCGGGCGAGTGAGGGAGTCACGGTATAAACCCGGCGATGAATTTTCAGCCCACGACGCGCCGCCTCGCCCTGGCGGTGTCTTTCCTTGCCGCGCTCTGGCTCGCCGGGTGCGGCACCACCGGTTCGGTGCCCGGTCAACTGAGCAAGGCCACGGCCGAACCCGGCGCCAGCGGCCGGCCGGCGCCGCGCGCATCGAATGCCACCAGCGCGCGCGACTACCGGCGCGACGCCGCACGCCATGTCTACGACCTCAACAACCGCCGCATCTACGGCGGGCAGTTGCCGCCGGTGCTCTATGCGGTCGGCACGCTGCAGGTCAGCCTCGACGGCGGCGGCCGCGTGGTCTCGCTGCACTGGCTGCGCGCGCCCCAGCATGCGCCCGAGGTCATCGCCGAGATCGAGCGCACCGTGCTGCAGGCCGCGCCCTTCCCGGCCGCGTCGCGGCTCGGGCCGGTCGTGTGGACCGACACCTGGCTCTGGGACAAGAGCGGGCGCTTCCAGCTCGACACGCTGACCGAAGGGCAGCTGCAGCAGTAGCGCCCCCGCCGCTCCCCGGACGGGGAGCGGCGAAGAGCCTCCGACAGTCACGCTGTCGGCGTTCACGACCCCCGGTAGGTCGAATAGCTCCACGGGCTCACCAAGAGCGGCACGTGGTAGTGCTGGTCGGCATGCGCCACGCCGAAGTCCAGCGACACCTTGTTGAGGAAGTTCGGCTCGGGCAGCGCCACGCCGCGCGCCTTGAAGTACCCCGCCACGTCGAACACCAGCCGGTAGGTGCCGGTCTTCAGCGTGCTGTTGTCGTAGAGCGGGCCGTCGCTGCGGCCGTCGGCATTCAGCGTGAAGCGCCGCACCAGCGTGGCGGCGTCGCCCTCGGTGGTGAAGAGCGCGACCTCCATGCCGGCCGCGGGGCCGCCATGCATCGTGTCCAGTACGTGGGTGCTCAGGCCCATGGGAGTTTCCTTCGGTCGGTCAGGTGAGAGTGCGGGATATTCCGGTGGACAAAAGTGTATACAGTTGTCGGCTTTCGGTCTATCATGAAAAACATGGAGTCCTCCACCACCCGTTCGATCGTCGATGCGCTCACCCGCGCGATCGTCGACCACCGGCTTCAGCCCGGCACCAAGCTGGCCGAGCAGAAGCTGGCGGACCATTTCGGCGTGTCGCGCACGCTGGTGCGCCAGGCGCTGTTCCAGCTCGCGCAGAACAAGCTGATCCGGCTCGAGCCCGCGCGCGGCGCCTTCGTGGCGGCGCCCGCGGTCGACGAGGCCAAGCAGGTGTTCGCCGTGCGCCGCATGCTCGAGGCCGAGATGACGCGCGAGTTCGTGCGCACCGTCACGCCGGCCAAGATCAAGGCGCTCAAGGAACACGTAGCGCTCGAGAAATCGGCCGTGTCGGGCGAGGACGTCTCGGGCCGCACCGAGCTGCTCGGCGACTTCCACGTGCGCATGGCCGAGCTCATGGGCAACCAGGTGCTGGCGCAGATCCTCGGCGAGCTGATCTCGCGCTGCGCCCTCATCACGCTCATGTACCAGAGCACCAGCGCCGCCGAGCATTCGAACGACGAGCACGCCGACATCGTCAAGGCGCTGGCCGCGCGCGACGAGGAACGCGCCGTGCGCCTGATGACCGAGCACCTGCAGCACGTCGAGGCCAACCTGGTGTTCGACCGCAAGGTGCCCACCAGCGACATCTCCCTCGCATTGTCCTGATCCCTTCCACCATGACCGTCTACGACACCACCCTGCCCTACCCGCGCGACCTCGTCGGCTACGGCCGCAACCCGCCCCATGCGCAGTGGCCCGGCAACGCGCGCATCGCGGTGCAGTTCGTCCTCAACTACGAGGAAGGCGGCGAGAACGCCACGCTGCACGGCGATGCCGGCTCGGAACAGTTCCTCTCGGAGATGTTCAATCCCGCGAGCTACCCCGACCGCCACATCAGCATGGAAGGCATCTACGAGTACGGCTCGCGCGTGGGTGTGTGGCGCCTGCTGCGCGAATTCGAGCAGCGCGGCCTGCCGCTCACGGTGTTCGGCGTCGGCATGGCGCTCGAGCGCCATCCCGAGCTCACGGCCGCCTTCAAGGAACTGGGCCACGAGATCGCCTGCCACGGCTGGCGCTGGATCCACTACCAGAACCTCGACGAGGCCACCGAGCGCGAACACATGCGCCTGGGCATGGAGGCGATCGAGAAGCTCACGGGCGAGCGCGCCCTCGGTTGGTACACCGGCCGCGACAGCCCGCGCACGCGCCGCCTGGTGGCCGACTACGGCGGCTTCGAGTACGACAGCGACTACTACGGCGACGACCTGCCGTTCTGGATGAAGGTGCGCAAGACCGACGGCAGCACCGTGCCGCAGCTCATCGTGCCCTACACGCTCGACTGCAACGACATGCGCTTCGCGCTGCCGCAGGGCTACTCGCACGCCGATCCCTTCTTCCAGTACATGAAGGACAGCTTCGACGCGCTCTACGCCGAGGGCGACGAGGCGCCGAAGATGATGAGCATCGGCATGCACTGCCGCCTGCTCGGGCGCCCGGGCCGCATCGTGGCGCTGCAGCGCTTTCTCGATCACATCGCCAGCCACGAGCGGGTGTGGGTCTGCCGCCGCGTCGACATCGCGCGGCACTGGAAGAAGACCCATCCGTTCGAAGCCTCTTCCCAAGCCTCGCAAGCTTGATCCGTACGGAGGACACACACGCCATGAGCCTGACCATCGAACAACTGAACGCCGCGGGCGCCGACGAAGCCGTCGCGCTGCTCGACGGCACCTACGAGCACTCGCCGTGGATCGCGCGCCAGGCGCTGGCCGCGCGCCCGTTCCGTTCGCTGCAGCACCTGAAGTACGCGCTCGCGCAGGCCGTGAACACGGCCACCAAGGAGGAGCGCCTGGCCCTGATCCGCGCCCACCCCGAGCTCGCGGGCAAGGCGATGGTCAGCAAGACGCTGACCGCCGAATCGACCAACGAGCAGGGCAAGGCCGGCCTCACCGACTGCACGCCCGAGGAGTTCGCGAAGATTCAGCGGCTCAACGCCGACTACAACGCGAAGTTCGGCTTCCCCTTCATCCTCGCGGTGCGCGGCCCGCGCGGCACGGGCCTGTCCAAGCGCGAGATCATCGACACCTTCGAGCGCCGCGCCTACAACCATCCCGACTTCGAGCTCGCCGAGGCGCTGCGCAACATCCACCGCATCGCCGAGATCCGCCTGAACGACAAGTTCGGCACCGAGCCGGCGCTCGGCAACCACGTGTGGGACTGGCAGGAGGCGCTCGCGGTGCACAGCGACCCGGGCTTCGCCGAGAAGGGCCAGCTCACCGTGACCTACCTGACCGATGCGCACCGTGCCTGCGCGGCGCAGATCGCGCGCGAGATGCGCGAGGCCGGCTTCGACTCGGTGGAGATCGACGCGGTCGGCAACGTGGTCGGCCGCTACGAGGGCGCGACGCCCGATGCGAAGACGCTGCTCACGGGCTCGCACTACGACACCGTGCGCAACGGCGGCAAGTACGACGGCCGGCTCGGCATCTTCGTGCCCATGGCCTGCGTGCGCGAGCTCAAGCGCCAGAACCGCCGCCTGCCCTTCGCCTTCGAGGTGGTGGGCTTCGCCGAGGAGGAAGGCCAGCGCTACAAGGCCACCTTCCTCGGTTCGGGCGCGCTGATCGGCCACTTCAACCCGGCCTGGCTCGACCAGAAGGACGCCGACGGCATCACCATGCGCGAGGCGCGCGCCCATGCGGGCCTGCGCGAGCAAGACATCGCCAAGGCGCAGCGCGATCCCTCGAAGTACCTGGGCTTCGTCGAGGTGCACATCGAGCAGGGCCCGGTGCTCAACGAGCTCGACATCCCGCTGGGCATCGTGACCTCGATCAACGGCAGCGTGCGCTACGTGGGCGAGGTGATCGGCATGGCCAGCCATGCGGGCACCACGCCGATGGACCGCCGCCGCGACGCGGCCGCGGCCGTGGCCGAGCTGATCCTCTACACCGAGCAGCGCGCCGCCAAGGATGGCGACTCGGTCGGCACCGTCGGCATGCTCGAGGTGCCGAGCGGCTCGATCAACGTGGTGCCCGGGCGCTGCAAGTTCAGCCTCGACCTGCGCGCGCCCAACGATGCGCAGCGCGATGCGCTCGCCGACGACGTGGTGAAGGCGCTGCAGGACATCTGCGAACGCCGCGGCGTGCGCCACACGCTCGAGGAGACCATGCGTGCCTCGGCCGCGCCGAGCGCGCCCGAATGGCAGCAGCGCTGGGAACGCGCGGTCGATTCGCTCGGCGTGCCGCTGTTCCGCATGCCCAGCGGCGCCGGCCACGACGCGATGAAGCTGCACGAGGTGATGCCGCAGGCCATGCTGTTCGTGCGCGGCATCAACTCCGGCATCAGCCACAACCCGCTCGAATCGAGCACCAACGACGACATGGAGCTGGCGGTTCAAGCCTTCCAGCATCTGCTCGACAACCTGAACGGCGCGCCGAGCGCCGCCTGAACCCCATGACCGACTACGCAAAGCTCGACGCCTGGATCGACGCCCACTTCGACGAGGAAGTGAAGTTCCTGCAGCAACTGGTGCAGGTGCCCACCGACACCCCGCCCGGCAACAACGCGCCGCATGCCGAGCGCACCGCCGAACTGCTCGAGGGCTTCGGCCTCGTGGCCGAGAAGCACGCCGTGCCCGCGCAGGACGTGAAGGACTACGGCCTCGAATCGATCACCAACCTGATCGTGCGCCGCAAGTACGGCAAGGACGGCGACGGCGGCCGCACCGTGGCGCTCAACGCGCACGGCGACGTGGTGCCGCCCGGCGAGGGCTGGACCCACGACCCCTACGGCGGCGAGATCGCCGACGGCTCGCTCTACGGCCGCGCGGCCGCCGTGAGCAAGAGCGACTTCGCGAGCTTCACCTTCGCGCTGCGCGCGCTCGAAGCGGTCGCGAAGCCGACCAGGGGCGGCGTCGAACTGCACTTCACCTACGACGAGGAATTCGGCGGCATCCTCGGCCCGGGCTGGCTGCTGAAGAACGGCCTCACCAAGCCCGACCTGATGATCGCCGCAGGCTTCAGCTACGAGGTGGTCACGGCCCACAACGGCTGCCTGCAGATGGAAGTGACGGTGCACGGCAAGATGGCGCATGCCGCCATCCCCTCCACCGGCATCGACGCGCTGCAGGGCGCGGTGAAGATCCTCGAGGCGCTCTATGCGCAGAACACGCTCTACCAGCAGGTCAGCTCGCAGGTCGAGGGCATCACGCACCCCTACCTCAACGTCGGCCGCATCGAGGGCGGCACCAACACCAACGTGGTGCCCGGCAAGGTCGTGTTCAAGCTCGACCGCCGCATGATCCCCGAGGAGAACCCGGTCGAGGTCGAAGCCTCGATCCGCCAGGTCATCGCCGACGCGGCGGCCTCGTTCCCGGGCATCACGGTCGATATCAAGCGCCTGCTGCTGGCCAATTCGATGAAGCCGCTGGCGGGCAACAAGCCGCTGGTCGAAGCGATCCAGAAGCATGGCGGCGAGCTGTTCGGCGAGCCGATCAAGGCCATGGGCACGCCGCTGTACACCGACGTTCGCCTCTATGGCGAGGCCGGCATTCCGGGCGTGATCTACGGCGCCGGCCCGCGCACCGTGCTCGAGTCGCATGCCAAGCGCAGCGACGAGCGCGTGGTGCTCGAGGACCTGCGGCGCGCGACCAAGGTGATCGCGCGCACGCTGAGCGACCTGCTGGCCTGAGTCTCAGGCGGCCACGCGATACCGCCCCGGCGCCACCCCGAAGCAGCGCCGGAACCAGCGCGAGAAATGCGCCTGGTCGGCAAAGCCGCATTCGGCCGCCACGTCCTTCGGCGCCACGCCCTCGCGCAGCAGCGCCTTGGCGCGGCCGATGCGCGCATGCCGCGCGTAGTGCGCGGGCGTCATGCCCACGGCCTCGCGGAAGGCACGCTGGAAGTGCTCGCGCGACACGCCCATGCGGCGCGCGAGCGCGGCCGGGTCGATGCGGCAGGCATCCTCCTCGGCGAGCAGCGCGCAGATCTCCGCCACGCGCGCATCGGGCGCCGGCGGCTGCAGCGGCATGCGCTCGGGACCGGTCTGGGCACGCAGGATGCGCTCGACCAGGTGGGCGATGCCCGCACCATCCCCTGCAGTGGCGGCGACAGCCAGGGCCTCGGCCAGTTCGGCATCGGGCAGCACCTTGCCCCGCAGGGCACCGCGCGAGTCCGCCGGCCAGCCCAGCCGCGCCGCGACCCAGCCGTGCGGCACATAGAGCATCACCATGCGGAAGCTGCGCCGGCTCACGCCCGCGGTGTGCAGCATGTAGGGCGCCATCAGCACCAGTTCGCCCGCATGGGCCACGAGCGCCTCGCCATCGCAGGTGAACTCGCAGTGGCCCTCGAGGATGGCGCCCACGCTCCATTCGGGATGCCAGTGCGGCGCGAAGCGGGCGCGCGGCTCGGCCGCGAACAGCGCCTCCACGCGCAGGCCCTCGCCCGAGGGCAGCGCGACCAGGCGGGAGGACGGCGGCGGCGCGGCGACGGCGGTCATCGCGCGAGGGTAGCGCAGCAGCGCCCTCGACACGATTGGGGCGGGCATCGCGCGCAGCCTAGGCGGCGAAGGCACCGCGCACCGTGAGCCCCATCCAGCCGACCGTGGCCTGCGTGGCGCGCACCTCGCCGAGCAGCGCGAGCTCCTCCACCGGATGGTCGTGGAAGCGCAGGGTGGCGCTGCCCGCGGTCCAGCCCGACTCCACGCGGTCGACGATGTCGGCGCGCAGGTGGCGCGGCACCGGCACCTCCTTCGGCCGCGTCAGGTCGGGCCAGCCGATCGCGCCGATGGTCGGCGCGCGCAGGAAACCCAACCGTTCGCCGGGCTCGCCGTTCAGGGTGACGCTGGCATCGACCAGCCGGCGCTCCTTCACGCTGAGGCTGGCGCCGAGCCGGCTGCCTTGGCCCAGCGAGGCGGCCGCCGGATGGGCGATCGGCAGGCTGCGCGTGACCCAGGTCTGGCCGATCTTCTTGGGCCAGCCCTGCAGCCAGCCGCGCAGCAGCGAGATGTCCTGGTCGACGTAGATGAAGGGGCAGCAGAAGCGCTGTTCGCCCGGAGGGCCTTCCATCTCGAGCACCACGATGGTCTCGCGGTACTGCGCATAGACGGGGTCGAGCAGCTCCGCGCCATCGGCGCCGCAGAACTGCCAGTCGGCGAAATGTACGCAGCCCTGGCCGGTGGCCCGGCCGAGCCCGGCGGGCAGCAGCGCGGCGGCGCGTTCGGCCTCGAAGGCGAAGGCCACGTTGACCAGCCAGCCGGCGTAGTGCCAGGGCGGCGCCTGCACGAGCGCGCTGCGGCCGGAGGCGGTGAAGGGGGGCGAGAACGGGGTGGGCATCGGGAGGCGGTTCACGAAAGTGGAAGACCGCCTCACGATAGGACGCCCGCGCGCGGGCGTCTTGTACGCCAGTGATCCCGCCGCGGTGCCCCGTGGCCTCAGTCCGCCGTCGCGAACGCGCGCGCGATCTCCTGCGTCACCTGAAGGAAGCGCGCCATTTCCGCCATCGAGTTGCAGTGCAGCGGCGACACGCGCACCGTGCCCTCGAGCCCGAAGGAATCGAGCATGCGCTTCGAGTAGATGCTCGCGGCCGTGCGCTCGTAGACCGTGACGCCGCGCAGCCCGTACTCGTGCACGGCGCGCGTGCAGTCCAGGCCGTCGAAGCCGATGCCCAGGATCAGGTCGCGCCGGCTCAGGTCCGGGTGGTCGAGGAACACGCGCACGCCCGGCATGGCGCGCAGGCCCGGCTGGCCGTCGACGCCCTCGAGCAGCGCCGCGAGCAGCGCGCGTTCGTGCAGCTCGATGTGCGCGATGCCGGCCGCGAACAGTTCGCGCCGCCCGGTGGCCTCGCTGAAGTGGCCGCCGAGCCAGCAGACGTAGTCGACGATCTCGCTGACCACCGCGAACTGCCAGGGCGCCACGCTGCCGAGGTCCCAGTGCCCGGCTTTCTTGCCCGCGAGCTTGTGGTGCGGCAGGGCCGCGGCGCGCTCCGACATCCAGGCGATGCCCGAGCCGCGGCAGCCGAAGAACTTGTAGGGCGCGAGGTTGATCCCGTCCACCGGCGTCTTCTGCAGATCGATCAGCCCGTGCGGCGCATGCTGCACCGCGTCCACCACGATGTAGAGATCGGGCTTGACCTCGCGCGCGCGCCGCACGATGGCCTCGATGTCGAGCTTCGCGCCCGAGATGTTCGAGGCGTAGATCACGTTGAGCAGGCAGGTGTTGGCATCGACCAGCCGCACGATCTCGTCGACGTCGATGCCGCCGGTCTCGGGGTTGCTGCGCGCCACGCGCAATTCGCGGCCGGTGCGCTCGGCGTAGAGCGCCATCGCGTCGTAGGCCGAGGGATGCTCGAGCACGGTGGTCACCATGTTCGTGCCGCCCACGTTCTCGGCCACCGCGCGCACCATGTCGAACATGGCGCCCGAGGCGGTGAGCGCCGCGAAGATGCTGCCGCCCTCGGCATTGAGGATGGTGCGCACGTCGTCCCAGCCGCGCGCCTGCACGGCCTGCAACTCGAGCGCGGTCTCGTGGATGCGCTCGGTGTTGTCGGGCACCGCGTCGATGGCCGCGAAGCGCTCGATGGCGGCCTTGAGCCGGAACGAGCCGCCCGCGTTATCGAAGTACAGGCGCTCGCGCCCGTGGTGGTCGCACTCCACGAGCAGGAAGCGCTCGCGCACCTCGCGCATCAGCGCGTCGGAGAAGGCCAGGCCGCGTGGATGCTGCGCGCCGCTCGGGGAAGAAAAGGAGGAAGAAGAGCTCACACTCACACGCCCTTGTTGTTCGGGTTCTTGTAGGTCTCGCGCACCGCGTCCGACATCGGGAAGTCGAGGCTCACGTTGCGCGGCGGGATCGGTTGCGTGAACCAGCGCGCGTAAAGCTTGTCGATCTCGCCCGACTTCATGAGGCCGGCCACGGTCTGGTCGACGATCGCCTTGAACTCGGGATCGTCCTTGCGCAGCATGATCCCGTAGGGCTCCTGGCGCAGCGATTCCTTCAACAGCTTGTAGTCGCCCGCGTTGGGCTGGTTGGCGATCAGGCCGGCGAGCTGCACGTCGTCGAGCACATAGGCCGCGGCGCGGTCGCTCGCGAGCAGCAGGAAGGCATCGGCCGTGTCCTTGCCCGCGATCTCCTGCACGTCGATGCCGTTCTTGCGCGCGCCGCGCAGCAGCTGGATCGAGGTGCTGCCGGCCACGGTGGCCACGGTCTTGCCCTGCAGGTCGGCGAAGCTGTTGATGCCCGAGTTCTTCTTGACCGCCGCCGTGATGTTGGTGACGAAATGGCTGGGCGCGAAGTCCACCTGCTGCTGGCGCTGCGTGGTGTTGGTGGTGGTCGCGCAGTCGAGGTCCACCGTGCCGTTCTGCAGCAGCGGGATGCGGTTGGTGGAGTTCAGCAGCGTGTAGCGCACATCGAGCTTGGGAAGGTTCAGCTTGGCCTTCACCGCCTCGACGATCTTCAGGCAGATCTCGTTGGTGAAGCCGATCGGCGCCGCGTCGGCGCTGGTCTTGTACGAGAACGGGATCTGGGTGTCGCGGCTGCCGATCTGGATGGTGCCGCTGTCCTTGATCTTGCGCAGCGTGCCGCTGTCCTGGGCGGCGGCGACGCCGCAGGCCACTACGAGGGCGATGCCGAGCGCGGCGGGGCGTGCGAAGGCGCGTGGGAAATGCATGGTGAAGTCCTTGGCCGTGAAGGTTGAATACGAAAGTGGTGGGCGCAACCGGTTCGGAGCGCATCTTCGGCGCGGCTTCAAGTTTCCAAAAGCGATTTTTATTCATCGAAAAAGATCGCTTAAAGTGTTCTGTCGCCCAAGGAACGCACCGCCATGATGACCTTCAAGCAGCTCGAGGCCCTCTACTGGATCGCCCGCCTGGGCGGCTTCGCGCAGGCCGCGAACCAGCTCCACACCTCGCAGTCGGCGGTGTCGAAGCGGGTGCACGAGCTCGAGGCGCTGTTCGACACCGAGCTGTTCGACCGCAGCCAGCGCAGCGCGCGGCTCACCGAGAAGGGCGAGGAGATGTACGTGCTCGCGCAGAAGCTGCTGGCGCAGCGCGACGCGGCGGTCGAGCAGTTCGGCAAGCCCGGCGTGGTGGAGCGCCGGCTGCGCATCGGCGTGACCGAGCTCACGGCCATGACCTGGCTGCCGCGGCTGGTGCGGCTGATCCAGCAGCACTACCCGAAGGTGATCCTCGAGCCCGACGTCGACGACAGCCTGCAGCTGCGCGACAAGCTGCTGGCCGACGAGCTCGACCTGGTGTTCCTGCCCGACAGCTTCGCCGACGCGCGCATGGCGAGCAAGGCGATCGGCGAGGTGAAGAGCGCCTGGATGTGCAAGCCCGGCGTGGTGCCCACCGACGCGCCGCTGCGGCTGCACGAGCTGGCGCGCCAGCGCATGCTGGTGCAGGGCGGCAACTCGGGCACGGGCCGCGCCTACGACGCCTGGATGAAGGAACAGGGCGTGCAGCCGGCCGACACCATCGTGGTCAGCAACCTGATCGCGCTGGTCGGCCTCACGGTGTCGGGCCTGGGCGTGAGCTACCTGCCGCGCGAATGCCTGCGGCCGATGGTGGCGGCCGGCATGCTGGCCGAGATCGAGGTGGCGCCGGCCCTGCCGGTGGTGCGCTACGTGGCGATGCACAAGGGCGAGCACCGCAGCGCGCTGACCTCGTCGATCGTGATGCTCGCGCAGTCCTGCTGCGACTTCACGCGCATGTTCCAGGCGCAGGCCGACGACACGACGACGCGATGACAGGCTGATGTCGGCGGCCGCGCGCCGAGCGTGACAGCGGCGTGACTTTCATTCGGCTTTCACGCACGCGTCACGACGGGCACCGAGACTCCAGCGCGTTCCTGGCGCACCCGCGCCTCGTTCGTCCCCGAGCGCCGCGGCCTTGCAGCGGCGGCCTCGTGTCCCTTCCGCGTTCCTGTTCCCGTCTTCATGAAATCCCTGTCTTCCCTTCCCGGCCTGCCGCTGTCGCGCCTCGCCTTCTCGCTCGTGCTCGGCACGGCCCTGCTCGCCGGCTGCGGCGGCGGCTCCGACAGCGCCGTGGTGTTCGGCGGCCTGCCCGCCGCGCCCGCCCCGGCACCCGCGCCCCCGGCCCCGCCGCCCGCGCCGGCCGCCGAAGCCGGCCGCTGGACCGTCGGCGACCTGCACGTCCACACCTGGCAGTCCGACGACACGCAGCAGATCTCCACGCTCGACCAGGTGCTGGCCAAGGCCTTCGACCGCTTCGGCCTCGACTGGGTCGCGATCTCGGACCACCTGCGCCTCTCGTCCTACGACAACGACGGCCGCACCCTGCCGGCGCAGATCCCGTTCTCCGAAGGCATGGCCAAGTACCAGGTGCCGCGCATCAAGGCGCTGCAGGCCAGCGGCAAGTACGCCGACAAGACCATCTTCGCCTCGGCCGAGTGGGACATGCCCGCGCACGACCACGGCAACGTCGGCATCCTGACCGACAGCCCGATGTCGGATGCCGCGCTCAAGGCCGTGAGCCAGTTCGAGTACCTGTTCACCAACCGCGACGCCGCGCTGTTCCCGGCCGCCGACGTGGCCGCCTGGGGACCGAAGGCCGGCACCGGCTACAACACCCACGCCGAGACGATGCAGGCCGTGGCCTGGCTCAAGAAGAACTACCCGACCACCAGCTACCTGCAGATCAACCATCCCTCGCGCAACCCCGGCAAGTACACGATCGCGCAGCTGCGCGAGATGAACGACCTCGCGCCCGACATCGTGTTCTCGCTCGAGGGCATGGTCGGCAACCAGATGGAGCCCGACCGCGGCGGCTACAACAGCGCCTACATCGACGCCAACCTGCCCTCGCGCACCTACGGCGGCGTCGACCACCTCGTGGCCAAGCTCGGCGGCACCTGGGACGCGTTGCTGTCGGAAGGCCGCCGGATCTGGAACGTGGCCGATTCCGACTACCACTTCACCACCTCGCGCGGCCTCTACAGCAGCGGCTACGCGCCCGGCGAGTACGCCAAGAACCACCTGTTCGGCGACATCAAGGATCCGAAGTCGCTGCTCGCGGCGATGCGCGCGGGCCGGCTGTTCGCGGTCAACGGCGACCTGATCGACGCGCTCGACTTCCAGGTCAGGAGCAGCAAGGGCGCCGGCCGCATGGGCACCGAGCTCGCGGCCGCCGCGGGCGAGGAGCTGCAGATCACCGTGCGCTTCAAAAGCCCCGAGCGCAACAACTTCGAGTACCAGCTCGGCAGCGGCCTCTACGCCAACGTGAAGCCCGTGGTCGACCACATCGACCTGATCGCGGGCGACGTGACCGGCCGCGAGCAGCCCGGCACGCCCGGCTACGACCGCGCGACCAGCCCGTCGACGCGTGTCGTCAAGCGCTTCACGCGCGCCGACTGGAAGCTCGATGCCGAGGGCTACTACGCCGCCAGCTTCACCGTGAAGGCCGGCGCCAACCAGTACTTCCGGCTGCGCGGCACCAACCTGGGCACCGACGTGCCCGGCGAGACCGCCAACGGCGAGCCGCTGCCCGACGCGCGCACCGAGGGCAACGACAACGTGGCGCGCTTCAACGCGATCAACGCACGCAACTACGCCGACCTCTGGTTCTATTCGAACCCGGTGTTCGTGAAGGTGGCGGCGAAGTAGGCCCGGCCCGTCTTCCCCCTCCCTTTCCGCGCGAGAGCGCCGTGGCCCCTGGGCCCGGCGCTCTTTTTCTTGCAGCAGCGGCCGGCGCGCCCGCACCCGCGTCTCAGGGAATCTACGGATATATGAATATCTGGATGATCTTGATTGTGCTCAGTTTTTGTATACAAATAACGAACTCAAAAACGGGCGCACAAATTGCGTCGCAAGCAGGTCCTCCAACGCAACCCAATCGAAGAGACGAGGTACAGACCATGAGCACAGCCGTCAGCCAGACGCCCGCCGGGGCCAGCGCAGCCAGCGCCCCGGCGCATGCCGAATCGAATGCCCTCATCAAGCCCGGCTACGACCCGCGCCTGACCAACGAGGACCTCGCGCCGCTCAAGAAGCAGACCTGGGGGCAGTACAACATCTTCGCGTTCTGGATGTCCGACGTGCACAGCGTGGGCGGCTACATCACGGCCGGCAGCCTGTTCGCGCTGGGCCTGTCGAGCTGGCAGGTGCTGGTGTCGCTGCTGGTGGGCATCGTGATCGTGCAGATCTTCTGCAACCTGGTCGCCAAGCCCAGCCAGGTGACCGGCACGCCCTACCCCGTGATGTGCCGCGCCTCCTTCGGCGTGCTCGGCGCCAACATCCCGGCCATCATCCGCGGCCTGATCGCGGTGGCCTGGTACGGCGTGCAGACCTATCTCGCCTCGGCCGCCTTCATGGTGCTGGCGCTGCACATGTTCCCCAACCTCGCGCCCTACGCCGACCTGGCGCAGCACGGCTTCGTGGGCCTGTCGACGCTGGGCTGGGTCGCCTTCATGGTGATGTGGGTGCTGCAGGCCTTCGTGTTCTGGCACGGCATGGACGCGATCCGCAAGTTCATCGACTGGGCCGGTCCGGCGGTCTACGTGGTGATGGCCATCCTGTGCGGCTGGCTGGTGTGGAAGGCCGGCTGGAAGAACATCGACCTGAACCTCGGCGGCATCAAGTTCCAGGGCTGGGACGCGCTGCCGGTGATGCTGTCGGCCATCGCGCTGGTGGTCAGCTACTTCAGCGGCCCGATGCTCAACTTCGGCGACTTCTCGCGCTACGGCAAGAGCTTCGACGCGGTGAAGAAGGGCAACTTCTGGGGCCTGCCGATCAACTTCGTGTTCTTCTCGCTGCTGACCGTGATCACCACCGCCGCCACGCTGCCGGTGTTCGGCGAACTGATCACCGACCCGGTGCACACCGTGGGCAAGATCGACAGCACCACCGCCGTGGTGCTGGGCGCGCTGACCTTCATGATCGCCACCATCGGCATCAACATCGTCGCCAACTTCGTCTCGCCGGCCTTCGACTTCTCGAACGTCGCGCCGCAGCACATCAGCTGGCGCACCGGCGGCATGATCGCCGCCGTGGGCTCGGTGTTCCTCACGCCGTGGAACCTCTACAACAGTCCCGAGGTCATCCACTACACGCTCGACGTGCTGGGTTCGTTCATCGGCCCGCTGTTCGGCATCCTGATCGCCGACTACTACCTGGTGCGCAAGCAGCAGATCGACGTGGATGCGCTCTACAGCATGAGCACGCAGGGCAAGTACTGGTACAGCGGCGGCTACAACCCGAAGGCGATCCAGGCGCTGATCCCCTCGGCGCTGGTGCCGATCCTGTGCGTGATGGTGCCGACCCTGCGCGGCGCGGCCAACTACGCCTGGTTCATCGGCATGGCGCTGGGCTTCGTGATCTACGCGCTGCTGAACCGCAACACCAAGACCTGAACACACCGCAAGAGAAAGGGAGCGCACCGTGCGCATCAAGATCATCAACCCCAACACCACCTGGAGCATGACCGAGAAGATCGGTGCCTGCGCCCGCGCGGTGGCGCACGCCGGCACCGAGATCGTGGCCGTGAGCCCGGCCATGGGCCCGGTGTCCATCGAGAGCCACTACGACGAGGCGCTGGCCGTGCCCGGCCTGCTGCAGGAGATCGCGGCCGGCGAGCGCGACGGCATCGACGGCTACGTGATCGCCTGCTTCGGCGACCCGGGCCTCAAGGCCGCGCGCGAGCTCGCGCGCGGGCCGGTGGTGGGCATCGCCGAGGCCGCGATGCACCTGGCCAGCATGGTCGGCAGCCGCTTCAGCGTGGTCACCACCTTGGGGCGCACCATCGGCCAGGCCTGGCACCTGGCGGAGATCTACGGCATGGAGCGCTTCTGCGCCAACGTGCGCGCCTGCGAGCTGCCGGTGCTCGAGCTCGAGGAACCGGGCTCGCGCGCGCGCGAACGCATCGTCGAGGAATGCCGGCGCGCGCTCGAGGAGGACGGCTCCGACTGCATCGTGCTCGGCTGCGCCGGCATGACCGACCTGTGCGATCACATCGGCGAGCTGCTCGGCGTGCCGGTGATCGACGGCGTGGCCGCGGGCACGCAGCTGATCGAATCGCTGGTGCGGCTCAAGCTGCGCACCAGCAAGCGCGGCGAGCTCGCGCGGCCGCTGCCCAAGACCATGGTCGGCGCGCTCGAAGGCTTCACCCTCGCGAGGCCATAGCGGGATGTGCGCCCGGCACCGGCTTTCGCCAAGCGACAATCCACCGATGCCCCGCGCACGTTCCACCCCCGCTCCTTCCCCCGCCGCGCCGGTTGCGTCCGGCGACGGCCCGGCCGCCGCCAGCGAGAAGGCGGACAAGGCCAGCTCCATCGAGAGCATCGCCCAGGACATCGCCACCGCCATCGTCGAGAAGCGCCTGCCGCCCGGCACCTGGCTGCGCGAGGAGGCGCTGGGCCGCGTCTATTCGGTGAGCCGCACCAAGGTGCGCGCGGCGCTCTTGATGCTGTCGAAGGACAAGCTGATCGAGATCATTCCCGACAAGGGCGCCTTCGTCTGCCAGCCCACGGTGGAGGAAGCGCGCGAGGTGTTCGCGGTGCGCCGCATCCTCGAGCGCGAGGTGGTGCGGCTGTTCATCGCCAACGCGCGGCCGCGCGACTACCAGGCGCTCGACCAGCACATCCGCTTCGAGCGCAACGCGCTGCGCCAGACCACCACCATGGGCACGGTGCGCGAGAAGCTGCTGGGCGACTTCCACGTCGCGCTGGCCGAGGCCACCGGCAACCACACGCTGGCCGAGCTGGTGCGCGAGCTGGTCGCGCGCAGCTCGCTGATTGCGATGCTCTACCACTCGTCGAACGACCCGCACTGCTCGTCCGACGAGCATGCCGACTTCCTGCGCATCTGCCGCACCGGCGACGTCGAAGCCGCCGTGAACTGCATGATCGAACACCTCGACCGCATCGAGGCCAGCCTCGAGCTCGGCACCGGCAAGCCCGATCGCCAGCTCGACTTGGTGAAGGCGCTGCTGGCCTGAGGAGCGCGCGCATGGCGGCCCACGACACCGGTCTCGCGCTCAGGCGCCTGCGGCTGCTGCGCGGCTTCAAGCAGAGCCATTTCGCGCAGCTCATGGGCGTGCACCAGGCCACGGTGTCGCGCTGGGAGCGCGGCGAGCTGCCGCTGTCGAAGGCGCAGCAGGCGGCCGCGCACCGGCTGCTGGCCGCGGCGCGCGATCCGCGCCATGACGCCGCCCTCAAGCGGCTGGTGGAGTCGTCCTCGCGCAAGGTGCACCTGATCTGCGACCGCACGCACCGGCTGCTCGCGGCCTCGCCCGCGCGCCAGTCCGAATGGCGCGCCGACCCGGCCGAGTTCATCGGCCGCTCGCTGATCGGCTATGCCTCGCAGGAGATCCTCGCGGCCGAGGCCACGCTCGCGGCCCGCGGCTGGCACGAGGGCGAACTGGCCACGCTCGAGATCGCGACCGCCGGCACGCTCGACCCCGTGATCCCGATCCTGCCGGGCCGCGTGCTGTGGGAGCGCATCGCGCTGGCCGACGGCAGC
Source organism: Variovorax sp. GW821-FHT09B01 (assembly GCF_059418345.1). Taxonomy (NCBI): domain Bacteria; kingdom Pseudomonadati; phylum Pseudomonadota; class Betaproteobacteria; order Burkholderiales; family Comamonadaceae; genus Variovorax; species Variovorax sp. GW821-FHT09B01. The sequence continues at coordinate 276,752 of NZ_JBWKPQ010000009.1, read as the reverse complement.
GCGGGCCGGCTGGTCACCACCATCGCCTGAGGGCGGACCGCTCCACGCATAACTTATGCGTGGACGGCGCGAGCGGCCTCGCGCTAGCCTCGCGGTTTCGAGAATCCCCATCGCAGGAAGGAACCCATTCCAATGACCATCCTGGTCACCGGCAGCGCCGGCCATCTCGGCGAAGCACTGATGCGCCATCTGCGCGCGCACCCCGACACCCTGGGCGAAGCCCGCGGCATCGACCTGCTCGCCTCGCCCTTCACCGACCGCACCGGCTCCATCGCCGACCGCGCCTTCGTGCGCGAGTGCATGCGCGGCGTGCGCACGGTGCTGCACACCGCCACCCTGCACAAGCCGCACGTGGCCACGCAAGCGAAGCAGGACTTCGTCGAGACCAACATCGCGGGCACGCTCGCGCTGCTCGAGGAGGCGGTGGCGGCCGGCGTGCAGGCCTTCGTGTTCACGAGCACCACCAGCAGCTTCGGCTCGGCGCTCACGCCGGCCGCGGGCGAGCCCGCCGCCTGGATCACGGAAGAGGTGACGCCAATCCCGAAGAACATCTACGGTGTGACCAAGACCGCGGCCGAGGACCTGTGCCAGCTGTTCCATCGCGAGCACGGCCTGCACGCGATCGTGCTGCGCACCTCGCGCTTCTTCCCCGAGGACGACGACGATCCGCGCGCGCGCGAGCGCCATTCGCTCGAGAACGCGCAGGCCAACGAGCTGCTGCACCGCCGCGCCGACATCGCGGACATCGTCGATGCGCACCTGTGCGCGGCACGGCGCGCACCGGCGCTGGGCTTCGGCCGCTACATCGTCTCGGCCACCACGCCCTTCGCGCACGAAGAACTCGCGCTGCTGCGCAGCGATGCGCCGGCCGTGCTGCGCCGGCACTTCCCGGACTGCGAGGCGCTCTACGAACGGCGCGGCTGGACCCTGCCCGCGCAGCTCGACCGCGTGTACGTGAACGAGCGCGCGCGGCGCGACCTGGGCTGGGTGCCGAAGCACGACTTCGCGCAGGTGCTGCAAAGCCTGCGCGAGGGCCGCGATTTCCGCAGCGACCTGGCGCATGCCGTGGGCAGCAAGGGCTACCACGCGCAGCGCTTCGAGGACGGGCCCTACCCCGTGGCCTGAACGAGCCGCGGGCACGTCATCCGGCCCACCCGGGCCCTCCGGGTTTTCCTCAGTCCGGATTGCCGCATAAATTGTATACAGTTTCGCGTACACCAGATGCGGTGGACGCGCCCGACGACTGCGCGCCGCACATCTCCCTGTCTTTCTCTCATTGCCGCAGCAGGAGATTCACGATGACGGCCGACTCCCTTTCCCCAGTCCATCCGGTGGACCAGCGCCTGCCCACCGGCAAGCTCACCGCCCTGGGCCTGCAGCACGTGCTGGTCATGTACGCGGGCGCGGTCGCGGTCCCGCTGATCGTGGGCCGCGCGCTCAAGCTCTCGCCCGACGAGGTCGCGCTGCTGATCTCGGCCGACCTGTTCTGCTGCGGCATCGCCACGCTGATCCAGGCGCTCGGCGCCACGCAGTGGTTCGGCATCAAGCTGCCCGTGATGATGGGCGTGACCTTCGCCTCGGTGGCGCCCATGGTGGCCATCGCCAATGCCAACCCGGGCCAGAACGGCGCGCAGCTGCTGTTCGGGGCCATCATCGGCGCGGGCATCGTCTCGATACTGATCGCGCCCTTCGTGAGCCGCATGCTGCGCTTCTTCCCGCCGGTGGTCACCGGCACCATCATCGCGGTGATCGGCATCAGCCTGATGCGCGTGGGCATCAACTGGATCTTCGGCAATCCCGTGGGCCCGACGGCGCCCGCGCTGGTCGACCCGGTCTACGCCAAGTGGCTGGCCGAAGTCACCTCGCCCGGCAGTTCCATCCCCGCGGTGCCCAAGGGCTTCGCGATCATGCCCACCGTGCCCAACCCCAAGTACGCCGACCTCTCGGGCCTGGGCGTGGCCGCGCTGGTGCTGGTGTCGATCCTGCTGATCGTGAAGTACGCCAAGGGCTTCGTCGCCAACATCTCGGTGCTGCTGGGCATCGTCATCGGCGCGGTCGTGGCCTCGCTCACCGGCCTCATGACCTACGAGAAGGTCGGCAAGGCCGCGTGGTTCGACATCGTGCTGCCCTTCCACTTCGGCATGCCGCAGTTCGACCCGATCCTGATCCTCACGATGACGCTGATCATGGTGGTGGTGATGATCGAATCGACCGGCATGTTCCTCGCGCTCGGCGAGATGACCGAGCGCAAGATCTCGCAGCAGGACCTCGCCAAGGGCCTGCGCACCGACGGCCTGGGCACGCTGATCGGCGGCATCTTCAACACCTTCCCCTACACCAGCTTCTCGCAGAACGTGGGCCTGGTCGCCGTCACCGGCATCAAGAGCCGCTATGTCTGCGTGGCCGGCGGCGTGATCCTGATCGTGCTGGGCCTGCTGCCGAAGATGGCGGCACTGGTGGAGTCGCTGCCCACCGTGGTGCTCGGCGGCGCGGGCTTGGTGATGTTCGGCATGGTGGCGGCCACCGGCATCCGCATCCTCTCGGGCGTGGACTTCAAGCACAACCGCCACAACGCGATGATCGTCGCGGTCTCGATCGGCGTCGGCATGATTCCGCTGATCGCGCCCAACTTCAAGCAATGGATGCCGCATGCGATCCACTCGCTGATCGAGTCGGGCATCCTGCTGGCGTCGATCGCGGCGGTGCTGCTGAACCTGTTCCTCAACGGCGCGAAGCACGACGAGCAGGCGGTGATCGCGGCGGCCAAGCATGCGGATGCGCACTGAGCCGCTGCACGCCACAACGAACGAAGGGGCCGACGGCCCCTTTTTTCATGCAGCGCCCGAAGCCTGCTAGACCGCGTGCGCCGGCACGCCGCGCTGCGAGGCATGCCAGCCGAGCAGCCGCTCCTCGGCCAGTTCGATCCCCTTGAACAGCACCACGCCGAGCACGCACAGCAGCGCGAGCGCGACGAACACGGTGGAGGTGTCGAAGCTGCCCTGCGCCACCAGGATCACGTGGCCCAGCCCCGATTCGCCGGCCACGAACTCACCGACGATGGTGCCCACCAGCGCGAAGGACACGCCGACCTTCATGCCCGCGAACAGGCTGGGCAGCGCATTGGGAAAGCGGATCTTCCAGAGGATGCGCCCGCGCGTGGCCTTGTTGACCCGCGCCATGTCGAGCATGTCGGGATCGGTGGAACGCAGCCCCAGCACGCAGTCGATCAGGATCGGGAAGATCGCGATCAGCATCGCGATCGCCACCTTGGGCAGCGCGCCGGTGCCCATCCAGATCACGAACAGCGGCGCGAGCGCGACCTTGGGCACGGCATTGAGCGCCACCAGCAGCGAGTAGAGCGTGCGGTCGAGGAAGCGCGAGTAGACGATGCCGATGGCCGCGGCCACGCCGAGCACCACGGCCAGCACGAAGCCGTACAGCGTGGTGAGCAGCGTGTCGAGCGTCTCGCGCAGCAGGTAGCCGGGCTGCGCGAGGAACTGCCCGATGATCTTCGAGGGCGCGGGCAGCAGGAAGTCGCGGATGCCGAGCAGGCGCACGCACGCCTCCCAGGCCACGAGCAGCACGGCGAGCGTGAGCAGGGCCTGGCGGCTGCGCTCGGTGTGGTTCCAGAGTGTCTTCATGGTCAGTAGGCGCCCAGTTCGCGGAAGGTTTCCTTGATGCGCGACACGTAGGCCGCGAACTCGCGCGTCTCGCGCACGTCGAGGCCGCGCGGCCGCTCGAGCTCGATCGGCAGGATGTCGGCGATGCGACCCGGGCCGCGCGCCATCATCACCACGCGCCCGCCGAGATAGACGGCCTCGGTGATCGAATGGGTGATGAAGATCACCGTCTTGCCGGTCGCCATCCAGGTGCGCTGCAGCTCCGCGTTGAGCGCATCGCGCGTGAAGGGGTCGAGCGCGCCGAAGGGCTCGTCCATCAGCAGCAACTGCGGATCGAGCAGCAGTGCGCGGCAGATCGACACGCGCTGGCGCATGCCGCCCGAGAGCTCGCGCGGATAGCGGTCCATGAAGTCGGCCAGGCCGAACAGGGCCAGCAGTTCGCGCGCGCGCGGCGCATGCCGCGCACGCTCGAGGCCATGGAATTCGGCGGCCGCCAGCACGTTGTCGAGGATGCTGCGCCATTCCAGCAGCAGGTCGCGCTGGAACACCACGCCCATGTTGTCGGGCGGCTCGGTGATCGGCACGCCGTCGAGTGCGAGCCGGCCGCTGGTGATCGGCTCGAGCCCGGCGATGCAGCGCATCAGCGTGCTCTTGCCGCAGCCGCTCGGGCCCACGATAGAGACGAACTCGCCGCGCGCGACGCCGAGGTGCACGTCCTGCAGCGCGGTGATCGGCTTGCGGCCGGACTGGTAGACCTTGTGGAGGCCGTCGATCGACAGGAAATCGGCCACGTGGTGGGCTCCGCGCGCGGGCGCTTCAGACGGAAAGGAGCGCATTGGTGTAGTAGTCGGAGGGTTTGCGGCCCGGCTTGATCTGGCCGGTCTGTTCCATCGAGCGGATCGCCGCGGCCCAGTCGGCGTCGGACTGCTGGCCGATCGGCAGGTTCTTGTCGCCCGGGCTCTGGAAGAAGGGGCGGTAGGCCACGAGCTGTCCCTTGAGCACCTCGGGGTCGAGCCGCGCATTGGGCCGCTGCGCCACGATGGCGGCCACCGCCTCGTCGATGTGGTTGTCGTGGATGTACTGCCAGGCGCGCAGCTGCACGCGCGTGAACTTCGCGATCGCGGCCTGCTTCGACTCGATCGCCTTCGGCGTCGTGGCCAGCCCGTAGCTCGGAAAGCTGATGCCGCTGTCGGCCAGCAGCAGTGCGCTGGCCTTGCGGGTCTTCAGCACCATCGGCTGGCCGAACGGGGCCTGCGACATGAAGCCGTCGCTGTTGCCCGAGGCATAGGTCGAGATCATCGCGCTGGGCGTGACCATCACCAGCTCGATGCTGCTCTTGCTCATGCCGTTGGCCTTGAGGAAAGGCTCGATGAACGGCGCCCACGGGCTGGTCGTGAAGCACACGATCTTCTTGCCCGCGAGCTCCTTCGGCGACTTCACGCCCTGCGCCGCGTCGGTCATGACGGCGAGGTCGCCGGTGCGCGCGAAGCCGGCGATCGAGACCAGCTCGAGCCCGTTCTCCTTCGCCACCGCCATGGTGCCGAGCGCCACCTGGCCGACGTCGACCTGCCCCGCCGCGAGCAGCTGCAGCGTCGAGATGGTGCCGGTGCCGTCCTGCACCTCGACCTCCAGGCCCTCGTCCTTGAACCAGCCCTTCTGCTGGGCCAGGTGCACCGCGCCGTGCATGCCCCAGGGCGAGAAGTCCATGCGCACGCGCAGCTTGGTGGCCCCCTGCGCTTGCGCCGTTCGCAGGCCGAGGGACAGCGCCGGGAGCGCGGCCATCGCCGCGAGGCCTTGGGTCAACGTACGTCTTTTCATCGCTTACCTCTGCTTCTTCGTCATGGGGTGGTGGGGGAATCGCGGGAGCGGCGCGGTGCTTCAGTCCGCCGTGCCGGCGCGCAGTGCCTGGGTCCGAGCGGCGTCGAGGCGGCCGCTGGCCGGATCGACCACCGCGCGGTAGTGCTGGCGCACGAAGTCGGCCGAGAGCTTGTGGTCCCAGACGTCGCGCTCGATCTCCTGCGCGGGGCGCAGCAGCGGATCGCCGAAGCCACCGCCACCGGGTTGCGTGTGCGTCACCACGCTGCCTCTTGCAATGCGCATGCCAACCTTGCTCGCGAGCTCGGTGGTCTCGCCCGCGTGCTGCAGCCGGTTCGAGGCCGACTTCGCGGGCAGGCCACCCTGCAGGCCGTAGGGCTGGAACTTCATGCGGTCGGCGCGCAGCTGCAGCAGCACGTCGTCGGCCAGCACGCGGTAGCTGCGCCGGATGCCGAGGCCGCCTCGGTAGCGGCCGGCGCCGCACGAATCGGGCTCGAGCTCGTAGGCCTCGACGCGCACCGGATGCTGCGCCTCCAGCGTTTCCACCGGCGTGTTCGAGAGGTTCTGCGAGGCGTTGGTGATCGCCTCGATGCCGTCGGAACCGGGGCGGCCGCCCCAGGCGCCGCAGATCATGTCGACGATGATGTAGCTGCTGCCGTCGTCCTTCTTGCCCGAGAGGCAGACCACGGTGTTGCCGCCCTCGCCCGCGGCGGGAATGCGGTCGGGCACCACCTGGGCCAGCGCGCCGAGCATCGCGTCGAACACGCGGTAGCCGGTGAGCGCGCGCGCCGCGACCGCGGCCGGCTCGATCGGGTTGAGCACGGTGCCCTCGGGCACGTGCACCTCGATGCAGCGGAACACGCCGGCGTTGTTCGGCACGTCGCCCTTCAATGCGCAGCGCACGCTGAGGTAGGTGCAGGACTTGGTGTACGAAAGCGTCGAGTTGATCGCCGCGCGCACCTGCGGCGAGGAGCCGGTGTAGTCCACGCTGACGCGGTCCTCGTGCACCGTGAGCGCGACGCGGATCGGGATCGGCTCGGGCGAGAGGCCGTCGTCGTCGATGAAGTCCTCGAAGTGGAAGGTTCCCTTGGGCCAGCGGCGGATCTCCTCGCGCGTGAGCCGCTCGGCATAGTCGAGCAGTTCGGCGAAGTAGCGCCGCGCGTCGTCGCGGCCGTAGCGGTCGAACAGCGCCGTGAGCTCGCGCACGCCCACCTGCGAGGCCGCGTACTGCGCGCGCAGGTCGCCGAGCACGCGGTCGGGCACGCGCACGTTCTGCGCGATCACGCGTTCCATGATGTCGTTGACCGTGCCGCGTTCGTAGAGCTTGACCACCGGGATGCGCAGGCCTTCCTGGTAGACCTCGGTCGAGTCGCTGGCGTTCGAGCCGGGCACGCGGCCGCCCACGTCGGTGTGGTGGCAGATGACGACGCAGAAGCCCTCGAGTTCCTCGCGGTAGAAGAAGGGCACGAACATGAAGATGTCCGGCAGGTGCATGCCGCCCTGGTAGGGGTCGTTGACGATCACCGCGTCGCCCGGCGCGAGCGCGTCGCCGTAGCGCTTGCGCACCTCGGCCATGGCCTCGGGGATGGCGCCCAGGTGCAGCGCGATGGTCTTGGCCTGCGCGATCATCTGGCCGTGGCGGTCGCAGATCGCGGCCGAGTAGTCCATCACGTCCTTGACGATCTCCGAGCGCGCAGTGCGCAGCACGGTGTAGGCCACTTCGTCGACGATGGAATCCATCGCGTTCTTGACCACCGCGAAGGTGATCGGGTCGATGGCGCGGTTCATGCCGGGATCTCCTGGAGGTCGATGACGATGTTGCCGATGGCATCGGCACGTGCGCTGCAGTGCGGCGGCACGACGATGGTGGTGTCGTAGGACTCGACGATCAGCGGCCCCTGCACCGACTCGGCACCGAGGCTGGCGCGCGGGACCACGGGCGTCGAAGCGGGCGCCTCGCCGGGCGCGAAGCTCACGAGGCGTTCGCCCTGCGTGCCCTGCAGCGCGGTCGCGTCGACGCGGCACTGGGCGAAGTCGAGGCGGAAGTCGCTGCGGCCATGGGCGCTGACGCGCAGGTTGACCAGCTCGAGCGGCTCGTCGCTGCTGTAGCCGAAGGTCTGCTGGTAGAGCGCATGGAAGTCGCGCGCCAGTTGCTCGAGCACGGCCGTGTCGAGCGTGCCCGCGGGCAGCGCCACCGTGAGTTCCGAACTCTGGCCGAGGTAGCGCAGGTCGGCGAAGCGCTCCACGCGCACCGCGTCGGCCGCGTAGCCTTCGGAGGCCAGCACCGTGAAGCCCTGGTCGGCGAGCACCGCGGTGGCGCGTGCCAGCGCGGCCGGCTCGCAATCGGCCAGCGGGCGCAGCACCGCCTTCACGAAGTTGTGCTCGGCGTCGGCCGAGAGCATGCCGGCCGAACAGAAGACGCCGGCCATGATCGGCGCGATCACGCGGCGGATGCCGAGCAGCCGCGCCACCGCCACCGCATGCAGCGGGCCGCCGCCACCGAAGGCGATCATCGACATGTCGCGCGGATCGCGGCCGCGCTCCACCGTCACCGCGCGGATCGCGCGCGCCATGTTCACGTTGGCGACCTGGCGGATGCCGTGCGCCGCGGCGAGGCGGTCGAGCTTCAGCGGCCCGGCCACGTGGGCATCGATCGCCCGCGCCGAGAGCTCGGGCGACACCGGCAGGCTGCCGCCCGCGAGCGCTTGGGGATTGAGGTAGCCGAGCACCATGTTGGCGTCGGTCACGGTCGGGCGCTCGTTGCCGTTGCCGTAGCATGCCGGCCCGGGCGAAGCACCGGCCGATTCGGGCCCGACGCACAGCAGGCCGCCGCCGTCGATCCAGGCGATCGAGCCGCCGCCCGCGCCCACCTCGGCGATGTCGATCGCGGGCACCTTGAGCACGTAGCCACCGCCCTTGACGAAGCGGCTCGGTGCGCTGATGCCGTCGCGGAACTCGTACTCGTTGGTCAGCGAGGGCTGGCCGCCGACGATGACCGAGGCCTTGGCGGTGGTGCCGCCCATGTCGAAGACGATCAGGTCGTCGTCGCCGCCCATCGCGCCGATGCGCGCGGCGCCGGCCACGCCGCCCGCCGGACCCGAGGCCACGGCGAACACCGGCTTCTCGGTCGCGGAGGCGATGCCCATCATGCCGCCGTTGGAAGCCATCACCTGCAGCGAGGCATCGACGCCCATGTCGCGCAGGTCCTTCTTCAGGCGCGCGAGGTAGGTCTTCATCGCGGGCAGGATGTAGGCGTTGACCACCGTCGTGCTGGTGCGCTCGTACTCCTTGATCTCGGGCAGCACCTCGCACGACACGCTCAGCAGCAGCTCGGGAAAGCGCGCCTGCAGCGCGGCCTTGGCCTGGAGCTCGTGCGCCGGGTTGATGTAGCTGTTGAGGAAGCACAGCGCGACCGCGTTCACGCCGTCGGCCACCAGCTCGCCGGCCTGTTCGAGCAGGTGCTCGACGTCGAGCGGCACGACCACCTCGCCGCGCGAGCCCATGCGCTCGCGCACGCCGCGGCGCCAGCGGCGCGTGGCCAGCGGCTGCGGCTTCTGCCAGCCGAGGTCGAACATGGTGGGCGTGCGGATGCGGCCGATCTCCAGCACGTCGCGGAAGCCCTCGGTGGTGAGCACGCCGGTGTTGGCGCCGACCTTCTGCAGGATGGTGTTCGACGCGGTGGTGGTGCCGTGCACGATCTCGGCGATGTCGCCGGGCGCGATGCCCGCCTGGTCGATCAATGCGCGCAAGCCGTTGACGATGGCCTTGCCGAGGTCCTCCGGCGTGGTGGACGTCTTGTTGACGAAGAGCCGGCCGTCGGGCATCGCGAGCACGATATCGGTGAAGGTTCCTCCGATATCGCATCCGACGCGCACGCCTTTGCTTCGCTGTGGTGCAGAACCCATTGTGATGCTCCGTTCTAGCGGGGTTGGACGATAATGGGACCGGCCTTAACTAACTAACTGGCTAGTACCATTGAGGGCGAAATATAGGAGCCGTGACCGCACGATGTCAACCTTTGTTTTGCATCTTTTTCGCGCCCGCGCCGGAAGTAGACTCGCGGCCTCGGTGGTGCCTCGCCGACATCAGGACCCATGACACACGACACAAAGACGCCCAAGCCGCGGCAGCGCAATGCCGTGGCAACGCGAGACCGGATCTTGAAGATCGCGAGCAAGGAGTTCGCCGCGCACGGCTACGACGGCGCGCGCATCGACGCGATCGTGGCCCGCTGCAAGATCAGCAAGAACCTCGTCTATCACTACTTCGACAGCAAGGAGGCGCTGTTCATCGAGGTGATGGAGCGCGCCTACGGCGCGATGCGCGAGCGCCAGAACGAGCTCGCTCTCACGGGCGAGGACCCGGTGCGCGACATGCGCGAGCTGGTCGAGAAGACGGTGCAGCACTTCATCGACCAGCCCGAGTTCCACCAGCTGCTGTCGACCGAGAACCTGCACAAGGCGGTGCACATCCGCAAGTCGAAGGTGATCTCGGAGATGTTCAACCCGCTGCGCACCGCGCTGTCGACCATCCTCGAGTCGGGCAAGCAGAAGGGCGTGTTCCGCCGCGATGCCGACTGGGTCGACCTCTACGTCTCGATCTCGGGCCTGGGCTCGTACTTCATCACCAACCGCTACACGCTCTCCTATGTGCTCGACGTCGACCTCGGCGCCTCGGACCGCCAGCAGTCGCGGCTCAGGCACGCCTCGGACATGGTGATCAGCTACCTCTGCGACCGCAGCGGCGACGCGGCCTAGCCGCCGCCGATCAGATCATCGCGAGCGCCGTCTTGCGCTTCGGCGGCGGATGCAGCCGGTCGAGCTTCGCGAGCACGCCGGCGTCGAGCGTCAACGAGGCCGCCGCGAAGTTCTCCTTCAGATGCGCGCTGCCCACCGCCTTCGGAATCGCCGCCACGCCCGGCCGTGCGATGACCGCGGCCAGCGCGAGCTGGGCCGCGCTCACGCCCAGGTCCGCCGCGAGTTCGCCGAGCCCCTCGTCGTCGGCCAGCGCGCCCTGGTCGATCGGGCTGTAGGCCATCAGCGGCATGCCGCGCTCGCGCTGCCAGGGCAGCAGGCTGAACTCGGGACCGCGCTCGCCGAGCGACAAATAGACCTGGTTCGCCGCGCACGAGGGGCCGCCCTGCCCCAGCGGCGCCAGTTCCTCCATGTCGTCGGTGTCGAAGTTGCTCACGCCCCAGCGCGCGATGCGCCCGCGCGCCACCAGCGCCTGCAGGGCATCGACGGTTTCGGCCAGCGGATGGCTGCCGCGCCAGTGCAGCAGGTAGAGGTCGATGGCATCGAGGCCCAGGCGCTTCAGGCTGCGCTCGCAGGCCTCGGGCGTGCCGCGCCGGCTCGCGTTGTGCGGATAGACCTTGCTGACGATGAAGAGCTCGTCGCGCCGCACCTCGTTGGCGCGCAGCGCCTCGGCCACGGCCTGGCCCACCACGGTCTCGGCGCCGCCCTCGCCGTACATCTCGGCGGTGTCGATCAGGCGGTAGCCGAGCGCGATGGCCTCGCGCACCGCGGCCACCTCGGCCTGGCGGCGGCCCGCGGCCTCGCCCATGCGCCAGGTGCCCAGCCCGAGCACGGGCATCTCGTTGCCGTTGCCGGCGCCTTGGGGAAAGGAGAGTGTTCGCATCGGGCCATGCTAGCGCCGGCCGAATGCCTGCACGCGAGTTACTTGAATTCCTCGGCCGCGATGCCGAGCTTGCGCAGCTTGTCGAACAGGGTCTGGCGCGCGATGCCCAGCGCGCCCGCGGTGGCCGGCTGATCGCCCTGGTGCTGGCGCAGCGCCTCGACGATGACGGCACGCTCGAAGGCCTCCACCTGCTGCGGCAGGGCCTGTGGCAGCACCTCCTCGTCGCTCGCGCGCAGCAAGGTGAGCCGCTCGCCGAGCAGGCCCAGCACGAAGCGGTCGGCCACGTTGCGCAGCTCGCGCACGTTGCCGGGCCAGGCATAGGCCATCAGGTCGGCGAGCTGCGCATGGCTGGGCACCGGCGCGGGCCGGTCGTACTTCTTCGCAGCCTGCAGCGTGAAGTGCTCGAACAAGAGCGGGATGTCCTCGCGCCGCTCGCGCAGCGGCGGCAGCTCGATGAACGCCACGCCGATGCGGTAGTAGAGGTCGGCGCGGAATTTCTGCCGGTCGCTCAGCGCCTTCAGGTCCTCCTTGCTCGCGGCCACCACGCGGCAGTCGAAGGGGATCGGCTTGTTCGAGCCGATGCGCTCGATGCTGCGCTCCTGCAGCGCGCGCAGCAGCTTGATCTGCACCGCCATCGGCATGCTCTCGATCTCGTCGAGGAACAGGGTGCCGCCGCTCGCGTATTCGAACTTGCCCACGCGCGTGCGGTTGGCGCTGGTGAAGGCGCCGGCCTCGTGGCCGAACAGCTCGCTCTCGGCCAGCGCCTCGGGCAGGCCGCCGCAGTTCAGCGGCACGAAGTGCTCGCGCCGCCGCTCGCTGTGGTCGTGCAGGCAGCGCGCCACCATCTCCTTGCCGGTGCCGGTCTCGCCGTAGATCAGCACGTCGGCCGAGGTGCCGGCCAGGGTCATCACGTTGCGCCGCACCCGCTGCATCTGGGCCGAGCGGCCGATCAGCACCGACTGGATGCCGTTCCAGTTGTCGAGCGCCTCGCGCAGGCTGCGCACCTGCAGCGCCAGCTGCCGCCGCTCGATCGCATGCCGCACGATGGCCACCAGCCGCTCGGTGGTGAAGGGCTTCTCGATGAAGTCGTAGGCGCCGTCGCGCATCGCCGCCACCGCCATCGCGATGTGGCCATGGCCCGTGACCAGGATCACCGGCAGCTCGGGATCGATGCCGCGCACCTCCACCAGCCACTCGGTGCCGCTCATGCGCGGCAGCCGCACGTCGCACACCACCACCGCGGGCACGCCGAAGGCGATGTGCGGCCGCACCCGCTCCACGCTCGCGAAGGCCTCGACCTCGAAGCCCGCCAGGCCCAGCATCTGCGCGGTGCTCAGGCGCACGTCGTCGTCGTCTTCGACGAGCAGCACGCGGATGGCGGAGGCTTCGTTGGCGGGCGGTGGTGTCATGGGTGGGCGTGGGGGCTGGCGGCCGGCAGGTCGACGACGAAGTATGCCCCGCCGCCCTCCCGGTTGTCCGCCCGCAGGCCGCCGTTCATGGCGCGCACGAGTTGCGCGCACAGCACGAGGCCCAGCCCCAGCCCCGAACCCGCGGGCTTGGTGGTGACGAAGGGCTCGAACAGCTTCGGCACCACGTCGTCGCGGATGCCGGGGCCGGTGTCGCTCACGGTCAGCACCGCGCGGCCGTCCTCGCTGAGCCGCCCCTGCAAACGCAGCACGCGCTGCGGCATGTGCTCCATGGCCTCGATCGCGTTGCGCATCAGGTTCACAAGCACGCTGCCGAGCGCGGCCTCGTCGGCCATCACGGCGAGCTGCGGCGGCTCGATGTCGACCTCGACCTGCACGCCGTGCTTCTGCTCGGCGCCGGCGACGATCACGCGCGCATCGTCGATCGCGGCGGCCAGCGCCACCGGCGAGGGCCCGAGCTGGTTCTTGTGCGAGAAGGTCTTGAGCTGCGCGGTCAGCCGCGCGAGGCGGTCGACCATGTCGCGGATGCGCTTGAGGTTGCCGCGCACCTCGTCGTGGCGTTCGTGGTCGAGCAGGATGGCCGCGCTCTCCGACAGCGTGCGCATCGCGGTCAGCGGCTGGTTGAGCTCGTGCGCGAGGCCGGCCGACATCTGGCCCAGCGCGGCCATCTTGCCGGCCTGCACCAGCTCGTCCTGCGCGGCGCGCAGCTGCGCGGTGCGCGCCGCCACCATCGACTCGAGGCTGTCGTGCGCGGCCTGCAGCGCGGCCTGGTTGGCGAGCTTCTGGCGCTCGGCGCGGCGGCGCTGCCACAGGGTCACGCCCAGCAGCAGCAGCGCGACCATGCCGAGCCCGGCGGTCACCGCGGCATTGCGCGCGGCCACGCGCAGCGGCGCCATGTCGTCGAGCGTGAGCAGCTGCCACGGCGCGTTGCGCAGGGTGCGGCTGGCGACGAGCCGGTCGGCGCCCTCCACGCGGATCAGCTGCACGCCCGGCGCCAGCGCCTCCAGCCGCTGCCAGCGCAGCGGCGCGAGCGCGGCCTCGCCATAGGGCCGCGAGCGCAGCACCTCGGCGCGCTGCAGCGCGTCGAGCGGCAGCAGCGGCCGGAACTTGAGGTCGTCGCGCGTGGCAAGGATCACCACGCCGCGCTGGTCCACCACCATCACGTCGCCCGGCAGCTTGCGCCACGCGGCCTCGTTGTCCTCGAGGTTGATCTTCACCGTGACCACGCCGGGCACGGCCGGCTCGCGGCGCAGCGCGTACGAGAGGTAGTAGCCGGGCCGTCGGCTCGTGATGCCCACGCCGTAGAAGCGGCCGCGCCCCTGGGCCAGCGCATCGATCATGTAGGGCCGGAACTCGTAGTGCTGGCCCAGCGTGGTGCCGGGCCGGTCCCAGTCGGAGGCCGCGAGCGAGGTGCCGCCGGCATCGAGCACGTAGAGCATCTCGGCGCGCGCGGTGGCGTTCACGCCCGCGAGGTAGCGGTTGGCGGCGTCGCGCAGCGAGGCGTCGGCCGGCGCGTTCAGCAGCGCGGGCACCACCGGCGTCATCTCGAGCAGCGCGGGCAGGTAGTCGAAGCGCGTCAGCTCGGCATCGAGCCCGGTGGCGACCATGTCGAGCCGATGCTCTGCCGCCTCGCGCAATCGCGCCAGGCCAGCCTGCGTGGAAAGGTGGTGGCCGACCAGGGCGGACAGCGCCACCAGCACGAGCGCGGCGCACCAGCGCACCACCGCGCGCCGGGTGCGGGGACGGAAGGTCACGGTGGAAGTCTCCATGGAAGGGCGCGCCGCTCGGGTTCGGTTCTCGGGGCGCAGGTTAATGCAGATTGCGAAGCCGCAAGGCAGGACGCCCGCGCGAGGCGGGCGTCCGAGGAAAGACCGGCGCGAACGCCGGCCCCGATCAGCGCCCGCTGCCCGCGGGCATGTGCGCTTCCTTGGCGTCGAGCACCAGCTCGGGCTCGTCGGCCTCGGCGCCGCTGCCCTGGTTCAGCTGGCTGGTCAGGCGCTCGGTGTCGAGGTCGCCGGTCCACTTCGCGACCACCATGGTGGCCACGCCGTTGCCGATCAGGTTGGTCAGCGCGCGCGCTTCCGACATGAAGCGGTCGATGCCCAGGATCAGCGCCAGGCCCGCCACCGGCACGTGGCCCACGGCCGACAGCGTGGCCGCCAGCACGATGAAGCCGCTGCCGGTCACGCCGGCCGCGCCCTTCGAGGTCAGCAGCAGCACCAGCAGCAGCGTGATCTGCTGGGTGATCGACATCGGCGTGTTGGTGGCCTGGGCGATGAACACCGCGGCCATGGTCAGGTAGATCGAGGTGCCGTCGAGGTTGAACGAGTAGCCGGTGGGAATCACCAGGCCGACCACCGACTTCTTGGCGCCGAGGTTCTCCATCTTGGCCATCATGCGCGGCAGCGCGGCCTCGCTCGAGGAGGTGCCCAGCACGATCAGCAGCTCTTCCTTGATGTACTTGATGAACTTCCAGATGCTGAAGCCGTGCGCGCGCGCGATCGCGCCGAGCACCACGAAGATGAAGAACAGGCAGGTGGCGTAGAAGGTCGCCATCAGCGCGCCGAGCTGCACCAGCGAGCCCACGCCGTACTTGCCGATGGTGAAGGCCATCGCGCCGAAGGCACCGATCGGGGCCACCTTCATGATGTAGCCGACGATGGTGAACAGCACGTGCGAGAACTTCTCGATGAAGTCGAACACCAGCGTGCCGCGGCCGCCGAAGCGGTGCAGCGCGAAGCCGAACATCACGGCGAACAGCAGCACCTGCAGGATCTCGCCCTTGGCGAAGGCATCGACCACGGTGGTCGGGATCACGTTGAGCAGGAACTCGGTGGTCGAGGCCATCTTGCCCGGGCCGGTGTAGGCCGCGATCGACTTGGCGTCGAGCTGGCTCGGGTCCACGTTCATGCCGTGGCCGGGCTGCACGATGTTGATGATGACCAGGCCGACGATCAGCGCGATGGTGCTGACGATCTCGAAGTACAGCAGCGCGAGGCCGCCGGTCTTGCCGACCTTCTTCATGTCCTCCATGCCGGCGATGCCGACCACCACCGTGCAGAAGATGATCGGCGCGATGATCATCTTGATCAGCTTGATGAAGCCGTCGCCCAGCGGCTTCATCGCGGCGCCGGTGTCGGGATAGAAGTGGCCGAGCAGCACGCCGATGACGATGGCGGTGATGACCTGGAAGTACAGCGATCTGTAGAAGGGCTTGGGGGCGGATGCGGATACGTGGTCCACGGGAAATCTCCTTGAGGCCGGGGGCCGGCCGGGACTGAACACTGGGATGGAATGGGGTGCGCCCGACGGGCGCGGTCGGACGGGGGTCAGCGCGCCGGCGCGCCGCCGCGGTGAGCGGGGCGTGCTGGCGAAGGGGGCCGCAAGGCCGGTCGGCTGAGGGTCATGGTTGTCTCCTGGGCTCGTTGTCGCCGGCTGCGCCGTCCGAAAAGGCAGCGCCGGCAGTGGAGAACACAGAGCAACGCACATGCCAGTAAAAATGGCACGCGAACCCGACTCAAGTCGTTGATTTCATTGAAGAAAATCAGGATCCAACAAGGCCCCGCGCCGCGCTTCCGGACGCGGCCCGCGCGGGCCGTCCGGCGTTTCGGACGCGCCTTTCAGGGAAAACCCTAGGCCGATGCGGAGGCGTGGAATTCCGCGCGCAGCCCGCGCACCACCTGCTCGACCGTGGCCAGCCCGGCCACCCCGCCGACCGAATGCCCGGCGCTCCACAGGTCGGCCCAGCGCTGGATCACGGCGCCTTCGGAGCCGCCGCCGAAGCGCTGGCGCGCCTCCTGCACCGACACCGTCTCGTCGAGCGCCGCCGGATCGAGCCCCGCGTTCACCACCGAGGGCCGCAGGAAGTTGGCCGGCAGGCCGGTGAAGGCGCGCGTGGTCATCACGTCGTCGAGCGAGCTCGCGGCCAGCATCTTCTTGTAGGGCGCCGAGGCCAGGCTCTGCTCGGTGGCGATGAAGCGCGTGCCCATCGAGCCCAGGTCGCAGCCCAGCACGGTGGCCGCGCGCAGCGCCACGCCGTCGGGCAGGCCGCCGGCCAGCACCAGCGGGCCGTCGAAGAAGGCGCGCACCGCGCGCACGAAGGCGAAGGGATTGGCCCAGCCGGTGTGGCCGCCCGCGCCCGCCGTCAGCAGCACCAGGCCGTCGGCGCCGGCCTCGATGGCGCGCTCGGCGTGGTGCACCGAGGCCACGTCGGCCAGCACCAGGCAGCCGCCGTCGTGCAGCGCGGGAATCACCGCCGCGGGCGAGCCCACGCTGGTGATCACGAGTTCGGCGCGGTGCCGCACGATCAGCTCGACCTCGGCGCGCACGCGTGCCGGGTCGCGCCGCATGATCAGGTTGGGGCACCAGGGCGCATGCGCGGTGCCGGCATCGCGCGCCGCGGCCGCCTCGTCGTTGAGCCGTGCCATCCAGCCCGCGAAGGCCTCGAGCGATTCCGCATTGGCGGTCGGGAAGGCGCCGACCACGCCGGCGCGGCAGGCGGCCGACACCAGTTCGATGCCCGACACGCGCAGCATCGGCGCGGCGATCGCGGGCACCGCCAGGCGATCGAGGAAAGGCAGGCGCTGCGTCATGCGGGCTCCGGTACGGGGGACACGAGGGAAGGCAGGCGCGCGAGCGAGGCCCGCGCCTGCGCCAGCAGTTCGGCCACGATGGCCGCCAGCGGCTCGATGCGCCGCGCGAAGGCGATCGAGGGCCCGAGCGACACCATGCCGCGCTGCCAGTCGCCCTGCGCATAGCAGTGGTCGCGCGTCGCGCGGCCGTCGATCAGCGTGCCGAAGGCGGCGTGGTCGGCCGCGCCGGCCCGCTCGATCGCCTCGACCTCGCGCGCGGTCTCGTTGCGCAGCACGCGCCAGGTGTTGCCCAGCGTGTGCAGCAGCCGCACCGTGGACTGCTCGTCGCAGTCGAGCAGATGGCGCTTGTAGGCCGGATGGGTGGCGATCTCCTCAGCCACCAGGAAGCGGCTGCCGATCAGCACGCCGTCGAGCCCCTGCGCGAGCACGGCCGCGAGCTGGCGCCCATGGCCGATGCCGCCGGCCAGCACCACCGGCACGCGCAGCTGTTCGGCCGCGAGCGCGCCCAGCAGCATGGTCGGCAGCTCGTTGGCGCCCGGATGGCCGCCCTCCTCCATGCCGACCAGCGCCACCGCATCGGCGCCCGCGCGCTCGGCCGCGAGCGCATGGCGCAGGCCCGGCGCCTTGTGGAGCACCACCGCACCGGCCGCGTGCAAGGTGCCGATCAGCTCGCCGGGCGCATAGCCCGCGGTCTCGAAATGGCGCACGCCGTGCGCGAGCGCGATCTCCATCCAGCGCCGCACCGCCGTGTTGGCCTCGGGCCGCTTCGAGAGCGTGAGGTTCACGCCGAAGGGCCGCCCGCGCGTCAACTCGCGGCATTGCACGAGCGCGGCCGCGAAGGCCGTGTCGTCGGCGAAGGAGCGCGGCGTGACGAAGCCCATGCAGCCGGCGTTCACCAGCGCAGCCACGTAGCGCGCGTCCGACAGCCACATCAGCCCGCCGCCGAGGATCGGATGGTCGATGCCGAACAGCTCGGTGATGCGGGTGCGGAAGAACGGTGCCGTCATGGCCGTTCAGCCGCGCGCGCTGTCGAGCCGCGGCGCGCCGCCGAGACCGCCGGGCACGACGCCCGCCATCGGCACCGGATAGCGCGCGAGCGCGAGCGCCGCATCGCCCTCGAACTTGCCGCGCTGTGCGAACTGCGGCAGCGCCGCGAGCGCGGCCGGCTCCACCACCGGCGCCACCGGCACGTCGTGCCGCTGCAGCAGCGCGAAGGCGTCGTCCGCATCGAGCGCGGCCAGTGCCTCGGCCAGCCGCGCATTGATCGCCGGCGCCACCTTCTTGCGCGCACCATGCGAGCGGAAGGCCGCGTCGCCATAGGGCGAGAGATCGAGCGCTTCGCACAGCCGGGCCCAGAAGTGGTCCTCGAGCGCGGCCACCGACAGGTGCCTGCCGTCGCGGCACAGGAAGGCGCCGTAGGCCGCCTTCACCAGCGTGGCCTCGCGCTGCGCTGCCAGGTCCGCATCGCCCGACGAGCGCCAGGCGCCGAGGCGCGGATTCATCCAGTGCAGCGCGCAGTCGGCCAGCGCCACGTCGAGGTGCTGGCCCTGGCCCGTGTGCTGGCGCTGCAGCAGCGCGGCCAGGGTGGACGACAGCGCATACATCGCGCCGCAGAGGTCGGCCACCGGCAGGCCGAAGCTCTGTGCCGGACCGCCGCCGGGCACGCCCGAGACCGCGAGCACGCCGGCCGCGCCGAGGTAGTTGATGTCGTGTCCCGGCAGGTCGGCCCACGGCCCCTGCTGGCCATAGCCGCTGAGCGACACGTAGACCAGCCGCGGGAACTCCGCGCGCAGGCTGTCGGCATCGAGCCCCAGCCGCGCCATCACGCCGGGCCGGTACGACTCCACCACCACGTCGGCCGTGGCGATCAGCGCGCACACCTCGGCGCGCTGCGCCTCGTCCTTCAGATCGACCAGCAGGCTCTGCTTGCCGCGGTTCACGGCCTCGAACACGCCCGGGCCCATGCGCCGCACGTTGTCGCCATGCGGCGGGCGTTCGATCTTGATGACGCGCGCGCCGAGCTCGGCCAGGTTCTGCGTGAAGAAGGGGCCGGGCAGCAGCTCGCTGAAGTCGACCACCACGATGCCGGCCAGCGGCGGCGTTGCCACGGGGTGCGTCATGCCGGCACGCGCTCGATGATCACGGCGTCGAGCGGCAGCGCGCCCTCGCCCACCGCGCCCACCCAGACCGGGTTGAGGTCCATCTCCTCGATGCGATCGGCATTCGCCACCACGAACTCCGACACGCGCAGCAGCAGCGCCTCGAGCGCCGCGAGGTCGGCCTTGGGCCGGCCGCGCGCGCCGTCGAGCAGCGCGAAGCTGCGGATCTCGCGCACCATCGCCGCCGCGTCGCGCGGGCCTATAGGCAGCATGCGCCGCGTCACGTCGCGCAGCACCTCGACGTAGATGCCGCCGAGGCCGAAGGTCATGACATGGCCGAACACCGGGTCGCGCGTGACGCCCACCATGAGTTCGGTGCCGCCGCGCGGCGCCATCTTCTCGATCAGCAGGCCGTCGACCATGGCCTCGGGATGGTGCTTCGCGGCCGCGGCCATGATCTCGCGCCAGGCCTCGGCGACCTGGGCCGCGTCCCGCAGGCCCACCTTCACGCCGCCGATGTCGGACTTGTGGACGATCTGCGCGCTCGCGATCTTCGCGACCACGGGGTAGCCCATGCCTTCCGCCAGCGCGCGCGCCTGCTCGGCCGAGCTTGCGAGCCCTTGCGGCAGCAGCGCGATGCCCGCCTGCTTCAACTGCGCCTTGGCCTGCGATTCCGACAGGCTGCGCGTCGCGAACTCGCCCTCGGGCGCGCGCGTCGGCAGCACTGGTTGCGCCTCGGGGTTCGACGGATTCGCGCGCTTCCAGCGCCCGTACTCGACCCAGCGCGCGATCGCCGCGATCGACTTGTTGACCGAGCGCGGCGGCGCGAAGCCGGCCGCCACCAGCTTGCGATAGCCCTCGCCGAGCCGGTCGCTCATCCAGATCGGCACGATCGGCGAGGCGCTGTCCTTCTGCGCGTTGATGATGTTGTCGGCCATGCGCGTGGTGGTCTCGCCGTAGTCGAGCGCGATCGGCACGATGGTCAGGCCCGTGTGCGGATCGTTCGCCACGCAGCCCAGCGTGGTCTCGACCACGGTCTTGTCGCTGAGCACCATCGCCGTGGTGTCGACCGGGTTGCCGATGGCCGCGTAGTCGGGCAGCTTGGCGCGCAGCACCGCCGTGGTCTCGGGCGCGAAGCTGGCCAAGGTGAGGCCGGCGGCGCCCACCGCGTCGGCGGTCAGCGCGGCCGTGCCGCCCGAGGAGCAGTAGATGCCCAGCGCCTCCTGCGCCCCCGGCATGGCGCGCGCGAACAGCCAGGCGGTGTCGACCAGCTCGTCGATGTCGTCGACCTCGATCACGCCGAACTGGCGGAACACCGCGCTGTTGACCTCGGCCGAACCGGTGAGCGAGGCGGTGTGCGACTGCGCGGCCTTGCGCCCGTACTCGGAGCGGCCCACCTTGAGCCCGATCACGGGCTTGCCGTTGGCCGCGCAGCGCTGCACCGCGGCCGCGAACTTCGCGCCGTCCTTGATGCCTTCGAGCAGCGTGACGACCACCTGGATGTCGGGCGCGTCGGCCATGTAGTGGATGAAGTCGGCCACCTGCAGGTCGACCTCGTTGCCGGTCGAAGCCCACAGGCCGATGCCGATGCCGCGCTCCATCGCCTGCATCACGTTGCGGCCCAGGCCGCCGCCCTGCGTGGCCAGGCCGATCGGGCCCTTCGTGAGATCGTGCGGGAACGAGGGCGAGAAGGTCAGGCCCAGCCGGTGGTTGACGTTGGTCAGCCCCGGGCAGTTGGGGCCGTACAGCCGCAGGCCGCCGCGCGCGGCGATCTCCTTCATGCGCTGCTGCTCGCGCTCGCCTTCCTCGCCGGCCTCGCCGAAGCCCGAACTGAGGATCACGGCGAAGCCCACGCCGCGCGCCGTGCATTCCTCGATCACGGCCAGCACGCCGCTCGCGGGCACCGCGACCACGGCCACGTCGGGCGTGGCGGGCAGCGCGGCCACGCTGGGCCAGCACTTCCGGCCGCGCAGCTCGGGCTTGGTGGGATTGACGAGGTAGACCTCGCCATCGAATTCGGAGTGTTCGATCAGGTTGGTCAGCGTGCGCTCGCCGATGCTGCCTTCGCGCTCGGAGGCGCCGACCAGCGCGATGGAGCGCGGGCGGATCAGCCGTGCGATGTCGACCGGGCGCGTGTCCTGGGTGCCTTGCATTGCGGTGCTCCCCTCAGGCGATCGCCGACATGCCGAGGATCTCGCGCCCGACGATCAGCGTCTGGACCTCGGTCGTGCCCTCGGGAATGGTGCCGCCGCGGGTGTCGCGGAAGATGCGCTCGATCGGGTAGTCGGTGGAATAGCCGAGCCCGCCATGCACCTGCAGCGCCATGCTCGCGACCTCGTGCGCGGCCTCGGTGGCATAGAGCTTGGCGATCGAGCAGGCCATGCGCGCGTCGTCTGCGTTGGCGTCGAGCGCCGCGGCCGCGCGCAGCGCCAGCGCGCGCGCCGCCTCCACGCGCACCGTCATGTCGACGATGAGTTTCTGCACCAGCTGGAAGCTGCCGATCGGCTTGCCGAACTGGGTGCGCGTGCGCGCATAGTCGATCGACAGCTCGAGCGCCGCGCGCGCGGCGCCGACCGCGCCCATCGCGATGTTCACGCGCGCGCCGTCCAGCCCCACCAGCATGCGCTTGAGCGCGCTGCCCTCCTCGCCCAGCAGGTTCTCACGCGGCACCTTCACGTTGTCGAAGCTCAGCTCGGCGGTGCCGGTGCTGCGCAGCACCATGGTGTCGACGCGGCGCGCCTCGAAGGGCGAGACCTCGCGCTCGACCAGGAAGGTCGACAGCTGCCCCTGGCAATCGGGGCTGAAGGTGCGCGCCACCACGATGCCGAAGTCGGCGAAGGCGCCGTTGGTGATCCACAGCTTGCGGCCGTTGAGCACGTAGTGGTCGCCCTGCAGGTCGGCGCGGGTCTGGATCTGCGCGATGTTCGAGCCGGTGCCGGGCTCGCTGATGGCGGTGAAGACGCGGCGCTCGCTGGCCAGCAGCGGCTCGAGGAACCGCTTCTTCTGCGCCGCCGTGCCCTCGCTCGCGATCTTGTGGATCGGCCCGTTCGTGATGTTGAGCATGGTGCGCAGCGACAGCCAGGTGTGGCCCGCCTCCTCCATCAGCATGGCCCAGGTCATCTGGTCCAGGCCCATGCCGCCTTCGGACTCGGGCAGGCGGCCGCCGATGTAGCCGAACTGCGCGAGCTGCTTCAGGATCTCGAACGGGAAGGTCTTCTCCACGTCGTGCTTCGCCACCAGGGGCGCCACCTCGCTCTTCATGAAGCGCCGGATGCTGTCGCGCAGCAGTTCCTGGTCGGCGTCGGGGGTGAAATTCATCGAGATGTCTCCTGTGGCGTTGGATGGAAAGGGACGCACGCCGGGCGCCCGGCCCTCGGTCTACGAGGCGCCGGGCTCCCGGGCGTTGCGGGGACGGAAGACCAGCGCCTGCACTTCCTGCAGGGCGGCCAGGAAAGGTTCGCGCTGCTGGCGCAGGCGGTCGGTGGGGCCGGCCACCGAGAGCGCGATCGGCTCGCCGCCCACGTAGCCGGCGACGGCCAGGGCCGAGAGCCCGTCGCCGCCTTCGTTCTCGACCCAGATCCAGCCCTGCTCGCGCGCGCGCGCCACCTGCGCCTCGAGCGCGGCGAGGTCGGTGATGGTTCCCTCGGCGAGCTGGCGCAGCGGCTTCAGGCGCAACTGGCGCGCCGCCTCCTCGGGCGTGCCGAGCGCCAGCGCCGCCTTGCCGAGCGCCGAGACATGCAGGCTCAGCTTGTCGCCGGGGTTCTGCATGTAGCGCAGCGGATGGCGGCCCTCGAAGAAGGCCAGCACCTTGACCACGCCGCCCTCGACGCGGCCGACCAGCCCGGTCTCGCCGGTCTTGTCGCGCAGCAGCTCGGCGGCTTCCGAGGCCACGGCATAGAGCGGGTCGCTGGCCGAGATCTCCCGGGCCACGGCCAGCAGCCGGGCGGTTGGATAGAAGCGCCGGCTGCGCGCGGTGCGCAGCAGGTAGCCGAGCTCGTGCAGCGTGTGCAGCAGGTCCGAGCAGCTGCTCTCGGGCAGGTCCATGAGCCGCGCCAGGTCGGAATTGGAGAGCTCGCGCTTTTCGCGCGCGAACAGCTCGAGCAGCGCCATGGTGCGGGCGGCGGCGGGGACGAGTGTGGGCATATTTCCTCCGATATTTCGTAGAGACCCACGAATATTAACGAAGGGACGGTCTAGAACTTCCATTGGTGACGGGCAGTTTCTTCCGATACGGGTTTTTCCGGCATCGGCGGATTTCCTCTTGTTTTCCTACGAATGGCCGAAGTATATTGCGATTACTCGTAGACAAACGAGACCCAAAACAAACCCGGAGACAAGGCATGCAGAAGTTCTGGAAGACAGCATTCGTGGGGCTGGCGGCCGTGTCCGCCCTGCTCGGCGGCACCGCCCGGGCGGCCGGCGAGGCCTGGCCCACCAAGCCCATCACCTTCGTGGTGCCGTTCACGCCGGGCGGCATCACCGACAACACCTCGCGCGTGCTCGCGAAGATCGTGGGCGACAAGCTGGGGCAGCCGGTGGTGGTCGACAACCGGCCCGGCGCGGGCGGCTCGATCGGCGTGGAGGCGGCCTCGCGCCAGCCGCCCGACGGCTACACCCTGATCTACGGCACCCAGGGCACGCAGGCGGCCAACCTCGCGCTCTACAAGAACATCCGCTACGACCCGGTGAAGGACTTCGTGCCGGTGCACGCCATGTCCGAGACGCCGCTGATCCTGGTGATCAACCCGAACCGGCCGTTCAAGACCGTGCCCGAATTGATCGCCTACGCCAAGGCCAACCCCGGCAAGCTCAACTTCGGCTCGGCCGGCCCGGGCACCGGCACGCACCTGACGGCCGAGCTGTTCCAGGTCGCCACCGGCACCAAGATGACCCACGTGCCCTACAAGGGCAGCAGCCCCGCGCTGACCGACCTGATGGCCGGCAACCTCGACCTGATGTTCGACTACCCGGTGGTGGTCATGCCCTTCGTGCAGGCCGGCAAGCTCAAGCCGCTCGCGATGACCGGCCGCGCGCGGCTGTCGGTGATGCCCGAGGTGCCCACCGTGGGCGAGCTGGGCTTCCCGCGCGCCGAGTCCTCGGCCTGGAGCGCGGTCTTCGTGCCCGCGAAGACGCCGCCCGAGGTCGTGAAGAAGCTAGGCGACGCGATCGCGCTGGCCATCGTCGACCCCGAGATGCTGCAGGTCACCGAGAAGTTCGGCAGCGTGCCGCTCAAGGACCTGCGCGACGCGAAGCTCGGCGAGTTCGTCAAGACCGAGATGGTGCGCTGGCGCGAGGTGGTTCAACAGTCGGGCGCCCGCATCGACTGACCCCACGCCTCTTCCTTCCCTCCGCGACTCTTTTCTCCATGACCCCAGACCTGACCACGCTCCAGCCCCTGCGGCCCACGCTCTACCGGCTCGCGGCCGACGGCCGCTCGCTCGACTTCCTGTTCGCCCAGTGCCCGCAATGCCGGCAATTGAGCTTTCCGGCCAACGCACCGGGCTGCATGCATTGCGGCCACGCCATCGATGCCTCGGCGCAGGTGGCACGGCCCGGCGGCGGCACCTTGCTCGAGTACGTGACCCTGCACGTGGCGATGGTGCCGGGCCTGAGCGCGCCCAGCATCGCGGGCGACATCCGCATCGCCGAACAGGTGGTGGAGGAAGGCGTGATCGGCGTGGCCGACGAAAGCCTGCTCGCACCGGGCATGGCGCTGCGCGCGGTGGCGGTGCCGCTGCCCTCGGGCGAGCACTACGGCTGCCACTTCGTGCCGGCGGATGCGCAAGGAGCGGCGGCATGAGCAGCAGCAACTGGCTGGCCGGCAACGGCGGCGTCTACGTGGTCGGCATCGGCCTGCATCCTTATCAGTTCCCGAGCGACACGCCCTACACCCACCTGGGCCTCACGGCCGTGCGCGCCGCGCTGGCCGATGCCGGCCTGGCCTGGCAGCAGGTGCAGGCCGCGTACGTGGGCACCACCTCGATCGGCATGGCCGCGGGCCGCGTGATGCTGCGCCACCTGGGCTCGACCGGTCTCGCGGTGACGCAGGTCGAGAACGCCTCGGCCTCGGGCTCCTTCGCCTTCCGCCAGGCCTGCATGGAAGTGGCGCACGGCATCAGCGACGTGGTGCTCGCGATGGGCGTGGACAAGCATGGCGACGGCCGCCGCGCGGCCAACAAGGACGGGCTCGAACGCCTGAGCGACACCGCCACCATCCCGGCCGTGAAGTTCGCGCTGATGGCGCGCAGCTACCTGCGCGAGCACGGCGGCGGCATGGCGTCGATGGCGAAGGTGGCGGTCAAGAACCATGGCAACGCCGCGCTCAACCCCTATGCGCAGTTCCGCAAGCCCCGCACGCTCGAGCAGGTGCTGGCCTCGCCCAAGGTGGCGGGCGACCTCACGGTGCAGCAGTGCTGCCCGCGCGGCGAAGGCGCCGCCGCGGTGCTGCTGGTGTCGGGCCAGGCGCTGGCGCGGCTCGGGCTGGATCCGGCGCGCTGCGTGCGCGTGCACGCCTCGGCCGCCAGCAGCGAGCGCGACGAGACCCGCTACGGCGAGGGCCCGATCGAGCTGGTGCGCGACAGCGCGCGTGCCGCGCTCGAGCAGGCCGGCATCGGGGCCACCGAGCTCGACCTGCTCGAGCTGCACGACGCCTTCTCGGTCGAGGAGCTGCTCTACAGCGAGGCCGTGGGCGTGTGCCAGCCGGGCGAGGGCGCGGCCTACCTCGAGCGCGGCGACTCGCGCATCGGCGGGCGCTGCGCCATCAATGCCTCGGGCGGGCTGATCGGCATGGGCCATCCGCTCGGGCCCACGGGCATCGGCCAGATCGCCGAGATCGTGCGCCAGATCCGCGGCGAGGCCGAGGGCCGCCAGCACCCGGCCGCGCGCTGGGGCATGGCCCACATGATCGGCCTCGGGTCGGTGGCGATCGCGCACGTGCTCGGCGGCACGGCGCGCGGCTGAAGAACAGACGACACAGGAAGAAGCTCCCCATGAACCCGAACACCCCTGCCCTCGAAACCCTGCTGTACGAAGTGCGCGGCAATGTCGCCGTGGTCACACTGAACCGGCCCGATCGCATGAACACGCTCGGCGGCTCGATGAAGCCCGACCTCGCGCGCGCCTTCTTCGAGTACGCGCGCGCCGACGAGCGCGTGCGCGCCGTGCTGGTCACCGGCAGCGGCGAGCGCGCCTTCTGCGCCGGCGCCGACATCAAGGAACGCGCCGGCCACGCCACCCTCGGCACCGACTACTTCGTGGCGCAGAAGGCCACGCACGACCTGTTCCGCAACATCGAGGAGTTCGAGAAGCCGGTGATCGCCGCCATCAACGGCGTGGCGCTCGGCGGCGGCCTCGAGATCGCGCTGTGCGCCGACATCCGCCTGGCCTCGCAGGCCGCGCGCTTCGGCCTGCCCGAGATCAAGCTCGGCGTGATCCCCGCGGCCGGCGGCACGCAGCGGCTGCCGCGGCTGATCGGCGAGGCGCGCGCCAAGGAACTGATCCTCACGGCCGACCTGGTCGACGCCGACACCGCGCTGCGCTACGGCATCGTGAGCCGCGTGCTGCCGCAGGCCGAGCTGATGCCGGCCGCGCTCGAACTGGCCCAGCGCATCGCCGAGCATCCGCCGCTGGCGGTGCGCTTCGCCAAGCGCGCCATCAACCGCGGCATGCAGACCGACCTCGACTCGGGCCTGGAGTACGAGCGCTACGCGGCCGCCATGATCATCGACAGCGAGGACCGCAAGGAAGGCATGCGCGCCTTCGTCGAGAAGCGCAAGCCGGTGTTCACCGGCCGCTGAGCCCGTCCCTCCATTTCTTCCCCCTCCCCTACAAGACAAGGAACGCATCCCATGAAACTCGGATTGGAAGGCCAGGTCGCGCTGGTCACCGGCGGCGGCCAGGGCGTCGGCCGCCAGATCTGCATCGAACTCGCGGCCGAGGGCGCGCGCGTCATCGTCAATGACCTGTTCGCCGAGCGCGCCGAAGCGGTGGCGGCCGAGATCGCGGCCGCCGGCGGCCAGGCCCTCGCGGCGCCGGCCGACATCACGCGCGCCGACCAGGTCGAGGCCATGGTCGCCAAAGGCACGGCGCACTTCGACGCACCGGTCAGCGTGCTGGTCAACAACGCCGGCATCATTCCCGAGCGGCGCGAGAAGGGCGGGCGCACGCCGCCCTTCCTCGACATGCCCATCGAGGACTGGGCCAAGATCGTCAACCTCAACGTCTACGGCACCATGCACTGCTGCCGCACCGTGCTGCCGGGCATGGTGGCGCGCAAGGGCGGGCGCATCGTCAACATCATCTCGGAGGCCGGGCGCATCGGCGAGGCCAACATGGCGGTGTACTCGGGCGCCAAGGCCGCGATCGCGGGCTTCGGCAAGGCGCTGGCGCGCGAGCACGGCCGGCACGCGATCACGGTCAACTCGGTCGCGCTGGGCGCGGTCTCGCACGCCGGCATCAAGGACGGCCCGCTGCGCGTGGACGCCACGGTCGAGAACGACGAGCGCCTGCCCAAGATGCTCAACGTCTACCCGATCGCCAAGGGCGTGGGCCGGCTCTCGCGGCCCGAGGACGTCTCGGGCGTGGTGGCCTTCCTGGCCTCGGACCGCGCGCTGTTCGTCACCGGCCAGACGCTGGGCGCCTCGGGCGGTTTCGCGATGCTGTGAGCGCGCGTTCCTGAAGATCGGGCCGCGCCCAGGGTTCTCCCGCAGCCCCGCGCCGGCACGGGCTGCGCGCGGCAATGCAGAATCCGGTCCCATGGCTGCGCTGCCTTCCGTCCTCGACCCCCGCTCCGTCATCATGCTGGCGGGGCTGATGGGCGTCGTGATGTCGGTGGTGGTGTTCTTCATGCGCCGCAGCTACCCGGCCACCATCCAGGGCCTGCGCGAGTGGGCCTGGGCGCCGCTGGTGGCCTTCGTCAGCACCCTGCTGTTCGCCGCGCGCGACGTGCTGCCCGACTTCCTCACCATCGTGGTCGCGAACGTGGTGCTGTTCGAGGCCTGCCTCCTCTACTACGCCGGCAGCCAGCGCTTCCTGCACGGCCGCAGCGACACCGCCGGCTGGCACGGCCTGACCGTGCTGATGGCCTGCGCGCTGTTCTGGTTCAGCGCGTTCAAGCCCGACTACGAGATCCGGCTGGTGATCGTCACGGCGCTGGTCGCCGCCCTGTTCTTCAACCACGCGCTGCTCTACATCCGCAACCGCGGCCGCGTGCTCGGCATGCGGCTGATGATCGTGCTGCTGCTGCTTCAGGCGCTGGTGGCCCTGGCGCGGCTGGTGTCGGCGCTGCTGGGCATGGCCGGCGTCGGCCTGATGGACGCGACCCTGCTGCAGTCGATCTACATCTCGATGTACTCCTTCACCGTGCTGCTGCTGTCGATCGCCGCCATCCTGATGGCGACCGACCGCATGCATTCGGAGTTCGAGTTCCTCGCCACCCACGACCCGCTGACCGGCGTGCTCAACCGGCGCGCGCTGCTCGACGCCTGCCAGGCCCAGCTGGCCGCGGCCGGGCGCGACGGCGGCTCGAAGACGCGGCGCATGGCGCTGCTGATGATCGACGTCGACCACTTCAAGTCGATCAACGACCGCTTCGGCCACCAGACCGGCGACGCCGTGCTGCGCGAGGCCGTCGGCCGCATGCAGCGCGCCATCGGCGGCCATGGCCTGCTCGGGCGCTATGGCGGCGAGGAGTTCGTCGTGATGCTGCCCGAGGCCTCGCCCGCCGAGGCCACCGAGCTCGCGGCGCGCGTCAAGGCCAGCGCCGGCGAGGCCTTCCCGGCCGACTCGCCGCTGGCCGCCGTGGGCGCCTTCACCGTGAGCATCGGCGTGGCGCCGCAGCAGCCGGGCGCCGACATCGACGACATGCTCGGCCAGGCCGACGAGGCGCTGTACCGCGCCAAGTCGCTGGGGCGCGACCGCGTGGTGCTGGCCGGCTGAGCGCGGCCGCATCGGCTGCGCCCTCCTTCCGACGCCATCAGCCGCCGGCTTCCTACGCCCGACAGCAGCTCGGCTGCGCATCGTGGTGCCATGTCCCTGCTCCCGCTTCGCCGTCTGGCGGTGTTCGTCGAGGCGCCCGATGACGGCCGCTTCGAATGGGTGCTGGGCGAGCTCGATGCCGACGACCACGTGCAGACGATCGCCCGTGCGCGCCGCGGCGTCGACAGCTACCAGCGCGCGATGGCGGCCGGCCTGCTGAAGCTGCAGCAGCAGGTCGAGGACCTCGACGCGGGGCCGAGGGAACAGACCCCGGCCGACGAGGACGAGGACGACAGCGCCGAGGCCTCGGCCCGGCCCGCGCCGCGCGGCACGGCCTTCGGCTTCGGCCGGCCTTCCTGAACCGCCCCCACCACCCATCACGAGGACCCACCATGGCCACCGGCACCCGAACCCTCTGGAAAGGCGCGATCACCTTCGGCCTGGTCCACATCCCCGTCGGCCTGCACACCGCGAGCACCGAGCAGGGCGTGGACTTCGACTGGCTCGACAAGCGCAGCATGGACCCGGTGGGCTACAAGCGCATCAACAAGCGCACCGGCCGCGAGATCGACCGCGACAACATCGTCAAGGGCGTCGAGTACGAGGACGGCAAGTACGTGATCGTCTCGCCGGCCGAGATCGAGGCCGCCTTTCCGCGCACCACGCAGACCATCGAGATCGAGCGCTTCATCGATGCCAACGACATTCCCTTCGTCTACCTCGAGCGGCCCTACTACGTGGCGCCGATCAACAAGGGCCAGAAGGTCTACGCGCTGCTGCGCGAGGTGCTCGTGAAGACCGGCAAGGTCGGGCTCGCGAAGGTGGTGATCTCGACCAAGCAGCACCTGGCCGTGCTCGTGCCCTCGGGCAAGGCGCTGGTGCTGAACCTGATGCGCTGGGGCGACGAAGTGAAGTCGCTCGAGGGTCTGGAGCTGCCGCCCGAGGGCGTGAAGAGCGCGAGGATCACGCCGGCCGAGATGAAGATGGCCGAGCAGCTGGTCAAGGACATGTCGGGCGCCTGGGACCCCGAGGACTTCCAGGACGAGTTCAAGCACGCGGTGATGAAGATCGTGCAGAAGAAGGTCAAGGCCGGCGACACCGAGACGGTGATCGAGCCCGAGGAAGAGGCGCCGGGCCCGGGCGCGAAGGTGATCGATCTGACCGAGCTGCTGACGCGCAGCCTCAAGGGCGCGAAGGCGGGGGCCGCCGCGAAGAAGGGGGCGCGCGCGGCGCCCAAGGCGGGGAAGACGGCCGGGAAGACGGCGGCGAAGAAGACCACGCGGGCCAAGGCCGCGCCGGCCAGGAAATCGGACGAGCGCAAGGCGGCCTGAGGGGCGCGAGGGGGACAATCGGGCCCTCGTCCGAAAAGCCCGCTCCCATGTCGCCCACCCCGTACCTGTTCCTTTCCCTCTCGACCTCGCCAGCCTCGGACCGGCCGGACACGCATGCGCGCTGCCTCAATGCCGCGGGCCGCTGGGCGGTGCACGGCACGGCGGACGCGCCGCTGCTCGCCTGGCACGCGGACCAGGCCGACGAAGCGCGCGCCGCCGCCGAGCGCGCGGCCCGGGCCCAGGGCCGGCGGGTCGAGGTGCTGTCGCGCGGCGATGCCGCCTGGGAGGAAGGGCGCGAGATCCGCCTGTTCAGCGAAGCCGCGGCATCGGCGCTGCTCGGTGCGGCCGCCCCGAGCGAAGCCAGGGCCCGCCGCCTGCGCGTGGAGACCGACAAGCTCGAGGCCTTCTGCCTGGTGGTGCGCCAGGCCTCGGCCGCGACCGACCATGAGGCATTCATGCGCATCAGCCGCGCAGCGGGCAAGGCGCTGCAGGTGCGCTTCGGCGGCGGATCGGTCTCGTCGGCCTCCACCTGGCTGGCCGGCCCCAAGGGCCGGGAGGCGCTGCAACACGTGCTGGCCGGCGAAGCCGAACTGGCCGGGCGGCTCACGCTGCGCGAGATCGCCGAGACCGTCGCGCTGGCACAGCAGACCGAACGCCTGCGCCTGGAAGCCGAGCACCCGGGCACGCTGCACTGAGCCTCGCGGCGCTCAGCGCGTCGGCTCCGACGCCGAAGACAGCCGCCGTATCTGCGCCTTCGCGATCGCCCGCCGCGCGAGCGAGCGCGAATTGCCCATGAACCATTCGTAGGTCGCGATGGCGGCCAGGGTCTCGCCACGTTCCTCGAGCTCGATGGCTTCCGCCATGCAGCGCGCGAACAGCAGGATGGCATCGCGCTCGCGCGGCGGCGCGGCCAGCGAGCGGAGCCGGAGCTCGGGCTGCACGAGGTGGATCTGCCGCTGCACCTCCATCACCTCGATCAGCGCGCGGCCTATTCTTTCGATGTTGTCGGACAGGGGTTGGAGCCGGGTCTTGTGGGCGTCGTCCGCCGCCTGGTCCAGCAGGTGCGAAGCCACTCGCAGCAATTGATGAAGGCGCTTGAGCGTCATCTGCCGACCATAGTTTTTCCGCGCCCGCCGCACATCCCCTCATGCGAGGGGCCAACGCGCCGCCAGCCCCCTCGATGGTGTAAAAACGCGGCCGCGCAGCCAGCACCGGCCCCGCGCAGGGAGAGGCACAAGATGAAGATTCTTGTCGTGGACGACCACGCACTGTTCCGTGCGGGTCTGCGCCTGCTGCTCGCCGGCATGGAGAGCCGCGCGGCCGTCTACGAGGCCGCCACCCTCGGCGAGGCGACCGCGCTCGCCGCCGAACATCCCGATCTCTCCGTCTGCCTGCTCGACCTCACGCTCGCGCGCGAACGCGGCCTCGATGCGCTCACGGCCTTCAAGGCGGCCGCGCCCGATGTCGCCGTGGTGATCGTCTCGGCCACCAGCGATCTCGCGACCGTGCATGCCTGCATCGATGCCGGCGCCATGAGCTTCGTGCCCAAGAGCATGCCGCCCGCGACCCTGACGCAGGCGCTGCAACGGGTGCTGGCCGGCCAGATCCATCTGCCCGAGGAAGTGCTGAGCACCGTCGCGGTGGCACCCCGGCGCCCGGCGCTGAGCCCGCGCGAGCTCGACGTGCTGCGCGGCCTGGCCCGGGCCCTGCCGACCAAGACGATCGCGCGCGAACTGCGGCTGTCCGAATACACCGTCAAGGAATACATACGCGGGCTGTTCGAGGCGCTCGACGTCCACAACCGGACCGAGGCCGTGATCACCGCGGGGCGGCTCGGCCTGCTGGACCTGCCGCGTCCTTCCTGAACCGCGACGGGGACAGCGTGCCAGCCCTCCCCGACCCCGCGGCAGAGGCCTCGTTCCAGCGCGAACTGCTGCGGGAGTTCGTCGAGCTGCATGCACGCGTCACCCTGCGCATTCCGCTGGTGCAGGCCTTGCTGGTCGGTGGCTCGGCCTTCGTGCTGCTGCCGCAGGTGCCGCTCGTCGAGTTCGCGCTGTGGGCCGTCGCGGTGCTGTGCATGGAGGGCGCGCGCGCCGCCCATGCCTGGCATCTGCTGCGGCGGCTCTCCCGCCTCGACCTGCGCAAGGCCCTGCGCCAGCAGGTCGCCCTGGGCTTCCTGGCCGGCGCCGAGGCCGGCGTGATGCTGCCGCTGTTCAAGACCGACCTCAGCGCGCTGAACCAGACCTTCCTGACCTTCATCCTGGTCGCGCTGCCGGCCATCGGGGTCGCGGTCTCGATCTCCTCGCGCCTGCTCGCCGGCGTCTACGCAGCCGCCATCCTCGTGCCCACCTCCACCGCCTGGGTGTTGCTGCATCCCGAGCACCTGCAGGCCACCACCGCGATGACCATGGCCTACATGCTCGCGCTGCTGTTCGCAGCCAACGAGAACGAGAAGCTGCTCACGCGCTCGGTGGCGATCCGGCGCGAGCGCGACGAGATGGTGCGCCACCTCGAGCGCAGCAATGAAGAGGTCCAGGCGGCGGTCACGCGCGCGGAGGCCGCGGCGCTGGCGCGCACGCGCGTGCTCGCGGCCGCGAGCCACGACCTGCGCCAGCCGCTGCACGCGCTGTCGGTCTACAGCGCGATCCTGGCCGCGAGCCCCACGCCGGCCACGCTGGACGAGGTCGCCGCGCACATCGACCAGCTGGTGCGTTCGCTCGGTGCGCTGCTGCACGGGCTGCTCGACCTGTCGCAGCTCTCCTCGGGCCACTACGTGCCGGTGCGGCAGCGCTTCGCGCTCGACGCGGTGATCGCGAGCGTCTGCGCCGAATTCGAGGCGGCCGCGGCGACCAAGGGCCTGTACTTCACGCGCGAGCTGCGGCCCGTCACGCTCGAGAGCGACCCCACCGCGGTGCTGCGCATCGCGCGCAACCTGATCGACAACGCCATCAAGTACACCGAGCGCGGCGGCCTGCGCGTGCGGCTGCGGCACGACGGCCTGTGCGCCATCCTGGTGGTGGAGGACAGCGGCAGGGGCATCGCCCCCGCCGAGCACGACCGCATCTTCGAGGAGTTCTACCAGCTCGGCAACGCGGGGCGCGACCGCAGCCAGGGCGTGGGCCTGGGGCTGGCGATCGTCGAGCGGCTGGTCGTGCTGATCGGCGCGCGCATCTCGCTGCGCTCGCGGCTCGGCGCCGGCAGCCGCTTCGAGGTGCGCATGCCCGGCGTGCGCGAGACGCCGCCGCCCGTGGCCGCGGCCGTGCTGCCACCGCCGGCCGCCGCGCTCGAGGCCACGACCGGCGGCCGGCCGACGGTCTACCTGGTCGACGACGAACCCGACATCGTGCGCGGCATGACGACCCTGCTGCAGGCCTGGCAGCTCGAGGTGCGCGCCGCCCTCGATGCCGCCGGCACGGCGGCGCTGTTCGACGCCGGCGGCTGCCCCGACCTGCTGATCGCGGACCTGCGGCTGCGCGGCAACGAGCACGGGCCGGCGCTGGTCGCGCGGCTGCGCGAACTGCATGGCGAGTTTCCGGTGGTCTTCATCACCGGCGAGACCTCGTCCGAGGCCTTGCGCGAAGCGCGCGCCACGCGCTGGCCGCTGCTGCACAAGCCCGTGGATGCGCAGACCTTGCGCGCGACGATCGAGTCGCTGCTGGCGCCGTCGGCCCGGCTTTGAGTTTTATTTATCTGAGTTGAAAATTAGACTGAATATTTTTCATGCCGATGTAACGAACAAACACCATCCTTTGGTTTTCATTTCGACGGAACTCTTCCCGCAGCGCAGCCCTGCCTTGCGGAACCCGTCTTCTTTTCCAGAGGTTCATGGTGTTCACGACGCCCCAGTCTTTTTCCAAACGCCTCCTCGCGGTGGCCTGCGCAGTCTTTCTCGCCTCGTGCGGGGGCGGCTCGGGCAACAGCGGATTCGCTTTTCTTCCTCCGCCCGCCGACCAGGGTTCGGGGGGCTCCGGCGGCCCCGGCACGCCTGAGGACCCGAACGCGCGCCACGCCGCGGCCGTGAGCCTGCAGGGCGACGGCCACGGCGACGTGGAGTCGCTCGACACCGCGCTCGCCTGCGACACCCAGTGCAGCGCCGACTACGCCCAGGGCACGAGCGTCAAGCTCATCGCCACCGCCGCGCGCGGCTCGGTCTTCGACGGCTGGCAAGGCGCCTGCGAAGGCACCGAGGTCTGCGAACTGACGATGGACCAGGCCCGCAACGTGGTGGCGAAGTTCTCGCTGGCCGCGAACGCGGCACCCACCGGCACCTGGTTCAAGGGCGACACCCACGTGCACGACGACCACTCCGACGACGGCAGCGCGCCGCGCCAGCTCAACAAGGACAAGGCCAAGGGCAACCTCTCGCTGGCCGACCAGATCGGCCAGGCCGGCCGCACCGGCCTGGACTTCGTGCCCTTCACCGACCACCGCACCTACGACCAGCACTACGACCCGCTGTGGGAATCGTCGTCGCTGCTGCTGATCCGCGGCGAGGAAGCCAACGGCAAGCCGCACGCCATTGCGCTCGGCGGCGTGGACTCGGTCGAGCAGGGGGCCATGCATCCGGACCGCGCGCAGTTCGCGCTGGTCCAGCAGTCGATCTGGGATGCGCATTCCCAGGGCGCCATCTGGTCGGTCGCGCATGCCGACGACGGCGAGACGAATGCCGACGGCACGCCCAACGTGAACGCCAACGTGCAGGGCGTCAACCTGGTCGAGGTCTGGAACCGCTCGAAGAGCCCCGACAAGCAGATGGACTACGCCGAGAATCGCTGGAACGCGGGCTTCCGCTTCGGCGTGGCCGGCGCCAGCGACAACCACTTCCGCGAGTACTGGGGCGCGCCCTACCTCAACAGCCCCGGCATGCCGGTGACCAAAGTGCTGGCCAAGGGCTACAACGAGCGCGGCATCCTCGAGGCGCTGCGCGCGGGCTACACCAGCCTGTCGATCAACCCGACCGGCCCCGGCGTCTCGATGACCACGGACCTCAAGGGCGGCGGCTACACCGCCATGAGCGGCGACGAGGTCTTCGTGCCCGCGGGCACCACCGGCCACCTGCGCATCGGCGTGCAGCGCGCCGCCGGCATGGACGTGCTGCTGTTCCGCATGCCCGGCAAGAGCGCCGGCCCGATGAAGACCTTCAAGCCGACCCGCGACGACGAGACCTACACGGTCGACATCACCGCCGGCTCGCAGCCCGACTGGTACCGCGTCGAGGTGCGCGGCATCAACGTGCCGATTCCGCCGGCCGCGGCCGCGATGGAACTCAAGGCGGCCGTGTCGCCGATCTTCGTCTCGCCGGCCCCGGTCGAGGCCAAGGCCGAGATCGCCGTGCCGAAGGAAGACAGCGTGGCCGACGGCGCGCTGCGCGTCGCCGGTGCGCGCGGCGACTTCGCCGGCTTCCCCGACCTCGTGACCGCCGACGGCGTGACGCACGTGGTCACCGAGATGCATGGCGATGCCACCAGCACCGTGGTCTACCGCCGCCGCGATGCCAAGGGCGTCTGGAGCGATGCCGGCCAGACGCTGAGCGGCAAGGGCCAGGCGCGCTTCCCGCGCGTGGCCGTGCGCGGCAACGACGTCTGGGTGGCCTGGGAGGAAGACGCGGTGCAGGTGCCGCACCGCCCGGTCATCAACCTGCGCCATTCGGCCGACGGCGGCGCGACCTGGGCCTCGACCGACACCGTGCGCTCGCTCGAGGGCCGTGCCGAGCATCCGGACGTCGCCGTGGCCGCGAGCGGCAAGCCGGTGCTGGCCTGGCAGGAGATCCAGGCCGACCAGCCCTTCGACATCATGGTGCAGGAGGTCGGCACCGATGCGCAGCCGCGCAACCTCTCGCGCGCCGGCAAGTCGGTCGACGCCGGCGTGCTCGACGACACGCGCTCGCCGCACTACCCGGCTTCCGTGCTGCCGAACCTGACGGTCGCGGCCGACGGCCGGGTCGCCGTGGCCTGGCAGGACAACCGCAACGACCAGGATCCGCTGTGGACCGGCGCCGCCGCCTACGGCGACGGCTCGAACCCCGACGACTGGCAGGTGCAGGTCGCGGTGCGCGACGCGGCCGGCGCCTGGAAGACGCCCGTGAGCCTCGGCGCCACCGACCGCGCCGATCGCCACCCCGACGTGATCTTCGGCGGCAACGGCGACCTGGTCGTGGCCTGGGAAAGCAAGGAGCAGGAGCCGGCCGGCAAGAACATCGCGGTGCTCGCGGCGGTGTCGGGCGACGGCGGCGCCACCTTCTCGGCCCCCACGGTGCTGGCCGCGGAGCCGACCACCATGAGCCAGCGCCCGCGCCTGGGCGTGGACAAGGACGGCTCGGTGCGCGTGGTCTGGTTCGACTCGCGCTCGGCCGACTGGCGCTGGCGCGTGATGACCGCGGTCTACAAGAAGCCCGCGGGCTGGGACACCGGCACGCTGCTCAAGGGCTCCGGCATCAACACCTGGCCCGTGACCTCGGGCGGCATCATCGCCTTCGCGAGCACGCGCAACGCCACGCGGCTGCAGCGTGACCAGACGCAGCAGGTGTTCCTGTTGTCCGCGAAGTAGGCGGACCCCGCTTTCGAGCCCGATGCCCCGCCGATGCGGGGCATTTTTCATGGGGTCGATGCCTGAAGAAAGGCCTCCTCCAGGCCCGGGAATACCCTCTGCCAACCCAGGCCCTTTCTTGCCTACATTGCTTGTATGCAAGATTTCCGACGACTTGCATGCAAATAACACAGGAGATTGCCATGCGTCGTTTCACCCGCTCCCTGTTCGGCCAGGTCGTGCTCGCCCTGCTGATCGGCGTGGTGCTGGGCCTCTTGGCCCCGCAGTTCGCCGTCAAGCTCAAGCCGCTGGGCGACGGCTTCATCAAGCTGATCAAGATGATCATTCCCGTGCTGGTCTTCTGCGTGGTGGTGCATGGCATCGCCGGCGCGGGCGACCTGAAGCGCGTGGGCCGCGTCGGCGTGAAGGCGCTGATCTACTTCGAGCTGCTCACCACCGTCGCGCTGGCGATGGGGCTGGTGCTGGCCTTCGTGTTCCAGCCCGGCGTGGGCATGAACGTCGATCCGGGCAAGCTCGATCCCGCCGCGATGAGCGCCTATGCCTCCAATGCCGACAAGCTCACGAGCGGCGGCACGGTCGAGTTCCTGATGAAGCTGATCCCCACCACGGTGGTGAACGCCTTCGCGACCGGCGACGTGCTGCAGGTGCTGCTGTTCGCGGTGCTGTTCGGCTGCGCGCTGTCGCTGCTCGGCGAGCGCGGCAAGCCGGTGGCGGTGGTGGTGGACGCGCTCTCGCTGGTGCTGTTCAAGATCATGGGCATCCTGATCAAGCTGGCGCCGCTGGGCGTGCTCGGCGCGATCGCCTTCACGGTGGGCCAGTACGGCGTGGGCTCGCTCAAGCAGCTCGGCATGCTGATCGCGCTGTTCTACCTCGCGGTGCTGGTGTTCGTGTTCGTGGTGCTGGGCTTCGTGATGCGCATGTCGGGCTTCAGCCTCTGGAAGCTGCTGCGCTACCTGCGCGAAGAGCTCGCGATCGTGTTCGCCACCACCTCGTCGGACAGCGTGCTGCCGCAGATCATGGCCAAGTTGCGCCGCATGGGCATCCGCGACTCGACGGTGGGCCTGGTGATCCCCACCGGCTACTCGTTCAACCTCGACGCCTTCTCGATCTACATCACGCTGGCGGCGGTGTTCATCGCGCAGGCCACCAACACGCCGATCACCATGACCGACCTGCTGACGATCCTCGCGATCTCGCTGGTCACCTCCAAGGGCGCGCACGGCGTGCCGGGCTCGGCGATCGTGGTGCTGGCCGCCACCCTGCATGCGATTCCGGCCATTCCCGCGATCGGGCTGGTGCTGGTGCTGTCGGTCGACTGGTTCATGGGCATCGCGCGCGCGCTCGGCAACCTGATCGGCAACTGCGTGGCGACGGTGGCGATCGCCGCCTGGGAAGGCGACATCGACCGCGAGCGCGCCCATGCGGTGCTCGACGGCCGCGCGGCACCCGATGAACCGGCGCTGGCAGAATCCGGCGCGCCGCCCGTCGGCGCCGCCCTCGAACGCCACTGAAGCAAGCCGCCCCGCCACCGATGAGCACCACCGAAGTCAGCCCCACCGTCATCGCCGAGCGCGTGGTCGAGGCGATCCTCGCGCAGAAGCTCGCCCCCGGCGAGCGGCTCGGCGAGCAGGCGCTGGCCGAGAACTTCGCGGTCAGCCGCACCATGGTGCGCGAGGCGCTGATGCAGCTGCAGGCGCGCGGCTTCGTCGAGGTGCAGTCGCGCCGCGGCTGGTACGTGGTCGAGCCTTCGGCCGAGGAGGCGCGCGACGCCTTCCGCGCGCGCCGCATCATCGAGTCGGGCATCCTCTCGGAGCCCGAGGGCCGGCCGCTGGCGAAGGTGATCCGCAAGCTGCGCGACCACATCGCCGACGAGCAGCGCGCGGTGGAAGGCGCCGACGCCGCCACCCGCGCCTTCCTGCTGGCCGACTTCCACGTCTGCCTGGCCGAGCAGCTCGGCCACCAGCTGCTGGTCGACGTGCTGCGCGACCTGACGGCGCGCACCACGCTGGCGGCCACGCTCTACCAGTCGAAGCACGAGGCCGGCCAGTCCTGCGCCGAGCACGAGGCGATCGTGGCCGCGCTCGAGCGCGGCGACAGCGCGCGCGCACGCAGCCTGATGCTGGCCCACATCGGCAACGTCGAGCGCGCGCTCGAGGTCGAGGCCAGCGCCGAACCCGATGCCTCGGCGCGGCTGCGCGCCACGCTGGCGCCGGTGGCCTTGCCGCGCGCCAAGCGCTGAGAAACGTGCATTAGGTCCGCGCCGGCCGCCGGCGGCGGCGCACGAAGGGGCCCGCGACTACAGAGGCGGCCCGGCGGGCTCGGCTACAGTCCGGGTCAACCATGAACTCTCCCCAACTCCAGCGCGGCGTGTTCCTCGCCCTGCTCGCCATCGTCACCGTCGCCTTCCTGTGGGTGCTGATGCCGTTCTTCGGCGCGGTGCTCTGGGGCGTGTCGCTCGCGATCCTGTTCACGCCGCTCTACAAGTGGCTGCTCAGGAAGATGCGCGGCAAGCCCAACGCGGCGGCGCTGTCCACGCTCGCGATCTGCCTGGTGATCGTGATCCTGCCGCTGGCGATGATCGGCGTGTCGCTGGTGCAGGAAGTGGCGCTGGTCACGCAGAGCATCCGCTCGGGGCAGATCAACTTCGCGGCCTACTTCCAGCAGATCCTGGCCGCCACGCCGCAGTGGCTGCTGAACCTGGTCGAGCGCTTCAACCTCGGCGACGCGGCGGCCTGGCAGGCGCGCATCTCGACCATCGCCGGCCAGGGCAGCCAGCTGATCGCGAGCCAGGCGCTGGCCATCGGGCAGAACACCTTCGACTTCGTGGTCAGCTTCTTCGTGATGCTGTACCTGCTCTATTTCCTGGTGCGCGACGGCGCCTCGCTGTCGAAGACCATGCGCGACGCGCTGCCGCTGGCCAAGCCGCACACGCACTACCTGCTCAACAAGTTCACCACCGTGATCCGCGCCACCATCAAGGGCAACGTGGCGGTGGCGGTGGCGCAGGGCGCGCTGGGCGGGCTGGCGTTCTGGTTCCTCGGCGTGCAGGGCGCGCTGCTGTGGGCAGTGCTGATGGCCTTCCTGTCGCTGCTGCCCGCCGTGGGCGCGGCGCTGATCTGGGGCCCGGTGGCGATCTACTTCCTCGCCACCGGCCATTTCTGGCAGGGCGGCATCCTGATCTTCGTCGGCGTGTTCGTGATCGGCCTGGTCGACAACATCCTGCGCCCGGTGCTGGTGGGCAAGGACACGCAGATGCCCGACTACATCGTGCTGATGTCCACCATCGGCGGCATGGCGATCTTCGGCATCAACGGCTTCGTGATCGGGCCGGTGGTGGCGGCGCTGTTCATGGCGGCATGGAGCCTGTTCGCCGATTCGGGCCACGTGGGCACGGGCCACGAAAAGCCGGCCGACGAGGCCGAGGACGGCCGCCACCACGGCCAGCACGGCGGCCAACACAAGGGCCAGCACAAGGGCTGAAGCCGGTCCGGGGGCCGGCCGTTCGCGCCGGCCTGCGCGCATTTCGCGCGTGCATTCGCGCATTCCGTCGCATGACGCTGGGCAGCGG
This sequence comes from Variovorax sp. GW821-FHT09B01, assembly GCF_059418345.1. Classification (NCBI taxonomy): domain Bacteria; kingdom Pseudomonadati; phylum Pseudomonadota; class Betaproteobacteria; order Burkholderiales; family Comamonadaceae; genus Variovorax; species Variovorax sp. GW821-FHT09B01. Next base: position 236,142 of record NZ_JBWKPQ010000009.1, on the reverse strand, counting down.
CCGCCGCCTTTGGGATCGTCGGGTCTTTCATCCACCACGACGAGGACCGCCATGCACCTTCCCGCTTTCCTGCCCCGCCCGGCCGCGCGCACCCTGTACGCCGCGACCGCCGTCGCTGCCCTCGCGGCCGCCACGCTCGTCCCGCTGAGCGCGCGGGCCGCCGACCTCAGCCTGAACGTGGCCGAGGGCCCGGCCACCGAGGCCACGCTCTACATCGCGCTGTACGCCGATGCCGCCAGCTTCGGCGCCAGCAAGCCGCTGGCCTCGCAGAGCCTGCCGCTGCGCGAGGGCAAGGCGCGCGTGGTGTTCGCGGGCCTGCCGCCGGGCCGTTATGCGGTGCGCGCCTATGCCGACGAGAACGGCAACGGCAAGCTCGACACCAACCTCGTGCGCCTGCCGACCGAGCGCTACGGCTTCTCGAACGATGCCAAGGGCAAGCTCGGCGCGCCCGACTTCGAGGCCGCGGCGATCGGCGTCGACGCCGACCTGCAGAGCGCCATCCACCTGCGCTGAGGAGGCCGCCATGCAACGACGCGAACTGCTGCGCCTGCTGGCCGGCACCGGCGCCCTGCCCCTGCTCGCGCCCTGGGCCCGAGCAGCGGGCGAGGAGAACTGGCAGGCCCAGTTCGAGGCCGCCGACGCCCCCTGGAAGATCGGCTTCGCCACGCCGCCCGGCGACCTGCCGCCGACCCGTGCCACGGTGCGCGGGCGCTTCCCCGACGCGGTGGCCGGCACGCTGTTCCGCGTCGGCCCCACCGGCCACGACCTGGGCGGCGAGCGCTACCACCACTGGTTCGACGGCGACGGCATGGTGCACCGCTTCGCGATCGCGGGCGGCGAGGTGCTGCACCAGGGCCGCTACGTGTCCACGCCCAAACGCGTGGCCGAGCTGCGCGCCGGGCGCCGGCTGGTCGAGGCCTTCGGCACCGTGCCGCCGGGCGTGGAGCCGCCGACTTCGCCCGATGCCATCAACGTCGCCAACACCAGCGTGCTGCCGCTGCAGGGCGAGGTGCTCGCGCTGTGGGAAGGCGGCTCGGCCACGCGCCTCGACGCGCGCACGCTCGACACGCTGGGCCTGAAGACCTGGCGCGCCGACCTCGCGGGCATGCCGTTCTCGGCCCATCCCAAGGTGGACCCCGACGGCACGGTGTGGAACTTCGGCGTGAGCTCGGGCGCGAGCCTGCTCGCGCTCTACGAGATCGCGCCCGAGGGCACGCTGCGCCGTGCCGCCGCGGTGCCGGTGCCCGACCTGCCGATGGTCCACGACTTCGCCGTGACCGAGCGCCACCTGGTGTTCCTGATGCCGCCGCTGGTGTACGACGGCAAGCGCAAGGAGGCCGGCGCCAGCTTCCTCGATGCCCATGTCTGGCGGCCCGAGCTCGGCATGCGCGCGCTGGTGGTCGACAAGCGCGACTGGGAGCGGCGCCAGCTGCTGACCCTGCCGGCCGGCTTCCTGTTCCATGTCGGCAATGCCTGGGAGGAAGACACGCCGCGCGGCCCGCGCATCCACATCGACTACGTGCGCACCGAGGATGCCGAGTCGGTGTTCACGACCAACCGCGAGCTGATGCGCGCGCGCCGCGTGCGCCAGAACGAACCGCGCCTGACCGTCGCCACGCTCGACCTGGCCGCCGGCCGGGCCACGCAGAAGGTGCTGCCGCAGGAGGCCGAGTTCCCGCGCATCGATCCGCGCCGCGTCGGCCTGCGCCATCGCCAGGTGATCCATGCCACGCTGACGCGGCCCGACGTGCCAGGCTTCCAGGCGGTGGCGCGCACCGACGTCGAGAGCGGCCGCAGCGAGCGCTTCGTCCATGGCGCGCAGTCGATCGTCGAGGAGCATGTGTTCGTACCCGACGGCAGGAAGCCGGGCTGGGTGCTGGGCACCTCGCTCGACTTCGGCCGCAAGTGCACGGTGCTGTCGTGCTTCGCGGCCGACCACCTCGCCGCGGGGCCGGTGGCGCAGGCCACCTTGCCCTATGCGCTGCCGCTGGGGCTGCACGGCGCCTTCGTGAAGGCCTGAGGCGCGAGGGGACGCCTCAGGCGTCCCACCAGCCTTCGTCGAAGCGCCCCTGCAGGAAGGCCACGAAGCTCGACACCTTGCCCGGCACCAGCTTGGGCGAGGGAAAGACGGCGTGGATCTCCTGCTCGGGCAGCGCATGGTCGGCCAGCACCGCGCGCACCTTGCCCGCGGCCAGCGATTCGCTGGCCACGTAGCGCGGCATCAGCGCGATGCCCAGGCCGTCGCGCGCGGCCGCCAGCACGGCCGAGAGGTTGTTGGAGCGGAAACGGCCCGACACCGGCACCGTCACCGGCTCGCCCTTGGGCGTGTGCATGCGCCAGAACTCGTCGCCCACCACGCTGCTGTAGATCAGCGCCACGTGCGCGCTGAGGTCCTGCGCGCGCCTGGGCGTGCCGTGCTTCTTGAGGTAGGCCGGCGAGGCGACCATGGCCCAGGGGTTGGCGCCCAGGTAGCGCGCGCCCAGCGAGGAATCGGCCAGCTTGCCCATGCGCACCGCCACGTCGATGCCCTGCGCGATCAGGTCCACGTAGCGGTCCTCGAAGCTCAGGTCGATCTGCACCTGCGGATACCGGCGCATGTACTCGAGCGCGAGCGGCACCACCACGCGGCGGCCGAAGGCCACCGAGGTGCCGACGCGCAGCAGGCCCTGGGCCTGGTTCTGGCGCAGCTGCACCACGCTGTCGGCTTCCTCGGCGTCGCGCACGATCGACTTGCACTTCTCGTAGTAGAGCGCGCCGGGCTCGGTGAGGCTCACGCCGCGCGTGTTGCGGTTGAGCAGCCTGACTTTCAGGCGCGCCTCGGTGGCGGCGATCTGCTTGGTCACCGTGGGCTGGGTGGTATGGAACTCGACCGCGGCCTTCGAGAAGCTGCCGGTCTCCACCACGCGCACGAACATTTCCATTGCCAACAGCCGGTCCATCGCCACTCCTTCGGATCGCCGCCATCCTAATCACTTATTCCGCAATGGAATAGGTTTTATGGTCCCGTGCCGTCTTCTTGGAATCCGCCCCGCTTCCTACAGTGGACCCAAGCTTTCAAGGAGACTTTCAATGGCAAAGATGACCGCGGTCCAGGCCGCCGTGCTGGTGATGGAGAAGGAGGGCGTGACGCAGGCCTTCGGCGTGCCCGGTGCCGCCATCAATCCGATGTACTCGGCGCTGCGGCAACGCGGCAGCATCGCGCACATCCTCGCGCGCCACGTCGAGGGCGCCTCGCACATGGCCGAGGGCTACACCCGCGCCGTCGCCGGCAACATCGGCGTGTGCATCGGCACCTCGGGCCCCGCGGGCACCGACATGATCACGGGCCTGTACTCGGCCTGGGCCGATTCGATCCCGATCCTGTGCATCACCGGCCAGGCACCGCGCGCGCGCCTCTACAAGGAAGACTTCCAGGCGGTCGACATCGAGTCGATCTCCAAGCCGGTCACCAAGTGGTCGGTGACGGTGCGCGAACCCGGCCAGGTGCCGCAAGTGTTCCAGCAGGCCTTCCACCTGATGCGCTCGGGCCGCCCGGGCCCGGTGCTGATCGACCTGCCCTTCGACGTGCAGATGGCGCAGATCGAGTTCGACATCGACAGCTACGAACCGCTCAAGCCCTACAAGCCGGCCGCGAGCCGCGCCCAGATCGAGCGCGCGATCGAGATGCTCAACGCGGCCGAGCGCCCGCTGATCGTGGCCGGCGGCGGCGTCATCAACGCCGACGCGAGCGAACTGCTGGTGCGCTTCGCCGAAGCCACCGGCGTGCCCGTGATCCCCACGCTGATGGGCTGGGGCTCGATCCCCGACGACCATCCGCTGATGGCCGGCATGTGCGGCCTGCAGACCAGCCACCGCTACGGCAACGCCACCATGCTGGCCTCCGACTTCGTCCTGGGCATCGGCAACCGCTGGGCCAACCGCCACACCGGCTCGGTCGACGTCTACACCAAGGGCCGCAAGTTCGTGCACGTGGACATCGAGCCCACGCAGATCGGCCGCGTGTTCACGCCCGACTTCGGCATCGTCTCCGATGCCAAGGCCGCGCTCGAGCTGTTCGTGCAGGTGGCCGAGGAGATGAAGGCCGCGGGCCGGCTGCCGAGCCGCCGCGAGTGGGCCAACGCGTGCATCGAGCGCAAGAGGACCATGCTGCGCAAGACCAACTTCGACGAAGTGCCGATGAAGCCGCAGCGCGTGTACCAGTGCATGAACAACAACTTCGACAACGACACCTGCTACGTCAGCACCATCGGGCTGTCGCAGATCGCCGCGGCGCAGTTCCTGCACGTCTACAACCCGCGCCACTGGATCAACTGCGGCCAGGCCGGCCCGCTGGGCTGGACCATTCCCGCCGCGCTCGGCGTGCGCGCGGCCGACCCCACGCGCAAGATCGTCGCGCTCTCGGGCGACTACGACTTCCAGTTCATGATCGAGGAGCTCGCGGTGGGCGCGCAGTTCAAGCTGCCCTACATCCACATCGTGGTCAACAACTCCTACCTCGGCCTGATCCGCCAGGCGCAGCGCGGCTTCGAGATGGACTACTGCGTGCAGCTGGCCTTCGACAACATCAACGCGGGCCCCGACGCCGGCATCGAGAGCAGCTACGGCGTGGACCACATGAAGGTGGTCGAGGGCCTGGGCTGCAAGGCGATCCGCGTCAACCGCCAGGAGGAGATCGCCCCCGCGATCCGCCGCGCCGAGGCGCTGATGGCCGAGCACGGCGTGCCGGTGGTGATCGAGGTGATGCTCGAGCGCGTGACCAACATCGCGATGGGCACCGAGATCGACAACATCACCGAGTTCGAGCCGCTCGCGGAAACGCCGGCCGATGCACCCACCGCCGTGGCGGCGGTGCTGCTGGACTGAGCACGGGCCATCACCGGATCGATTCGAAGGACCACACCATGCCCAAGTTCGCAGCCAATCTCACCATGCTCTTCACCGAGCTGCCGTTCCTGCAGCGCTTCGAGGCCGCCGCCAAGGCGGGCTTCGAGGCGGTGGAGTACCTGTTCCCCTACCCCTTCGAGAAGAAGGACCTCACCGCCGCGCTGCGCGCCAACGGTCTCGTGCAGGTGCTGCACAACCTGCCGGCCGGCGACTGGGACAAGGGCGAGCGCGGCATCGCCTGCCATCCGGACCGCACCGGCGAGTTCCGCGAAGGCATCGCGATGGCCATCGACTACGCCACGGCCCTCGGCTGCCCGCAGGTCAACTGCCTGGTCGGCAAGGTGCCGGCCGGCGTGAGCCACGACATCGCCCACCGCACGGTGGTCGAGAACCTGCGCCTCGCCGCTTCCGAGCTCGAGGCGGCGGGCATCCGCCTGCTCATCGAGCCGATCAACCCCTTCGACATTCCCGGCTTCTTCCTGAACCGCACCGAGCAGGCGATCGCGCTGATCGACGAGGTGGGCTCGGCCAACCTGCGCGTGCAGTACGACATCTACCACGCGCAGCGCACCGAGGGCGAGCTGGGCAACACGCTCACGAAGCACTTCGCACGCATCGGCCACATCCAGCTGGCCGACAACCCGGGCCGCGGCGAGCCGGGCACGGGCGAGATCAACTACCCGTGGCTGTTCCAGCACATCGATGCGCTCGGCTACGACGGCTTCATCGGCTGCGAATACAAGCCGCGCGCCACCACCGTCGAAGGCCTGGGCTGGCGCGAGGCGCTGACCCGCGCGCAGTGAACGACGACACGACCAGATTCAAGGAAACCTCAGACATGACGCAACAAGCATCGCAACGCATCGGATTCATCGGCCTGGGCATCATGGGCGCGCCCATGGCGGGCCACCTGCTCGAGGCCGGCCACCAGCTGTTCGTGAACACGCACGGCAACACGCCCGAGCCCTTCATCTCGCGCGCCACCATCTGCGCCTCGCCGGTCGAGGTCGCGCGCCAGGCCGACATCGTGTTCGTGATGGTGCCCGACACGCCCGACGTGGAGAAGGTGCTGTTCGGCGAACCGGGCCGCGACGGCGTGGCCGCGGGCCTGAGCAAGGGCAAGATCGTGGTGGACTGCAGCTCGATCGACCCGATCGCCACCAAGGGCTTCGCGCAGCGCATCGAGGCGCTGGGCTGCGGCTACATCGACGCGCCGGTCTCGGGCGGCGAAGTGGGCGCCAAGGCCGCGAGCCTCACGATCATGTGCGGCGGCGACGAAGGCACCTTCGGCCGCGTGCGCCCGCTGCTCGAGAAGATGGGCAAGAACGTGACGCTGGTGGGCGGCGTGGGCGACGGCCAGGTCTGCAAGGTGGCCAACCAGATCATCGTGGCGCTGAACATCGCGGCCGTGGGCGAGGCACTGCTGTTCGCGAGCAAGGCCGGCGCCGATCCGGCCAAGGTGCGCCAGGCGCTGATGGGCGGCTTCGCGAGCTCGCGCATCCTCGAGGTGCACGGCGAACGCATGATCAAGCGCACCTTCGCGCCGGGCTTCCGCATCTCGCTGCACCAGAAGGACCTGAACCTCGCGCTGCAGAGCGCGCGTTCGCTGGGCGTGGCGCTGCCGCAGACGGCCGGCGCGGCGCAACTGATGAACGCCTGCGCGGCACTCGGCCACGGGCAGCAGGACCACTCGGCGCTGGTGCGTGCGCTGGAAGCGCTGGCGCAGCACACGGTGGCGCCGGACTGAGCCTGCGACTCAGGTCTTCGCAGCCTCGAGGGATTCCTTGAGGTTGCGCCGCCGCCAGGCCCAGGTCTTGATGGCCTGCGGCAGGATGCCGAGGCAGGAGGCGTAGTAGGTCACCTTGAAGCCCCAGAAGCGCGGGCCGATGGGGGTGTCGCGGAACAGGTCGCCGGCCAGGATCGACAGCAGCGCCTCCTGCATGCGCCAGACGTTGCGCGGCGCCATGAACAGGCGCCGGATCGCCGGCGAGGTGATGCGATAGATGAACCACGAGAACATCCTCGGCCCGCGCTTCATGACCTTCTCGTAGTGGCGGAACGCGCGCTCGGCCTCCCTGGCCTCGCCGCGCAGCCACAGGTCGGCGGCCGTCGCGGCCTCGAAGCCGCTGTTCATCGCGAGGTAGACGCCCGAGGAGAACATCGGGTCGACGAAGGCATAGGCGTCGCCCACCATCATGAAGCGGTCGCCGCGGCAGAACTTGGAGTCGTAGGCGTAGTTGCCGGTGGCGGTGGCGCCCTCCATCAGCGTGGCGTTCTTCAAGCGCGCGGCCAGCTTGGGCGCGAGCGCGATGGTCTCCATCAGGAAGTCCTCGAGCGAGGCGCCCTGGCGGCGCTTGAAGTAGGCCGGCGAGGCCACCGCGCCGACGCTCACGGTGCCGTCCTTGAGCGGGATGTACCAGAACCAGCCGTGGTCGAACCAAAACAGCGAGATATTGCCCTCGAAGCGGCCCGGCCGGCGCTCGGCATTGGCAAAGTGGCCGTAGAGCGCGGCGCTCGCATGCTTGCGGTTGCGCTGCTTGGCGTCGAACTGGTTCGACAGCAGGGTGTCGCGCCCGCTGGCGTCGATCACGAAGCGCGGGCGCCATGCGGTCTCGGTGCCGTCGTCGGCCTTGATCTTCACGAGCGGGCGGTTGTCGGGCGTGCCCTTGCCGGCGTCCATGTCGACGCCCGTGACGCGCTGGCCCTCGAAGGTCCGCGCGCCGCGCTTGCCGGCATGGCGGAACAGCAGCTCGTCGAACTCCGAGCGGCGCACGTGCACCGCATACGGGAAGCTCTTGTCCATCGCCTCGCCGAAGTCGAAATGGCTGCTGTGGTCGTGCCAGGGCGAGACGAACTCGGCGCCGTGCTTGCGGATGCCGATGGCCTCGACCTCGGTGCGCACGCCGAGCCGGTCGAACAGCGGCATGTTCATCGGCAGCAGCGATTCGCCGATGTGAAAGCGCGGATGCTGCGCCTTCTCAAACAGCACCACGTCGTGGCCCTTGTCCGCGAGCAGCGCGGCCACGGTGGAGCCCGAGGGGCCGCCGCCGATGACCACGACGTCGGGTTCGGTGCTGGTGAAAGGTCCGGAAGTCATTCGCTGCAAGCCTCTTGTTGTCGTTCTGTCATGTGGAGGATGAAGCCGCCCTCGCGGCAGGGCCGCAACCGGCCAAAGCGCAGTTTAGCCAACCCTCGGGCCGCGTCGAACCCGTTTCGGCCCCCCGTTCCGGACCAGGCGCACCCGCTCTCTCCCACGCCCGCTATGGGTTCAGGCTTTTTCGGCATCGCCCTGGCAAGAAGAGGTAGCGCTTTTGCGGTAGCCTCGTCGCCCGTAGAAACAAGGAGACTTTCCATGGCCGCCCCCCTGTCACCGGCAGAAGAAGCACTGCGCGAAGCTGCCCGTGAGTACCACCGTTCGCCCGTCAAGGGCAAGATCTCGATCACCCCGACCAAGCCCCTGCTGAACCAGCGCGACCTGTCGCTGGCCTATTCGCCGGGCGTGGCCTATCCCTGCCTCGACATCGCGGCCGATCCGTCCACCGCCGCCGAATACACCGCGCGCGGCAACCTGGTGGGCGTGGTCACCAACGGCACGGCCGTGCTGGGCCTGGGCAACATCGGCCCGCTGGCCGCCAAGCCCGTGATGGAAGGCAAGGGCTGCCTGTTCAAGAAATTCGCCGGCATCGACGTGTTCGACATCGAGCTGGCCGAGAACGACCCCGACAAGCTGGTCGACATCATCGCGGCGCTCGAGCCCACGCTGGGCGGCATCAACCTCGAGGATATCAAGGCGCCCGAGTGCTTCTACATCGAGAAGAAGCTGCGCGAGCGCATGAACATCCCGGTGTTCCACGACGACCAGCACGGCACGGCCATCATCTCGGCCGCCGCGCTGATCAACGGCCTGGAACTGGTCGACAAGAAGATCGAGGACGTGAAGATCGCCGTCTCGGGCGCGGGCGCCGCCGCCATCGCCTGCCTCGACGTGATGGTGGGCCTGGGCGTGAAGCCCGCCAACATCCACGCCTGCGACTCCAAGGGCCTGATCTACACCGGCCGCGCGGGCGGCTTCGACGAATCGAAGGCACGCTACGCGCAGCCCGACACCGGCGCGCGCACGCTGGCCGACGTGGTGAAGGACGCCGACGTGTTCCTCGGCTGCTCGGCCCCGGGCGTGATGACGGCCGACATGGTCAAGACCATGGCGCGCCAGCCGATCATCCTGGCGCTGGCCAACCCCGAGCCCGAGATCCGCCCCGAGCTCGCCAAGGCCGTGCGGCCCGACTGCATCATCGCCACCGGCCGCTCGGACTATCCGAACCAGGTCAACAACGTGCTGTGCTTCCCGTACATCTTCCGCGGCGCGCTCGACTGCGGCGCGAGCAAGATCACGGAAGAGATGAAGCTGGCCTGCGTGCGCGAGATCGCCGACCTGACCAAGGCCGACATCAGCGAGGAAGTGGCCACCGCCTACGCGGGCCAGGAACTGGCCTTCGGCCCCGACTACATCATTCCCAAGCCCTTCGATTCGCGCCTGATCCTGCGCATCGCGCCGGCCGTCGCCAAGGCCGCGCAGGCCTCGGGCGTGGCCACGCGCCCGATCGAGGACATGGATGCCTACCGCCAGCACCTGACGCGCTTCGTCTACCAGACCGGCATGTTCATGCGCCCGGTGTTCACCGCCGCCAAGCTGGCCACCGCCAAGCGCGTGGCCTATGCCGAGGGCGAGGACGAGCGCGTGCTGCGCGCGGCCCAGTACGCGGTCGACGAAGGCCTGGCACGGCCGATCCTGGTGGGACGCCCCGCCGTGATCGAGACGCGCATCAAGAAGGCCGGCCTGCACATCCGCCTGGGCACCGACTTCGAGGTGGTCGACCCCGAGGACGATCCGCGCTTCCGCATCTACTGGGAGAGCTACCACAAGCTCATGGGCCGCCGCGGCATGACGCCCGAGGCCGCCAAGGCCGCGGTGCGCCGCTCGAACACCGTGATCGCCGCGCTGATGATCCACCTCGGCGACGCCGACGCGATGATCTGCGGCATGGTCGGACGCTTCGACGCCCACCTCGAGCACATCCGCGACCTGATCGGCCTGAAGCGCGGCGCGCCCGGCTTCGCGACCTTGAACGCGCTCACGCTCGACAAGCGCACCATCTTCATCACCGACACCAACGTGAACGAGGACCCGAGCGCCGAGATGCTCGCCAGCATCGCGCTGATGGCGGCCGAAGAGATCCACCGCTTCGGCCTGCCGCCGAAGGTGGCCTTCCTCTCGCACTCGAACTACGGCAGCTCCTCGCGCGGCTCGGGCCGCAAGATGCGCCTGGCGCGCGACCTGTTCGCGCAGATGGCGCCCGACATCGAATGCGATGGCGAGATGCACGGCGACGCGGCGCTCTCGGAAGAGATCCGCCGCACCGCGCTGCCCGACAGCACGCTCTCGGGCGAGGCCAACCTGCTGGTGTGCCCGAACCTCGATTCGGCCCACATCCTCTACAACGTGCTGAAGATGACCGGCGCCAACGGCATCACGGTGGGTCCGGTGCTGCTGGGCGCCGCGAGCTCGGCGCACGTGCTCACGCCCTCGTCGACGGTGCGCCGCATCATCAACATGACGGCGCTGGCGGTGGCGAAGGTCACGGTCGACAAGTAAGCGGGTCGCTTCAGACCACGGCGTCCTCGGCGGGTGCGAAAGCCTCGCCGAGCGACTGCTCGAGCGGCCGGTAGAGCTCGGGCATGAACATGGTGCGCGACAGCAGCAGCCGCGCGCGCGGCGCGACCAGCACGCGCAGGCGCGCGCCCTCGCGCACATGGGCCGACACCACCGGCCGGCCTTCGTCCGAGAAGGTCATCACGAGGTCGGGGAAGCGCGCGACGCGCCGGCCCTGCTGCTCGAGCAGCATGTATTCGTTGATGAAGCGCAACACGGTGCGCGATGCATCGTCGAGCTCGACCACGCCCACGTCCAGCCCCTCCTGCTGCTCGCAGCGGTAGCCACGCACCGTGCCCTCGGCCACGATGCGGCCCTCGAGCGAGCGCGCCACGGCGTCGACGCCACCGTCGAGCCAGGCCTGGCCGAGCGCGATCGCATGGCTGATCGCGCCGGGCGCGCCGTGCCGCTGCGCATAGCCCACCTCGACCGGATTGCGCGCCACCGCCACCAGGCCGCCCGCCTCCACCGAGGCGCGCCGCACCACGGCCGAGGTGCGCTCGAGCCGGCCCGACACCACGCCCTCGACATAGCGCTGCGGCTCGCCGCCCGCATAGGCCTGCACCGAGAGGTAGTCGGGCTCGGTGTGCAGGCCCAGCGCGCCCATCACGCTCGACGGATGGGCGCGGCCGTTGCAGGCCAGGTCGATCACGGGCAGGCCGCTCATCGCGGCATGGAACCAGCCGTTGACCGTGGTCTCGGCGCCGTTCTCGTTGGCATGCAGGCCGACCAGCTTGCGGCCCGGCGGCAGTTCGCGGCGCAGCAGCTCGAGCGTGCGCAGCAGGTGCGCGGGCTGCACGTGCGGATCGGGCGCGGCCGGCGCGCCGACCAGCGCCATGGTGGCGGTGAGCGCCGAGGGCTCGAACTCGTCGACGCTCCACAGCTGCGGCGTGCCGACCTGCAGCGCGAGCGTGGCGGCGCGCTCGCCGGCCGCGATCAGCCCGCCGCCGCCACCGCCGAGGATGGCGCCGCCCCAGATGGCCGCGCGGACGTCGTCGGGGGTCAGATTGCGTTTCATGGATGCATGGCTCCTGTGTGTGACGAATGAGAAGAAGGGATGGCTACTTGCGCAGGCTCTTCACCGCGCCCGAGAAGAAGCTGTAGAGCGCGTCGCCCGCGATCACGCCGCCCGCGAACACCTCGAGCCGTTCGCGCGCGGCGCTGCCGATCACGCGCTGCACGAGCAGCCGGCAGGCGATGCCGGCCGCGACCATCCAGCCGGCCAGCGGGCTCGCGATCAGCAGGCCGGTGGCGAACAGCACGCCGAGCTGCTGGCGCGCGCCGCCCGCGAGCTGCAGCAGCGCGCCCGGCACGGCCCACAGCGCGAGGTTGCGCGCGGTGTCGCCCGAGATGCCGGCCTGGATGGCCGCGACGTAGGCCGCGTTGATCGGCGCCGTCTGGTGGTTGGCGAAGAACAGCCGCCAGCTGCAGGCCACGACCACGATCGCCACCGCGAAGCCCACCATGCCGGCGATCATCTGTTCGCGCCGGCCCGCGGTCTCGAAGGCCGTGCCCGAGGTCTCGCCGCGCAGCAGGTGGCCGGCCTTGAGGTCGTAGCCCATGTCGGCGAAGGCCGGCCCGGTGGCGGCCGAGAAGCCCGCGAGCACCACCAGCGCCTCGGGCGGAAAGCCGATCAGGATGCCGATCAGAAGCGAGATCAGCGCCACCGCGAAGGCCGGGAACCAGCCCGAATGCATGGCCGCGATGCCCACGATCAGCTCGTGCACGAAGGCCGCGAAGGTGCCGTAGAGCACGAAGCCCACGAGCATGCCCAGCGACATGCCGTGGTAGACGCCCGTGCCCACGGCCAGCAGCACCATGATCGCGAGGTAGCCGATGCCGCCCAGGCGCAGCGAGCGGCCCAGCGCGCGGGCGCCGCGCGCATCGGGCGCGCCTGCAGTGACGCCGTGCTTCTTCAGCACCACGTGGCCCACCTGCGCCAGCGCCACGATGCCGGCGCCGATCATCATCCCGTGCGGCAGGTAGAGCGCGCCGATGTCGATGCCGGTCAAGGGCAAGGCATGGCCGCGCACCAGCAGCCCGATGCCGAACGCGGTCATCGCGCCCAGGCCACCGATCAGCGCCACGCCGAAGGCCGACATCGGCAGCTTGAACACCGCGCCCAGCGCGCCCGTGGCCAGCCCGCCCAGCAGCAGCCAGGCCTGCTTGCCGCCGCCGTCGCCGGCCTTGATCGCCTCGGCCGCCGCGATGCCCAGCGGCCACGGGTTCTTCGCGGGGAAGGCCGGCGTGTCGAACATGCGATAGAGCAGCCAGGCATCGAGCAGCATCGCGAGGCTCACGCCGACCAGCATCGGCACCACCATCTCGGGCAGGCCGAACAGGAACGGGATGCCGATCGGCAGGAACAGGCTGTTGGCCGCGCCGAAGGTGGCCGACGAGATGCTGGTCTGCGCGAGGTTCTGCGCATGCACCGAGCGGAAGCCGCGGAACATGGCCAGCGGCACGCGCGCCAGGGTCATGGCCGCGAGCGCGCCGATCAGCGAGGTGCTCGGCGTGATGCCCAGGCTCGCGAGCATCTGGATGCCGACGATGGCGCCGAACACGCTGAGCACCAGCGTGAGGACCAGGTTGGCCGGTGCCAGGGCCTTGGGGTGCAGCGCGGGCGGGGTGTGGTCGTGCAGCGGCGCGAGCGCCGTGGCCTCGGTATCGATGCTCATCTTTTCAGTAGTTCCATTTTTTGGAACTTGATGCAATAATATTGAACCGCATCATAGAACCGGTCCGGGCGCTGTCAAGCGCGGTTCACCCGAGCCCGTATCTCCGTCGCGCGCCGAACCTATGATTCCCTCGATCCACCGACCCCAGATATGAGCACCCTCGCCAACGCCATGGACGTCCTGAAACTGATCGCGCGCCTGCGCCGCGACATCACGGTGACGGACGTGGTGAACGAGCTCGGCCTGCCCAAGAGCTCGGCCTCGCGCACGCTGAGCATGATGGCCGGCTACGGCTTCCTCGACCGCGACGCCGCCACGCGCGCCTACCGCCCGGGCGGCGTGATCATGGAAGCCTCCTACCACTTCCGCGCCTCGCGCAACGCCGCCTCGCTGGTGGAGGAGGCGCTCGCCGCGCTGGTCGACCAGACCCGCTTCACGGGCTACATCAACGTGCTCGACGGCGCCGACACGCTGGTGATCCAGATGCGCGCCGGTGCGGGCGCGCTGCAGATCTACACGCCGCCGGGCAGCCGCGCGCCGGCCTACTCGAGCGCGATGGGCCGCGCGCTGCTCGCGCGCCTGAGCGATGCGGAAGTGACGGCGCTGCTCGGCGGCCGGCTCGACCAGGGCCGCGGCGACGCGCCGCGCACGCGCAAGGACCTGATGGCGCGGCTGGCCGTGATCCGCGAGACCGGCTGGGCCCTGTCGCGCGGCGAGTACGTGACCAACGTGGCGGGCATCTCGTCGGCGGTGTTCGACGCGGCCACGCGCCAGACCTATGCCTTCGGCGTCGCGCTGCCGGCCGAGCTGCTGTCGGAGCCGCTGGTCGAGCGCTACGGCGCCGTGGTGCGCGATGCCGCGGCGAACGTGGGCAAGCGCATCGGCGACCCGTATTGGCTCGCTTTCGGTGCCAACGTCCTCTGAATTTCGAAGGTTTTTCCCGTGCGCGGTGCAGTTTTTCACTGGGCGCGCACCGCCTTGAATCGCGGGAAGGGTTCGCACCAATCACGTGCGGGCACCGTTTTTGCTTGAATCCGGAAGCATTCACTTTCACGGAACCAAGCCCGCATGAACAAGCGCCATCTGCTCCAGTCCTTCCTCGCCGCCTCGGCCCTGAGCTTCGGCCTGCCCTCGGCCTTCGCCCAGGCCACGACGCCGATCAAGTTCCAGCTCGATTGGCGCTTCGAGGGACCGGCCGCGCTGTTCCTGCATCCGGCCGCCAAGGGCTACTTCAAGGCAGCCGGCCTCGACGTGACCATCGACGCGGGCAACGGCTCGGGCGGCACCGTCACGCGCGTGGCCTCGGGTGCCTACGACATGGGCTTCGCCGACCTCGCGGCGCTGATGGAATTCCACGCCAACAACCCCGACAGCCCGAACAAGCCGGTCGCGGTGATGATGGTCTACAACAACACGCCGGCCTCGGTCATGACGCTCAAGAAGAGCGGCATCACCAAGCCCGCCGACCTCACGGGCAAGAAGCTCGGCGCGCCGGTGTTCGACGCGGGCCGCCGCGCGTTCCCGATCTTCGCCAAGGCCAACAACATCGGCACGGTCAACTGGACCGCGATGGACCCGACCTTGCGCGAGACCATGCTGATGCGCGGCGACATCGACGCCATCACCGGCTTCACCTTCACCTCGCTGCTCAACCTCGAGGCGCGCGGCGCCAAGACGGCCGACGTGGTGATCCTGCCCTTCCCCGACTACGGCGTGAAGCTCTACGGCAACGTCATCATCGCCTCGCCCAAGCTCATCAAGGAGAACCCCGAAGCGGTGAAGAAATTCCTCTCGGCCTTCGCCAAGGGCGCCAAGGAAGTGATCGCCAATCCCGCGCAGGGCATCGAATCGGTGAAGGCGCGCGACGGCATCGTCGACAGCAAGCTCGAGACGCGCCGCCTGCAGCTCGCGATCGACACCGTGATCAACAGCGCCGACGCGCGCGCCGACGGCTTCGGCGCGGTGAATGCGGGTCGCCTGTCGCTGATGGCCTCGCAGGTGTCGGACGCCTTCAACACCAAGACCCGCGTGAGCCCCGAGGCCGTGTGGTCCTCCGCGCTGCTGCCGCCGGCGGCCGAACTCAGCGGGATCCTGCGCAAGTGATGGCGGACGCTGCGAACGAGGCCGCCCCCTTCGTCGACTTCCAGGACGTCTGGCTCGCCTACAACGAGGAGCTGCTGCGCGCCAACCACTTCGCGGTCGAGGCCATCGACCTCAAGGTGAAGCGCGGCGAATTCATCGCCATCGTCGGCCCCTCGGGCTGCGGCAAGTCGACCTTCATGAAGCTCACGACCGGGCTCAGGATGCCGTCGATGGGCCGCATCCGCATCGACGGCGCGCCAGTGACCGGGCCGCTCAAGATCTCGGGCATGGCCTTCCAGGCACCCTCGCTGCTGCCCTGGCGCACCACGGTCGACAACGTGCTGCTGCCGCTGGAGATCGTCGAGCCCTACCGCTCGAACTTCAAGGCCAAGCGCAAGGCGTACGAGGAACGCGCGCGCCGCCTGCTGCAGAAGGTGGGCCTGGGCGGCTACGAGGACAAGTTCCCGTGGCAGCTCTCGGGCGGCATGCAGCAGCGCGCGAGCATCTGCCGCGCGCTGATCCACGAGCCCAAGATGCTGCTGCTCGACGAGCCCTTCGGCGCGCTCGACGCCTTCACGCGCGAGGAGCTCTGGTGCATCCTGCGCGACCTCTGGACCGAGCAGCGCTTCAATGTGATCCTGGTCACGCACGATCTGCGCGAATCGGTGTTCCTGGCCGACACGGTCTACGTGATGAGCAAGAGCCCGGGCCGCTTCGTGGTCAAGCGCGAGATCGAGCTGCCGCGCCCGCGCGAGCTCGAGCTCACCTACACCAAGGAGTTCACCGACATCGTGCTCGAGCTGCGCAGCCACATCGGCGCGATCCGCGGCAATGCCGCCGGCGCGACCGGTGCCGCGGCGGTGGCGCACTGAGGAGCGGCCATGAAGAACAACAAGCAACTCGAACGCTGGTCGCCCTGGCTGCTGCTCGTGGCTGTGATCCTGCTGTGGCAGGTGATCTGCGCGGGCTTCGGCGTCTCGGACTTCATCTTCCCGAGCCCGCTGCGCATCTGGAACCAATTCTGGGAGTTCAAGGAGATCATCGCGGGCCATGCCTGGCGCACCTTCTGGGTCACGATGGCGGGCTTCGGCCTCGCGATCGTGGTGGGCGTGCTGCTCGGCTTCGTGATCGGCAGCTCGCGCCTGGCCTATGCGGCCATCTATCCGCTGATGACGGCCTTCAACGCGCTGCCCAAGGCGGCCTTCGTGCCGATCCTGGTCGTGTGGTTCGGCATCGGCATCGGGCCCGCGATCCTCACGGCCTTCCTGATCAGCTTCTTCCCGATCATGGTCAACATCGCGACCGGCCTCGCCACGCTCGAGCCCGAGCTCGAGGACGTGCTGCGCGTGCTCGGCGCCAAGCGCTGGGACGTGCTCATGAAGATCGGCCTGCCGCGCTCCATGCCCTACTTCTTCGGCTCGCTCAAGGTCGCGATCACGCTGGCCTTCGTGGGCACCACGGTCAGCGAGATGACCGCGGCCAACGAGGGCATCGGCTACCTGCTGATCTCGGCCGGCTCGTCGATGCAGATGGGCCTGGCCTTCGCCGGGCTGATGGTGGTGGGCGCGATGGCGATGCTGATGTACGAGCTCTTCAGCGTGGTCGAGAAGCACACCACGGGCTGGGCGCACCGCGGGTCGCAGAATCAGTGAGGCGCTTCAGGGGCTGAGCACCGACAGCGCGCAGGCCGCGAGGTAGAGCCCCAGGCCGAACACCGCGTGCGTGACGAGGCCGTGCCAGCGCGCCACCCACGGGCGCGGCGTGCGGCGCGCGGCGAGGCCCGTGCCCATGCCGGGCTGCATCAGCAACCAGGGCGCCGCCACCGTGCCAATGCCCACCAGCAGCGCGAGGCCCGGCGTCGGCCGCCGCGCCCAGTCGAGGCCACCGACTCCCAGCAGCACGAGCGCGAATGCGATGCCGGTCGCGTAGTGGAGCACCCAGCCCAGCAGGCGCTCGCCGGGCACGGGCGCGGTGGCCGCGATCGGGCGATGGACGAAGCGCCCGCGCGGCAGGTGCGCGACCCAGCGGCCGACCAGCGCGTAGTCGAGCGAAGGCAGGCCGAACACGCGCCGGCGCACGACGGCCCAGAGGTCCATCATGACCGTGGCACCGATGCCGATCGGCACGGCGCGCACCAGCAGTTCGCCGATCTCAGCCATGGAACACCTCGTGCGGCACGGCCGCCTCGGCACTGGCCAGCCAGCAGGCCGCGGTGAAGCGCACTTCGTCGCCCTGCACGAAGGGTTCGAAGGCGGCACGCACGGTTTCGATGACACGCTCGCGCGTCGCCGCATCGGCCTGCTCGAGCGCGAGGCCGACCGGCCCGAGGCGGCTCAGGTAGGGCACGAGCTCCTGCGCGGGCAGGCTGCACGCCAGATCGACGGGACGGATCGCGATGGCGCCCCAGCCGGCCTCCGCGAGGATGGCCTCGACCCGCTCGCGGTCCGCGAAGCCGAACTGCCCCGGCGCGCCCGGCCGGCGCGCGGGCAGTCGAGGCAACAGCGGCGCCGCGGCGCGTTCGGCCGTGGTCATGAACGGGTTCTCGGCGGCCGCGCGCCACGCGAGGAAGCGCAACGCGGCACCGTCGCGCGCGGCGCGCCGCAGGTTCGCGAAGGCCGCGACCGGGTCGTCGAAGAACATCACGCCGAGGCGCGAGACGATGGTGTCGAACCCGGCGGGCGCGAAGGCATGGGTCTGCGCATCGGCGCACACGAAGCGCGCCTGCGAGCCCGCGCGCTCGGCGCGTGCGCGAGCGGCCTCGATCATCGGCGCCGAGATGTCGATGCCGACGCACTCGCCGGCATGGCCCGACGGCCTCGCGAGCGCGAGCGTGACGGCGCCGGTGCCGCAGCCCACGTCGAGCACGCGGCCGAGGGGACGCCCGGCCACGGCCTCGGTCAGCAGCGTGCCGAGCGGTGCGAACAGCCGGTCGAGCAGCGGCTGCCGGTCGACCCAGGCGCGGCCCGCCGGGCCGTTCCACAGCCGCGACTGCTCGCTGCCGGACTCTTGCGTGTGGTGCATCTTTCTTTCCTTTCTGGCTTGCCTTCGGAAGGCGGAGAACGCACTATGCAAGTTCAAGTCGGCTTGAGGTCAAGAGGATGGCACCACTGGATATCGCGCAGGTGGCGAGGCAATCGGGCGTGCCCGCTTCCACGCTGCGCTTCTACGACGAGAAGGGGCTGATCGCCTCGACGGGCCGGCAGGGGCTGCGCCGGCTGTTCGATCCCGGCGTGCTCGAGAAGCTCGCGCTGATCTCGCTGGGCCGCGCCGCCGGCTTCTCGCTCGACGAGATCGCGCGCATGTTCGCGCCCGACGGCCAGCCGCGCATCGACCGCCGCATGCTCGAGACCAAGGCCGACGAGCTCGACCGCACCATCCGCCAGCTCGCCGCGATGCGCGACGGCCTGCGGCATGCGGCCGTGTGCCGCGCGCCCAGCCACATGGAATGCCCGACCTTCCGACGCATCCTGCGCGCCGCGGGCACGGGTGCCATCGCCGCGCCCGATCGCAAGGCACCGCGCAAGCGCGCCGCTCAGTCGAGCAGCAACGAGGCCTCGTCGCGCCAGTAGGCGACCGCCGCGAGCCAGCCTTCCCAGACGCAACCGTTGCAGCCGCGCCCGCAGCAGGTGGTGGGTTCGGGCGGCGGCGTGCGCATCGCGAGGCCGCGCGCCG
Source organism: Variovorax sp. GW821-FHT09B01 (assembly GCF_059418345.1). Classification (NCBI taxonomy): domain Bacteria; kingdom Pseudomonadati; phylum Pseudomonadota; class Betaproteobacteria; order Burkholderiales; family Comamonadaceae; genus Variovorax; species Variovorax sp. GW821-FHT09B01. The sequence continues at coordinate 217,116 of NZ_JBWKPQ010000009.1, read as the reverse complement.
CCAGCAGCGGCGCGATGCGCGCGATCAGGGCCTGGGCACTGGCGAGGTCGGTCGGCGTGGCGAGAAGGGCCGGGTCGGCGAAAGGCGAAGCGGGCATGCGGTGCGGGGCGGTCGAGGCGCGATTGTCGGTGCTTCAGCAGCCCTTCAGGCCGCGCGGGCGATCGTCCGCAGAATCGCCGCGATGGTCCGCTCCGATGCCCTGCCCCGCCTGCCGCACGTCGACCTGCTGCGCGGCCTGCTGGTGGTCTTCGTGATCCTGCTGCATGCGAACCTGCGCCTGCCCTTCGGTCCGCCCGAGCTCGCGCAGGCGCTCGGGCCGCGCCTGCAGGGCATCGTGTTCAGGAGCGGCTACTACGCGGTGATCGCGTTCTTCGTGGTGTCGGGCTACCTGATCACGAGCGCCTCGCTGCGCCGCTGGGGCACGCTGTCGCGCGTGCCGCCCGGTGCCTTCTACCGCCTGCGCGCGGCGCGCATCCTGCCGAGCCTCTTGCTGCTGCTCGCGGTACTGAGCGTGCTGCATCTCGCGGGCAGCGCCTGGTCCGCGCTCGACACGACGAAGGTCTCGCTGCCGCGCGCGCTGCTCGCGGCGCTGGGCCTGCACCTCAACTGGCTCGAGGCGCAGGTCGGCTACCTGCCCGGCCCCTGGGGCGTGCTGTGGTCGCTCTCGGTCGAGGAGGCCTTCTACCTGGGCTTTCCGTGGCTGTGCCTGCTCGCGCGCGGCGAGCGCCGCTTCGCGCTGCTGATGCTGGTGCCGATCGCGCTCGGGCCGCTGGCGCGCAGCGTGTGGAGCGACAACGAGCTGTGGCAGGACCACTCGTACCTCTCGGGCATGGACGGCATCGCCTTCGGCTGCCTCGCGGCACTGCTCGCGCACCGCGTGCCGCGCGCGCCCTCGGCCACGGTGCATCGGCTGCTGCTGGCCGCGGGGGCGCTGCTGGTGGCGGGCGTGTTCTGCTTCCGGCGCGAGGTGTTCCAGCTCGGCCTCACGCGCTTCGGCCTGCAGGTCACGCTGCTCGAACTGGGCCTCGCGCTGCTGCTGGTGGCGGCGCACTGGCGGCCCTGGCGCTGGTGCGCGGGTGCGGCCGCCGCGCCGCTGCGCTGGTTCGGGCGCCACAGCTACGAGGTCTACCTGATCCACATGTTCGTGGTGATTCCCGGCGCCTGGCTGTTCCTGCAGACGGGCCTGAGCGCCGCATGGATTCCGCTCTGCTACTTCGCGCTGCTGGCCGCGTCGGGGCTGCTGGGCCAGGTGGTGGCACGAGGCTTCTCCGAGCCCTGCAACCGCTGGCTGCGCAAGACCTGATCAGGTCCCGAGGTTCAGCTCCAGCCGCATCCGCGCGCCGCCGGTGTCGTTGCTGCCGATGGTGAGCCGCCCGCGGTGCAGGTGCGCCACCTCGGCCACGAGGTGCAGCCCGAGCCCGGCGCCGCGCCCGCGCGGCACCAGCCGGTGGAAGGGCTCGACCACGCGCTCGCGTTCCGACTCGGGAATGCCGGGCCCCGAGTCGAGCACCTCGATGCAGAAGGGCTCGCACAGCCGCACCTGGATGTCGCAGCCCTGCCCGCCATGCTCGATCGCGTTCTGGATCAGGTTGGTCAGCGCGCGCTCGAGCGAAGGCGCATCGCCGCCGACCACGATCGCCAGCGGCGCATCGACCGACAGGCTGCAGCGGTTCATGATCGCGAGCGGCGCGAGGTCGGCCGCCGCGCGCTCGCACAGCGCCTTCAGGTCCACCTGCTGCGCCTGCACCACCACGCCGTCGAGCCGCTGCAGGTCGAGCAACTGCTCGGCCAGCGTGGCCAAGCGCGCCGAGGCCTGCATCAGCTTGACCTTGAGCGGATCGTTGGGCAGCCCCTCGAGGCGGATCTGCAGGATGGTGATCGGCGTGCGCAGCTCGTGCGCCGCGTCGGCCAGGAAGCGCTCCTGCCGGTCGTAGCCTTCGTTGAGCCGGTCGAAGGCGCGATTGACGGCATTGACCAGCGGCCGGATCTCGCCGGCCACGCCGTCGAGCGGCAGCCGCGTGGTGCGCTCGTGCACGTCGATGCTCTCGGCATGCGCGGCGGTGGCGATCAGCCCTTTGAGTCCGCGCTTCACCACGAAGGGCGTCGCGAGGATCACACCGAGGCAGGTGACCAGCGCCATCGGCGCCACCAGGAACAGGAAGGCCACGCCGGTGCCGCGCAGCGTGCTCTTCATCGACAGCGGACTGCCGGTCTGGACCATCATCGCGACCGGGCCGGCGCGCGTCTCGACGCGCTCGAAGCGCGCCTTCGGCTGGCCGTTGCTGGTGGCGAGGTCGATCCACACGCGGTCGATGCCGTCGAAGCGTCCGGCCAGGCCGAGGTAGCGCTCGGGCACCTCGCCCTGCACGAGCTGGTGGCCCTGCGCATCGCGCACGATGAACCACAGGCCCGCGCCGGCGTTGCCGCGCAGCTGTTCGAACTCGGGCGTGGGCGCGAGCGCGAGTGCGCCGTCGCCCGCGCGCACGACCGCATCGCGGATCACGCGCACCGTCTCCTCGCCGGTCTCGTCGACCACCCGGCCCAGCACCCAGGCCAGTCCGATGAAGCCGCCCATCACCAGCAGCCCCACCACCACCTGCAGCAGGATCAGGCTCCAGATCAGCTGCCAGCGCAGCGACAGCAGCTTCATGCGGCGCCCGGCGCCGCGCACAGCAGGTAGCCCACGCCGCGGATGGCGTGGATCTCGACCTGGGCGCCGGCCTTGTCGAGCTTGGAACGCAGGCGCGAGACATGGGTGTCGAGCGCGTTCGAATGGATGTCGCCCTCCTGCCCGTAGACGCGGTCGTGCAGCGATTCGCGCAGCACGGTGCGCCCGCGCTGCTCGAGCAGGGCTTCGAGCACCAGCAGTTCGCGCCGCGTGAGCAGCAGGCTCTGCGCATCGACATGCGCCTGCCGCTGCAGGTGGTCGAACTGCAGCCGCGCCAGCGCGGTGACCGGGTTCGCGCGCAGCGCGGGACGGCGCGCGAGCGCGCGCACGCGCGCCATCAGCTCGTCCATCGAGAAGGGCTTGGCGAGGTAGTCGTCGGCGCCGCCGTCGAGGCTCAGCACGCGCTCGGAGATGTCGGCCATCGCGGTGAGCACCAGCACCGCGGCCGCAATCCCGTTGGCGCGCAGGAACTCGATCAGGCTCAGGCCATCGCCATCGGGCAGGCCGCGATCGAGCACGATCACCTCGTGCTGGCCCGCGAGCACCGCGTCCTGTGCCTCGCGCAGTGAGCCGGCCACGTCGACTACCGCCTGGTTCTGGCGCAGTGCCGCCGCCAGCGCCTGCGCGAGTTCGGCTTCGTCTTCGACCAGCAGGATTCTCATATCGGGCGGGAATTCTAGAGGCCGGCCCCGATCGGACCTCGTAATGTTCACGCAATGCCGGCGCCTACCCTGGCCGGTTCATCCATCCAGGGAGCCCAGGTGACACCCCTCTCGTCCCGGCCCATCAAGACACCATGGCACTCGGCGCTGGCGCGCCGCATCGCCACGCTCTGGGTCACCAAGATGCTCGGCACCACGCTCGGCATCTCGGGCTTCTTCGTGCTGTATTTCTGGGTCATGCACCACCCGCTCGGCCTGCCGCTCACGATGCCGCTCACGGCCGTCGACCACTGGGTGCCGCTGAGCGACGACGCGCTGCCGCTCTACGCCTCGCTGTGGCTCTACGTGGGCCTCGCGCCGGCCCTGGCCAAGGACCGCGCCGAGCTGCTGCTGCACGCGCAGGCCGCGGCGCTGATGGCCGCCATCGGGCTCGCGGTGTTCTGGCTCTTCCCGACCGTGGTGCCGGTGTTCGCGGTCGACTGGACGCAGTACCCCTCGCTGCAGTTCCTCAAGAGCACCGACGCGGGCGGCAATGCCTTCCCCTCGCTGCACGTGTCCTTCGCGGTGTTCACGGCCGTGCTGATGACGCGCCAGCTGCGCAGCGTGGACGCGCCCGGCTGGGTGCTGGCGCTCAACTGGCTGTGGGCGGCGGGGATCGTCTACTCGACGCTGGCCACGCGCCAGCACGTGCTGCTCGACGTGCTCGGCGGCACGGCGCTGGCGGGGTTCATGAGCTGGATCACCGGCCCCGCGCGGCGACGGCTGATCCTCGTGGGCGTCTGAGGCGGCGCCCGGCCTTAATTACCAGAAGATCCAGAGCGCGAGGCCGCCGAAGATCGCCCACTTCACGAGGTAGTACACGCGTTTGTCCCAGGCCTTGAGGCGCTTGCCGATCACGCGGATCTGGTAGATGTACTTGAAGGCGCGGTTGATGCCGCCGGTCTTGTCGCCGGCATCGTTGGGCGAGCTGGCCGCGGCCAGCAGGTTCTTCGCGAACCAGCGGTTGACGGCGCTGGCCCAGCGGTACTTGAGCGGACGCTCGATGTCGCAGAACAGGATCACGCGGTCGTGGTCGGTGGTGTTCTCGGCATAGTGGATGTAGGTCTCGTCGAACACCACTGATTCGCCGTCGCGCCAGTGGTAGCGCTGGCCGTCGACGTCGATGTAGCAGCCCTCCACGCCCGGCGTCCACAGGCCCAGGTGGTAGCGCAGCGAACCCGCGAACGGGTCGCGGTGGCGCACCAGCCGGCTGCCGGGCGGCAGCTCGGCGAACATCGCGGCCTTGATGGTGCCGATGCCGCGCAGCAGCTCGGTCGTGCGCGGGCACAGCACCGCGGCCGAGGGATGGGCCTCGTCGTACCACTTGAGGTAGAAGCGCTTCCAGCCGCTCTTGAAGAAGGAGTTGAAGCCCACGTCGTTGAACTGGCTCGAGGCCTTGATGCTGCCGCCGTTGCGCATGGCGAGCGCCTCCTCGCGGATGACCTCCCAGTTCTCCTCGAGCACGCGCATCTCGGGGAATTCCTTGGGCGACAGGTAGGGCGTGCTCGGCACCTTCGAGAAAAGGTACATGAACACGTTGAGCGGCGCGAGGAAGGTCGAGTGGTCCGACAGCTGGCGGAAGAAACGATGGCGCACCTGGCCGCGGAAATGCACGTAGAGCGCACTGAGCGCGAAGATGGCGAGAATGACCCACTTCATGTGAGAGTGTCCTGTTCGGGGGGAGCGCTGGAGAGCACCCGCTAGTTTAATTCTTCACACTTCAACGAGCCTGACGCGGGTTTTGGCCCCCAAAACGGCTCCGCGCCTCAAGTGCGGCCCTCGAGCATCGGCTGCTCCTGCCCCTCGACCGCCAGCGGCAGCCGCACCACCGCCAGCAGCCCGCGCCCGCCCGCGCCGGTCTCGAGCACCACGGTGCCGCCATGCTTGTCGACCACCGACTTGACGATCGCCAGCCCGAGCCCGCTGCCGCTCTGGGTCTGGCCCGGGCTGCGGAAGAAGCGGTCGAACACCCGCTCGCGCAGGCCGGGCGGGATGCCCGGGCCCTGGTCGGCCACGCGCAGCACCGCATGGCCCTGCTCGCGCGCCACCTGCACCTTCACCACGGTGCGGCGGGGGCTGTACTTGATGGCGTTGTCCACCAGGTTGTCGACCATCGACACCAGGCTCTCGCGCTCGCCGAGCACCGGCACCTCGCCCGCGCAGGCCAGTTCGAGCTCGACGCCGCGCGCATGCGCCACGCCCTCGATCATCGCGAGCCGGTCCTGCACCAGCGCATCGAGCGACAGCGCCACCGGCAGCGCGGCATCGGACACGGCGTCGCTGCGCATGAGCTGCAGCAGCTGGCCCACCAGCCGGGTCGCGCGGTCGTTGCTGCGCAGCAGGTTGCCCATCAGCTCGCGCTGCCCGGAATCGATGCTCTGCGCCTTCAGCGCCTCCACGTTCACGCGCATCGCGGCCAGCGGCGTGCGCAGCTCGTGGGCCGCGTCGGCGATCAGGCTGCGCTCGCGCGTGGTGCTGTCGCGCACCCGCTGCAGCAGGGTGTTGATGCTCTGCACCAGCGGCTGCAGCTCACGGTGCGGCGGCCGGTACGACAGCGGCGTGAGGTCGGCCGGCCCGCGCTCGGAGGTCTCGCGGCTCACGCGGCGCCAGGGCCGCAGCGCGAGCCGCACCGTGAGCCAGGCCGGCACCACCAGGAAGGGCAGGCTCACCAGCAGCGGCAGCAGGTAGTAGCCGCGGTAGGTGATGTTGACCACCAGCCGCCAGATGCCGGGCTCGGCGATCATCACGCGGGTGTCGAACTGCGGCGAATGCAGGGTGCGCGCGCGCCATTCGCGCCCGCCCACGTGCACCGTCTCGATCAGGTCGGGCACGCTGTTGACGATCTCGGGCACCGCATCGGTGGTGCGGTAGATCAGCTTGCCGCGCTGCCACACCTGCAGCATCGGCGAGGTGTCGGATTCGGCGTTGCCGTCGCTCGCGGTCTCGAGCAGCGCGAGGTCGAAGGCATGCAGGGTGTCGTACTGGCGCTTCGGGTCGTCGGCCAGGTTGATGGCGATCGCCGCCACGCTCTCGTAGATCTTGCTGAAGCGCAGCAGCTCCGGGTCCTTGTAGGAGTCGTAGAACAGCAGCCCGACGATCAGCGTCCACAGCGCGGCCACCACCGCCATCTGCGCCAGCACCAGCCTGCGCATCAGCGAGGGCTGGATCACCCGCCCGATGAAGCGCAGCGCGGTTCGAATCATGCGCGCGGGCTGCCGGCGCGCGCCAGCGACTGGGCGTCGACCACGTAGCCGATGCCGCGCACGGTGCGGATGTAGCCCTGGCCGATCTTGCGCCGCAGGTTCGAGATGTGGACCTCGAGCGAATTGCTGCCGATGCCCGGGCCGCCCGGCAGCACCTGTTCCTCCATCACGCGGCGCGTGACCACGCGGCCGGTGCGCTTGAGCAGCAGCGCGAGCAGGTCGAACTCGCAGCGCGAGAGCTCCACCTGCTGGCCGTCGACCAGCACGCCGCGCGTGGGCTCGTGCAGCGCCAGCCCGCGCATGCGGATGGTCTCGTCGTCGAAGCCGTAGCTGCGGCGCGCGAGCGCGCGCACGCGCGACAGCAGCTCGGCCAGCGCGAAGGGCTTGACCAGGTAGTCGTCGGCGCCGTCGTCGAGGCTGCGCAGCCGGTCGTTGAGCGCGTCGCGCGCGCTGAGCACGAGCACCGGCAGGATCTGGCGTTCGCGGCGCAGGCGCAGCAGCAGCTCGATGCCGTCGCCGTCGGGCAGGCCGAGGTCGAGCAGCACCATGTCGAAGGCACCGCTGTCGAGGGTGCGGATGGCGTCGTCGAGACGGCGCACCCAGACCACGTCCATGCCCTGGTTGGCGAGCGCGATGCGCACGCCGTTGCCGAGTTCGAGGTCGTCCTCCACGAGCAAAAGATTCATGACAGTCTCCGTGCGGTGCGCCGCCCGGCACCTGGGGAGCGGGAAGTATCTGCCAAGCGGCGTTCGAGGACTTCAGGATTCCTTCATGAAGGCCACAGGCTGGCTTCAGGTCGCGTGCCCACACTGCCCGCCATGCCCCGGTTCCATCCCCTCTTCTTCCCGCCGCGGCGCGCCTTCCTGCGCGCCGCGCTGGCCTGGCCCTCGGCCGTCTCGCTCTCGGGCCTCGGCGGCCTCGTCACCCTCGGCGGCTGTGGCGGCAGCAGCCATCCGGGCAGCCCGCCGGCCGTCGTGCCCGCCGGCCCGACCGTGGTGTCGGTGACCGACCGCCGGGTGAAGGTGGCGCACGATGTCTCGCTGCACGTGCGCGACTGGCAATGCGACAACTGCCGCGGCCCGACCATCGTGCTGCTGCCCGGGCTGGGCGCCAATGCCTACGTCTTCGACGGCCTGGCCCATGCGCTCGCGCCGCGTGCGCGCGTGATCGCGGTGAGCCGGCGCGGCTACGGCCAGTCGGACAAGCCGCTGCCGGTGCGCACCGCCACCCAGCACTACGAGGTCGACACCCTGGTGGCCGACCTGCATGCACTGCTCGACGGACTCGGCCTCGACCGCGTGGTGCTCGCGGGCCATTCGATCGCGGGCAACGAGCTCACGCGCTTCGCGGGCCGGCATCCGCAGCGCGTGCGCGGGCTGGTCTACATCGATGCCACCTTCGACCACACGCGCGATCCCGCCACCGGCGGCCTGCCCGTGCCCGAGAACCGGCTGTTCCGCGAACCGGTGCCGCGCGAGGAGGACGGCGCCTCGATGGAGGCGGCGCTCGCCTACGCGCGGCGCACCGTGCGCCACTGGTCGGCGCCGCTGGAGGCCAACCTGCGCGACCAGCTCGACCTGCAGCCCGACGGCAGCGTGCGCCTCAACACGCCCGCCGCGGTGGCCGCCGCGATGGAGACCGCGAGCCATTCCTTCTCGCCCGACTACGCGCCGGTGCGAGCGCCCGCTCTCGTCGTGACCGCGATGCCGGGCGACATCCGCGACATCTTCCCCGCGCTGCCCGAGACGCTGGACGCGGCCACGCAGAAGGATGCGGCGGCCTACCTGCGCGTGATCCGCTACGTGCGCGTCGACGACGCGGCCCGCCTCATGGCGGCACTGAAGACCCACCACCAGATCGTGTTCGAGGACGCCTGCCACGGCGACTTCTTCATCGAGCGCGAGGCCGAGCTGGTGCGCGCCATCGAGGCGATGCGCTGGGCCTGAGGGCCGGCCGGTGACGTCAATTCGGCGCGCGCAGCAGCTTGATCAGCGCGGCCAATTCCTCGCCGCCGAGCCCCGCGGCATCGGCGCGCTGGAACAGGCCGGCCGCGAAGGCCGGGAACTCGCTGTTGATGCCGCTCTCGCGCGCCGTCTGCAGGATGCGCTGCGTGGCCTCGACCGAGATCCGCATCGGGCTCTGCGAGATCTTGAAGTCGCCCGACTGGATGACCGCGCCCTCGTGCTGCAGGAAGCCCGCGAAGGTCGGCATGATGCCCGCGACGATGCGCCCGAACTCGGCCACGTCGAAGCCCTCCGACTCGGCCACACGCGCGCCATGCAGGAAGCCCAGCATCGTGCCGTAGATGGTCGAGAGCGTCGCGAGGTCCATGGCCGCTGCATTGCTGATCTTCTCGCCCAGGTAGACGATGCCGCCGCCGAGCACCGCGAGCAGCGGCTCGACGGCACGGAACACCGGCTCGTCGCCCGACATCAGGATCGGCGTGTCGCCCTGGCCCATCTGCTCGGGCGCGGCCTGGATCGCGCCCTCGAGGAAGGTGGCGCCATGGCGCTGCGCCCAGGCCTGCGCATCGCGCGCATCCTGCGGGCTGCCGGTGGTGAGCTGCACCAGCAGGCGGCCGTCCATCGCGGCCGCCACGCCCTCGGCGCCGAGGATCGCATCGGCCGCGCGGTAGTCGTAGACGCACATCAGCACCACGCGGCTCGCGCGCACCGCGGCGGCGGCGCTGTCGGCCAGCACCGCGCCCTGAGCGACCAGCGGCGCGGCCTTGTCGGCACTGCGGTTCCAGACCGTGACTTCGTGGCCCTGCTCGAGGTAGAGGCGCGCGATGGTGGCGCCCATCGAACCGAGGCCGATGACGGTGATCTTCTGCTTGTTGCTCATGGGGTGTTCCAAAAGGATTGACGATGGCTGCATGGTAGAAATCGCACCTCCCGATGGTCAAGTACCTACGATAAAGTGCGGTACTTACCAAAACGTCAGTATTGGAGAACGGCATGGCAGCGAAGAAGCCCTACGTCTGCGGCATCGGCCCCGCGTTCGAAGTCATCGGCGGCAAGTGGAAGGCACTGATCCTCTGGGAGCTGCACCTGCAGCCGCGCCGCTTCGGCGAGCTGCGGCGCATGCTGCCGGGCATCAGCGAGAAGATGCTGATCCAGCAGCTGCGCGAGCTCGAGACCGACGGCATCGTCGCGCGCGAGGTGTTCCACGAAGTGCCGCCGCGCGTCGAGTATTCGGAGACCAAGCTGGGCGCCACGCTCAATGCGGCGCTCGGTCCGCTCGCCGATTGGGGCGACCGCTATGCCAAGCGCGTGGAGGCGGCGCGCAAGCAGTCGGAAGCGGCCAAACAGGGCTGAGGGAGATCCGATGAGGACGACGCTTTCGGAACCAACGCGCCGTGGCGCGCTGGCCACGATGATCGCGATGGCCCTGCCCTGGGGCAGCGCGCGGGCCGACGCGGGCTGCGCGGCCGGCGCCGCCTATGCCGGCCCGCCGCGGCGTTCCGCGCCCGATGCGGTCTGGCAGCGCGACTTCGGCCGCGCGATCGACGGCGAGCTGCCCGCCGACTTGCAGCAGAGCCTCGGCGATGCGCTCGACAGGATGCTGCAGCATGTGCCGGCCGCGAGCGTGGCGGTCGCGATGCCCGGCGAAGGCAGCTGGCGGGCGACACGCGGCCTGGCGCGCACCGAGCCGCGCGAAGCGGTACGGCCCGACCAGGGCTTCCAGGTCGCGAGCACGGCCAAGACGCTGACCGCCGCGATCGTGCTGCAGCTCGTGGAGGAACGCCGGCTCGCGCTCGGCGACAGCATCGAGCGCTGGTTCCCCGAGGCGCCCAACGCCGGGCTCGTCACCATCGAACACCTGCTGCGCCACACCAGCGGCCTCGTGAGCTTCAACGCGCTGCCCGACTTCGGCACGAAGTACCGGCCGCCCGCGGAGATCATCGCGCTGGGCCTCGCGCAGAAGCCGCAGTTCTGCCCCGGCACGAACTGGAGCTACAGCAACACCGGCTACGCGATGCTCGGCGCCCTCGTCGAGCAGCTCGAGGGCGTGCCCTTCGAACAGGTGCTGACGAAGCGATTGATCGGCCCGCTCGCGCTCACGCACACCACGATGCGCCGGCCCGGCGTCGAACTGCCGGTGGTCAGCGGCCACGCGGCTGGCCGGCCGGTCGATGCGCCCGACCAGTACGCCACGCCCTATGCAGCGGGCGCGCTGGCCTCGACCGCGGGAGACCTCGTGCGCTTCTGGCACGCGCTGCTCGGCGGCCGGGTGCTGCCGGTGGCCACAGTGCGGCGCATGTTCATCGACATGCCCGCGATGCTCGGCCCCTACAGCGGCGGCAATGCCTCGTACGGCATGGGCGTGCAGCTCTACGACGTGCCCGACGGGCCGGGCCTGATGCTGGGCCATAGCGGCGGCATCGAGGGCTTCACGAGCGTGGTCGCCTACGTGCCGGCCGACGACCTCTACATCGCCGTGTCCTTCAACGAGAAGAAGGTGCCGGCCGAGGCCGGCCTGTGGTCGCTGCTGCGCGCGGTGCGGGCCTGGCGCGTGCTGCGCTGAGCCTAGTCGGCCCAGCGGGTCTGGATCTCGGTCGTCACCTCGGTCATGAGCTTGTGCACCGGGCACTTGCCCGCCACGCGCAGCAGCTCGTCGCGCTGCGCGTCGGTGAGGTTGCCGCTCACGCGCAGCGTGGAGTCGAGCCGGTAGATGCCCTTGCGCTCCTCGCTGTCGTCGCGATCGACCACCACCTCGATGTCCTCGACCGGGATGCCCTTGCGGCGCGCGTAGATCAGCACGGTGAGCGCCTTGCAGGCGGCCAGCGAGGCGTCGTAGAGGTCGTGCGGCTCGGGGCCGTCGTCGTTGCCGCCGCCGGCCGGCGAGGCATCGACCGCGATCTCGTGGTTGCGGATCTTGAGGATGTGGCGCGTGCCGGTGGTGCCGTCGCGGCGGATCGAGATGCTCATGGCGGTGTCCTTGGGTGGGAAGGGATTCAGGGAGCCAGCGGCTTCACGTAGAGGATGGTCGTGAAGCCGCTGTGCCATTCGAGGTCGGGATAGCGGTCGGCCTCGCGTTAACCGAGCGCGAGGTAGAAGCCCTGGCTCGCGGTGTTGAAGGTGTCGGTCTCGAGCCGCGCGAGTTCGACGCCGTCGGCGCGCATGCCCGCTTCGGCGAAGGCCATGAGCGCGCGCGCGATGCCCTTGCGCTGCTGCGCCGCGGGCACGTGCAGCGCCTGCACGAAGTCGCGCTGCCAATGGACCATGCCGACCACCTCGCCGCCGATCTCGGCGACGAAGAACTCGGGTCCCATCTCGTCGATGTAGCCCACGGGCTCGCCGCTCTCGCGGTAGCCGCGCGCGGCCTCGGGCGTGAGCTGCGGCAGCCAGGTGCTCGCGAAGGTGTCGTCGAGGATGGCCTTGACGGCGTCGAAGTCGTCGAGACGCCAGGGGCGGATGGTGATCGGGTCTTGGGACATGGGCCGGCGATGGTAGCCGTGCCTTCAGCGGTCGGTGGCCAGCATCAGGGTTTCCTTGATCTCCTCCATCACCACGTAGCTGTGCGACTCGGCCGCCACCGGCAGCTTCTTGAGGATGTCGCCGAGCAGGTGGCGGTATTCGCTCATGCCGCTCAGGCGCGCCTTCACGAGGTAGTCGAAGCTGCCCGACACGAGGTGGCATTCGAGCACCTCGGGCATGTGCAGCAGCTCCTGCCTGACCTTGTCGAACACGTCGCCCGACTTGGCCGAGAGCTTGATCTCGACGAACACCAGCAGCGTCTTGCCCAGCGCCTCGGGCGACACGCGCGCGTGGTAGCCGCTGATGACGCCGTCGCGCTCCATGCGCTTCACGCGCTCGGCGCAGGGCGAGGCCGACAGGCCGATGCGCTCGGCCAGTTCGGTCATGGAAATGCGGCCCTGGCGCTGCAGCAGGTCGAGGATCTTGCGGTCGATTCGGTCGAGCTCGGGCACTTTCACTCCGCGCGGCGCATAGGAAGGTTCTACACAGGGGATTCCGCTGCCGAACGCTTGAAAACAGTGGAATCCACTTCATTCTGACGCATAAATTCTCGGTATTCCATTCGAATCAGCGGATACACCATGAAAGTCATCGTTCTGGGCGGCGGCGTGATCGGCACCACCACGGCCTACTACCTCGCGCGCTCGGGCGCCGACGTCACCCTGCTCGACCGGCAGGCCGGTCCGGCCGAGGAAACCAGCTTCGGCAACGCGGGCCAGGTGTCGCCCGGCTACTCCACGCCGTGGGCCGCGCCCGGCATTCCGCTGAAGGCGATCAAGTGGATGTTCCAGAAGCATGCGCCGCTGTCGATCCGCCCCGACGGCACGCTGTTCCAGCTGCGCTGGATGGCGCAGATGCTGCGCAACTGCTCGCCCGAGCGCTATGCGATCAACAAGGAACGCATGATGCGCGTGGCCGAGTACAGCCGCGGCTGCCTGCAGGCGCTGCGCGCCGAGACCGGGCTGCAGTACGAGCACCGCACCGGTGGCACCTTGCAGCTGTTCCGCACCCAGGCGCAGCTCGACGCGGTGCAGCGCGACATCGCGGTGCTCGAGGAATGCGGCGTGCCCTACGAACTGCTCGACCGCGATGCGCTGGCACGCGTCGAACCCGCGCTGGCCGGCGCGCGCGACCGCCTCGCGGGCGGCCTGCGGCTGCCGAACGACGAGACCGGCGACTGCCACCTGTTCACGCGCGGCCTGGCCGAGATCGCGCGCGGCCTGGGCGTGGACTTCCGCTTCGGCCAGGGCGTCGAGGCGCTCGAGACCGAGGGCGGCCGCATCAGCGGCGTGCGCACCACGGCCGGCAAGGTGCTCACGGCCGACCGCTACGTGATGGCTTTCGGCAGCTATTCGCGCGCGGCCATCGCCTCGCTGGGCCTCGATATTCCCGTCTACCCGGTCAAGGGCTACTCGCTCACGGTGCCGCTGATCGACGAATCGCTGGCGCCGCAATCGACCGTGCTCGACGAGACCTACAAGGTGGCCGTCACGCGCTTCGACAACCGCATCCGCGTGGGCGGCATGGCCGAGCTCTCGGGCTTCGACCTGCGCCTGAACCCGCAACGCCGCGCCACGCTCGAGAAGGTGGTGAGCGACCTGTTCCCGGGCGGCGACCTGCCGCGCGCCAGCTTCTGGACCGGCCTGCGCCCGATGACGCCCGACAGCACCCCGATCGTGGGCGCCACGCGCTACCCCAACCTGTTCCTCAACACCGGCCACGGCACCCTGGGCTGGACCATGGCCTGCGGCTCGGGCAAGCTGATCTCCGACATCGTGACCGGCCAGCGGCCCGAGATCCGCACCGACGGTCTCGCGATGGACCGCTACGTAGAGGGCCGTTCGCGCACCGCGCGGCCGAGCACCTCGCCGGCCACGGCCTGATCGATCAGGCCGCCTTCGCGACCGCCACCGCGGCCTCCATGCCGCGGTACACCTCGGCCTCGCCATGCCGCGCGAGCAGCTGCATCAGGTGCTTGCGGATCAGCATGCCGGGGCGGTCCGATTCCATCGAGTACTCGACGCCGCGCCGGCGCGTGTCGACCAGCGCATCGGGGTCGGTCGACTCGAGGATGTCCTTGTCCTCGCGCGTGATCTCGTCGTCGAAGGCGATCAGCATCGCGGCCGGGCAATCGGCCTCGGTGTCGTTGCGGAACAGCCATTGGCACAGCTGCATGCGGTGGTCGTCGATCGGCGTGAAGCAGTTGATGATGATGTGGCGGATGCCGCTCGGGTACTCGATGTCGAGGCGGCGCGAGAACGGCAGGAAATAGGCATTGCGCATGTGGCGCGTGGTGATGGGATCGGTCACGCCGCTGATCGCGTGGAATTTCTCGGGATTGGTCGCTTCGATGACCGTCTCCGCGTAGAAGCCCGCCTCGTTCTCCACCAGTTCGTACTTGCTCGGCTTCGGGCTCGCGGCCACGCCGAAGGTGGCGCGGTGCACGAAGCTGAAGTGCGAGTTGTCGAAGGAGTTCTCGAGCGCGCGCAGCGGGCTGGTCTGCCATTCCTCGTGGAACTGGAAGATGGTGCGGTAGCCGGGATCGTCGAACTCGGGAATGGCGGGGATGTCGGCGATCGGCTCCTCGAGCGCCACCCAGGCATAGCCATGGCGCGCGGTGCAGCGGTAGGCCGTGGTGCGGTAGTCGGGCGAAATGGGCCGCTCGGGGTCGTACTGCGGGATGCGGATGACCTGGCCGCCGCGGTCGTAGGTCCAGCCGTGGTAGCCGCACTGGATCGCGCCCTGGGCGCAGGCCTGGCCCGCACCATCGACGCACCAGCCCTTGGAGAGCTTCGCGGTGCGGTGGCAACAGCGGTCGCGCAGCGCGGCCGGCTGGCCCTCGGCATCGAGGAAGAGAACGATGTCCTCGCCGAGCAGCCGGAAGGGCTTGGGGCCCTGGGCCAGGTCGGTGAGCGGCATGACGGCATGCCAGAACTTGCGGAAGACGGGTTGACGGGTAACGAGCATGGGCGGACTCCTTCTGAGGTCGTGTGGGACGAACTGAAAGAGCAATTTCCCACCCCGTGCCGGACCGCGATGGCGCGATGACGATGGGGCTGAACGCTTCTACTCTGCGCAACTGCCTTGCAAATTGCGCGCCCGGATTGTTGCGCGGCGCGCGTGCCCTGCCAAGCCCCGCCGCCCATGCCCGAGCAAAGCCCTTGGCATGCCTTCTGCTTTGACGAGCCCAAGAGTAGAAGCGTTCAGCAGCGCACGCACCACGAACGTGCGCCCGCCCGGAAATTGCTCTTGAAATGCCCGCCGCCCTCTGTCCCCAGAGGGCGAACGGATTCAAGAACCGAAGATTCCGAGGCTTCCCATGCACCGTCGATCCTTCCTCGCGGCCAGCGCCGCCACCCTCGCCGCTCCGGCCGTCCTTGCCCAGGGCGGCAACGGCCGGCTCACCCCCCTCAAGTTCACGCTCGACTTCCGCATCAACGGCCAGACCGCGCCTTTCTTCCTCGCGCTGGCCAGGGGCTACTACAAGGAAGAAGGGCTCGACGTGAGCATCGACACCGGCGCCGGCTCGGTGGCCTCCATCACCCGCATCGCCAGCGGCGTCTACCAGCTCGGGCTGGGCGACATCAGCTCGCTGGTGGAGTTCAATGCGCAGACCCCGGGCACGCCGGCGGTGCAGGCCGTCTACCAGTACTACAACCGCGCACCATTCGTGATCATCGGCCGCAAGGACCGCGGCGTGACCGGCGACTTCAAGAGCCTCGCGGGCAAGAAGGTGGCGGCCGCCGCGGTCGAATCGACGCGGCGCGCCTGGCCGCTGGTCGCGCGCAGGCAGGGCCTGCGCGCCGACGCCTTCCAGTGGCAGACCACCGACTTCAGCGCGCGCGACAACGTGATGGTGCGCGGCGACGTCGATGCCGCCACCTACTTCCACGATTCGGCGGTCTCGCTGTTCGCGCGCATGCGGCCCGAGACGCTGTCGGTGCTCAAGTACGCCGACGCGGGCGTCGACCTCTACGGCAACGCCATCCTCGCGAGCAGCAACCTGGTGGCGCAGAACCCCAAGCTGGTGGCCGCCTTCCTGCGCGCGAGCAACCGCGCCATCGTCGAGACCTTCGCCGATCCGGCGCCGAGCATCGCGGCCATGCGCCAGCGCGAGCCCATCCTCGATGAGAAAATCGAGCGCGAGCGCTGGAACATCACGGCCCAGTACGTGGGCGCCGCCGACACACGCGGCCACGGCCTCGGCGACATCCGCAAGCTCACGCTGGAGCGGCAGGTCGACGAAGTGGCCGACGTCTTCGGTCTGAAGGTCAAGCCCGCCTCCGACGCCATCTTCAACACCACGATGCTCCCATCGCGCACCGAACGCACTCTTCCCAAGGCATGAACTCCCCCAGCACCACCACCCCCACCGCTCCCGCCGAAACCGCGCTCGACGAACGCGACGGCCGCTACCTGCGCAAGGCCATCGTCTGGTCGCACCTCGCGCGCCGGCGCGGCAACCGGCCCTTCGGCTCGGTCATCGTCTCGGCCGCGGGCGAAGTGCTCTGCGAGGCCTACAACAACACTGGCGAGACCGGCGACTGCACCGGCCATGCCGAGACCAACGCGATCCGCGCACTCGCGGGCCGCGGCATCTCGCGCGAGGAACTGGCCGGCGCCACGCTCTATGCCTCGGGCGAGCCCTGCGTGATGTGCGCGGGCGCGATCTTCTGGTCGAACATCGGCCGCGTGGTGTTCGGCATCGACGCCGAGCGGCTGCGCGTGTTCCGCGGCGAGCGGCAGGACCAGCGCGATGCCGAGCTGTCGTGCCGCGACGTGTTCCGCGCCTCGCCGCATCCGATCGAATGCATCGGCCCGGCGCTGATCGACGAGGCCAGCGCGGCCCACGACGGCGCCTGGAAGACCTGAAGCGGCGCACCGCGAGGACCTAGACTCCCCGCATGCCCTGGCACGCCCGCCTCCATCTCTCCTACCGACACGAAGCCGACCGCACCGTCGCCCGCTTCCGCCACGACGGCCCGCTGCGCATCCTGCAGAGCCTCTACCCCGAGGGCGACACCGTCTGCCACAACGTGCTGGTGCATCCGCCGGGCGGGCTGGTGGGCGGCGACACGCTCGAGATCGAGGTCGAGGCCGCCGCCGGCAGCCATGGCCTGGTGACCACGCCCGGCGCCTCGCGCTTCTACCGCAGCGAGGGCGAACTCGCGGTGCAGCGCACCCGGCTGCGGCTGGCGGCCGGCGCGCGGCTCGAATGGCTGCCGCTCGAGGCCATCTGCTACAGCGGCTGCATGGCCGAGAACCGCATCGCCATCGAGGCCGAACCCGGCGCCGAGATGATCGGCTGGGACGTGACGGCGCTGGGCCTGCCCCATGCGCGCCAACCCTTCGAGCGCGGCAGCCTGCTGCAGCACATCGAGGCGCCCGGCGTGTGGCTCGAGCGCGGCCGCATCGACGCGGCCGACCAGCGGCTGCTGCAAAGCCCGCTGGGCCTGGGCGGCCACCGCTGCCTGGCCTCGCTGTTCTACGTGGCGGGCACGCCGGCCGCGCGCGCCCGGCGCGAGGCGCTGCTCGCGCTCGCGCGCGAACGCATCGAGGCCCAGGGCCTGGCCGACAGCGCCGGTGCCACCAGCCCGCATGCCGAGGTGGTGGTGCTGCGCGTGCTCGCGCCGGTGGTCGAGCCCGCGATGCGGCTGCTGCGCCAGGTGTGGCAGGACTGGCGCGCCGAGCTGTGGTCGCTGCCGGCCGCCACGCCGCGCATCTGGTCGACCTGAAGTCCCCCGCCTTGGCGGCGGCACGGAGGCTTCGGCTACAGTCCCGCACCTCCCCGCCTCACGACCCGCCGCCAGAGTGACTCTCCGAACATCCGCTCGCAGCCTGGTTGTCCGCCTTCTGGTGATGGGGCTGGTGATGGCGATCGTCGGCACCGCCGCCAGCTACATCCAGCTCAGCCGCTTCCTGCGCGAGGACCTGACGCAATCGGTGGCCTCGCAGCAGACGGCACTGGCCGCCTACGTGGCGCGCGACGTCGACAACTACCTGGTAGAACGGCTCGCCTTCCTCGAGCGGCTGGCGCAGGCCGTGCCGCCCGAGCTGCTGGCGCAACCCGCGCCGCTGCATGCCTGGCTCGCGGAGCGTGGCGCGCTGAACCCGCTGTTCCCGCTCGGCCTGGCGCTCGCCACGCCCGACGGCAGGCGGCTCGACCAGGACGGCCAGTTCGCGACCGAGGCGCTGGAATTCGCGGCCGCGCGCGCCGGCCGGCGCGCGGTGGGCCGGGCGCAGGCCACCGCGCAGCACCACGCGGCCCTGCCCATGGCCGTGCCGCTGCGCGACGGCCGCGGCGACGTGGTGGCCGTGCTGCTCGGCACCGCCGACCTCACGGCCGACGGCCTGCTCGACCATCTGCTCGAAGGCCGCGTGGGCCAGGCCGGCGGCATCCTCGTGATCTCGCCGCGCGACCGGCTGTTCGTCGCCTCGACCGATGCGACGATGATGCTCACCCCCACCCCGCCCGACGGCGTGAACCCGTTGCACGACCGCGCGATGGCGGGCTACCGCGGCAGCGGCACGACGCGCAACGCGAGGGGCATCGACGAGATCTCGGCCATCGCCTCGGTGCCGACCACCGGCTGGTTCGTGGTGGCGCGGCTGCCGGTGTCGGAGGCGCTGGCGCCGGTGGCGCGCATGCAGGCCTTCATCCTGCAGCAGCGCGCACCGGCCGTGACGATGGTGCTGATCGTGATCGGCCTGATCATGACCTGGCTGCTGCGCCCGCTGCTGCGCGCCGCCGACCAGGCCGACCGCATGACGCGCGGCGAACTGCCGCTGACGCCGCTGCGCGTGGTGCGCGACGACGAGATCGGCCACCTGACGCAGGCCTTCAACCGGCTGCTGGCCAAGCTGGTCGACAACCAGCAGGCGCTGGCGCGGCTGGCCCACCACGACACGCTGACCGGCCTGCCCAACCGCAAGCTGCTCGACGAGCGGCTGCAGCAGGCGCTGGCCCAGGCCGCGCGCCATGGGCAGCAGGTGGCGGTGCTCTACCTGGACCTCGACGGTTTCAAGCGGCTCAACGACACCCTGGGCCACGAGGCCGGCGACCTCGCGCTGCGCGAGATCGCGGGCCGGTTGCAGGCGCTGGTGCGGCAGACCGACACCGTGGCGCGCATCGGCGGCGACGAGTTCGTGCTGCTCGCCACCGGCCTCGCCGAGCCCGCGGAACAGGGCGCGCAGGTGCTGGCGCAGCGCTGCATCGCGGCGATCGCCGAGCCGCTGCAGCTGGCGCGCGCGAGCACGCTGATCGGCGTGTCGGTGGGCATCGCGCTGGGCAGCGGCGGCGAGCTGCCGCAGGACCTGCTCGCGGCCGCCGACCAGGCGATGTACCGCGCCAAGCAGGACACCCACGCCTCGACCGCGGCGCGCTGAGCGCGCCCGCGCCGCTCAGCCCTCGGCTCAGCCCGCCGCGTCGGTGCGCGGCAGCCGCAGGTGCTTCTTGAGGTGCTCGAACACCTGCCGCGTGACCGGGTTCACCACGTGGCTGCGCACGTAGAGGTGGTAGGCCAGGTCGGGCAGCCGCGGCATGCCGTCGCCCACGCCGAGCACGCGCAGGCCCGCGTCGAGCTGCTCCACGCCGCGCGCCGTCACGCCGAGCCCCGCGCGCAGCGCCGCCTTGATGCCGATCAGGCTCGAGGAGGTGTAGCGCGGCGTCCAGGGCACGCCGGCCGCGTCGAGCGCCTCGTGGCCGATGCGCCGGAAGATGCTGGGCCCGTCGGCCATGATCAGCGGCACCGGCTTCGCGCGGTCGTGCACATAGCCCGCGGCGCACAGCCACACGGTCGGCGAGTTGCGCAGCACCACGCCCTCGAACTGGGTGTCGATGCGGTTCGAGATGATCATGTCGACCTCGCCGCGCTTGAGCGAGGTCATGAGGTAGGGGCTGCGCGCCACGTGGATGTCGAGCTGCAGCAGCGGCGAGGTGCGCGCCACCTCGGTCAGCAGCAGCGGCAGCATGGTCTCGGCCACGTCGTGCGGCGCGCCGATGCGCAGGTTGCCCTCGAGCTGGCCCTCGCGCAGGCTGCGCAGCGCCTCGTCGTTGAGCGCCAGCAGGTGGTGCGCGTAGTTGAGCAGGCGCTGGCCGTGCTCGGTCAGCCGCTTCTGCCGGCCCTGCTTCGCGAACAGCGGATGGCCGATCTGCTCCTCGAGCCGCTGCATCTGCTGCGTGACGGCCGACTGCGTGCGGTCCAGGTGCACCGCCGCGGCGGCGAAGCTGCGATGGGTAACGACGGCCGCGAGCGTGCGCAGCAGTTCGAGGTCGAGCGTGGGCATCCATTAATTTTATTGATGTGTTTTGCGCCCGTGCTGGATTGTTCGGCGGCGCCGGGCTCACTACAGTGGCTGCACAGAAATCAGGCATCCCCACAGGAGAAACCGCATGAGCACCGCATCCGCCCCGCGCCGCGAGGCCGTCCAGAACGCTATCGGCCAGATGAAGAAAACCATCGACGGCGGTGAACCGACGCGCGAGAAACTGGCCGAGGTGCTCGAAGCGCTGCAGGGCCTGGCGGCCCAGCGCGACTACTGGCAGGCCGGCGACTACCCGCCGCCCGAGCCCGGCGAGCACCAGGCGCGCTACCTGATCGCCGAGGACGCCGACCAGAGCTATGCGCTCTATCTCAACGTGATGCGCCCGGGCAAGCGCATCGTGCCGCACAACCACACGACCTGGGCCTGCATCGCCGCGGTGGAAGGCACCGAGCACAACCGCGTCTACCAGCGGCTGGACGACGGCTCGGTGCCTGGCGTGGGCCGGCTCGAGGAGACCGCGCTGGTGGTGGTCGCGCCCGGCGCCGGCATCGCACTGATGCCCGAGGACATCCACTCGGTCGAGATCCAGGGCGAGCAGACCATCCGCCACCTGCACATGTACGGCCGCGCGCTCGAGACGCTGGACCGCCGCACCGCCTACGACCTCGCGGCCGGCACCTGCCAGACCATGGGCATCGGCGTGCAGACGCGGCGCTGAGCCGGCTCCCTCGCTTCCTTCCTTTCCGCTCTCCATGACCTCCATCGACCCGAAGACCCTCAAGCGCTGGCTGCACGACGGCGGCGAGATCGCGCTGCTCGACGTGCGCGAGCACGGCCAGTACGGCGAGTCGCACCTGTTCTACGGCGTGCCGCTGCCCTTCAGCCGGCTCGAGCTCGATGCGCCGCGCCTGCTGCCGCGCCGCGGCGTGCGCGTCGTGACCTACGACAGCGGCGACGAAGAGAGCCGGGGCGTGGCCGATCGCGCCGCCGAACGCCTGCGGGCGCTGGGCTACACCGACGTGCACGTGCTCGAAGGCGGCACGCGCGCCTGGCGGGCCGCGGGCCACGCGCTGTTCGCGGGCGTGAACCTGCCCTCGAAGACCTTCGGCGAACTGGCCGAGGAGGCCTATCACACGCCGCGCATCGGCGCCGACGAACTCGCCGCCATGCTCGCGCGCCGCGACGACGTGGTGGTGCTCGACGGCCGGCCCGTGAGCGAGTTCTTCAAGATGAACATACCGGGCGCGACCTGCTGCCCCAACGGCGAGCTCGCCTACCGCGTGCGCCGGCTCGTGCCCGACGACCGCACGACCATCGTCGTCAACTGCGCGGGCCGCACGCGCAGCATCATCGGCGCGCAGACGCTGATCAACCTCGGCGTTCCGAACCCGGTCTATGCGCTCGAGAACGGCACCCAGGGCTGGTACTTGGCCGACCATGCGCTCGCGCACGGCGGCACCGAGCGCTATGCCGACGACAGCGGCACCACCGAACTGCGCGGTGCCGCTCAGGCGCTGGCCGCGCGCTTCGGCGCGCCCACGGTCGACGCGCGCACGGTGCGCGACTGGGCCGGCGACGCCGGCCGCAGCCTGTTCCTGTGCGACGTGCGCACGCCCGAGGAATTCGCGGCCGGCAGCCTGGCCGGCGCGCAGCACACGCCGGGCGGGCAACTGCTGCAGGCGGCCGACCAGTACCTGGGCGTACGCGGCGCGCGGCTGGTGCTGTTCGACAGCGACGGCGTGCGCGCGCCCACGGTCGCGAGCTGGCTGCGCCAGATGGGCCATGACGCGAGCGTGCTCGAGGGCGGGCTCGCGAGCGGGCTGGCGCTCGAGGCGATCGATGCGCCTGCGCCGAAGCCGCTCGCCACGATCGATGCGCGTGCGCTATCGACTCGCATCGAAAGCGGCGAAGTCGCGCTGGTCGACCTTCGTCCGGGCATGGCGTACCGCGCCGGCCACATCGCGGGCGCGCGATGGTCGATCCGGCCCCGGCTGGCCGACGACCTGCGCGACGAGACGCGGCCCCTGGTGCTCATCGCCGACGACCCGGCACTCGCGGCCTGGGCCGCCGCCTCCGAACTCGCGGACCACGCGGCGCCGCTGCTGCTCGAAGGCGGCATGGCCGCATGGCGCGCCGCCGGGCTGCCGCTCGAGGCCACGCCCGCGCTGCCCGGCGATGCCGACTGCATCGACTACCTGTTCTTCGTGCACGACCGCCACGACGGCAACAAGGAGGCCGCGCGCCGCTACCTCGCCTGGGAGACCGGCCTGGTCGCGCAGCTCGACGCGCAGGAGCGCGCCGCCTTCCGATTGCCGGGCGCGCCGCAGGCCTAGCCCTCGAACCCTTCCCCGTCAGTCCACCGACCGCGGCTTCGCGCCACGGTCCGGCCTTCGCTCGTCCTCGTTCGTTCCGTCCAGGAGTTCACCATGTCGACTGCTTCCGGCCTTTCCACGCACCGTCCGTCCCGCATGCGCCGCGCGCGCTGGTTGTTCGCCGCCGCGTGGAGCGCGGCCCTCGTGCTGCAGGGCGCGGCGGCCGACCCGCTGCCCGCGCGCAACGGCTACCCCACGCAGGCGATCCGCTTCATTTCGCCGTTCCCGCCCGGCGGCGGCAACGACGCCACCGCGCGCCTGGTGACCACGCGCCTGGCCGAGATCACGGGCCAGCCGGCCGTGGTCGACAACCGCGGCGGCGCGGGCGGCAACATCGGCGCCAAGGCGGTGGCCGACGCCAAGGCCGACGGCTACACCGTGCTGACCTCGCAGGTCTCGATCATGGCGGTGAACCCCGCGCTGTACGCGGCACCGGGCTTCGACCCGGTCAAGAACTTCGTGCCGATCACGCAAATCAACGCGGCGCCGCTCGCGCTGGTGGTGGAGGCGAACTCGCCGCTCAAGTCCTTCGCCGACCTGGCCGCGAAGGCCAAGGCCAGCCCCGGCAAGCTCACCTATGCGACGCCGGGCAACGGCACGCTCTCGCACCTGGTCGGCGTGGTGCTGCAGAAGGACAACGGCGTCGACATGACGCACGTGCCCTACAAGGGCGCCGGCCCCGCGCTCACCGACCTGCTCGGCGGCCAGGTCGACGTGCTCGTGACCTCCACCGCCTCGGTGGCGGGCATGGTGCAAAGCGGCAAGCTGCGCGTGCTGGCCGTGACCAGCCCGCGCCGCATCGGCGTGTTCGCGAAGGCGCCCACGCTCGAGGAGCTCGGCTATGCCAATGCGCGCTTCGAGGACTGGTACGGCTTCTTCGCGCCGGCCGGCACGCCGCCCGAGCGCGTGGCCTATCTCAACGAGGCGATCGTGCGCACCCTGCACCTGCCCGAGGTGAACAGGCAGGTCACCGACGGCGGCAGCGAGGTGGTCGCGAACACGCCCGAGGCCTTCGCCGCGCAGCTGCGGCAGGACATCGAGCGCTGGTCGCGCATCGTCAAGCTGTCGGGCGCGCGCGCCGACTAGCATCGGCAACGTCACAACGAGACAAGACGCCCATGCCCGCCTCGCCCACCGATCCCACCGGCCTGTCGCTCGAGACCCGCATCGCCCACCTGGGCAAGCACCCGGCCCATGCGGGCGGCGCGCCGGTCAACCCGCCGCTGGTGCGCGCGAGCACGGTGGTGTTCGACAGCGTGGCCGCGATGCGCGAGGCCCGCGCGCGGCGCGGCGAGGAGCGCGTCTTCAGCTACGGCGCGCGCGGCACGCCCACCACCTTCGCGCTCGAGGATGCGGTGAGCGAGCTCGAGGGCGGCTACCGCACGCGGCTCTTCCCCACCGGCCTCGCGGCCATCGGCATGGTGCTGCTGTCCTACCTCAAGCCCGGCGACCACGTGCTGATGTCCGATAGCGTCTACGAGCCGGCGCGCCACCTGGTGCATTCCTTCCTCGATCCCTACGGCATCCGCTGCAGCTTCTTCGCGGCCGACGGCAGCGGCATCGAGGACCTGTTCGAGCCCGCGACGCGGCTGGTCTACGCCGAGTGCCCGGGCTCGCTGGTCTACGAGATGTGCGACCTGCCGAGGCTGGCCGCGCTCGCGCATGCGCGCGGCGCGCTTCTGGCGGCCGACAACACCTGGGGCTCGGGCCTGCAGTACCGCCCGCTCGCGCTCGGCGCCGACATCTCGCTGATGGCTGCCACCAAGTACCTCTCGGGCCACTCCGACGTGATGATGGGCACGGTGGCCACCACGCGCGAGGCCTGGCGCGCGCTCAACGAGCGCTGCGACGCCTTCGGCATGACCGTGAGCCCCGACGATGCCTGGCTGGTGCTGCGCGGCATCCGCACGCTGTCGGCGCGGCTGCGCCTGCACGAGCAGCATGCGCTCGAGGTCGCGCGCTGGCTGCAGGCGCGGCCCGAGGTCGCGACCGTGTTCTGCCCCGCGCTGCCCACGCATCCGGGCCACGATCTCTGGCGACGCGACTGCAGCGGCACCAACGGGCTGCTGTCCTTCGAGCTGCGGCCGGAGATCGCGCCGGCCGCGGTCGAGCGGCTGGTCGACGCGCTCGCGCTGTTCGGGCGCGGCTCGTCCTGGGGCGGCTACGAGAGTCTCGTGGCCTGGGCCAACATGCGCGCGGCGCGCAGCGTGAGCGACTGGAGCGCGCGCGGCGCGGTGGTGCGGCTGCATGTCGGGCTCGAGGCGCCGGCCGACCTGGTGGCCGACCTCGGGCGCGGCTTCGCGGCGCTGCACGCCGCCTGAGAACGTGTTCAGGCCGGCAGCGGCGCGGCCTGCGCGCGCCGGGCCGCGCGCCGCAACCGGCCGCGCACCACGGCCGCGAGGCCGGCCGCCGCGAACACGCCCGCGGCACCCACCCACGGCAGCGAGCGCACCTTGTCGGCCGCCACCACCAGCGAGCCGATCCATGCGCCCAGCGCGATGCCGAAGTACATCGCCGAGGCATTGAGCGACAGCACCACCGACACCGCCTGCGGGGCCTGCTGCACCAAGGTGACCTGCTGCACCGGCGGGAACGACCAGCCCACCACGCCCCAGGCCATGATCAGCCCGAACACCAGGTAGACCGCGACCTGCGGCGACGCCGCATGCGCGACCCAGGCCAGGCCGGCCTGCACCAGGCCCAGCGCGGCCAGCGCCAGGCCGCCCACGCGCAGCGCGCCGAAGCGATCGGCCATGTGGCCGCCCAGCAGGTTGCCGATGGCGCCGCAGACGCCGAACGAGAGCAGCGCCAGCGCCACGCCGTCGTCCGACAGCCCGGCCACCAGCCGCAGCAGCGGCGACAGGTAGGTGTAGACACCGAAGATGCCCGCGAAGCAGACCAGCGTGACGCCCAGCGTCATCAGCACGTCGGGCCGCGCGGCGATGCGCAGCCGCTCGCGCAGGCTGGGCACGGGCCAGGGCACGGTGAGCGGGCGCAGCCGGGTCAGGCCGAGCAGCGACACCAGCGACAACAGGCCGATCATCCAGAAGGTGGCGCGCCAGCCGAAGCTGTTGCCGACCCAGGTGCCCAGCGGCACGCCGAGCACGGTCGCGGCCGTCATGCCCATGTAGAGCAACGCCAGCGCCCGGCCGCGCCGCGACGGCTCGGACGAGGCAGCCGCATACGAACCCGCCGCCGCCATGAACAGCCCCGCGAACAGCGCCAGCAGCACGCGCGCGATCAGCAGCGCCGTGAAGCCCGGCGCGAGCGCGGCGATCACGTTGGCGAGCGTGAAGCCGCCCATTGCCAGCCGCAGTTGCCGGCCAAACGGCCAGCTCGCGGTCAAGGTGGCCGTGACCGGCGCCGCGATCGCATAGGTGAAGGCGAAGGCCATCACCAGGTGGCCCGCCTGCGCGATGGTCACGTGCAGGTCGCGCGACACCGCGGGCAGGATGCCCGCGATCACGAAGCCCTCGGTGCCGATGGCAAACGCGCCCGCCATCAGCCACACCAGTTTTGTCAGCATCCGTTTCTCTCCGGTTGGTTCAACGACTGTTGAACAAGGGCCGCGAGCGTACTGCGAAGCCGGTCTTTGTTCAATAACCGTTGAACTTCGAGGTCCTTGGAGTCCTTCGGCTTAACGCCAAGGTGTCGCTGGGTTACCCTGCTGCGCCATGTCGACCCCCGAGCTCCCGCACCCGGCCACCGAAGACATCGACCTGTCAGCCGTCTACGACGCCCTGCGCGATGCCACGCGCCGCCGCATCCTGCTGCTGCTGGACGAGCACACCGAGCTCAACTGCTCGAGCTTCCTGGGGCTGGGATCGAAGTCGCGGCTGTCCTACCACCTGGCCCGGCTGCGCGAATCGGGCCTGACGCAGACCCGCGCCGAGGGCACCGCGCGCTACATGCGGCTGCGGCGCGACGACCTCGCGCGGCGCTTCCCGGGCCTGCTCGACGCCATGATCACGGCCGCCCGCCAGGAGCGGCAGGACGCCCCGGCACCGCCGCCGGCACCCGCGCCAGCCACCGCCGGTCGCCGGGGCGTGAAAAAAGCCCCCGCACCGGGCAACAATTAGTGACCTTTTCTTAAGGCCAAAGGTTACATTCAGGCTCCAGCGCAGCGCATACCTGCCATGAACCGGATCGGCTTCTTCCAACGCACCACTTTCCTGCCGGGAAGCGCGCCCTCGCGCCCGGCGAGCTTCATCCCCTGGCTGATCGCGGTCCAGCTCTTCGTGCTCGTGCCGATGC
Organism: Variovorax sp. GW821-FHT09B01; assembly: GCF_059418345.1. NCBI lineage: Bacteria > Pseudomonadati > Pseudomonadota > Betaproteobacteria > Burkholderiales > Comamonadaceae > Variovorax > Variovorax sp. GW821-FHT09B01. The sequence goes on along the minus strand of NZ_JBWKPQ010000009.1, from coordinate 190,173 downwards.
TGGTCTTCAGCGTCTACGTCACCACGCGCATGGGCGACCAGGCCGAGGCCCGCGAGCGCCAGCTGCTGCTCGACAAGGCCAACAGCACCGCCGCCGCGATGGCGCGCGAAGCCGACCGCCTGCGCGCCGACGTGCACCAACTCGCCACCCTGCCCGGCGCGGGCCAGCGTTTCGAGGTGCTGGCCTCGGGCGAGACCTCGGTCGCGCTCCATGCCCTCTACCGCCAGTACAACCCGAACGCGCTGGCCGATGCCGCGATCGCGCGCGCCAGCCTGCGGCCCGAGGGCTTCGGCGTGGTGCTGCGCGAACAGATCTGGCCCGAGGGCTGGATCGCCTCGCTGGTCGACGCCAGCGGCAAGGTGGTCGCGCGCTCGCGCGACGAGGACCGCTACCTCGGCCATCACGCCACGCCGCAGTTGCGGCAGAAGATCGCCGGCGCCGACCGCAGCGTCAGCAGCACGCTCACGCTCGACGGCCTGAAGGTGCTCTCCACCATCGCGCCGGTGCCGGGCACCGCCTGGTGGGTCGCGGTCGGCGTGCCCGAGGACACCCTGAACCGCAGCGCCCGCAACCCGCTGGCCTCGCTGCTCGGCATGGGCAGCTGCCTGATCGTGCTGGGCCTGGCCGCCTCGGCGCTGATCGCGCGCCGGCTCAACCGCGAGTTCCGGCCCGCGTTCCTCAACGTGCCCGACGTGGTGGTGCCCAGCGCCACCGCGCGCGCGCTCACCGTGCCCGGCCCCGCGGCCGAGGCCATGCCCAAGCCCGGCGTGGCCGCAGAGGTGGCGCCCGCGCCCGACGACATGGCGCATGACGACACCACCGGCCTGCCGCTGCCCGAGGTCTTTCTCGCGCAGGTGCGGCAGGCGCGCAGCGTGGCCGAGAACAGCCCCGGCTTCCTCTGGTGCGCGATCAGCGTCGAGCTCGGCGGCCTCGCCGCGGCGCGCGACCGCCTCGGCGAGGAAGCGGCCGAACGGCTGCTGCAGGCCTTCGTCGGCCGCATGCGCCGCTCGGTGCGGCCCGGCGACGCCTGCGGGCGCGTCGACGCCGACACCTTCGTCATCGTGCTGACCGGCCCGCGCGACGGGTTGGCGCAGGCGGCCGAACGCGTCGGCTCCTCGCTGGTGCGCGGCGCGCGGGCGCTCGGCCACGGGCTGGACTGCAAGGTCGGCTTCGCCATCGGCGATCCGGCGCGGCCGGTCACGGCGGTGCTCGAACAGGCCGCCCATGCGCGGCAGGAAGCGCGCATCGACGGCGCCAGCGCCACGCGCTGGTTCAACGTCATCGCCTGAGCCTCCCGGCCTCCTACGCGGGCTCGCGGCCGCCTTCCGGACGGCCCGCCGCCGCCTCGTGCGATCATGCCCCGCCGCGCACGGCGGCTTTTGATCCAGGAGGTATCCGGTTTTGGTTTCGACAGGCAGGAACTGGCGCAGGCACGCCGCGCCGCTCGTGGCACTGACGATGGCGCTGGCCATCGCGGGCTGCTCCACCCCATCCCCGGGCAACGCGCCCGTCGAGAAGAGCGATGCACGCGGTCCCGGCAACTACGTGGTGCAGCCGGGCGACACCCTGTACCGCATCGCCTCGAAGACCGGCCGCCGGATGCAGGACATCTCGCGCTGGAACGGCATCGACGACCCCGACAAGCTCGAAGTCGGCCAGGTGCTGCGCATCGTGCCGCCGGGCGGCGCGTCGGAACCGCCGCCGCGCACCGCAGCAGGCGGCGAGCGCGAACCCTCGAAGCGGCCCGTGCCGCCGGCCCCGCGCGAATCGGGCCCGCCGCCGTCGCGCGTCGGCACCGGCGACTGGGCCTGGCCCGCGCAGGGCCAGGTGATCGCCGGCTTCAACGGCGGCAGCAACAAGGGCGTCGACATCGCCGGCAAGCTCGGCGAACCTGTGGTCGCCGCGACCAAGGGCGTGGTCACGGTCAGCGAGACCCTGCGCGGCTACGGCAACGTGCTCATGATCGACCACGGTAGCTCGCGCATGACGGTCTACACCCACCTGCGCACCGCGCTGGTGAAGAAGGGCCAGACCGTGCAGAAGGGCCAGCAGATCGCCGAGATGGGCAATACCGACGCGGACCGGGTCAAGCTGCATTTCGAGGTTCGCGTGGGCGGACGCGCGGTCGATCCGCGGTCCTTCCTGGCCGACGGGCGATAGCCTCCGACTGACGACGGGTCTCGCGATCCCCACCGGAATTGGGTGGACTTTGCGAATTGGGATTTCCGATCGCGCCCCGAACACGACGATCTGAATATTCCCGGCGGCGTTCTTTGTGCCCGCCCAATTGCGGACTCGACGATCCGCGGCGAATGCCGCGCCGCACAATGCCGGGCCACTTGCGGCTGCGATGAAGTCGAATGCATTCATCGATCGGGGAAGCTATTGATGTGCAGTCCGCGCCCGGCCAAGACTGCCGCTGGCCGGATTCCCAATGCGCCGGTCGATGCGTTGGCAAACTCCCCAATTCCCAAAATGGAATCCGAATTCCGGTTGCCAATCAGATAAAGTCGGCGGGCCGGATCCGAAAGCCGGCACGGATTGGCGATCGGCCAACGGATGCTTTTTTTGCAGACCACCTGTCGGCGACCTGTCCTGATTTCGATCTTGCGACAATTGCTGACAACGAAAAAAGCGTTCGCGGCCTAATCTCGCCTGCTCTCCTCTCTCTTCACTCCAATACAAAGCATCTCCATGGCCAAGACATTCCAACAGGTCCAGAAGCAAATCGAACAACTCCAGAAAGAAGCGGATCAGCTTCGCAAGAAGGAAGCGGACGGCGTTCTCGAACGCATCCGCGAAGCCATCGAGGTGTATGGCTTCACGGCCGCCGAACTGGGTTTCGGTCGCTCGCCGGGCCGTCCGGCCGCCGCGGCGAAGCCCGCCGCGCGCAAGGGCCGCAAGGGTCGCAAGGCCGCCACGGGCAATGCGCCCAAGTTCCGGGACGACCAGGGCAATGTGTGGAGTGGCCGTGGTCCGCGTCCCGGCTGGTTCAAGGCCGCGCTCGAAGCGGGCAAGTCGCCCGACGAACTGCTCGCGAAATAAAGCGACGGTCTTCGGGAGGCCCTGCTACCACCAGCGCGCCATCCCGAAGTCCGCTTCGGCGTTTTCGAATTGCACATGCGGCCCTTGCGGCCGCATGTCTTTTTTTGGGCTGACCTGAATTGCGCAGCGACGCAGAGACATCGATCGACGGTCTGTCTTCATCTCGGCACCGCGCCGGATGCGAACCGGCGCTGGCCTCAATTGAGCATCGCCCGAAGAGTCCCCGTGTCGTCGGGAATTGCGAGATCGCTACGCCCCGGCGCGCGGCGTCGCTGACGGCAACTCGCCGAACAGCGCCTTGTAGCGCTGCGAGAAATGGCTCAATTGATGAAAGCCCTGTGCCTCGGCCGCCTGCGACACGCTCAGTTGCGCGGGCAATGTGGCCAGCAGGCGATCGCGCACCGCATTGAGCCGCAGGCTGCGCAGGTAATGCACCGGCGTCGTGTCGGCCATTTGACGGAAGCCGTTCTGCAGGCTGCGCCGGCTGGTGCGCAGGCGCCGGCACAGCGCCTCGATGTCGGGCGGCGCGGCACCGCTGGCGGCCACGATGCGGTGGCACTCCGAGACGATGAAGCTCGCCGAACTGCCGGCCACGCCCGGTGGCGCGCCGGCCGCGCCCTCGAGCACGGCATGCAAGGCCTCGAAGGCGATGCGCGCGGCGGCTTCCTCGTGCGCGGCATCGCCGCCCTGCACCAGCCCCAGCAAGACGCGCCGCAATTGCGCCACGTCTCCGGCCGGCGCGCGCAGCACCGGCTGCGACAGCAGGCGCAGCGCCTGCGGCGGCAACGGCCGCGCATCGAGCAGGCGGCGGAACTGCTCGGCCTCGAAGGTCACGGCCAGCAGTTCCATGCCGCGCGGGCGCTGCAAGGTGAAGTCGTCCCCCGCGCGCAGCAGGAACAGGCTGTGGTCCTCGAGCGCACGGCCCTGCACGCGCGGAATGCCCGCGCCCTGGCCGTTGCCGACCGCGAAGCACAGCCGCCCCGCGGGCAGGCAGCCCTGCTGCACCACGCGCTCGCTCATCCATTTGCGGAACACATGCACCCCGCCCGAGACCGCCTCGGCCAGCGTGCTGCGCATCACCCCCTGCGACAGCTGCAGGTAGCGCTGCTGCCATTCGGGCGCGGAGGCGCCATGCAGATGGAAGTCGTCGAACAGGTCGAGGGTGAGGGCCATGCGTGGGCAAAGGGGCGGTGGGTTGCCAGCGTACGCCGGCCCGCGCATTTTGCCGATTTGGGTTAACGAGCGTTCGGCCTCCCGCCGCACACTGCCGGCCTCCCTGGAGTCCGACCATGGCTACAACGCTTGCATCGCACGGCCGCAAGGCCTTCACCACGGCACTGGTCGCCTGCGCGGCGGCGCTTGCCGGCTGCGGCACGGCGCCGAACGCCCTTCCCTCTTTTCCCCCTTTTCCCTCTTCTTCTTCTTCCAACCAGAGCAGACCCATGACCGAGGAACAGACCCGACAAGCCATTCAAGGCGACTGGATCAGCATCGCGCCCGAAGTCCGGCCCAGCGCCGCGAAGAATGCCGACGGCACGCTCAAGCCCTTCTATCTGAAGCGCGCCTTCAAGGCCCTGCCCGGCGACCGCTTCGAACTCGCTATCGTCAACTCGGCCGACCCGAACGGCGCCGTGCCGCTCGCGCGCATCCTCATCAAGGGCCACATGCTCTGGCGCGGCGCGCACCCGATCGCGGCCGGCGCGCAGAAGGTGGACTTCGTGGCCGACGAGGCCTACGAGGTCACGCCGCTGATCCAGGGCTTCGCCGACCTGCTGAACCAGGTGGCGAGCCAGGGCTATGCGAAGTGGGAGCTCAACGGCACGCAGAGCGTGTTCGGCAAGAGCTTCGCGCCCTTCGGCCTGGCCGCGGGCCGCCATTTCATGGAGTACGACCTCGTCTACCTGCGCGGCGACATGCTGTTCTGGGGCGCGCGCCACATCGACGGCCGCGGCTTCGACACCGAGCAGAACCGGCCGACCAACCTGCAGATCCCGCTGGTGCGCCCCTGATCAGCGCGCGAGCGTGGCCTCGATGAAGGCCACGGCGCGCGCCAACCCTTGCTCGGCGCGCATGCGCTCACCGAGTTCGCGCGCCCGCGAGCGCACCGCCGCGTCGTCGGTCCAGGCGATGCCGCGCGCCAGGTCCTGCGCCGTGAGCCGCGTGCCGGCCACCGCCGCGGGGGCCACGCCGGCACGCGCGAGCTGGTGGGCCCAGAAGAACTGGTCGCCCGCGAACGGCACCACCACCGAGGGCACGCCCGCACGCGCCGCCGAATGCGTGGTGCCCGAGCCGCCGTGGTGCACCACCGCCGCCATGCGCGCGAACAGCCAGTCGTGCGGCACGTCGCCCACCGCGTGGAAGTTGGCCGGCAGCCCCTGCAGCGCCATGCCGCTCCAGCCCGGGTTGAACACCGTGCGCCGGCCCGCCATCGCCTCGACCAGGGTCGCGCGCATGCGCACCGCATCGAAGCCCGTCATGCTGCCGAAGCCCAGGTAGACCGGCGCTTCGCCCGCGTCGAGAAAAGCCTGCAGCGCCGCGGGCACCTGCCAAGCGCTGGCGGGCGGCATCCACTGCCCGAAGGCGACCGCGTTGCCGGGCCAGTCGGCCGGGCGCGGCAGCAGGCTCGGCGAGAAGCCGTAGAGCATCGGGTGCCCGTCCCACATCTTCCCGCGTGCCGGCAGGCCGCAGACCTCGGCGCGCGCCGCATTGATCGCCGGGCGGAAGGCGCGCCACAGCATCGCATTGACGAAGCGATGGCTGGTGCGGTGCAGCCAGCGCGGCACCTTCGCGGGCGGCACGAAGGGCGTCGCGAAATCGCGCGTGGGCGTGAGCGGGAACATCCCCGCGCCGATCACCGGCACGCGCAGCGCATCGCCGGCCGAGAGCCCGACGAAGGCCGCGAGCCCCGCCGACACGATGGCATCGCAACCCTGCGCCGCCTCGACGGTCTGGCGCAGCCAGGCCACGGCATTGGCGTTGGCGATGGCCGCGAGCGCCTTCGCGGCCGCGCCCGGGTTGTGGCTCTGCGCCACCACGTTGGCGATCGCGCCGCTCGCGCCCAGCGCGCCCTGGATGTCGCCGGCCAGCGCCTGCGAGCGCACGCCCAGGCGCTGCGCGGTGCCGAGCGTGGAGGCATCGGCCAGCAGCAAGGTCGAATGGCCGGCCGCGTCGAGCGCATGGCACAGCGCGGCGAGCGGACGCGCATCGCCCTCGGTGCCGTAGGTGACGACCGCGATCTTCATGCGCGCTTCCTCCGCGCGGCCTTGGCGCCGGCGCGCGTGCCGTCGACGAAGACCTCGACGATCGCCGCGAACTCCTCGTCCAGTTCCAGGCCCGGCAGCGTGAGCCAGCGCATCAGCGCGCCGAAGTACAGGTGGTGCAGCAGTTGCGCGAGATGCTCGGGCGCCAGGTCGGCGCGCAGGCTGCCTTCGTGCTGCGCCTCGCGGATCAGCAGCGCGAACAGCCCGATCAGGTCTCGCGGCCGGCCCTCGGGATCGCCACCGCCGTCGATCTCGCTCTCGATGTTGAGGAAGCGAAAGCGGAAGTAGTCGAGCAGGTAGGCGCGATGGCGCTGCGACCATGCGGCCGAGGCCTCGAGCAGGCGCGCGAGCCGCGCCTCGAAGCCGCCGGGCGCGCCGACCAGCTCGGCCAGCCGCGCGCTATCGGCCGCGAGCTCGAGGTGGATCCAGTGCGCGAGCACCGCTTCCTTGGTCGCGAAGTGGTTGTAGAGCGTGCCCTTGGCCACGTCGGCCTGCAGCGCGATCTGCTCCATCGTGGTGGCGTAGTAGCCCTGGGTCTCGAACAGCCGCATGGCGGTGGTCGCCACGTGGTCGAGCGTCTGGACGCGCCGCCGCTCGCGGCGGCCGGGAGGTTCGGGGAGTTTGGGCGATGGCAAGGCGGACACCTTGATATTGAACGTCGTCCAAGTTTATACGACGTCCAAAACCTCTCCGATGCCGAACGGTCCGCGGACAGACCGGAGCGACCTGTCCTCCACGTACCGGCCGAGGAGCACACGAACTTTTTTACTTGTTTTCGGGGATTGAGCGGCCATGGGCTTGCACGCAGAGTACGCACGCTGTTTCGCAACCGTCTTTTTTTCACGACTCGATTCTGGGAGTTCGCATGTCCGGCCGTCTCACTGTTTCTTCTTTCTCCTGCCCGCCGCGGCGGCCGCGCTCGCACGGCATCGCGCTGTCGACCCTGAGCGCGGCCTTGCTGCTGCTGGCGGCCGCGCCATCGGCCGTGCTCGCGCAAGGCGTGCAACTGGGCAGCGGCGGCAATGGCGGTGCCGGCAGCAACGGCGCGGGCGGTGCGGGCGGCGCGCCGGGCGCGGCCGGCGGCAACGGCTACCTGACCAACAACTTGGGCCAAGGCGGCGCGCCGGGCCAGGGCGCGGGCCCGGCCTGGTTGTCCGCGGGCGGCGGCGGCGGCAGCACCGCGGCGAACGGCGCCGTGGCCATCGGCATCGGCGCCAACGGCGCCGACGCGCCGAGCATCGACTCCGCCGGTGCCGGCGGCGGCGGCGCGCTCGCCAGCGTCGGCGGCGCCACGGCCATCGGCGGCGGCGGTGGCGGCGGCAGCGGCTTCTTCTCGGGCGGTGTCGGTGGCAACGGCGCCAGTGCCACGGCCAGCGGTGCCACGGCCATCGGCAGCGGCGGCAGCGGTGTCAGCGACGAGCTTCGCGGCGGCAACGGCGGCAATGGCGCCCAGGCCAGCGGCATCGCCAGCACGGCCATCGGCAGCGGCGCTTCGGGCACGGGACCCAGCCAGTCGGGTGCCAGCGGTGCCGTGGCCAGCGGCAACTACACGACGGCCATCGGCGGCTCGAACGCCGGCATGAACAGCGCACGCGCGACGGCCGACAACGCCACCGCGCTGGGCAACGGCGCGCTGGCTTCGGGCAAGAACTCGGTGGCGCTGGGCCAGGGCTCGGTCGCGAGCGGCGACAACACGGTCTCGGTCGGCGGCAACGGCACCACGCGCGTGATCACCAACGTTGGCGCGGGCAACATCGCCGCCGGCAGCACCGACGCCGTGACCGGCGGCCAAGTCTATGCGCTGGGCCAGAGCCTGAGCACCGCGGTGCTCGACACCTCGAGCCTGTCGACAGCCGTGGCGAACCTGTCGACCGGGGTCGGCACGCTGTCGACATCGACGTCCACCAGCATCGGCTCGCTGTCCACCGGCGTGGGCGCGCTGTCCACCAGCGTCGATGCGCTGTCGGCGTCGACGTCCACCGGCATCGGCTCGCTCTCCACGAGCGTCGGCGCACTGTCGACCTCGACCTCCACCAGCGTCGGCTCGCTCTCCACGAGCGTCGGCGCACTGTCGACCTCGACCGCCACCAGCATCGGCTCTCTTTCCACCAGCGTCGGCGCGCTGTCGGCATCGACCTCCACCAGCATCGGTTCGCTCTCCACCGGCGTCTCGACACTGAACACCGGTCTGAACAACCTCTCGACCGGCGTGGCCACGCTGTCGACGTCCACCGCCAACTCGGTCGCCAGCCTGTCGACCTCGACCGCGCAGGCGCAGAGCACGGCCAACGCGGCCGGTGTCGCCGCGGCCTCGGCCCAGGGCACGGCCAACACGGCGCTCGGCGCGGCCAATGCGGCGCAGGCCAGCGCGAACAAGGCGCAGGGCACCGCCGACAACGCGCTCGGCCTGGCGCAGAACTCGGTGCAGTACGACGCGGGCGGCGGCAGCGTCTCGCTCAATGCCAACGGCGGCGCCGGCACCCTCATCGGCAACGTGCGCGCGGGCCAGGCCGCCACCGACGCCGCCAACGTGGGCCAGGTGCAGCAGGCCCAGCAAGGCGCGATCAGCAGCGCGAACAACTTCACCAGCCAGCAGGTCATGGCACTGCAGACACTGATGAACCAGGCGTTTTCGAACGGGCTGTGCAGCTTCTCGGGCGGCAACGTCACCTGCGGCACGGGCGCGAGCGCCAGCGGCCAGGGCGCCACCGCTTTCGGCCCGAACGCGCAGGCCAACGGCAACGACACCGTGGCGGTCGGCAACGGCGCGCAAGCCAGCCATGCGGGCTCGGTCGCCATCGGCGCGGGCGCGCGCGCGCTGGCCGATCCGACCACCGCGGTCGGCAACAACGCCCAGGCCCTCGGCAACGATTCGGTCGCGCTCGGCGCCAACACGCTCGCCACCGGCCGCAATGCCGTGGCACTGGGCCAGGGGTCGGTCGCCACGCGCGACAACAGCGTGTCGGTGGGCAACCAGGCCACCGGGCTCGCACGCACCATCACCAACGTCGCGCCGGGCGTGCTGCCCGGCGATGCCGTCAACCTCGGCCAAATGCAGCAGGCCGTCGCCACCGCGACCAACGAAGTCCGCAGCTTCGCCGCGCAGGGCATCGCATCGGCACTGGCCATGCCCGGCATCCCCATGCTCTCGCCCGGACAGCGCTGGGTGGGCGCCGCGGTCGGCAACTACGCAGGCGCCTCCGCGCTGGGCGTGGCCTTCGGCTACCAGGTCAGCGAACGCCTGAACCTGGGGCTGGGCGTGTCGACCGGAACCAGCGGCAGCGCCAACCACGTGGCCACGCGGGTGCAGGTCGGCTACGCCTGGTAGCGAGGCCGGGGCGCGTCCTAGAATGCGGGCCGGCGTCTTCCACGCCTCCCGTCCGCGGAAAGGGCTGCGCCCAGGTTTCATCCCCCATCGCATGCCCATGCGACTCCCGGCCAGACAGCGGACACGGCCGACACTGGAGTTCGTATGTCCAACACCCCTCGCGACACCCATCGCGCCTCGGCCCGCAGCGGCCACATCAACCTCGAGCAGCAGCGCAAGCGCGCCAAGGAACTGCTCGCGCGGCTCGCCGATGGCAGCGCCGCTGCGCCACCGTCCCTTCCTTCGCGTCGGAGCGCTTCGGCACCACGGCTGGCCGACGCCCAATGGCTGATCGCGCGCGAGCTCGGCTTCGCGAGCTGGCCCCGGCTCAAGGCCCATGTCGACGCGGTCGACTTCGCCGCGGCGCATCCGGGATTCGTGGCCGACGACGAAGCCGGCACCCGGCACTGGCGTTGCGGCAACGACATCGCCCACACCCTGCAGCTGGCCGGTTTCCGCGGCGCCTTCCACATGTTCGCGGACCCGCTGTGCATGGGCCCTGTTCCCGAGCAGCCCGAAGCCGCCTTCATCGAGACGCGCAGCACCTTCGTCGCCCGGACCTTCGGCCTGCCGCCCGACGACGCACGCGGCCGCATGCGCGGCGAATACGAAGCGCTCGCGCGCCTGCCCGATGCAAGCCACGCCGTGCTCTGGTGCGAGGCCGATGCCTACGACCAGCTGTTCCTGATCGCCGTGCTCGCGCGGCTCGAGCGCCTGCCCGCGAAGCTCGAGCTGATCGAGATCGATCGCGTGCCCGGCGTCGACCGCTTCATCGGCATCGGCCAGCTCGCACCCGCCGTGCTGGCCTGGCTGTGGCCGCGCCGCAGGCCCATCGATGCGTCCGCGCTCGAACTCGCGCGCAACGCATGGCGTGCCTACCGCGCGCCCTCGCCCGAGGCCTGGGCCGACATCGCGCACGGCGAGACGCCCGCCCTGCCCTTCCTCGCGCCCGCGTTGCGGCGGCAATTGCAGGAGCTGCCCTCGCTGCGCGACGGCCTCTCGCTGACCGAGCGCCTGGTGCTCCAGACCATCGACGAGCACGACCGGCTCGCGTTCGGCCAGGTCTACGCCGAACTCAACGAGCACCGCGAGCCGCTGCCCTTTCTCGGCGACCTGATGTTCCATGCGCTCGTGCGTCCCTTGATCGACGCGGCCGAGCCGCTGATCGTGGAATCCGATGCACAGCGCGACTGGCCCCAGCGCCCGCTCGAACTCACGACGCTGGGCCGGCGCGTGCTCGCAGGAGAAACGTACTGGATCGACCATGCGAGCCATGAACGCTGGATCGGCGGCGTGCGCATCGAGCCCCGCCAGGCGCACTGGGCGATCGACGATGCACTGCGCCCCGTCTGGCGCGGCGAGCCTCGTTGAGTCCGCAGCGCGCGGGGCGCTTTGCTACCCTGCGCGCTTCATCTCATCCGACAGCCCCATGACCACGATCTCCGTCCGCCAGGCCGTGATGGCCGACCTCGATGCACTGGCCGCGCTGTTCGATCAGTACCGCCAGTTCCAGGGCCAGCCCGGCGACCTTCCCGCCGCACGCGCCTTCCTGCGCGAGCGCCTCGACCATGGCGAGTCGGTCGTCTTCCTCTGCCACGACGGCACCGTGCCCGTGGGCTTCGCGCAGCTCTACCCGATCTTCTCGTCGGTCTCGCTCACGCGCGTGTTCATCCTCAACGACCTGTTCGTCGCCGCGGCCGGGCGCCGCCAGGGCGTCGCCTCGCGCCTGCTCGCGGCTGTCGAGTCGTATGCGTGGTCACTGGGGGCCGCGCGCATCTCGCTGAACGTCGCGCGCGAGAACGTGTCGGCGCAGCAGCTCTATGAACGGCAAGGCTGGGAGCAGGACAGCAAGTACTTCATGTACCACCGCTTTCCTGCCGCGTCGTAGCGCCGCGCGAATGCGGCGATGGACGGGCCCGGTCCAGTTGCGAGGCCCGGAGCCCTCACCCTGACCCTCTCCCAGAGGGAGAGGGGACAAGAGGCCGAGCGAAGCGATGGCCCGAGCGGCATTGCAAGGCCGAGCGAAGCAAAGGCCCGAATCACTCCCCTCTGGCTGCGCCGAGGAGCGCAGCGTTTCGCGGATCAGGGCTCGCAGCTGTTTGAGCGAAGCGAGTTCTGCGAGACCCCGCGAAACGCGAGCACCGCAGGTTGCCCGTAGCGAAGCGAAGGGTCGCAGACAGTGGGGTCGCCTTTTCTTTGGTTACTTTCTTTTGGCGAAGCAAAAGAAAGTGACTCGCCCGCCGGGGCGAGACCCGGCCTGCAATCTCATCCCACCCTCAACCCATCCACCATCAAAGGCAGCAAGACCTCAGAAGCCCCTCTCAACACAACACGCGCCCGATCATCCAGATGCCCAACAGGCTCAAGATTCAGCGTGATCAAAGCAGCCCCGTGCCCCATCGCCAACACAGGCAAATCCGCCGCCGGATAAACCACAGCCGTACTCCCGACCAGCACGAACAGATCGCAGTCCACCGAAGCCTCCTGCGCATCCATCAACACCCCCGGATTCAGCATCTCCCCAAACATCACCACATCCGGCCGCGCATGCCCCCCACACCGCAGGCAGCGATGAAACGGCCAGGGCCCATGCCGATTCCCACACCGATCACACCGCCACCGCCGCAAATTCCCATGCAGCTCCAGCACGTCCACGCATCCCGCCTGCGTCAGCAGCCCATCGACGTTCTGCGTGATCAACCGCGTAGCCGGCCGCAACCGCTGCAACGCAGCCAGCGCCCGATGCCCCGAATTCGGAACAGCCTCCTCGATCACAGCCAGCCGCTGCCCCCAGAACTTCGTGAAGCCCGCCGGGTCGCGCGCCAGGTCCTCCGCATGCGAGAACTGGATCGCGTTCTGCTGCATCCACAGCCCATCGGCGTCCCGGTAGGTCGGGATGCCCGAGGCGCGGGACAGCCCCGCGCCGGAAAAAACGACGACGCGCCGGCTTGCGTTCAGCAGGCCGATCGCCGTCTCCAACTCTTCTTGCATGAATGAAAAAACGCTTCCTTCGGAAGCGTGGTGATCGTCAGCGGACCATTCTCGCCCAGCTCAACAGCAGCGCCCCTTGCCCGCGCCGTAGCGCGCCTCGAGCCGTTCGCGGAAGAAGGCCTCGTAGCTCATCGGCGGCCGGTCGGGATGCGTGGCCGCCATGTGGCTCAGGTAGACGTCGTAGTCGGGCAGCCCGACCATCAGCCGCAGCGACTGCCGGATCGAGCGCGCGATGTAGCGCCCGGTGTCCGCGAGGCCGCGGCCTTCCGTGGTGGCGAGCGCTTCATCGATGGGCATCGTGCGTTCCCTTGCGGTTCGCGCACTCAGTGCGCGCCGCGCGCCGCCACCGCGCCGCCCATCGGCTCGAACGGGGTCTCGTGCGCGGTCGGCCGGTTGGCCGCGCGCGCCGCGATGCAGGCCTTGATGCTGTAGACCAGCACGCTGAGCACCACGAACATGAACAGCGCGCACAGCGCGGCATCGAGCCGGTCGTTGAAGACGATGCGCTCCATCGCCGCCGTGGTCTTGGCCGGGGCCACCAGCACGCCGTTGGCCAGGCCTTCGCTGTACTTCGCCGCATGCGAGAGGAAGCCGATCTTCGGATCGCTCGAGAAGATCTTCTGCCAGCCCGCGGTCAGCGTGCAGGCCAGAAGCCACACGGCCGGCGCCGCCGCCACCCAGGCATAGCGCTCGCGCTTCATGCGGAACAGCACCACCACGCCGAGCAGCAGCGCCACCGCGGCCAGCATCTGGTTCGAGATGCCGAACAGCGGCCACAGCGTGTTGATGCCGCCCAGCGGATCGACCACGCCCTGGTAGAGGAAGTAGCCCCAGGCCGCCACGCACAGCGCGGTCGCGACCAGGTTGGCCGGCAGCGAGTCGGTGCGCTTGAGCGCGGGCACGAAGCTGCCCAGCAGGTCCTGCAGCATGAAGCGGCCCGCGCGCGTGCCGGCATCGACCGCCGTGAGGATGAAGAGCGCCTCGAACAGGATCGCGAAGTGGTACCAGAAAGCCATCATGGCCTGGCCGCCGATCACCTGGTGCAGGATGTGCGCCATGCCGACCGCGAGCGTGGGCGCGCCGCCGGCGCGGCCCAGGATGGTGGTCTCGCCCACGTCCTTGGCGGTCTGCAGCAGCATCTCGGGCGTGACCACGAAGCCCCAGCCCGAAATGGTCTGCGCCGCCTGCTGCACCGTGGTGCCGATCAGGGCACCGGGGCTGTTCATCGCGAAGTAGATGCCGGGCTCGATGCACGAGGCCGCCACCAGCGCCATCACGGCGACGAAGGACTCGGCCAGCATGCCGCCGTAGCCGATGAAGCGCGCATGGCGCTCGTTGTCGAGCATCTTGGGCGTGGTGCCCGAGGAGATCAGCGCATGGAAGCCCGACACCGCGCCGCAGGCGATGGTGATGAACAGGAACGGGAACAGGTTGCCCGACCACACCGGGCCGTTGCCCTGCGCGAACTGCGTCACCGCGGGCATCTGCAGCGTGGGCGCCACCACCACGATGCCGATCGCCAGCGCGATGATGGTGCCGATCTTCAGGAAGGTCGACAGGTAGTCGCGCGGCGCGAGCAGCAGCCACACCGGCAGGCTCGCGGCGACGAAGCCGTAGCCCACGAGCATCCAGGTCAGCGCCTTGCCGTCGAAGGTGAAGGCCGGGCCCCAGACCGGGTCCTGGCTGACCCACTGGCCACCGAAGATCGCGAGCATCAGCAGCACGAAGCCGATGATCGACACCTCGCCGATGCGGCCCGGGCGGATGTAGCGCAGGTAGAGGCCCATGAAGACCGCCACCGGAATCGTCGCCGCCACCGTGAAGGTGCCCCACGGCGATTCGGCCAGCGCCTTCACCACGATCAGCGCCAGCACCGCGAGGATGATGATCATGATCATGAAGGTGCCGAACAGCGCGATCATGCCGGGCACCACGCCCATCTCCTGCTTGACCAGGTCGCCGAGCGAGCGGCCGTCGCGGCGCGTGGAGATGAACAGCACGATGAAGTCCTGCACCGCGCCCGCGAACACCACGCCCGCGAGCACCCACAGCAGTCCGGGCAGATAGCCCATCTGCGCCGCCAGCACCGGCCCCACCAGCGGGCCCGCGCCCGCGATGGCCGCGAAGTGGTGGCCGAACAGCACGTTCTTGTCGGTCGGCACGTAGTCCAGGCCGTCGTTGTGGCGGTGCGCCGGCGTCTTGCGGTTGCCGTCCAGGCCCAGCACCTTGTCGGCGATGAACAGGCTGTAGTAGCGGTAGGCGATCAGGTAGGTGCAGATCGCGGCGGCGACCACCCAGATCGCGTTGATCGTTTCCCCACGGCTCAGGGCCACGGTGCCCAGCGCGAAGGCGCCGAACACCGCGATGACGAGCCACACCAGGTGGCGGCGGATGCTCTGCATGCTTTGTCTCCTCGGATTTGTCGAACCCCGGGAGTCTTGCCGGATGCGCGCGCGCTGCCATCCGTCGCACCGCGCGGGCGAAGCGCGTGGCTTTGCGTAATGGAAAACCCGAGGGCCGCGCGATCGGCGGCGTTTACGGCTTCTTGATGCACCCCGCCGCGCATTCGACGCCGTTTTTATGCGCGGCTTTCCATACTCGATGCATTTCCGATGCCAGCACTGCGAGCACGCGCATGAACACGAACAACGCCCTGTGGCACCGCGCCGCGGCCTGGGCCGGCCAGGTGCGGGCCCGTCCCGACATGACGCTGCTGTGGACCTGCTGCGGCACGCCCGCGCTGGGCACGCAGGCGCTGCTCGGGCACGCCGGCAGGCACGAACTGCGGCTCGCGTCGTGCAGCCATTGCGGCGCGCAGTGGCTCTACCTCATGCAGGCGAACGACTGGCTGCCCCTGACCCGCGACGATGCCGCGGCCCTGCGCGCGACCCACGGCACGGCCCGTGCCGCGCTGCTCGCGCGCTGGGCCGAGGACGACGAACAGGCCGACTGGCGCCGGCGCAAGCAGCGCGCGAGACGCGAGGCCGAGGAGTGAGCGCGCGGCTCAGCCGGGCCGCCGCACCTGCACCGGCTGGCGCGACCAGTAGATGCCGTCGAGCCGGTCGAGCCTGACCTCGCCACCCGTCGAGGGCGCATGCACGAAGCGGTTCGCACCCACGTAGATGCCCGCATGCGTCGGCGTGCCCGCGCCGAAGATCACGAGGTCGCCGGTGCGCATCTCGGAGGCCGGCACGCCCTGCCCGAACGAGGCCATGCGCGCCACCGTGCGCGGCGTCGACTGCCCCACGCTCTCGCGGTAGACGTAGCCGATCAGGCCGCTGCAATCGAAGCCGCCATCGGGCGTGTTGCCGCCGTAGCGGTACGGCGTGCCGACCAGCCCCAGCGCATGGATCGCGATGCTGTTCGACTGCTCGTCGCTCAGCGGCGAGCTGCGCACCGCGGGAATCGATGGCGAAGAGGTCGACGGGGGCCGGCTCGCGCAGCCCGCGGCCAGGATCGCCACCGCGCAGGCCCCGGCGGCAAGGAACCGATGCAGTTGCGTCGGGATGCGGTGGCCGGGGTCGTGCGCGCGTGCGTCGTGCATGTCGATGGACGGGTCTTGTGAACGTGCGCGCACTCTAGCGCGAATGCCCGCGCGCCAAAAGCAAACCCTCCGCGTTCCACGCGCATCGGATGCGCGGGCCCGCGGAGGGCTGGGGTGCAGCGCGCGTGAACCGCGCGCCGCGAAGCACGGGATCAGGCCTGCTGCGCCACGCCGTTCACCACGTCCTTCAGCGCCTTGCCGGCGGTGAACTTGGGGGCCTTGCTGGCCTTGATCGTCAGGGGCTGGCCGGTCGACGGATTGCGGCCCGTGCGCTCGGGACGGCTGGTCACCGCGAAGGTGCCGAAGCCGATCAGTTGCACCGTGTCGCCGCCGGCGAGCGCGCGCGAGAGGTTGTCGAGCGCCGCGTCGAGGGCGCGGGCGGCGTCGGCCTTGCTCAGGCTGGTGTCGTTGGCAATGGCGGCAATGAGGTCGGTCTTGTTCAAAACGAGTGATTCCTTGTGGATGGATGACATTTCGGTGACGCCCCCGCGCAGCGAAGCGGCGGGGACGCACCGGCTCGAATTTAACGGGCGCTACGCCGGCCTTCGGCCGGCACGCACGCGAAAGCGAGGCAGCGTGAACGATGCACGGCTTCGGAGCGATCCGTCGCCGCGCGGCGAGGCTGCGGTTCTACCTCATGCGGAGGCAGGTTGTGCGGTCGGCGCGAGGCCGGCGCTCATTCGTTTACGTCCGTTTCGTTCGGAAACTCCGAAGTTCGCGCCAACTGCGTGCAGACGGGAACTTTTGCGGCGCATTCAGCGCCGCTCGAACTCCCTCGCATGCTCCACCGCATACTTGATCAGCTCGGCCTGCCCCTCGATCCCGAGCCGCCGCTTGATGCTCTGGCGGTGCGCCTCGACCGTGCGCACGCTCAGGCCGAGGTCGCGCGCGATCTGCTTGCTCGATTCGCCGCGGCCCAGCGCCGCGAGGATCTCGCTCTCGCGCGGCGTGAGCAGCGGGCGCGGCGTCTGGTTGCGGAACAGCTTCTTCGACACGGCCGGGCTCAGGAAGGTACCGCCCGCGGACACGGCCTCGATGGCCGCGACGATCTCCGACGCCGGCGCGTCCTTCAGCACGTAGCCATGCGCGCCGGCCTGCAGCGCGCGCTGCACGTACTCGGGGTTGTCGTACATGCTGAGCATCACGACGTGCGGCGCGGGCTCGCGCTCGAGCAGCAGCGCGGCCAGCTCGATGCCGTTCATGTCCTTCATGCCGATGTCGACCAGCAGCAGGTCGGGCCGCACGCTGTCCATCTGCGCGAGCGCCTCGGCTGCGCTGCCGGCCTCGCCCGCGATCTCCAGCCCGGGCAGCGCGCCGAGCCGCGCGCGCAGGCCGTCGCGCACCAGCGGATGGTCGTCCACCAGGAAGATGCGGATCGGAGCCGGGGTGCGGGCCTTGGCGGTCGTCATCGTCGGGGCATTCGTTGGGGTGGATGAAGGAAGGGGTTGCGCGGTTCGATCAGCCCGAGGCGCCGCCCACGGCCCGCGCGGCCGCCGCGGGCACGATCGCGACGATGCGCGTGCGTCCGCTGCCCGAGCGCACCACGAGCTGCCCATCGATCGAGGCCACGCGTTCGCGCATGTTGCGCAGGCCGATGCCGCGCCGCGGGTCGAGCTGCACGGCATCGACGTCGAAGCCGATGCCGTCGTCGCCGACCTCGAGCCGCACCTCGCGCTCGCCGAAGGCCAGCGCGATGTGCACCTCGTGCGCGAGCGCATGCTTGCGCACGTTGGTCAGCGCCTCCTGCGTGGTGCGGAACAGCGCGGTCTTCACTTCCTGCGAGAGTTCGAAGGGCTCGCCCTCGACCATCAGCGAGGCGGCGGTCGAGCCCTGCCCCTCCTCGCCGAATTCGTCGACCAGCCGCTCGAGCGCGGCCGGCAGGCCCAGCGTGTCGAGCAGCGCGGGACGCAGCCGGTGCGAGATGCGGCGCACCTCGGTCAGCGAATCGTTGAGCCGCTGCAGCGCCTTGCCCAGCGCGGGCGGCGCGGGATGTTGCGCGCGGTCGAGCGCATCGACGGCCGACTCGATCAGCAGCTTGGCCGACACCAGGGTCTGGCTGGTGCCGTCGTGCAGCTCGCGCGCGAGATGGCCGCGCTCCTCCTCCTGCGACTGCACCACGCGGCGCGCGAGCAGGCGCAGCTTGGCCTCGGCCACGCGGTGCTCGCTGAGGTTGAGCAGCAGGCCGCCGGCGCTGACTACGCCCAGGCACAGCGCGGCGATGCCGGCGATCCACAGCAGGGTGGTCGTGACGTTGGCGCTGATCTGGCGGTCGAGCGACTGCACGGTGGCTTCCATGTCGTCGAGGTACAGGCCGGTGCCGACCATCCAGTTCCAGCGCGGCAGCGCCACCACGTAGCCGAGCTTGGGCGCGCGCTGCGTGCTCGAGGGCTTGCGCCATTCGTATTCGACATAGCCGCCGCCCTCCTTCGCGCGCGCGATCAGGTCCTGGATCGTGAAGCGGCCGCTCGAATCCTTGAGCCCCCAGAGGTCCTGGCCCACGAGGTCGGGCTGGCGCGAGTGCATCAGCGAGCGGCCCTGCAGGTCGTAGACGAAGAAGTAGCCGTCGTCGCCGTAGTCGAGCGCGGCCAGCCGGCGCAGCGCCTCGGCACGCGTGGCCTCGTCGTCCTGGCCGGCGTCGTACAGCGGCTTGACGATGCTGATCGCGAGATCGACATAGCTGCGCAGCTCGTTGCGCCGCTGGGTCATGTAGCTCTGCTCGATCAGCGCGCGCTCGCGCTGCGCGAGGTCGTGTTCCTGGTGCCGCACGGCGAGCGCGACCAGCACCAGCGCCACCAGCAGCGGTGCGACGGCCAGGGCCACGATCTTGGTGCGCAGGTTCATCTCGGGCGCGAAGACTACCACCGCCCCCGCCAGCGGCCCCGGCTCAGGCCTGGCCGGCGATCCGGGCGTTGCGCTCGAGCGCCCACAGCAGGTCCTCGGCCTCGCCGGCCAGCGCGCAGTCGTGGATCTGCCGCAGGCCGATGTGGAGCTGGTAGCAGCGCAGCCGCTCGGCCGTGCCGGGGTCGGCCGGCAGGGCCTGCTCGAAGTGGCGCGCCTGCTGCTCCATGCAGGCGAGCCAGGGGCGCCAGAAGAAGATGTTGGCCACGTCGTAGAGCGGATCGCCGAACAGCGCCTCCGACCAGTCGATGACGCCGGTGATTTCGCGGCCGTCGGTCAGCACGTTGTTCGAGCCGAAGTCGCCGTGCACCAGCCGGCGGACCTCGGGGCAGGACGGCGCGAGGCCGCGCACGATCGCCAGTTGCCGCTCGACGCGCCACAGGGCCTGCGCATCGAGCCGCGCCGCGCTCCAGTCGCGCTCGGCGACCGCATCGAGGAAAGCGCGCCAGCTCGCATGCTCGCCGGTGCCGTTGGCGTCGAAGCGGCCGAAGCCGGTGGTGCCCGCGAGGTCGCTGGCGGCCAGGTCGTCGAGCGTGCGCGCCAGCGGCTCGGCCAGCAGCGACAGCATGTCGATCGGCAGGTCCTGCAGCGTGCTGCCCGGCAGGCGCCGCGACACGCAATAGAAGGGCTTGCCGAAGAACGGGCCCTCGAAGCTCTGGTCGAACGACAGGTCCTCGATGCGCCCGATGGCCGTGACCGCGGGCACCGGCAGCCCCGGCCGCGCGAAGCGGCGCGCCGCGAAGTCGTCCTTGTCGAAGCCCTCGCGCGAACGGTGGATGCGCACCACGTGCTCGGCCTGGGCCGCGCTGCCCAGGCCCTCGGCGCGGAAGGCGAAGGCCTGCGATTCCTCGCCCTCGGCCAGCGGCACGAAGCCATGGACCGGGCCCAGCGCGCGCTCGAGCGCGGCGACGATGGAAGGCGCGGGCACGCGGGTCTTGGTCATGGCACGCGCCCGCCGCGCATGAGGATCAGTGCGGCGAAGTCGGCCGGCCCGAGGCCACCCAGGCATCGAGCCCGCCGGTCAGCGGCAGCGCGCGCCGCGCACCGCGCGCCAGCAGCACGCGCGCGGCCTGCGCGGCCGACACCTCGTTGGGGCAGTTGCAGTACAGCACCACGTCGCGCCCGGCCGCGGCCGACAGGTCGAGGCCGCGCTGCTGCAGCGCCTTGAGCGTGTACGACAGCGCACCCGGGATGCGGCGCGGATCGACCTGCTGGCCGGCCGCGCCGCGCACGTCGATCACCAGCGGCGGCTCGTCGCCCGCGAGCATCTCGTGCAGTTCGTCGACCGAGATGCGCGGCATGCCGGTCAGCCGCATGAAGGCGCGGCGGCGCCACCAGCGCACCACCAGGAACACGACCAGCAGCACGCCCAGGGCCATGGTGGCGATGCCGCCGGCCTGCGCCATCACCGCGAGCACGTCCTGGATCTGGTTGCGGAAGCCCCAGCCCAGGCCGAGGAACAGGCCGGTCCAGATCAGCGCGGCGCCGATGTCGAAGCCGATGAAGCGCGGCACCGACATGCCGAGCGCGCCCGCCATCGGCGGCGCCACCACCGACACGCCCGGCACGAACTTGGCGGCCACCAGCGACAGGCCGCCCCAGTCGCCGATCAGCGATTCGCCGCGGCGCACGCAGGAGTCGGGCGCCAGCGAGATCCGGCACAAGAGGCGCATGAAGCGGTAGCCGAAGCGCCGGCCGGCATAGAACCAGGCGCCGTCGCCCAGCAGGTTGGCCGCCA
This sequence comes from Variovorax sp. GW821-FHT09B01, assembly GCF_059418345.1. Classification (NCBI taxonomy): domain Bacteria; kingdom Pseudomonadati; phylum Pseudomonadota; class Betaproteobacteria; order Burkholderiales; family Comamonadaceae; genus Variovorax; species Variovorax sp. GW821-FHT09B01. The sequence goes on along the minus strand of NZ_JBWKPQ010000009.1, from coordinate 169,330 downwards.
CCGCCGCGAGCACCACGCCGGCCAGCGAGATGTCGCCGGCCGCGAGCAGCGCGCCGGTGACCACCAGCACCGCGGCCGCCGGCACCGGCAGGCCCAGGCGGGCGGCGAAGCTGGCGGCGAACACCACCAGGATCGCGTTCTGCACCAGCAGCGACATCAGCTGTGCCATGGCAACGGCTCCGTGATGGCGAAAGAGGGTGCGAACGTGGTCATGGGCGGCATGGATTCTGCGGCATGGCGCAAGGGCCTGTCGCCGGGAGGCCATTGGCCATGCGGGTTGCGGCGCGTTTCGGGGGTCATGGCCGGCCCCCGCGCGACGGGTTCAGGCCGCCGGCCGGGCGACGCTGAATTCGAAGGTATTCACGCCGTCCGCGCTGGCCGCGGCGACCTGCCCGCCGTGCATGCTGGCCACGGCCCGCACGATCGCCAGCCCGAGCCCGTGGCCATGGTGCTCGCCGCCGTCGTTGCGCGCGGCATCGACGCGGTAGAAGCGGTCGAACAGGTGCTGCAGGTGCGCCTCGGCGATCGGCGCGCCGGGATTAGACACGCCGATCCAGGTCGCCGCGGGCGTCTCGCGCAGCCGCACCGCGATGCGCGCGCCCGGCGGGGAATGCTCGATCGCGTTCTGCAGCAGGTTCGACATCGCGCGGCGGAACAGCGCGGTCTCGAGCTGCGCCTCGGCCAGCACGTCGCCCTCGATCTCGACCCGCGCGCCGCTCTCCTCGAGCACGAACTCGAAGAACTCGATGGTCTTGCGCACCTCCTGCGCCACCGGCGTCAGCACCAGCCCGGTGGCGACCTCGCCGCGGTCGGCGCGCGCGAGGAACAGCATGTCGTTGACGATCGAGCGCAGCCGCTCCAGGTCCTCGAGGTTGGCCTGCAGCACCTCCTCGAACTGCGGCGCGCTGCGCTGGCGCGAGAGCGCGACCTGGGTGCTGCCGATCAGGTTGGCCAGCGGCGTGCGCAGCTCGTGCGCCACGTCGGCATTGAAGGCCTCGAGCTGGCCATAGGCCTCCTCGAGCCGCGCCAGCGCGCCGTTGAAGGCCTCGGCCAGCCCCGACAGCTCGACCGGCAGCGCGCCCGAGCGCAGCCGCTGCGAGCGCATCTTGGGCCGCAGCGCCTGCGCCTCGCGCGAGAGCTGGTCGAGCGGGCGCAGGCCGACGCGCGCGATCCAGTAGCCGGCGGCGGCCACCACGAGCACCGCGCCCAGGCCCAGCGACACCAGCGCCGTGAGGAAGGTGCGGCGCGTGCGCGCATAGGGCTCGGTGTTCTTGCCGACGATCAGCCGCACGGCCGGGCGCTGCTCGAACGGCGGGATGTGGGCCGACAGCGTGCGGTAGGGCTTCTCCTCGCCGGGCAGCAGCAGGCTGCGGCCGGTCTCGCGCGTGAGCGCGTCGATCTCGGCCATGCCCTTGCCGTACTGGAAGCGCGGATCGTCACTGAGCACCCAGAAGCGGGTGCTGCCGTCCTCGGGCGTCAGCGCGTCCATGCGCGCCTGCACGCGCGACCAGCGCTCGGGTGTGCCGATGGCCTGGATCCAGAACTGCAGGCTCTTGACCGTGGTGTCGAGCTCCTCGTACTGGTGGCGCTCGAGCTCGCGCAGCAGCACGCCCTGCAGCGCCGCGCCGATCAGCGCGAAGGTGGCGAGCGCCGCCGCCGCGAACATCAGCACCAGCCGCGCGGTGATCGAGCGCTTCATGGCGTGGCGCCGTCCTCGCGCAGCTCCATCACGTAGCCCATGCCGCGGATGGTGTGCAGCAGCTTGGGCGAGAAAGGCACGTCGATCTTGTCGCGCAGCCGCTTGATCGCGACCTCGACCACGTTGGTGTTGCTGTCGAAGTTCATGTCCCACACCAGCTCGGCGATGGCGGTCTTCGAGAGGATCTCGCCCTGGCGCCGCGCCAGCACCGCGAGCAGCGCGAACTCCTTGGCCGTGAGGTCGATGCGGGTGGCGCCGCGGAAGGCCTTGCGCGCGAGCAGGTCGATCTGCAGGTCGGCGATGCGCAGCTGCATCGGCTCCTGCTTGCGGCCGCGCCGGTTCAGCGCCTGCAGCCGCGCCAGCAGCTCGAGGAACGAGAAGGGCTTGACCAAGTAGTCGTCGGCGCCCTCGTGCAGCCCCTTGACGCGGTCCTCCACGCGATCGCGCGCGGTCAGCATGATCACCGGCGTCTGCTTCACGGCGCGCAGCCCGCGCAGCACCGAGAAGCCGTCCTGGCCCGGCAGCATCACGTCGAGCACGATCACGTCGTAGTCGTGCGTGAGCGCCAGGTGCTGGCCGTCGATGCCGTTGTGCGCCATGTCGACCGCGCAGCCCTGCTCCGTCAGCCCCTTCGAGAGGTAGTCGGCGGTTCTCAACTCGTCTTCGACGATCAGGATCTTCATGGCGTGGCGTGCTGCGGTGCGAGGCGGTGCGTTGTCTCCGGTGCTCAATGCGCCTCGGCCGCCGCCGGGGCCTGGCCGCCCTTGCGGATCCGGCGCGCTTCCTTGCGGCGCAGGTACCAGTAGTGGGCGCGGTCCAGGTAGAGGTAGACCACCGGCGTGGTGAACAGCGTGAGCGCCTGCGAGAGTACCAGCCCGCCGACCATCGCGTAGCCCAGCGGCCGGCGCAGCTCGGAGCCCGAGCCGTGGCCCAGCATCAGCGGCAGGCCCGAGAGCAGCGCGCACATGGTGGTCATCATGATCGGGCGGAAGCGCAGCAGGCAGGCCTGGTAGATCGCCTCGTGCGGCTTCATGCCCTGCTCGCGCTCGGCCTTGAGCGCGAAGTCGATCATCATGATCCCGTTCTTCTTGACGATGCCGATCAGCAGGATGATGCCGATCAGCGCGATCACGCTGAGGTCGTAGCCGCCCGCCATCAGGATCAGCAGCGCCCCCACGCCGGCCGAGGGCAGGGTCGAGAGGATCGTCAGCGGATGGATGTAGCTCTCGTAGAGCAGGCCCAGCACGATGTACACCGCCACCAGCGCCGCCGCGATCAGGTAGGGCTGCGAGGCCAGCGAATCCTGGAAGGCCTGGGCCGTGCCCTGGAAGGCACCGGTCAGCGACTGCGGCATGCCCATCTCGGACTGCGCGGCCTTGATCGCGTCGACCGCCTGGCCCAGCGAGGCGCCGGGCGCGAGGTTGAACGAGATCGTCACGGCCGGGAACTGGCCCTGGTGGCTGATCGAGAGGTAGGCGGTCTTGCTGGTGTCGACCTTCACGAAGGTCGACAGCGGCACCTGCTGGCCGGTGATCGGCGAGCTCAGGTAGAGCTTGCTGAACAGCGCCGGGTCCTGCTGCAGCGCGGGCGTCACCTCGAGCACCACGTGGTAGCTGTTGAGCTGCGTGAAGTACTGCGCCACCTGGCGCTGGCCGATGGCGTCGTACAGCGTGGCGTCGATCGCGGCCGGCGAGATGCCGAAGCTCGAGGCGCGGTCGCGGTCGATGGTCAGCACGGCCGAGGCGGCGGCGTTCTGCTGGTCGGTCGCCAGGTCGGTCACCTCGGGCACCTGGCGCAGCTTGGCCAGCAGGCGCGGCGCCCAGGTGTTGAGCTCGTCGAGGTTCGAGTCGGTCAGCGTGTACTGGTACTGGGTGCGCGAGGAGCGCCCGCCCACGCGGATGTCCTGCCCGGCCTGCAGGAACAGGTTCACGCCCTGCACCTTCGCGAGCTGCGGGCGCAGCCGCGCGATGATCTCGTCGGCATTGGCGGTGCGGCCCTCGTCCTTGGGCTTGAGGCTGATGAAGAAGTTGCCGGTGTTGTAGGTCGACGAGCTGCCGTTCATGCCGAAGCCGGTCACGTCGGGGTCCTTGCGCACCACGTCGGCCAGCTCGAGCATGCGCGCATTCATCGAGGCGAAGGAGGCGTCCTGCGCCGACTCGGCGAAGCCCGAGATGAAGCCCGTGTCCTGCTGCGGGAAGAAGCCCTTCGGGATCACCACGAACAGCGCGCCGGTGGCCACCACGGTGGCGATGAACACCATCAAGGTGATGAACTGGTGGTCGAGCACCACGTGCAGCCCGCGCTTGTAGCCATTGAGCATGGCATCGAAGCCGCGCTCGAACAGCAGGTACAGCCGCCCATGGCGCCGCGCATGCTCGTTCTTGAGGAAGCGCGAGCACAGCATCGGCGTGAGCGTGAGCGAGATCACCACGCTCACCACGATGGTCAGGGTGACGGTGACGGCGAACTCGCGGAACAGCCGCCCGACGATGCCGCCCATCAGCAGCAGCGGGATGAACACCGCGATCAGCGAGACCGAGATCGAGACGATGGTGAAGCCGATCTCGCCCGCCCCCTTGTAGGCGGCCTCGAGTGGCGCCATGCCCTCCTCGACGTAGCGGTAGATGTTCTCGAGCATCACGATCGCGTCGTCGACCACGAAGCCGACCGCGATGGTCAGCGCCATCAGCGAGAGGTTGTCGAGGCTGTAGCCCAGCAGGTACATCACGGCCACCGTGCCCAGCAGCGCCAGCGGCACCGTCACGCTGGGGATCAGCGTGGCCGGCACGTTGCGCAGGAACACGAAGATCACGGCCACCACCAGCGCGATGGTCAGCAGCAGCGTGAACTCCACGTCCTTGACCGAGGCGCGGATGGTCTGGGTGCGGTCGATGATGGCGTTGACGTCCACCGTCGGCGGGATCGAGGCCTTGAGCCGCGGCAGCGCGGCGTTGATGCGGTCCACGGTCTCGATCACGTTGGCGCCCGGCTGCTTGGTGATGGCCAGCACGATCGAGCGGCCGTTCTGCACCGTGCTGCCCTCGGGCGCGGCGGCGCCGGCATAGGCCCAGCCCGCGATCTTCGCGTTCTCGGGACCGTCGACCGCTACGCCGAGGTCGCGCACGCGGATCGGCGCGCCGTTGCGGTAGGCCAGCACCACGTCGTTCCAGGGCTGGGCCTTGAGCAGCTGGTCGTTGGTGTAGACGGTGAAGCTCTGGTTCGGCCCGTCGATCGTGCCCTTGGGCGCGTTGACGGTGGCCGACGACAGCACGGTGCGCACGTCCTCCAGGCTCAGGCCCAGCGCCGCGAGCTTGGCCGGGTCGACCTGGATGCGCACGGCCGGCTTCTGCGCGCCGCCGATGTTGACCAGGCCCACGCCCGATATCTGCGAGATCTGCTGCGCGAGGATGTTGTCGGCGTAGTCGTTGACCTCGGTCAGCGGCAGCGTCTTCGACTGCACCGACAGGATCAGGATCGGCGAGTCGGCCGGGTTCACCTTGCGGAAGGTCGGCGGGCTCGGCAGGTTGGCCGGCAGCTGGCCGGTGGAGGCGTTGATGGCCGCCTGCACGTCGAGCGCGGCGGCGTCGATGTTGCGGTCGAGGTCGAACTGCAGCGTGATCTGGGTGTTGCCCAGGCCGCTGGTCGAGGTCATCTGCGACAGGCCCGCGATCAGCGAGAACTGGCGCTCCAGCGGCTGCGCCACGTTCGAGGCCATGGTCTCTGGACTGGCGCCCGGCAGGTTGGCCGAGACCTGGATGGTCGGGAAGTCGACCTGCGGCAGCGGCGCCACCGGCAGCAGCGGGAACACGGCGGCGCCGACCAGCAGGATGGCCAGCGCGAGCAGCGTGGTGCCGATCGGGCGCTTGATGAAGGCGGCGGAAATGCTCAATTGCGCACCCCGCTCGCGTTGCCGGCGCCGGCCGCGGCGGCCGGGGGCGCGGCCTTGGCCGCGGTCTTGTTCTCCGCCACCGTGGCGCCGGGCCGCAACTTGTACTGGCCGTCGACCACCACGCGCTGGCCGGCGGCCACGCCCTGGTCGAGCACGGCCGTGCCGTCGGCGATCTGCACCACGTGCACCGGCACCGAGGCGGCCTTGTTCTCGGCATCGACGGCCCAGACGTAGGTGCCGTCCTGGCTGCGCTGCACCGCCGCGGCCGGCACGGTCAGCGCGCCCGCGCGGCGGTCGAGCTGCAGCCGCACGTTGACGTACTGGCCGGGCCACAGCGTGTGCTGAGGATTGGCGAAGCTGCCCTTGAGCTGCACCGTGCCGTTGGTGGTGTCGATCTGGTTGTTGAGCAGGATCAGCTTGCCCGTGCCCAGCAGCTGCGTGCCGGCGCGGTCGTAGGCCACCACCGAGAGCGGCGCCGCGCCCTTGGGCTGCAGCCGGTTGATGTCCTGCACCGCGTCCTCGGGCAGCGTGAACTGCACCGCGATCGGGTCGATCTGGTTGATGACCACCAGCCCGCCGGTGTCGGCCGCATGCACGATGTTGCCGGGGTCGACCAGCCGCGCGCCCACGCGGCCGTCGATCGGCGCGTCGATGCGCGTGAAGCTCAGCTGCACCTGCGCGAACTGCACCTGCGCGGCATCGGTCTTGACGGTGGCCTCGAGCTGGCTGACCAGCGCCTTCTGGGTGTCGAGCTGCTGCTTGGTCGCCGCGTCCTGCGCGATCAGCGTGGTGTAGCGCGCGAGGTCGGCGCGCGCGTTCTCGAGCTGCGCCTGGTCGCGCGCCTGGGTGGCGCTGGCCTGCGCGAGCTGGGCCTGCAAGGTGCGCGGGTCGAGCTGCGCGAGCATCTGGCCGGCCTTCACGTCCTGGCCCTCGACGAAGCCGATCCTGTCGAGCTGACCATCGATGCGCGCCTTGACGGTGACGGTGGCCATCGAGGCCACGGTGCCGATGCCGCCGCGGTAGACCTGCACGTCCTGCGCCTGCACCGGCGCGGTGGTCACCAGCACCGGCGGCGCCTTGGCCTCGGGCGTGGCGGCCGAGGCCTTGTGGCCCAGGGTCCAGGCGCCGCCGCCGAGCACGGCGACGAAGGCGGCGACGGCGAACCAGGCGACGCTGCGTCGCGCGGGGGGAACGGCATCGTCGCTGGCGGAGCCGGTGTAGGAGGGAGCGGGATTCGTCATGGCATCAGGTTCCGGAAGTCGTTGCAGCGGCGGCGGTGGTGGCATCGGCATCGGCATGCCAGCCACCGCCGGTGGCCGCGATCAGCGCCACGCTGGCGGCGAGCTGGCGCGCCAGCAGTTGCGCGGCCGTGCGCTGGTTGGTCAGCGAGAGCTGCTGCGCGGTCACCACGCTCAGGTAGGTGGCGGTGCCGGCGCGGTACTGGGCCAGCGCGAGGCGCTCGGCGGTCTGCGAGGCCTGCACGGCCTGCGCCTGCAGCTGCGATTCGTGGTCGAGCACGCGCAGGGTGGCGAGGTTGTCCTCGACCTGCTGGAAGCCGCCGAGCACGGTCTGCTTGTAGAGCGCGACCGAGGCGTCGTAGGCGGCCACGGCCTGCTCGCTGTGGGCCTTGCGCAGGCCGCCGTCGAACACGGTCTGCGCGAGCACCGCGCCCAGCGACCAGACGCGGCTCGGCGTATCGAACAGCGAAGCGAGCTTGCCGGCGCTGAAGCCGCCGCTCGCGCTCAGCACGATCTGCGGGAAGTAGGCGGCCTTGGCCACGCCGATCTGCGCATTGGCGGCCTGCACGCGGCGCTCGGCCGCGGCGATGTCAGGACGGCGCTCGAGCAGTTCCGAAGGCAGGCCCGCGGGTGCGAGCGGCAGCTGGACGCCGAGCGTGCCCGCATTGGCGAGCGCGGGGTTCTCGCTGGCCGGCAGCGCGGCCAGCGTGAAGCGCGCCGGCGCCTGGCCGGTCAGCACCGCGATCGCATGCTCGAGCTGGGCGCGCTGCGCCTCGAGGTCCACGCCCTGCGCCTGCGCGGTGCGCAGCTGGCTCTCGGCCAGCGCCACGTCGGAGCGCAGCACGGTGCCGGCCGCGTACTGGTGCTGCGTGAGCTCGAGCGCGCGCGCATAGGCGGCGGTGGTGTTGGCGTAGAGCGCGCGCTGCAGGTCGATGGCGCGCAGCTGCAGGTAGTCCTGCGCCAGCGTGGTCTGGATGCTCAGGCGCGCGCCCGCGAGGTCGTCGGCGCTGGCCTGGGTGCTGGCGTCACCGGCCTCGACCGAGCGGCGCACCGCGCCCCAGACATCGGGCTCCCAGCTCGCGGCAAGGCCCAGGGTGTCGGTGGTGCGGCGCTCGGTGCTGCCGGTGCTGTTGGTCTGCGCGCGGTTGGCGCCGGCGTTCAGGCCGAGGGTGGGATAGAAGCCGGCGCGCGCGGCCGAGGCCAGTGCGCGCGCCTCGCGGTACTGGGCCTCGGCCTGGCGGATGTTCTGGTTGGCGGCATTGGCCTGCACCACCAGCCCGTTCAGCGTGGCGTCGCCGTAGGCCTCCCACCAGGGGTGCGAGGGATCGATGGCCTGCGGCGTGGCGGTCTTCCACGCACCGTCTTCCTTGTAGGCTGCGGGCAGCTCCATCGAGGGCCGCACGTAGTCGGGGCCGACCGCGCAGCCCGCGATCAGCAGCGCGGCCAGCGCGGCCGCGGCGGGCACGCGCAGGGCGCGGCGCGGAAGGTCGGGGAAGGAGGATGCAGCGGAGCGAGCCATGGTGCGGCCACTCTAGGCCGCGCCTTCCAACCGCTCGCTGTCGACTTCCTGACAAAGCTGTCAGTTGGCGCGCGCTAAGAAATCTTTACCGCCGCCGCGTCGGCTCGCGCACCGGTCGCGGCATTGAAGAAGCCGAAGCCTTCAACGACTCGTTCTTCAGGAGCAACCCATGAAACTCGCAGCGATTGCCGCGGCCATCGTCGCGGCGGCCAGTCTCAGTGCCTGCGTGGTGGCACCGGTGGGGCCGGTGCACGGCGCGGCCGTGTATGCCGCGCCGATCGAACCGCCGGTGGGCGTGGCGATCATCGGCCCGACCTATGTCTCGCCCGGCCCCGGCTGGGGCTGGCGCTACCACCCGCACTACGGCTGGGGCTGGTACAACCCGCACGCGGGCTGGCACCGCGGCTGGCGCTGAGGCGCAAGGCGCCTCCGGCCGCGTTCAGCGCGGCGCGTCGCCCTTGCGGTACTCGGCCGTCAGCTCGTCGAGCTTCTGCTTGAGCGCGGGGTCGAGCTTGTACTCGGCCGCCGCGAGCGTGGCGTCGAGCTGCTCGGGCCGGCTCGCGCCGAGCAGCGGCGCGGTGATCAGCGGGTTCGCCATCACCCAGGCCACGGCCAGCGTCGCGAGCGGCACGCCCGCCTCGTCGGCCAGCGCATGCAGCTGCGTCACGGTGTTGAAGCTGCGTTCGTTCCAGTAGCGGTCCTGGTACATGTTGCCGGCGGTGCCGAGCGTGAAGCGCGTGTTCGCCTCGGGGCTGGCGCCGGGCTTGTACTTGCCGGTGAGCAGTCCGCCGGCCAGCGGGTTGTAGGGGATCACGCCCAGGCCTTCCTCGCTCGCGAGCGGCAGCAGCTCGCGCTCGATCTCGCGGAACAGCAGGCTGTAGCGCGGCTGCACCGAGACGAAGCGCGTGAGCCGCAGCAGGTCGGCCTTGCCGAGCGCGCGCGCGAGCCGGTAGGCCAGGAAATTCGACACGCCCACATAGCGCGCGCGGCCCGACTTCACGATGGTGTCGAGCGCCTCGATGCTTTCCTCGAGCGGCGTCTCGCGGTCGTCCATGTGCAGCTGGTAGAGGTCGACGTGGTCGGTCTTCAGCCGCTTGAGCGAGAGGTCGATGGCATCGAGCAGGTGCTTGCGCGAGGCGCCCTGGTCCCAGGGATTGGGGCCGACCTTGTTGACCGCCTTGGTCGCGACCACGAAGCGCCGGCGGCCCGCGGGGCCCTGCTTCTCGAGCCAGTTGCCGATGATCTCCTCGGTGCGGCCCGTGGTCTCGACCGTGCCGCCCAGCGGGTAGACGTCGGCGGTGTCGAGGAAGTTGATGCCGCCCTCGGCGGCCTTGTCGAGGATGCGGTGCGACACGGCCTCGTCGGTCTGCAGGCCGAAGGTCATGGTGCCGAGCGCGAGCCGGGAGACGGTCAGGCCGGTGCGGCCCAGGCGGGTGGTGGGAATGCTCATGGTGGATGGTTCCTGTGAAACGGCCGAACCGCGCAGACGCGCGTGGCTGCACGACCATCATAGGCAGGCCGCCCGAGGCCTGCACGTCAGGGTGCAATCACCGTGACGCGCGCCGTCATGTAGGGGTGCACCGAGCAGGCGTAGTCGTAGACACCGGGCTTGTCGAAGGTCTGCGTGAAGTCCTGGCCGGGCAGCATCAGGTCCATGCCCGCGGGGCCGCCCTTCCTGAACACCACGCCATGGGGCGCGCCGTCGTCGTTCTTCCAGCGCACGGGCTGGCCCACCTTCACGGTGATCTGCGCCGGCTCGAAGGCGAAGTTGCGGATCGCCACGTGCGCCGAACCGCCCGCATGCTCGGCCGGCGCGCCGCGCTGCACCGCCACCTTGCGCGGCGCATTGCCGACCGCCACGGTGTGCGACGGACCACCGGCCAGGTCGATCACGCTCACGTCGTTCGAGCCCTCGTTGCTGACCCACAGCTTCCCGCCATCGGCCGAGATGTCGAGCCAGTGCGGCTGCTTGCCCACCGCGATGCTGCGGCCCGGCGTGCGCGTCGCGGGGTCGAACAGCATCACCTCGCCCGGCCCCTGCACCACGACCACGCCGCTCGCCATGCCCGCGAAGTGCTGCGCGATGTGGGGCGACACGCCGGTGGGGATCGGCGCCAGCCACTGGTTGGTGGTCGCATCCAGCACCTGCACCGCGGGCACGCCCGCCAGCGTCAGGTAGAGCGCCTTGCCGTCGGGGCCGAACTCGAGGTCGCGCGGCGGCTTGTCGAGCGCGATCTCCGAGACCGCCTTGCGCGTCGCCAGGTCGACCACCACGAGCGCGAAATGGCCCGGTGCCTGCGAGGCCACGTAGGCCTGCCGGCCATCGGGCCGCACGGCGATGGTGTGCGGCTTGGGCACGGCCACGTTCGCGGCCACGGCATGGGTCGCGGTGTCGATGAAGGCCACGCGGTCGTCGCCGTTGACGGCCACCAGCACCCAGCGGCCATCGGCGGTGGTGGCCAGGCCCTGCGGGCCCTGGCCGACCTCGATGGTGTGCGTCACGCGGTCGGTCGCGGCGTCGATCTCGCTCACCGCCGAGGCGCTGGAGCCGCTGACGAACACGCGCTGGCCGTTCGGGGAGATCACGATGCCGTCGGGCCCCGCGGCCACCGGCACGGTGGCGAGCACGCGCTCGCTGCCGGTGTCGATCACGCTGAGCGTGCTGTCCTTGAAGTTGCCGACATAGGCCTTGGGGCCGGCGGCCAGCGCCGGGAAGGCCAGGGCGCCGGAGGCCGCGAGAACGGCGAGCAGGCGTGCGAATCCTGGAAAGGCGGTCATGGGGAAAGACTCCTGAAAGAAGAGAGGAAGAGAATCGGCACAGGGCATGACGCGCGGTGCCCTTCGTCTATTCCCCGAAATTTTTTCGCGCGAGGCTGGAATAAAACGCGCGCCCGCCGCGTCATGCCCCCAAAGCACGTCCCTTGACCGACCGCACCCGCCAGTTCGAAGCCGCCGCCCTGCCGCATCTCGATGCGGCCTGGAATCTCGCGCGCTGGTTGCTGCGCGACGACCGCCTGGCCGAGGACGCGGTGCAGGAGGCCTACCTGCGGGCCTTCCGTTTCTTCGACGGGCTGCGCGGCGAGAACGCGCGGCCCTGGCTGCTGGGCATCGTGCGCAACGCCTGCTACGACTGGATGCGGCAGAACCGGCAGCTGGCCGACCAGGTGGAGTTCGACGAGCTGCGCGACAGCGAGTCGGCCGGCGCGACGGCCCCGGAGGCCGGCGATCCCGCGCGGCTGTGGGAGCGGCGCGTGCAGGGCGAGCGCGTCAATGCCGCGATCGACGCCCTGCCCGCGGTCTACCGCGAAGCGATCGTGCTGCGCGAACTGGAGGAGCTGCGCTATGAAGACATCGCACGCATCGCCGGCGTGCCGCTGGGCACCGTGATGTCGCGGCTGTCGCGCGCGCGGGCCCTGCTGCGCGAAAGCCTGCGCGACGAGCGCCCGGGCCCGGCGCAGGAAAGGACGCGGCATGCCAATTCCTGACGACGAGCTGGGAGCGCTGATGCGACAGCACGCCACGCGCCATGCGCCGCCCGCCGGCCTGGCCGAGCGCATCGCGCTGTCGGTGCGCGCCGAGGCCGGCGCACCCGCAACGCCGGCGCCGCGCCGTCACGGCTGGTGGCAGGGCCTGCTCGGGTTCGGAACCGGCGCGGCCGCGGCCTGGGGCCTGGCGCTGGTGCTGCTGGCATCGCCGGCGCCCCTCGAGCTGCTGGGCGCGCAGGTCACGGCCAACCACGTGCGCTCGCTGATGGCCTCGCACCTGGCCGACGTGGCCTCCACCGACCAGCACACGGTCAAGCCCTGGTTCGCCGGCAAGCTCGACTTCTCGCCGCCCGTAGTGGACCTCGCCGCCGAGGGCTTCGCGCTGACGGGCGGGCGGCTCGACTACCTCGACGGCCGAACGGTGGCGGCGCTGGTCTATCGCTCGGGTCCGCACGTCATCAATGTCTTCGTCTGGCCCGCGGCCGATGCGAAGCCGCAGGCTCCGGCCTTCTCGACGCGGCAGGGCTACCAGCTCGCGCACTGGACCCAGGGCGGCATGCAGGCCTGGGCCGTGTCGGACCTCAATGCGGCCGAGCTGCGCCATTTCGCGGCGCTGCTGCACGCGAGGACGGCGGTGCGCCCTTAGCGGCTGAAGACGGGATCGGGCCGCCGATCCCGTCTTCGTTTCGGCACACCGCGCGCGGTCGTGGTCGGCGCGCGGGACTGCGTTTAAGCTCGGCGGCGATCACGCGTTTCCCGAATGAGCCCCTCCTCCTCCCCCTCCCCAGCCATCACGCATTCCACCGCCGGGTTCCGGACCTTGCTGCGCATCGTTGGCCGCGTCGCGGCCTCGCTGGTGCTGCTGCTGTCGGCGGGCTGGGCCTGCCTCGCGCTCTGGTACCAGTTGCCCGTGGGCGAGACGGGCAAGGTTCTCGCCGCCGTGCTGTGGAGCGGCTTCGGCCTCGCGGCCCTGGTGCTGCTGTGGCGCGGCCGGGCCGCGCGCGCCCTGCTGTCCTACGCGATCGGCTTCGCGCTGCTGCTGGGCTGGTGGAACACCATCGTGCCGCTGCAGCAGCGCGACTGGGCCGACGACGTCGCGCGCCAGCTGGTGGCGCGCGTCGACGGCAACATGGTCACGCTCGAGAACGTGCGCAACTTCGACTGGCGCAGCGACACCGACTACACGCCGCGCTGGGAAACGCGCCGCTACGACCTCGAGCGCCTGCGCTCGGTCGATGTCTCGGTCTCGTACTGGATGGGCCCGGCGATCGCGCACACGCTGGTGTCCTTCGGCTTCGACGACGGCCGCTTCCTCACCTTTTCGATCGAGATCCGCAAGGAGCGCGGCGAGAGCTTCTCGTCGATCGGCGGCTTCTTCCGGCGCTTCGAGCTGAGCCTGGTCGCGGCCGAGGAGCGCGACGTGCTGCGCGTGCGCACCAACGTGCGCGGCGAGGACGTCCACATGTACCGCGTGCGGCTGCCGCAGGCCGAGATGCGCTCGCTGTTCCTGGCCTACCTCGACCAGAGCGCCGCGCTGCTGCGCGCGCCGAGCTTCTACAACACGCTGACGGCCAACTGCACCACCATCGTCTACGACCTCGCCAGGCGCATCGTGCCGGGCCTGCCGATGGACTGGCGGCTGCTGGCCTCGGGCTACCTGCCCGACTACCTGTACGACGTGGGCGGGCTCACGCCGGGCTACAGCCTCGAGGCGCTGCGCGCGAACGGGCGCATCACGCAGCGCGCGATCGCGAGCGATGCCGTGCCGGGCGTCGATTTCTCGCGCGCGATCCGGCAGGGGCTGCCGGGCGCCGAGGCTCCGTGACGATGCGCGCGCGTCTTCCCGGCCTGGCGGCCCTGCTCTGCGCCGCCGCGCTGCTCGCGGGCTGCGCGGGCGTGAAGGTGGGCTCGATCTCGCCCGCCGAATACCTCGCGCAGCGCCGCGGCGACGTGCTCACCACGGGCCGGCTCAGCACCTCGGCCGAGGAGGTGCTGCGCGTGATCGGCTCCGACGCCGAGCTGTGCGGCAAGGACGGCCCGGCCTGCCGCAACGCGCTGGCCGACTCGCCGGGGCTGAGCGACGAGCAGCGGCTGTCGGCGCTGTCGGAGGTGTGGCTGCAGGTGGCGATCGCGGCCGACAAGAGCGGCGGTGCCACGCAGCCGGGCTCGGCGGCCGACACGACCGCCATCGAGGCCTGGCTCGAGAGCGCGCGCCACGCCTATGCCTACCTGTTCTTCACCGCGCGCAAGCCGCGCGACCGCGCCTTCGAGGACCGGCAGACGCAGGTGCGCGACTACTACAACTACGCGGTGCAGCAGGCCATCACGGGCCTGTACCGCGGCGTGCGGCGCAACGCAGCGGCACAGCCGCAGGTGCCGCGCGTGGGCGACTGGCGCATCGAGGCCGACGTCTCGGGCCTGCGCCTGCCGGCCGACGCGCCGCTGCCCGACGAGCTGATCCCCGCCGCCTCGCTGACCTTCTCGGGCCTGCGCAACACCTACCGGCGCGACGGCTTCGGCGCCGAGCTGGTGGCGGCCGACAGCCAGCGCACCGACGAGAAGGCGCCCGCGCTCGCTACCGCCGACCCGCGCCCGCCCTACCGCGAGATGCCCTTCCCTGCCGTCACCGCGCTGCTGCTGTTCGACGGCGGCAACCTCGCCGAGGTGCTGGCCACGCGCACGCTGCGCATCGCGGCCTACGACCCCTACCGCACCGCCAACGTGCAGCTGGCCGCTCAGGAGGTGCCGCTGGCCGCCAACTTCACCTCGGGCTACGGCCTGTGGCTGGCCCGCTCCGACTTCGCGCTGCAGGCGCTGCGCAGCCTGTTCGGCGGCCGCGACGGGCTCACGCAGCCGCGCATCTACCTGATGCAGCCCTACGATCCCGAGCGCCGCACGGTCATCATGCTGCACGGCCTCGCGAGCAGCCCCGAGGCCTGGATCAACGTGGCCAACGAGGTGCTCGGCGACGAGACCCTGCGCCGCCGCTACCAGATCTGGCAGGTCTACTACCCGACCAATGCGCCGCTGCCGCTCAACAACTTCGCGATCCGCGAGGCCGTGACGCAGACGCTGCAGCACTTCGATCCCACGGGCCAGGCCCCGGCCTCGAAGGACATCACGCTGATCGGCCACAGCATGGGCGGCGTGCTGTCGCGGCTGATGGTGTCGTCGTCGGAGGACAAGCTCTGGGACGCGCTGCTGGCCAGCTACCCGATGCAGGACGCGCAGCAGCGGCGCATCGAGGAGAAGCTCGCGCCCTACCTGCGCTTCGAGCCGCTGCCGCAGGTCAGCGACGCGATCTTCATCGCCTCGCCGCACCGCGGCACCGACTTCGCCAACAACCGCATCTCGCGCTGGGTCGCCAACCTCATCACGCTGCCAGTGGCGATGCTGGGGCAGTTGAGCGACATCTCGCGCGAGCTGATCCGCATCGCGCCGGGCCGGCAGGACGCGGGGCCGCTGCGCATTCCCAACAGCATCGACAACCTCAGCGACCGCGATCCCTTCGTGCGGCTCTCCTCGGGCCTGCCGATGAATCCGCGCGTGCGCTTCCACTCGATCATCGGCAACGACACGCCGGGCCTGGCGCAAGCCCTGTCGAGCGACGGCATCGTGCCCTATGCCAGCGCGCACCTCGACGGCGCGGCCTCGGAGCTGGTGATCCCGTCGGCGCACAGCGTGCAGGAGAACCCGCTCGCGATCCTCGAGATCCGGCGCATCCTGCGCGAGCAGCTGAAGCCGCGCTAGGACTTCAGCCTTCGCACGCCGCGACGCGCGGCCGCCGCGCATCGGCGCGCGCGCTCGCCACCGCCCAGCAGAAGACGCCCATGCCCGCGAGCGCGAGCAGTGCGCCGACCCAGCCGGTCGAGGTCCAGCCCAGGCCCGCGGCGATCGCCACGCCGCCGAGCCAGGCGCCGAGCGCATTGGCCATGTTGAAGGCCGAATGGTTGAGCGCGGCCGCCAGGGTCTGCGCATCGCCGGCCACGTCCATCAGCCGGATCTGCAGCGCCGGGCCGATGGCCACGGTGGTGCCGATCAGGAACACGTTGAAGCCCGCGGTGTAGATGTTGTGGGCCGAGAAGGTGAACAGCGCCAGCACCAGCGCCGCATAGGCCATCAGGCCGCCGATGGTGCGCATCAGCGACTTGTCGGCCAGCCGCGCGCCGACCAGGTTGCCGACCACCATGCCGAGCCCGAACAGCGCGAGCACCAGCGGCACGCCGCCCAGCGGCATGCCGGCGACCTCGATCAGCGTGGGCTTGATGTAGCTGAACACCGAGAACATGCCGCCGAAGCCGATGGCGCCGATGCCCAGCGTGAACCAGACCTGCTTGCGCTTGAGCGCGCCGAGTTCGCGCCAGGGGCTGGCGCCCGCGGGCGCGGCGAGGTCGGGGATGTCGCGGCGCAGCAGCACCACGGCGATGAGCGCGATCACGCCCACGAACACGAAGGCCGCGCGCCAGCCGAACAACTGGCCGAGCCAGGCCGCGATCGGCACGCCGACCAGCGTGGCGCCCGTGAGCCCCAGCATCACCAGCCCCACGGCGCGCGCGCGGCGCCCGGGCGGCGCGAGCGTGGCGGCCACCAGCGCGGCCACGCCGAAGTAGGTGCCGTGCGGCAGCCCGGTCGCGAAGCGCAGCAGGTTCAGCGAGGTGTAGCCGGGCGCCATCGCGCTCGCGAAGTTGCCGGCGGCGAACACGGCCATCAGCGCGATCAGCAAGGCGCGGCGGCGCCAGCCGGCCGCGAGCACCGCGAGCACGGGCGCGCCGATGACCACGCCCAGCGCATAGGCGCTGATGACGTGGCCGGCCTGCGGGATGCTGACGGCGATGTCGTTCGCGACCTCGGGCAGCAGGCCCATGATCACGAACTCGCCGGTGCCGATGGCGAAGCCGCCGACGCCGAGCGCGAGCACGGCGCGCAGGAACTGGGCCGACGAGACGGGCGGAATGGCGGGGGTGTCCGCGCCTTCGAGGGCGGATGGTGGGGCGTTCAAGGCCGGAGCTCCTGGGGGGATGCCCGGCGAGCGCGGGCAAAGCCCGATTTTAGGGTAAACCCTTAACGCGCGCTGATGAGGTCTTGCGCCCCGTCCGATACCTTTTTGCCTCTGCCGCTCAACGACGCAGGAAGCGCGGCGCGCGGCGTTCGGCCATGGCCTGCACGCCCTCCTTGAAGTCCTCGCTCGCGAACTGCACGCACTGCAGCTCGCGCTCGTGCCGGTTCGCCGCGGCCACCGCCTCGGCCAGGCCGCGCCGCAGGGTCGCGCGCGTCGATTCCACCGCGAGCGGGGCCGACAGCGCGATCTCGGCCGCGAGCGCCAGCGCGCTGGTGCGCACTTCATCGGCCGGCACCAGCTGGTCGACCAGCCCGATGCGCAGCGCCTCCTCGCCGCCGACGCGGCGCCCCGTGTAGAACAGCAGCGCGGCCTGCTGCGCGCCCACCAGCCGCGGCAAGGTCAGGCTCAGGCCGAAGCCCGGATGGAAACCGAGGCGGTTGAAGTTGGCGCTGAAGCGCGCCTCGGCGCAGCCCACGCGGAAGTCGGCCGCCAGCGCGAGGCCGAGCCCGGCGCCGATGGCCGGGCCATGCACCGCGGCCACCAGCGGCTTGGCGTTGCCGAACAGGCGCATGGCCTGCTCGTAGAGCGGCGCGGGATCGCGCGCATCGTCCTTGCCGCTGAAGTCGGCGCCCGCGCTGAAGGCCCGGCCTTCGGCCGCGAGCACGACGGCGCGGCAATCGGGATCGGCATCGAGCTGCGCGAGCCGGTCGGCCAGTTCGCGCAGCAGCGCCACGTCGAGGTAGTTGAACGGCGCGCGCCGCAGTTCGAGCAGCGCCACGTGTTCATGGCCCGAGTCCAGCGAAGCGAGCGCGCTCATTGCACCTCCAGCTTCGCGATGTCGACGTAGCCTTTCCACTTCTCGCGCTCCTGGCGCTCGAAGCTCGCGAGCTCGGCCAGGCTGATCTTCGCGGGCGCGAAGGCGAAGCCCTCGAGCCGCGCGCGGATCGGATCGGTGGTCACGGCCTCGTTGATCCACTGGTTGAGCTGCTGCTGCAGCGCCGCCGGCGTGGCGACCGGCACCGCGATGCCGAGGAAGCCGCCGCGGATGCTGAAGCCCGGATAGCTCTCGGCGATCAGCGGCAGCTCGGGATAGCGCTTGAGCCGCGCGTCGCTGTGCACCGCGAGCGCGCGCAACTGGCCCGAGGCCACGAAGGCATCGCCGGCCACGGTGTCGGTGAACACCACCTGGATCTGGCCCGCGATCAGCTCCGACATCGCCTGGCTCACCTGCTTGTACGGAATCGCGGCGAGCTCGATGCCGGCCTCGTGCGCGAACAGCGCCGCCGTGACCTTGGAGGTGGCGTTGAAGTGGCCGTAGTTGATCGTGCCCGGCGCCTTCTTCGCGGCGGCGACGAAGTCCTGCAGCGTCCTGTAGGGCGCGTCGGGCCGCACCAGCATGTAGGTGGAACCGGGCCCGAAGGAGCCGACCAGCCGGAAGTCGCGCCCGGGGTCGTAGGGCAGCTTGCGGAACAGGCTGGGGTTGGCCAGGTGGGTGGAAGTGGTGGCCAGCAGCAGCACCGAGCCGTCGGCCGGCGCGTTGCGCACCGCCTCCACGCCGATGATGCCGTTGCCGCCGGGACGGTTGTCGACCACCACCGCGCGGCCGGTCTTGCGCGTGAGGAACTCGGCCAGCATGCGCGCCGAGATGTCGCCCGAGCCGCCGGGGCCGAAGGGCACGACGATCTGGATCGGCTTGTGGTTGTCCGCCGCCATCGCGGCCGCGAACGGCAAGGCCGCGAGCGCGGCGAGGCACTGTCTTCTCTGCATGTCGTCTCCTGTTGTTGGTGTCGATGGAAGGGCGCGCTCAGCCGGGGGCCTTCGCGCCGAGCGCCTCGTTGTGCTCGCCCACGCCGGGCGCGCGGTGCCGCACCCGCGGCCGCTCGCCGTCGAAGGACAGCGGCAGCCCGACGATGCGCAGCTCCTCGCCGGGAATGGTCTGGAAGATGCCGATGGCCTCGGTCTGCGGCTGCGCGAGCACCTGCGCGAAGTCCTGGATCGGCGCGCAGGGAATGCCCAGGGCCTCGAGCGCCTCGAGCCACTGCTGCGTCGAGCGCGTGCGGAACACCGCCTCGAGCGCAGGGATCAGCAGCGCCTTGTGCTGCACGCGCAGCGCGTTGCTCGCGAAGCGCTCGTCGCGCGTCCATTCCTCGTGGCCGGCCGCGCGCGCGAGCTTGGCGAACAGCCGGTCGTTGGCCGCGGCCACCACGATCTCGCCGTCCCCGGTCGGCAGCGCCTGGAACACCACCACGTTGGGATTGCCGCTGCGGTGCCGCTCGGGCTGCTTCCCGGTGGCATGGAAGCCGGCCATCATCACCTGCAGCCAGCCCAGCGCGGTCTCGAACAGCGAGGTGTCGACCACGCAGCCCTGCCCGGTCGAAGCGCGGCGCAGCAATGCCGCGATGCAGCCCAGCGCGGCCCAGACGCCGGTGCCCAGGTCGAGCACCTGCATGCCCACGCGCGCCGGCGGCCCGCTCTCGGCGCCGTTGATGCTGAAGATGCCCGCGAAGGCCTGCACCATCGGCTCGTAGCCCGGCGCGAGGCGCATCGGCCCCTTGTGGCCGAAGGCCCAGAGCGAGCAGTACACCAGCCGCGGGTTGAGCGCGCGCAGCGCCTCGGAACCGAGCCCCAATTCCTCGAGCGAGCCGGGCCGCATGTTCTGCACGAACACGTCGGCCTCGGCTGCGCGCTCGCGCAGCCACTGCGCCTGCGCCGGGTCCTTGAGGTCGAGCGCGATGCTCTTCTTGCCATGGTTCATGGCCTGGAAGGTGGTCGCGGTGCCGCGCCAGAACGGCGGGCCCCAGCCGCGCGCGTCGTCGCCCGTGCCGGGCCGCTCGATCTTCACCACCTCGGCGCCGAGCGAGGACAGGATCTCGCCCGCGTAGGGCCCGGCGATGTTCTGCCCGAGCTCGATGACCTTGATGCCGGCCAGCGGCAGCGCGGTGTTGTTGTTCACGTCGTCCGTCATGGTTCAGCGTCCCGTGAAATGGGGCGCGCGCTTCTCGACGAAATGCCGCACGCCCTCGCGGAAATCCTCGGTGTCGCGGCAGGCCGCGATCTCGCGGTCGGCCACGCGCGTGGCCTGCCCGAGGGTCTGGTAGCGGGCCTCGACCAGTTGCCGCTTGATGATGCGCACCGCGCGCGGCGAACTCAGCTCGGCGATCTCGGTGGCGCGCGCGAGCACCGCATCGAGAAAGCCTTCGGCCGGCAGCAGGCTGGCCAGCCCCATGCGATCGGCCTCCTCGGCCTGCAGCGTGCGGCCGGTCAGCAGCAGGTCGGCCGCATGCATCGGGCCGATCAGCCGCGGCAGCAGCCAGGCCGTGCCGTGCTCGGCCACCAGGCCGCGGCGCGCATAGGGCAGCGTGAGCTTCGCGCCGGCCGCCACGTAGCGCAAGTCGGCATGCAGCGCGATGCACAGGCCCACGCCCGCGGCCGCGCCGTTGATCGCGGCGATCATTGGCTTGGCGAGCGCGCCGAGGTAGCCGTAGCGCTGCGCCGCGTCGTCGTCAGAGTCGGCCTGCGGCACGGGTGGCCGGCCCGGGTCGGACAGCACCGCCATGTCCATGCCGGCGCAAAAGGCGCGGCCGGCGCCGCTGAGCACGATGGCGCGCACCGCGTCGTCGGCTTCGGCCTGCGCGACGGCCGCGCGCAGCTCGGCCTCGAGCGTGGGCGTCCAGGCATTGAGCCGGTCGGGCCGGTCGAAGGTGATCGAGGCCACGCGGCCGATCGCCGCGTACCTCAGTTGCGTGAAATCCAAGCGTGTCTCCTGGTCCGTTGCGCCCTGCGATGGGCATGCGGCCAGTATTCCGGCGGGCTCCGGCGGCGACAACCTTAGAATTTCGGAGAACGAAATCATGGCCACGCCCCGCCCCTCCACCGCCGGCTCGACGCGCGCCCGCACGCAGGCCACCGGCACCTTCGTGCGCAGCACGCCCGGCAGCCATTCGCTCGAACGCGGCCTCGCGCTGCTGCGCGCCTTCCGCCATGGCGTAGACGTGCTGACCAACGCCGAGCTGGCCGACCGCACGCAGCTGCCGCGGCCCACGGTCAGCCGGCTCACGCGTTCGCTGGTGGATGCGGGTTTTCTCGCCTACGACCTCGAGCAGCGCGGCTACCGCCTCACGGCCGCCTGCCTGAGCCTCGCGCTGTCCTTCCGCAGTTCGGAGGCCACGCTGGCGCGCGCGCTGCCGCTGATGCGCGCGCTGGCCGAGGGCCGGCGCGTCAACGTCGGCCTGGCGGTGGCCGACCAGCTCGAGATGGTCTACCTGGAGTCGGTGCGCCTGAGCCGGCTCGGGATCTTCCGGCGCATCCTCCCGGGCTCGCGGCTCCCGATCGCGAGCACCTCGCTGGGCTGCGCCTTCCTCGCCGGCATGCAGGCCGCGGAGCGCAAAGCCCTGCTGGGCCGGCTGCGGCAGGCGCACGGCGCCGAATGGCGCGCGCTGCAGCCGCGGGTGGAGGCCGCGCTCGAGGCCGTGCGCGAGCGCGGCTTCTGCCACGCAAGCTGGGCCGCGGGCATGACCGCGGTGGCGCTGCCGCTGCGCGCGCCCTCGGGCAGTCTCTATGCGATGAACGTGAGCTTCCCCACCGCGGAGGAAGTGTCGACGGACGCCATCGAGGCGCACGCGCAACTGCTGCTGCGCCTCGCGGCCGACCTGCGCCGCGACTGGGCGCGCTGAGGCGTCAGATCGCCACCAACTGGCGCACGCCCTGCGCCTCCATGTCCTTGCCGAGGCCGCGCGCGATCACCTCGCCGCGCTCCATCACGAGGTAGTCGTCGGCCAGCTCCTGCGCGAAGTCGTAGTACTGCTCGCACAGCACGATCGCCATGTCGCCGCGGTCGGCCAGCATGCGGATCACGCGGCCGATGTCCTTGATGATGCTTGGCTGGATGCCCTCGGTGGGCTCGTCGAGGATCAGCAGCTTCGGCTTGGGCGCGAGCGCGCGCGCGATCGCGAGCTGCTGCTGCTGGCCGCCCGAGAGGTCGCCGCCGCGGCGTCCGATCATCTGCTTGAGCACCGGGAACAGCTCGAACAGCTCGGCCGGGATCGGCGTGCCGCCGCGCTTGTAGGCCAGGCCCATGCGCAGGTTCTCCTCGACCGTGAGGCGCGCGAAGATCTCGCGCCCCTGCGGCACGAAGCCGATGCCCGCGCGCGCGCGGTCGTAGGGCGTGGCCTTGTGGATCGGCCGGCCCTCGAGCTCGATGCTGCCGCTCTTGATCGGCACCAGGCCCATCAGCGACTTCAGCAGCGTGGTCTTGCCCACGCCGTTGCGGCCCAGCAGCACCGTGACCTTGCCCAGCGTGGCCTCGAAGCTCACGTCGCGCAGGATGTGCGAGCCGCCGTAGTACTGGTGGATGTTCTTGACTGTCAGCATGGCGTGGTTTCCTCAGCGGCCCAGGTAGACCTCGATCACGCGCTCGTCGGCCTGCACCTCGTCGAGCGAGCCCTGCGCGAGCACCGAGCCGTCGCACAGCACGGTCACGATCTCGGAGATGGTGCGGATGAAGCTCATGTCGTGCTCCACCACCATCAGCGAATGCTTGCCCTTGAGCGTGAGGAACAGCTCGGCCGTGCGCGCCGTCTCCTCGTCGGTCATGCCGGCCACGGGCTCGTCGAGCAGCAGCAGCTTCGGGTCCTGCATCAGCAGCATGCCGATCTCGAGCCACTGCTTCTGGCCGTGGCTCAGGTTGCCCGCCATGCGCGACACGCTGGCCGCGAGGTGGATGGTCTCGAGCACCTCGGCCAGCCGGTCGCTTTGCGCCGAATCGAGCCTGAACAGCATCGAGGCGCGCACGCCCTTGTCGGTCTTGAGCGCGAGCTCGAGGTTCTCGAACACCGTGAGGTGCTCGAACACGGTCGGCTTCTGGAACTTGCGGCCGATGCCCAGCTGCGCGATCTCGGCCTCCTTGTGGCGCAGCAGGTCGATGGTGCTGCCGAAGAACACCGTGCCCTCGTCGGGCCGGGTCTTGCCGGTGATGATGTCCATCATCGTGGTCTTGCCCGCGCCGTTGGGGCCGATGATGCAGCGCAGCTCGCCCGGCGCGATGTCGAGCGACAGCTTGTTGATCGCCTTGAAGCCGTCGAAGCTCACGCTCACGTCTTCCAGGTAGAGGATGCGGCCGTGGGTCACGTCGACCTCGCCGGGCGTCGCGATGCGGCTGAAGCCCGCCGTGCGGCCGCCCGATTCGGTGGCGCCGGTGTCGTGCGGCTGGCCCTTGGCGCGCGAGGCGCGCTCGGCGCCGGCTTCCATCAGGTCGGGCGTCATGCGCGGGCTCCCTTCGGTTCCGCATGCAGCGGCGCGGCGATCGCTTCCGGCTCCATGCCCTGTTCCGTTGCCAGCGAACGCTGGGCCTCGGCACGCGCCGGCGATGCCGCAACGGGCGCCGCCTTCTCGCGCGACAGCCACTGGCGCACCAGCCCCACGATGCCGTTCGGCAGGAACAGCGTGACCGCGATGAACAGCGCGCCGAGGAAGTACAGCCAGTACTCGGGATAGGCCACCGTGAGCCAGCTCTTCGCGCCGTTGACGATGAAGGCGCCGATGATCGGCCCGATCAGGGTCGCGCGCCCGCCCACCGCGGCCCAGATCGCGATCTCGATCGAGTTGGCCGCGCTCATCTCGCTCGGGTTGATGATGCCGACCTGCGGCACGTAGAGCGCGCCGGCCACGCCGCACATCACGGCCGAGATGACCCAGATGCTGAGCTTGTAGGGCAGCGGGTTGTAGCCCGAGAACATCACGCGCGACTCGGCGTCGCGGATGGCCTGCAGCACGCGGCCGAACTTGCTCCCGATCAGCCACTTGGCGAACAGGAAGAAGGCCAGCAGGGTCACGCCGGTGAGCGCGAAGATGGTCATGCGCATCTCCTGCGTGGCGATCGGGATGCCGAGGATGCGCTTGAAGTCGGTGAAGCCGTTGTTGCCGCCGAAGCCGGTCTCGTTGCGGAAGAACAGCAGCATGGCCGCGAAGGTCAGGGCCTGCGTGATGATCGAGAAGTACACGCCCTTGATGCGCGAGCGGAAGGCGAAGAAGCCGAACACGAAGGCGATCAGGCCCGGCACCGCGACGATCAGCACCAAGGTGGCAATGAAGCTGTCGCTGAAGGTCCAGTGCCAGGGCAGCGTCTTCCAGTCGAGGAACACCATGAAGTCGGGCAGGTCGCTCTTGTAGTTGCCGTCGCGGCCGATCTGGCGCATGAGGTACATGCCCATCATGTAGCCGCCGAGCGCGAAGAACAGGCCGTGGCCCAGCGAGAGGATGCCGGTGTAGCCCCAGATCAGGTCCATGGCCAGCGCGCAGATCGCGTAGCACATGATCTTGCCGACCAGCGCCACGGCGTAGTCGCTCATGTGCAGCGGGCTGTCGGCGGGCACCCACATGTTGAGCACGGGCGCCACCGCGCACACCACGATCAGCGCGACGAAGAAGGCCGTCCAGCCCTTGCCGCTCAGCAGCGGCCCCTTGGTTGGCAACGTGACCTTGCTCATGCTTCCGCGCTCCGGCCCTTCATCGCGAAGATGCCCTGCGGCCGCTTCTGGATGAAGATGATGATGAAAACGAGCACCGCGATCTTCGCGAGCACCGCGCCCGCCCAGCCTTCGATGAACTTGTTGAGGATGCCCAGGCCGAGCGCCGCGTAGACGGTGCCCGCGAGCTGGCCGACGCCGCCCATCACGACCACCATGAAGCTGTCGACGATGTAGCTCTGGCCCAGGTCGGGGCCGACGTTGCCGATCTGGCTCAGCGCGCAGCCCGCGAGGCCGGCGATGCCCGAGCCCAGCGCGAAGGCGTAGGTGTCGATGCGCGCGGTGTTCACGCCCATGCAGGAGGCGATCGGGCGGTTCTGCGTGACGCCGCGCACGAACAGGCCCAGCCGCGTGCGGCCGATCAGCCAGCCCATGGCCAGCAGCACCAGCACCGCGAAGACGATGATGCACAGGCGGTTCCACGGCAGCGTGACGTTCGACAGCAGCGACAGGCCGCCGCTCATCCAGGCCGGGTTCTCCACGCCCACGTTCTGCGCGCCGAACAGCGAGCGCACCAGCTGCTGCAACATCAGGCTGATGCCCCAGGTGGCCAGCAGGGTCTCGAGCGGGCGGCCGTAGAGAAAGCGGATGACGCCGCGTTCGAGCACCGCGCCCACCAGCGCCGAGGCCAGGAACGAGACCGGGATCGCCGCCACCAGGTACCAGCCGAAGGCGGCCTCGGGCAGGTACTTCTGGAAGATGCCCTGCATCACGTAGGTGGCGTAGGCGCCGATCATCATCAGCTCGCCATGGGCCATGTTGATGACGCCCATCAGGCCGTAGGTGATGGCCAGGCCCAGCGCGGCCAGCAGCAGCACCGAGCCCAGGCTGACGCCGCTGAACACGGCATTGAGGCGGTCGCCCCAGACCAGCGAGCCGTCGATGCTGGCGATCGAGGCCACGATCGCGGCCTTCACGTCGGCCTCGGTCTCGTCGGCCAGGCGCTGGTTGAGCAGCAGCTTGGTGTCGGGGCTGCGGCTCTCGCCGAGCTCGCGCGCGGCCACGAGGCGCTTGGCCTTGTCGGCGCTGCCGAGCATGCTGGCGGCGCGCACCAGTTCGAGCTGCGCCTTGATCTTCGGATGTGTCTCGGCGGCCAGCGCCTTCTCGACCAGCGGCAGCCGCGATTCGTCGGGCTCCTTGAACAGCGCCTGCGCGGCCTCGGCGCGCACCGCGTCGTCCTTGCTGCCGAGCTTGAGCGCGGCCTGCGCGGCATCGAGCGCACCGCGCATCAGGTTGTTGTTGACCACGTCCTCGGCCGTGTCGGGCACCTTGAGTTCGGCGCCGGTCACGGGGTCGTAGCCTTTGTCGTCCTTCATCACGAAGACCTTGTCTTCGGTGTACTTGACCGCGTCGTCCGACATCGCCTGGATGAAGGCGGCGGTCTTCTCGTCGGCGCTGGTGACGGCCTTGTTGAGCGCCGCGATGCGGGCTTCGGAATCGCCGGCGGCGATGGCCCGGGCTTCGTCGGCGGTCAGCGCCTGGGCGGCCGTTGCCATGAACAGCATGGCGGCGAATGCGCAGTGGAGGGTTCGTCGAAGCATCTTGAAGCGGAAGTAGGAAAGGCCCTCCCCCGGGCGGGGGAGGGAGGAACGCACTTACATCGACTTGCCGGCCGGGTAGTCGGGCTTCTTGTCGTTGCCTTCGATGTACGGGCTCCACGGCTTGGCCTTGACCGGGCCCGGCGTCTTCCACACCACGTTGAACTGGCCGTCGGCCTTGATCTCGCCGATGAACACGCTCTTGTGCAGGTGGTGGTTCTTCTCGTCCATCTTCGAGACGATGCCCGAGGGCGCGGTGAAGGTCTGGCCGGCCATGGCGGCGATCACCTTGTCGGTGTCGGTCGACTTGGCCTTCTCGACCGCCTGCTTCCACATGTGGATGCCGATCCAGGTGGCTTCCATCGGGTCGTTGGTCAGCGGCTTGTCCTTGTGGCCGGCGATGTTCTTGGCCTTGGCGTAGTCGCTCCACTGCTTGATGAAGGCCGTGTTGGTCGGGTTCTTGATCGACATGAAGTAGTTCCACGCGGCCAGGTGGCCGACCAGCGGCTTGGTGTCCACGCCGCGCAGTTCTTCCTCGCCGACCGAGAAGGCCACCACCGGCACGTCCTTGGCCTTCAGGCCGGCGTTGCCGAGTTCCTTGTAGAAGGGCACGTTGGAGTCGCCGTTGATGGTCGACACCACGGCCGTCTTGCCGCCGGCCGAGAACTTCTTGATGTCGGCGACGATGGTCTGGTAGTCGCTGTGACCGAAGGGGGTGTACTTCTCGTCGATGTCGGTGTCCTTCACGCCCTTGCTCTTGAGGTAGGCGCGCAGGATCTTGTTGGTGGTGCGCGGGTAGACGTAGTCGGTGCCCAGCAGCACCCAGCGCTTGGCGGCGCCGCCTTCCTTGCTCATCAGGTAGTCGACGGCCGGAATCGCCTGCTGGTTGGGCGCGGCACCCGTGTAGAACACGTTCTTCGAGAGCTCTTCACCCTCGTACTGCACCGGGTAGAACAAGAGGCCGTTCATTTCCTCGACCACCGGCAGCACCGACTTGCGCGACACCGAGGTCCAGCAGCCGAAGATCACCGAGACCTTGTCCTGGCCGAGCAACTGCTTGGTCTTCTCGGCGAACAGCGGCCAGTTCGAGGCCGGGTCGACCACCACGGGCTCGAGCTTCTTGCCGAGCACGCCGCCCTTGGCGTTGATGTCGTCGATCGCCATCAGCACCGTGTCCTTCAACACGGTTTCCGAGATGGCCATCGTGCCCGACAGCGAGTGCAGCACGCCGACCTTGATGGTGTCGGCGGCGAATGCCGGCACAGCGGAGATGCTGGCCAGCGCGACGGCGGCGGTGAGCGCCTTGAGAGTGAAACGACGTTGCATGTGGACTCCTGCTCCGGTGGGTTGAACCTGTTCGCCGGCGCGGTGCCGAGCGATGGGAGGGAGTCTGCGGAATGCACCAGGAAGGAGAAATACGCCGGGTGGCGTACACGGAGGTACTCAGCCGCGTCAACGGCGCGCAGGGCTACGGCGCCGGGTACTTGCGCGCGTTCGCGACCATCTTGCTGCGCGCGGCCTCGATGGGATCGATGCCGAGCTGGTCGGCCAACTGCAGCAGGTAGAGCAGCACGTCGGCGATCTCGGTGCCGACCTCGGCGCGCTTGTCGGCCGACAGCTCGCGGCTCTGCGCCTCGGTGAGCCACTGGAAATGCTCGAGCAGCTCGGCGGCCTCGACCGAGAGCGCCGCGGCGAGGTTCTTGGGGGAGTGGAAGGGTTCCCAGTGGCGCTCGCGGGCGAAGTCGCGCAGGGCCTGGGTGAGGGTCTGGAGGTCGGAATCCATGGTGGCTTTTCTGGAGGGGCGGTCAGTGTGACATGCGCGCCGAGAGCCCTCCATTTACCCAATTTGGGCAGGCTCGTGCCCAGATTGGGCAGGTTCGTCAGCGGCTCGTCGAAGGCCGCCGCGCGCCCCGCCAATGCAACACCGCCACCAGCAACGCCGACCCCATCAGATAGACCAGCGCCACCCCGAGCCCCGCCGCATAGGCCGCCGCATCGCCCCGTTCGCCGAGCCGCCCGTAGAACAGGATCCCGATCAGCGCCACGCCCAGCGCATTGCCCGCCTGCTGCACCATCGACAGCACGCCCGAGGCCACGCCCGCATGCTGCGGCGGCAGGCCGGCGAGCACGCTCGAGACCAGGGGTGCCATCACCAGGCCCAGACCCGCGCCCTGCACCAGCAGCAGCGGCACCATCCACGCGAGCAGGTGGGCATGGCCCGCGAAGGCCGCGACGTTGAGGTACTGCAGCGCATGGCCGGCCGCGAGCAGCAGCGCGCCGAGCGCGATCGGCGGCTTGCCGCCGAAGCGGCGCGCGATGCGGGCACCGCCCATCGAGGTGGCGAAGAAGCCGAGCGCCAGCGCGGTGAAGACCAGGCCCGAGCGCAGCGCGCCGAGCGCGAGGCCCTGCTGCAGGTACAGCGCGAGCACGAAGTACAGCGAGGCATTGCCGACATAGAAGGCCAGCGTGGTCAGCAGGCCGTTGACGAAGCGCGCATCGGCCATCAGCACCGGCGCCACCAGCGGCGCACCGCCGCGCGCGGCGAGCCGGCGCTGCTGGAAGGCGAACAGCAGCGCGAGCGGCAGCGCGGCCGCGAGGCACAGCCAGCTCCACAACGGCCAGCCCTGCTGCCGGCCCTCGACCAGCGGCAGCACCACCGCCACCGACGCCGCGGCCACCAGCAGCATGCCGGCGGGATCGAGCCGGCTCTGGTGGCCCCCATTGGCCAGCGGCGGAATGACGCGCGGCGCCAGCAGCAGCGCGAGCAGGCCGATCGGCAGGTTGATGAGGAAGCAGCTGCGCCAGCCGAGGCCCCAGAGGTCGGCCTGGATCAGCAGCCCGCCCACGAGCTGGCCCAGCGTGGCGCCGAGGCCGAGCGTGAGGCCGTAGGCGGCGAAGGCACGGGCACGGTCCTCGCCGGTATGGACCAATCCGATCATCGCGAGCACCTGCGGCTGCAGCAGCGCACCGGCCAGGCCTTGCAGCACGCGGGCCGCCACCAGCAGCTCGGCATTGGGCGCCAGGCCGCAGGCCGTCGAGGCCAGCGTGAACAGCAGCAGGCCCGCCATGAACATGCGGCGGCGCCCGAAGAGGTCGCCGAGCCGGCCGCCGGTGATCAGGCCCGCGGCGGTGGCGAGACCGTAGCCCGCCACCACCAGTTGCAAGGTGGCGGTGCTCGCGAGCAGTTCGCGCTGCATCGAGGGCAGCGCGACATTGACGATGAAGAAGTCCAGCACCACCAGGAAGGTGCCGCTGAGCATGACCCACAGGGCCAGCCGGCCGGGCCTGGCCGCGTCCGCGCTCTGGCCGGCCGTGGAGGAAAGCGATGCCGCCGGAACGGCGATGTTGGACTGCGTCATGGCGGGCTCGAGTCTTGGAGGGAGAGCGCGCTGCGGCAATGACCCCGGAGGTCAAGCGATCAGACGCCGGGGGTCGGCAGGATGAACTGGTAGTCGACGGCGATGCGGCCGTCCTCGGCCAGCCGCAGGAACTCGAGCCCGAGCGCCGCCACGGGACCGCCCGCGGCGGGGACCATCTGCCAATGGAACATCACGGTGTCGTGCAGCCCTTGCGCATCGCCGGTGGCGATGAAGCGGAAGCCGCCATCGCGCACGTTCTTCTCGTGCGAGCCGGTGACGCGCTGCGCCAGCGCCTCGTAACCCTTGGCCTGCAGCGTGCGCACGCAGTGCTCGCCCTGGGGCACCCACAGTGCGGCGATGGCGTCGCGGCGGGCGTCGGCGTCGGTCAGGTTCCAGAGGGCGACGTAGCGGTCGGCCAGTTCGGTGAAGCGGGTCTTGGCATGCATGGTGTGTGCTCCTGTGCGGTGAGAGTGAAGCGGCAGTTTCTGCCGCACTCGATGGACAGTGAATGCCTGCAAAGCCGACAATCTTGTCCATTCGTCCACCGCCACCGGAGCCTTCATGGACCCTCTCGACGACGTTTTCGCGGCCATGCGCGTGCGCAGCGCCCTGTATGCCCGGCTCGAGGCCGGTGCGCCCTGGGGCGTGAGCCTGGCCGGCGGCGAGAGCGCGCGTTTCGGCCTCGTGGTGCGCGGCGGTTGCCTGCTCGAGGTCGAGGGGGCGGACCACCCCGTCGCGCTCGCCGCGGGCGATTGCTACGTGCTGGCCCACGGCACGCCCTATGTGCTGCGCGACCATCCGACCACGCCCACGGTGAGCTGCGCCTCGGTCGTGCGCGACCGCATCGGCGGCGTCGTCGAGCTGGGCGGCACGGGCACCGCGGCCTCGGTGATCTGCGGCTGGTTCCACTTCGACCAGCGCGCCGCGCGCCCGCTGCTCGACCTGCTGCCGGTGCTGCTGCACGTGAAGATGGAGCAGGCGCGCGCCCTCGCGCTGCAGGGCACGCTGCAACTGCTGGCGATGGAGACCGGCGAGCCCGGCCTGGGCTCCGGCCTGCTCGTGAGCCGGCTGGCCGACATCGTGTTCGTGCAGGCGGTGCGCGCGCACGTCGCGGCCGCGGGCGATGCGCAGACCGGCTGGCTGGCCGCGCTGGCCGATGCGCGCATCGGTCCCGCGCTGCGCGCGATGCACAAGGACATGGCACGCGCCTGGACGGTGGAATCGCTGGCCTCGGCCGCGAGCCTGTCGCGCTCGGCCTTCGCGCAGCGCTTCCGCGAGCGCGTGGGGCAGGCACCGCTGGAATACCTCACGCAGTGGCGCATGTTCAAGGCCGGCAACATGCTGGGCCAGGGCAACGCCGCGCTGGGCACCATCGCCGGCGCGGTGGGCTACGAATCGGAAGCCGCCTTCAGCAAGGCCTTCAAGCGCGAGAAGGGCATGGCGCCCGGTGCATGGCGCGCCGCGGCGCGCGAGAACGCCACGGCGTGAAAGAGCGCCTCAGGCCTGCTTGGCCGCGTGCCTGAACTGCGCCATGGCAAAGGCCCAGGCCATCCGCGTGGCATCGGGCCCGGCCGCATCGCTGAACATCAGCTTCGACGCGCCACCGCTCCACGCATGCCCCAGCCCCGCGATCTCGCACAGCGAGACCACCGTGCGGCCCTTGCGCTTGAAGTCGGTCACGCGCATCGGGCGGCGCTTGCCGCGCTGCACGTCGCGCGCCACGCCGGGCCGCGCGCCCATGGCCGTGGCCCACACGGCGGCGCTGTTGACGGCATTGCTGGGCACGACCACGGCATCGGCATCGCCGTGCAGCACGAGCATCGGCGGCAGGGTCGCGAGGACGGCCGCGGCGCCCATCGCCTTGCCGACGGCGGTGACGGGCATCGGCGGCACGTTCTGGCCGCGCATCGCGCCGAGCGCGGTGGCCGACGACTTCGCCGCACCGGGCGCCACGCCCGAATGCATGACCACGGCGCGAAAGCGCTGCGGATAGCGCGTGGCCAGCAGCGCCGCCATGCTGGCGCCGGCCGAGAGGCCGGCCAGCGCGACGCGCTCGCGGTCCGCCGGGTAGAGCATGCAGGCCTGGTCGACCGCGGCCATCAGCGTCGCGGCCTCGGCATCGGCCTTGCCGGAGCGGCGCTCATACCAGTTCCAGCAGCCCTGGGGATGCGCGAGCCGGTCCTGCTCGGGGTAGAGCACCAGGAAGCGCTGGCGTGCCGCCAGCGCGTTCATGCGCGTGCTGGCCGCGAAGTCGCGCCCGGTCTGGCCGCAGCCGTGCAGCATGACCATGAGCGGCAGCTTCTCGCCGGGCTGCAGATGCAGGTCGGCGGGACGGAACAGGTGATAGCGCCGCGCGCCGCCGGGACCGATCGCCATGCCGCTGAGCCAGTCACCCTTGCCGGGCGGCGGCTTGAGCCGCTTGGCCGTCGCGCGCTGCACCTGGCCGGCCACGCGCTGGCTGTTGCGCAGCGTGAGCTTCGTGAGCGCCTTCAGGTTGCGCTCGTAGGCGCGGGCGAAGACGGAAGCGGTGGAACGGCGGGCCATGGCGCAGTGTGACGCATGGCGCCGGGACGGGACAGCGATCGCTCGCTGCCCCTGGAAGGTCAGTAGACCTCGGGGACG
Organism: Variovorax sp. GW821-FHT09B01; assembly: GCF_059418345.1. NCBI lineage: Bacteria > Pseudomonadati > Pseudomonadota > Betaproteobacteria > Burkholderiales > Comamonadaceae > Variovorax > Variovorax sp. GW821-FHT09B01. The sequence goes on along the minus strand of NZ_JBWKPQ010000009.1, from coordinate 137,399 downwards.
ATCATGCTGGACGGGACGGGCTGGCGCAGGTAGTCCGCGTGGCGCACGCGGGCCGGCAGCTCCACAGGCGCATGGGGCACCATCTCGTAGGGCAGCTGGCCCAGCAGGTGGCTGATGCAGTTCAGGCGCGCCTTCTTCTTGTCGACCGCCTGCACCACCCACCACGGCGCCTCGGGGATGTGGGTGCGTTCCAGCATCGTTTCCTTGGCCTTGGTGTATTCCTCCCAGCGACGGCGGCTCTCGAGGTCCATCGGGCTGAGCTTCCACTGCTTGAGCGGATCGTGGATGCGGCCGAGGAAGCGCATGTGCTGCTCGTCGTCGGTGATGGAGAACCAGTACTTGATGAGCTTGATGCCCGAGCGCACGAGCATCTTCTCGAACTCGGGCACGGTGCGGAAGAACTCCTCGTACTCGTCGTCCGAGCAGAAGCCCATCACGCGCTCGACGCCGGCGCGGTTGTACCAGCTGCGGTCGAACAGCACCATTTCGCCGGCCGCCGGCAGGTGGGCCGCGTAGCGCTGGAAGTACCACTGGGTGCGTTCGCGGTCGTTCGGCGCCGGCAGCGCGGCCACGCGGGCCACGCGCGGGTTCAGGCGCTGGGTGATGCGCTTGATGACACCGCCCTTGCCGGCCGCGTCGCGGCCCTCGAACAGGATCACGACCTTCTGCTTGCTGTGCTGGACCCAGTCCTGCAGCTTCACCAGTTCGCCCTGCAGGCGGAACAGTTCCTTGAAATAGGCCTGGCGGGCCGCTTTGTCGGAAGCGCTGTTGGTGCCGGCGGGCTCGCCGTCGAGGCCGTCGATGTTGCGGTCCTCGATCTCCAGCTCGAGCTCCTCGTCGTAGCTGTCGATGAGGTCTCGGGCGATGCGCTGCATCAGTTCTTCGTGGTCGGGAAGGGCGCTCGTCGGCATGGTGAAAGGGCAAGAGTGGCGGGATCGGGGAAAACCATGCTGCATGGACCAGATGACGCCGGCGTGACGGTTTTGCGGCCGATTCCCGTAGGCCGACACGCCGTTGTCACACGGCGCGAACACCATTTCTCCCCACTACAACACTCCAGAACGCTCCCATGAACACGCTCGCCGCCCCGAATACGGACATGCCGGCCGCGCCGGCAGGGTCCGCAGCCCACCGCCCGAAGCTCGACGCCCGGCCCGGTCCGGTCGCCCTGATCACCTTCGTCGGCCTGCTCGCCGTCGGCCTGCTCTACACGGCCTGGAGCCTGGTGAGCGACGTGTCGGACTCCGGCGCGCCCATGACCACCTGGGTGCCCTACATCCTGCTGGGCGTGGCGCTGCTGATCGCGCTGGGCTTCGAGTTCGTCAACGGCTTCCACGACACCGCCAATGCGGTAGCGACCGTGATCTACACCCACTCGCTGCCGCCGAACTTCGCGGTCGTGTGGTCGGGCTTCTTCAATTTCCTGGGCGTGCTGGTCTCCAGCGGCGCGGTGGCCTTCGGGATCATCGCGCTGCTGCCGGTGGAGCTGATCCTGCAGGTGGGCTCGGGCGCGGGCTTCGCGATGGTGTTCGCGCTGCTGATCGCCGCCATCATCTGGAACCTCGGCACCTGGTGGCTGGGGCTGCCGGCCTCCTCCTCGCACACGCTGATCGGCTCGATCATCGGCGTGGGCGTGGCCAATGCGCTGATGCACGGGCGCGACGGCACCAGCGGCGTGGACTGGGCGCAGGCCACCAAGGTCGGCTATTCGCTCTTGCTGTCGCCGCTGGTGGGCTTCGGCTGCGCCGCGTTGCTGCTGCTGGCGCTGCGCGCCTTCGTCAAGAACCGCGCGCTCTATGAAGAACCCAAGGGCAGCGAGCCGCCGCCGTGGTGGATCCGCGGCCTGCTGATCCTGACCTGCACCGGCGTCTCGTTCGCGCACGGTTCCAACGACGGCCAGAAGGGCATGGGCCTGATCATGCTGATCCTGGTGGGCACGGTGCCGATGGCCTATGCGCTCAACCGCGCCATGCCGGCCGACCAGACGGTGAAGTTCGTCGCCGTGGCCGAGGTGGCGCAGGGCGCGATGCAGCGCAGCCTGCCGACCTCGCTGCCCGCGCTGCAGCCGGCGGCCGCGCGCGATTCGCTCGCGACCTACGTGCGCACCCGCGAGTTCAACGACACGGTGGTGCCCGCGCTGGCCTCGGTCACCGGCAGCATCGCGCAGCAGGTCAAGCAGCACGGCTCGCTGGCCCGCCTGCCGGCCGACGCGGTGGCCAACGTGCGCAACGACATGTACCTGACCTCCGAGGCGATTCGCCATCTGGACAAGAGCGGTGCCGCGCGCTTCGACGCCGACACCAAGGCCCGCGTCGGCGCGCTGCGCCAGGAACTCGACGACGCCACCCGCTTCATCCCGCTGTGGGTGAAGGTGGCAGTGGCGATCGCGCTCGGCCTGGGCACCATGATCGGCTGGAAGCGCATCGTGGTGACCGTGGGCGAGAAGATCGGCAAGACCCACCTGAGCTATGCCCAGGGCGCCTCGGCCGAGGTGGTGGCGATGGTGACCATCGGCGCGGCCGACATGTACGGCCTGCCGGTCTCGACCACGCACGTGCTGTCCTCGGGCGTGGCGGGCACCATGACCGCGAGCGGCTCGGGCCTGCAGATGTCCACGCTGCGCAACCTCGCGCTGGCCTGGGTGCTGACCCTGCCGGCGGCGATGCTGCTGTCGGGCGGGCTGTACTGGTTCTTCACGCACCTGTTCTGAAGCATCGCGCACCTTGCCGGCACTCCATGACCTGGCCGCCAATTCGTATGGCGGCGACGAAGCCGGGCTGATCTGCGGCTACCTGTTCGACCCCGGCGCGTCGGGCCCCGACGCCTCGCGCGAGATCGATTCGAGCCAGGCCGCGGCCTGGCTCGACGCCCTGCCGCCCGACGAGGAGCTGGCCGCCGCGCCTGCCGAAGGCGCCTACGCGGGCCCCTATGCGTGGCTGCACTTCAACCTGAGCCATGCCCAGGCCGAGCGCTGGCTGCAGCGCCATGCGCGGCTGTCGGACACCTTCTACGAGACGCTGCACGACGGCCTCCCCTCCACGCGCATCGAGCGCGCCGACGATGCGCTGATCGCGGTCATCAACGACGTGCACTTCGATTTCAGCTTCGAGCCCTCGGACATCTCGACGCTGTGGATCGCGGTCGGCGCGCGGCTGGTCGTGACCGCGCGCAGCAAGCCGCTGCGCTCGGTCGACGCGCTGCGCACCGCGGTCAAGGCCGGCGACGCGCCGCGCTCGAGCACCGAGCTGCTCGAGCACCTGCTGCGCGCGCAGGCCGACGTGCTGGTGAAGATCGTGCGCGGCGTGACCGGCCGGGTCGACCGCATCGAGGACGAACTGCTGGCCGGCCGGCTCGACAACAAGCGCGCCCGCCTGGGCCTGATGCGCCGGCTGCTGGTGCGGCTGCAGCGGCTGCTGGCGCCCGAGCCGGCGGCGCTGTTCCGGCTGCTGCAGCGCCCGCCGGGCTGGATGGCCGAGGACGACACGCAGGAGCTGCGCGGCGCGACCGAGGAGTTCTCGGTGGTGCTGCGCGACATGCAGGCGCTGCAGGAGCGCATCAAGCTGCTGCAGGAAGAGATCGCCGCCAACGTCAACGAGGACAACAACCGCAGCCTGTTCGTGCTGACGGTGGTCACGGTGCTGGCGCTGCCGATCAACATCCTGGCCGGCCTGTTCGGCATGAACGTCGGCGGCATCCCGCTGGCCGAGCACAAGCACGGCTTCTGGATCGTGGTCGCGATCGTCGCCACCTTCACCGCGGTGGCCGCCTGGGCCGCTTTCAGGAAGAAGCGCTGAGCCGCTCCACCGCTGCGGTTAATGCTATTTATCTAGTAGCAAATACGAGCACCCATGCGACCGTGTCGACAGGCCGGAGCGCCTAGAATCGACCGGTGTCCTCCATTCTCAATGCCGACCTGCACTGCCACTCCGTGGTGTCCGACGGCACACTGACGCCCGAAGAACTCGCCGTGCGCGCCGCCAGCAATGGCGTCGACCTGTGGGCGCTGACCGACCACGACGAGATCGGCGGCCAGCACCGCGCCGCCGCCGCCGCGCGCGAGAACGGCATGCGCTACCTCACCGGCACCGAGATCTCGGTCACCTTCGCGGGCGAGACCGTGCACATCGTCGGCCTGGGCTTCGACCCCGACGACGCCGCCATGACCCAGGGCCTGTACGACACCCGCGGCGGCCGCGGCAAGCGCGCGCAGGAAATGTCCGAGGGGCTGGCCAAGGTCGGCATCCAGGGCGCCTACGAAGGCGCGCTGCGGTTCGTCGGCAACCCCGAGCTGATTTCTCGTACCCACTTCGCGCGCTTCCTGGTCGAGCAGGGCCACTGCCGCGACACGCCCGAGGTGTTCCGCAAGTACCTCACCGAGGGCAAGCCCGGCTACGTGCCGCACCGCTGGGCCACGCTGAAGGACGCGGTGCACTGGATCACCTCGGCCAAGGGCCTGGCCGTGATCGCGCACCCGGGCCGCTACAAGTTCAGCGCCAACGAGGAGTACGCGCTGTTCCTCGAGTTCAAGGCGCATGGCGGCCAGGCGATCGAGGTCGTCACCGGCAGCCACACCCCGGCCGAGTACGTCGAGTACGCCGACAAGGCGCTCGAGTTCGGTTTCGCCGCCTCGCGCGGCAGCGATTTCCACAGCCCCGACGAGAGCCACTGCGACCTCGGCAAGCTGCCGCCGCTGCACGCTTCGCTCACGCCGGTATGGGAACTGCTCGCTCACCGAATACAAGCGTGAGCCAGCTGTCCGGGACCGCGACCGAGAGCGCCGCCACCCAGGCGCTGGCCCAGGCCCGCGCCGCGGCCCAGGCCGCCTCCAGCCGCGAATCCGAACGCATCCTGGCCGGCATCGGCCTTGTGGTGCTGGCCGTGGCCTGCTTCGCCACGCTCGACACCGCCACCAAGATCTCGACCGCGAGCGTGCCGATCCTGATGGGCGTGTGGTTCCGCTATGCCTTCCAGGCCGTGGCCACCACCGCCGTGCTGCTGCCGCTGCGCGGCACCGCGCTGCTGCGCACCGCCCATCCGCGCTACCAGGCGCTGCGCGGCGCGCTGCTGCTGGGCTCGAGCCTGTTCGCCTTCATGAGCCTGCGCTACATGCCGCTGGCCGAGTTCACCTCGATCGTGCTGATCGCGCCGCTGGTGATCACGCTGCTGGCGGCCACCACGCTCAAGGAGCATGTCTCGCCGCTGCGCTGGACGCTGGTGGCGGGCGGCTTCGCGGGCACGCTGGTCATCCTGCGGCCCGGCGGCGGTGCCTTCAGCTGGGCCATCCTGCTGCCGATCGGGCTGGTGATGACCAACGCCTGGTTCCAGGTGCTCACGAGCAAGCTCGCGCAGACCGAGAACCCGCTGACCATGCACTTCTACACCGGCTGGGTCGGCACCCTGCTGGCCTCGCTGGCCGTGCCCTTCGCCTGGACCGCGCTGCCCTCGTGGCACTGGTGGGCGCTGCTGTGCCTCATGGGCCTGATGGGCACGGTGGGACACTTCATGCTGATCCTCGCCTACCAGCGCGCGCCGGCCTCCACCCTCACGCCCTACCTCTATGCGCAGATCGCGTTCGCGATGCTCGGCGGCTGGCTGATGTTCTCCCACGTGCCCGATGTCGTGTCGCTGGTCGGCATGGCGATGATCGCCGTCTGCGGCGCGGCCGGTGCCTGGCTCACCGTGCGCGAGCGCCGCGTGCCGATCGAACCGGCGGAATCCTGATCAGGAGCGTTTTTCATGGCCCAGTACTTCGAAGTCCACCCCGAGAACCCCCAGCAGCGGCTGCTCAAGCAGGCCGCGGCGCTGCTGCAGCGCGGCGAGATCGTCGCCGTGCCCACCGACTCCAGCTATGCGCTGGCCTGCCACCTCGACGACAAGGACGCGGTCGACCAGCTGCGCCGCATCCGTCAGGTCGACGACAAGCACCACCTGACCTTGATCTGCCGCGACCTCAGCGAGCTCGCGAACTACGCGCGCGTGGACAACAAGCAGTACCGCCTGCTGAAGGCCGCCACGCCCGGCCCCTACACCTTCCTGCTCGAAGCCACCAAGGAAGTGCCGCGGCGCGTGAGCCATCCCCAACGCAAGACCATCGGCCTGCGCGTGCCCGACCACAAGGTGCTGCTCGAGCTGCTGGCGCTGCATGGCGCGCCGCTTTTGGCCACCACGCTGATCGCGCCCGGCGAGACCGAGGCGCTCAACGACGCCGAGGTCATCCGCGAGCGCTTCGAGAAGCAGATCGCGGGCGTGATCGACGCCGGCGCCTGCCCCTCCCAGCCGACCACCGTGGTCGACCTCACGCCCATGGGCAGCGGCGACGATCCGGTGGTGGTGCGGCAGGGGCGCGGGGCGCTCTCGGTGCTGGGCCTGTGATGCGACCCTCGTTCTTCTCTTGTTCCGTCTGACACAATCTCGCAGTGGATATCTCCAATCTGATACAGACGGTCCTGATCTATGCGCTGCCCGTGATCTTCGCGATCACCGTGCACGAAGCCGCGCACGGCTACGTGGCGCGCTACCTCGGCGACAACACGGCGGCGGTCATGGGCCGCGTCACGCTCAATCCGATGAAGCACATCGACCCCATCGGGACCATCCTGATGCCGCTGATGCTCTACTTCGCGACCTCGGGCGCCTTCCTGTTCGGCTATGCCAAGCCGGTGCCGGTCAATTTCGGCCGGCTGCGCCATCCCAAGCGCGACATGGTCTGGGTGGCCCTGGCCGGTCCGGCCTCGAACTTCATCCAGGCGATCCTCTGGGCCGTGATCTGGGCGGTGCTCATCGGCGTGGGCGTGCAGGAGCCCTTCTTCGTCAAGATGGCGCAGGGCGGCGTGCTGGTCAACCTCGTGATGTGGGCCTTCAACCTCTTTCCACTGCCGCCGCTCGACGGCGGCCGCGTGCTGGCCGGGCTGCTGCCCAACGGGCCGGCGCAGAATTTCCTCGCTCGCATCGAGCCCTACGGTTTCTTCATCGTGATGGGCCTGGTGCTCGCGGGCATCGTCAGCAAGTTCTGGCTGATGCCGCTGATGAGCGTGGGCTACGAGGTGCTCGATCTGCTGATCGGGCCGCTGCAGGCCCTGTTGCGTTGATGTTGCGTTAGTTTCCAGTTCCGACCATGGCTTCGTCCTCCCCTTCCCCGCTGCGCGTCCTCACCGGCATCACGCCCTCCGGCACGCCCCATCTCGGCAACTACGTCGGCTCGATCCGCCATTCGGTGCGCCAGAGCGTCGCACCCGGCGTCGAGAGCTACTTCTTCCTGGCCGACTACCACGCCCTCATCAAGGTGCAGGAGCCCGCGAAGATCCAGCGCTCCACGCTGGAGATCGCCGCCAGCTGGCTGGCCTGCGGGCTCGATCCCGAGCGCGTCACCTTCTACCGCCAGTCCGACATCGGCGAGATCCCCGAGCTCACCTGGTTCCTGACCTGTGTCACCGGCAAGGGCATCCTCAACCGCGCCCATGCCTACAAGGCCCAGGTCGACAAGAACACGGCCAAGGGCGAGGACGTCGATGCCGACGTCACCGCGGGCCTGTTCATGTACCCGGTGCTGATGGGCGCGGACATCCTGATGTTCAACGCCCACAAGGTGCCCGTGGGCCGCGACCAGGTGCAGCACATCGAGATGGCGCGCGACATGGCGCAGCGCTTCAACCACCTCTATGGCGATCACTTCACGCTGCCGGACGCCGAGATCGACGAGGCCGTCGCCACCCTGCCCGGCCTCGACGGCCGCAAGATGAGCAAGAGCTACAACAACACGATCCCGTTGTTCACGCCGCGCGCCCAGCTGCAGAAGCAGATCGCGAGCATCGTGACCGACTCGCGCGCGCCCGGCGAGCCCAAGGAGACCGAGGGCTCGGCGCTGTTCCAGATCTACCAGGCCTTCGCGAGCGCCGACGAAACGGAAGCGCTGCGCAAGTCCTACGCCGAGGGCATCGCCTGGGGCGACGCCAAGCAGGTGCTGTTCGAGCGCATCGACCGCGAGGTGGCGCCGCTGCGCGAGCGCTACGAGGCGCTGATGGCCGACCCGGCGCAGATCGAGCGCACGCTGCTCGTCGGCGCCGACAAGGCGCGCGCGCTGTCGCGCCCGTTCATGACGCGGCTGCGCCACGCGGTCGGCCTGCGCAACCTGGCCGACGCGGGCGACGGCGCCAAGGCGCGCAAGGGCGGCAAGGGGGCCGGCAAGGCCGGCTTCAAACAGTACCGCGAGCGCGACGGGATGTTCTATTTCAAGCTGCTCGACGCGAGCGGCGAAACCCTGCTGCAGAGCCGAGCATTCGCCTCGCCGCAGGAGGCCGGCCGTACCATCGCGGCGCTGCAGGAGCAGCGCGGCGCGGCCTTGACGACTTATGCGGATCGGCTCGAGCCGATCGCCACGGATGAAGGATTGCGCGCCGCGAGCGAGGCGCTGGAGGCACTGTCGGAGGCCACCGCCACCACCAAGGGCGGATGATCCGGCAACCGCCATCGGCCCATCCGCCGGTGGACGTGAAGAGAGAAGACGGTGCGATCACAAAGGAAGAAAACATGAGCATATATGTCATCGACGACCACCCCCTGATGCGCGACGCGATCGTGATGGTCCTGCGGCGCCTTCGTCCGGCCGAGAACATCGTCGAGCTCGAACGGCTCGACAAGCTCGCGAGTTCCGTCGCGCAGCGCGGAGCGCCCACGCTCTTCTGTCTCGACCTGAAGCTGCCCGACACCAACGGCGTTTCGGGCGTGATCGCGGTCAAGCAGGTCTATCCCAACGTGCCGATCGCCGTCTATTCGGCGGCGCCCTCGGCCGACATGGAAGACGCCTGCATCGAAGCCGGTGCCGACACCTACATCGAGAAGTCGGCCAGCTCGGCCGAGCTGGCGGCGGCCCTGCGCGGCCTGCTGATGGCCGGTTCGGAAGAAACCGACGAGCCGCCGCTGGCCAGCAACAGCAAGCTCTCGAAGCGCCAGACCCAGCTGATCGCCATGCTCGACAAGGGCATGAGCAACCGCGACATCGCCACCGACCTCGAGATCAGCGAGCACACGGTGAAGGTTCACCTGTGGCGCTTGTTCCGCCGCCTCGGCGTGAAGAGCCGCACGCAGGCGCTGCACTACGCGCGCACGAACGGGTTGCTGTCGGGCTGAGGCCCTTGCGGCAGTGCAGTGAACGAGCCGCGCCCCTGGGCGCGGCTTTTTCTTTTCAGGCGCGGGGGGGTATCGGTTCCGGCCTCAAGGCAGCGTCTTGCGCTGGTAGGCCACCTGCTGCGTCACCTCGAGCAGATAGCTCGCTTGCGTCGCCCCGGCTGCTTGCGGATAGACAGCCGCGTTGAGATCGAGCATCACGTCCTCCGAGAAATCCGCACTGAAGCGCTTCGAGTAGACGTCGAAGCTCGCGACCGGCGTGAGGAGGTCGCTGGCATTCACGCGCAACCGGACCGTGATCTCCACGGCAGCCTCCCAGCCCTCGGGCGCGTTCTCGGGCAGCACCGCACCCACGATCCGATAGCGCGCCTTCGGACGCACCGGCAGAACTCCCGGATCGTCGGGCAGGTAGACCATCCGATTGCCGTTGAGCGAGAAGTAGAGCGACGCGCCCGTGCTCTTGCCGAATGGCGTGCGTGCCAGCGCAACGATGTCCGGCGAAATTTCATAGCTCGTGCTGACCGGCGTCGCCGGTGCATCCGCGGGAAACACGCCCAGCCTGGGCGTTCCCAGGACCGTGGAAATGAAGACGGGCAAACGCTCGGGCTCGAGCCCGAACAGGCTGCCGAGCCCGCGCGACCGCACCTCGAAATCGGATGGAAGGCTTCCTACCCTGTTGCAATCTCTCGCGTTGACGTCGACCGGCCAGAAGTCGCGTACATGGTCTCCAGCGCGCCAGGCTTGGCAGTCCGAGTACGAGCCCGATCGGCCCGGATCGACCGCGGCGACGGTTTCGACCAGCGCGAACTTGAACAGCGGGCCTGTAGCGGCGGGTAGCACGGGCGTGACGGTGAGGTACGCCGGCTCGCTGTCCTTCACGCCATCGTTCACCACCAGCCGCACGACATAGTCGCCTTGCTCGTCGAGCAGCAGCGACGGCTTCGCGCCATTCGCATCGGCCAGCACCGACTGGCTGCCCAGCGGCTTGGACTGCAGCATCCAGGCATAGCTCAGCGACCGCCCCGCCGAAGCCTTGCTGCCACTGCCGTCGAGCGTGGCGACCAGCCCCAGCGTGCCCGCCGAAGCCTTCGCAGCCGCGGCGACCGGCGGCGCGTTGTCGGTGGGCGTGGGGGTTTCGGGTTCCGAGGGGCCGGACGGACCGGAAGGACCGCCCGTCGCGGGCGGAGCAACCGGCGGCAGGAAAGCGAAACCGGCGGAACCACCGCCGCCTCCGCCACCACATGCGCACAACATCGCGACCAAGGCCGCTCCCACGGCGTATCTGAACTTGTGGATCATCTCTGCGGGCCCTCCCGTGCCCTGTCTTGAAAGAACGGAACCGGCCTGCTGGATGCGGCTCTGCGGTTCCGTTTCGAGATGGCGGGGAAGATAACAGCAGCGGGCACCTCGGCCCTGCGCCAAATCCCTAGGTCGGCCCGACGACGCGGAGGCTCTCAGCCCACCGCCGCGCTCACCCGCGCCTGCGCCACCGCCTCGTCCGCATCGTGCAGTGCCACGCGGAACACGCTGCCGCTGCCCAGGCGCGAGCGCACGCTGACCGGGTGGCCCAGCACGTGCGACAGGCGCGCGACGATCGCCAGGCCGAGGCCGAAGCCGTCGGAGGTGCCGGCATGGTCGGCCACCTTGTAGAACTCGAGGAACACGTCACGCAGGTGCTCGGGCGCGATGCCGATGCCGGTGTCCCAGACCTCCACGCGCATGCCCTCGCGGGTGCGGCGCGAGGCCAGCAGCACGCCGCCCTCGGGCGTGTACTTGATCGCATTCGCCAGCAGGTTGCCGATCATGCGGCGCACGCGGATCGGGTCGGTGAGGAAGCTGCCCTCGGTCACGTGGACGCGGAAATCGAGCCCCTTGCTCTCGGCCACGGGGCGGTACTGCAGCTCGAGGTCCTGCAGCAGCTCGGCGATGTCCACGCGCTCGATGTGCAGCCGCACCTGGCCCGAGTCGATACGCGCGAGGTCGAACATGGAATCGAACAGCGCATTGACCGCATGGGTGGCGCGCACGATCTTCGGTGCCAGCTCGAGCACCAGCTCGGGCTCGTTGCGCAGCCAGTCGGCGTACAGCGACAGGGCCAGCACCGGCTGGCGCATGTCGTGCGCGGCGCTCGCGAGGAAGCGGTTCTTCATCGCCACGGCCGCCACCGCCGCCTGCCGCTGCTGGGTCAGCGACTTGATCAGGATGTGGTTGTGGAACAGCAGCTCCAGGCTGTTGCGCGCGGTCTCGTGGATGTGATGACCGGCGCGCAGCAGGAGGTACCAGTGCAGCGTGGGCAGGATCGGCAGCAGGAAGCCGTACTGGAACTGCGGATGCTCGAGGTTGATGACCACCAGCCGCACCAGCACCGAGCCGAGCACGGTGGCGAACAGCGTGTTGACGAAGCGCTTGAGCAGCGGCGGGTGCAGCGCCAGCCCGTTGAGCGGCGAGGTCGCGACGCCCGCGATCACCAGCCAGCTGATGAACTGGTTGACCTGCGGCACGCGCTCGAAGAACAGCAGCACCGACAGCCCCCAGACGAAGGCGCTGGCGGTCCAGACGAAGGCATAGCGGTCGGCGTACTGCTGCTGCGCCAGCGCGCTGCGCCCGACGTAGCGCACCGCGTACACGCGCGCGGCCCAGGCCCGGCAGGCCATCGAGATCAGGCCGGCGGTGAGCCAGGTCAGCACCTCCCAGCGCGGCAGCGCCGACCAGTTGAGCGCCGCCATGCCGACCATCAAGGTGCCCGACACGAGGTAGGAACCGCGCGCCGAGCGCATCAGGCTGCGGATCAGCTCGCCGCGCACCCAGGCCTCGGCCTCGTCGGCGGAGGCCGGCACGGGCGTGAGGCTGGTGATCGAGGCGGCGGTCGCCATCAGGCAGCGCCTTTTCTTCGGTAGCGGGCCAAAACCATGGATGAGGGTGCGGGTGGAGCCGGCGGCCGGAACGGCGTTCCGGCCAGTCCGGCGATCTTACCGGGCTGTAGGCCGGTGTTTCACGCCGTAACAACCGGCCGGGATAGCGCGGCCCTTGAGGCACGATAGCCGTCCCCCTCGCTTCCCGGGCCTGCCGCCATGCTTTCCCACGTATTCCTCGGCGTGAGCGACTTCGAGCGCGCCTTCGGCTTCCATGCCGCCCTCATGGCCGAGCTCGGCCATGCGCTGCGCTTTCGCGACGACAGCCGCCCCTGGGCCGGCTGGCAGCGCCCCGATGCGCCGCGCCCGCTGTTCCTGATCGGCGCGCCCTTCGACGGCCAGGAGCCGGCGGTGGGCAACGGCCAGATGGTCGCGCTGCTGGCGGCCGACCGCGCCACGGTCGACCGCGTCCATGCCGCGGCGCTGGCCCACGGCGGGCGCTGCGAGGGCCCGCCCGGGCTGCGCCCGCACTACCACGCCAACTACTACGGCGCCTACTTCCGCGATCCCGATGGCAACAAGCTCTGCGTCTGCTGCCACGACCCTGCCTAGCTAGAAGGCTCTTTCCTGCACCGTCGCGTGCGGATGCAGCGGATGCGTCAGCGTGTCCGCGATCAGCCGCAGCGCGTCGTCGCACTCCTCGCGCGACATCGGGCCGCCGAGGCAGATGCGCACCGCGTCGGGCGGATCGCCGTCGGTCGAGAAGGCCGCGCTCGCGACCACGCCCACGTTGCGCGTGCGCAGGAAGGAGGCGAACTCGACCGGGCTCCAGCCCGGCGTGAGCGGCAGCCAGGCATGGAAGCCCTCGGGATGGGCCTGCAGCCCGTGGCCGCCGAGATGGCGCGCGGCCAGCAGCTGGCGCGCGGCCGATTCGGCGCGCACCGCCTGCAGCATGGCGTCGGCCGTGCCGTCCTCGACCCACATCGTGGTCAGCGCATTGGTGACCGGCGAGGCCATCACCGTGGTGGCGCGCAGGGCGCCCGCGAGCCGCTGCGACTGGCGCGCGGTCGGCGCGCAGACATAGGCGCTGCGCAGCCCCGCGCCGAAGCACTTGGAGAAGCCGGTGACGTAGTAGGTGAGCGCGGGCGCCAGCGTGGCGAGCGTGGGCGGCATCTGGCGCGGCAGCATGCCGTAGGCGTCGTCCTCGATGATCGGCACTGCGTAGCGCAGCGCCACGTCGGCCAGCGCCTCGCGCCGCGCGCGGCTCACGGTGCCGGTGGTGGGATTGAGCAGGGTCGGGTTGCAGTACAGCGCCTTGGGCTTCAGGGTCTTGCAGGCGTGCTCGAAGGCATCGGCGATCGGGCCGTCGTCGTCGAGCTGCAGCGCATGCAGCTGCACGCCGAGCTGGGCCGCGATGGCCTTGATGCCCGGATAGGTCAGCGACTCCACGCACACCAGCTCGCCGGGCCGCGCGAGCTGCGAGATCAGCGCGGTCAGCACGCCGTGGATGCCGGGGCACACGAGGATGCGGTCGACGCCGGCCTCGGGCACGTGCGGGCGCAGCCACTGCATCGCGGCCTCGCGGTCGTGCACCGTGCCGCCGAAGTCCTGGTAGCGCAGCAGGTCGTAGAGGTCGGCCTGCGCGAAGGCCTGCGCGGCGCCCTCGTGCATGCGCGCCACCAGGTGCTCGTCGCGCGGCTCGGGCGGCATGTTCATCGTCATCTCGGCGCCGCTGCCGCCGCGCAGCCGCAGGCTCGGGCTGCCGGTGCGGATGAAGGTGCCGGTGCCCGCGCGCGAATCGATCAGCCCGCGCTTGCGCGCCTCGGCATAGCCGCGCGCCACGGTCGTGTAGTTGAGCTGCAGGTCCGCCGCCAGCTCGCGCAGCGTGGGCAGACGGTCGCGCGCGCCGAGCCGGCCGGTGCGGATGTCGTCGGCGATCAGGTCGGCCAGCAGCAGGTAGGCCGGCTTGGCGCTGGCGCGCAGCTGCTTGCGCCAGTGCAGCGTGATGGGGGCGATCGGGGCGGTGTCGGTGGCGGCCACTTGATTGCATCCATTGATTGCATCGGGGGACCGATCAACCCGCAGGAAACGTGCCCGTCCCCTGGGGGTTACCAGGGCCGGCGATGCCTCGAACGGGTGCGATCAACCCCATTGATCGGGTGCATTGATCGCACGCCGAACGCTTCGCCACGGTGCGGCCCGGCCCGCCGCGAACGCCGCGCGACCCGCTCGCGGCACCCGCGCGAAATTTTTTTCGCGCCCGCATGCGGCACCGCTGCGCCTTGATCGCAACTTGATTGCATCGCGGGCCCCGCGCCTTGGCACATGGCATGCGAAGAAGAAGGCGCGCAGACGCTGCTGCGTTCCTCTCCTTCATCCCTTTCACCGGAGTACCCCATGCCCACCGTGACCCGTCCCCGCAACGAAAAAGGCGAGTTCCTCGTCGACTACGAAGAGAAGGTGTTCGAAGACGTGAAGGCCGAGCCCGGCGAGAAGGCGCTCGTGACCTTCCACACCGTGGCCTTCGAAGGCTCGATCGGCTTCGTCAACCTGCTGCAGGCCACCCGCCTCAAGCGCAAGGGCTTCGAGACCTCGATCCTTCTCTACGGCCCCGGCGTCACGCTGGGCGTGCAGCGCGGCTTCCCGACCCTGGGCGACGAGGCCTTCCCGGGCCACCAGAACTTCAACAAGCAGATCGCCACCTTCATCGCCGAGGGCGGCAAGGTCTACGCCTGCCGCTTCGCGCTGCAGGCGCTCTACGGCCACGGCGAGGGCGCGCTGATCGAGGGCATCAAGCCGATCAACCCGCTCGACGTGCTCGACCTGATCCTGCTGCACCGCAAGCAGAACGCCTTCATCCTCGACACCTGGACGCTGTAAGCGATGGCCACCGCACCCCGCATCGTCCGCGCCGCGGCGATCCAGATCGCGCCGGACTTCGACCGTCCCGACGGCACGCTCGATCGGGTGTGCAGCGCGATCGACGAAGCCGCTTCAAAGGGCGCGCAGCTCGCGGTCTTTCCCGAGACCTTCGTGCCCTACTACCCCTACTTCAGCTTCGTGCTGCCGCCGGTGCTGCAGGGCGCGCCGCACCTGCTGCTGGCCGAGCGCGCGGTGGTGGTGCCCGGCCCGGTCACGCAGGCCGTGGCCGAGCGGGCGCGCGTCCGCGGCGTGGTGGTGGTGCTCGGCGTGAACGAGCGCGACCACGGCAGCCTCTACAACACACAGCTGGTGTTCGACGCCGACGGCACGCTCGCGCTCAAGCGCCGCAAGATCACGCCGACCTACCACGAGCGCATGGTCTGGGGCCAGGGCGACGGCGCCGGGCTCAAGGTGGTCGACACCGCCATCGGCCGCGTCGGCGCGCTGGCCTGCTGGGAGCACTACAACCCGCTGGCGCGCTACAGCCTGATGGCGCAGCACGAGGAGATCCACTGCGCGCAGTTCCCGGGCTCGCTGGTGGGCCCGATCTTCGCCGAGCAGATGGAGGTGACGATCCGCCACCACGCGCTCGAGTCGGGCTGCTTCGTGGTCAACGCCACCGGCTGGCTCAGCGACGAGCAGATCCGCAGCGTCACGCCCGACCCGAACCTGCAGAAGGCGCTGCGCGGCGGCTGCCACACGGCCATCGTCTCGCCCGAGGGCCGGCATCTCGCGCCGCCGCTCACCGAGGGCGAGGGCATGGTGATCGCCGACCTCGACATGGCGCTGATCGCCAAGCGCAAGCGAATGATGGATTCGGTGGGCCACTACGCGCGCCCCGAGCTGCTCTCGCTCGCCATCGACGACCGGCCCGCGGCCACCACCGTGCCGATGCACACCCTTTCTTCCCACCCACGGAGCCCCGACCATGACGACGACCGCCGCCCTCGCACCGAATCCCGCACCGAATTCCGCGCCGGTGGACAGCCGCCAGCTGATGACGGAGCTCCAGTCCTTCGGGTTGCGGCTGGTTGATCCCGGCGCGGGTGCCGCCAGCCGCCGCGGCGGCGCCGGCCCCTCGGACCACAAGGCCGTGCTGGTCGACGGCCACACGATCATGGTGCCGGTGCACACCGCGAGCGCCTGGCATTCGCCGTTCACGGCCGAGGCGCCGAACGCGCAGGGCGTGAGCCGCGTGATGCGCGGCAGCATCCCGATCGCAAACATCGCCTTTCCGCGCCAGCCGCGCTTCTATGCGATGCAGACCTTCGACGGCGTGCCCTATTCGCACATCGCCACCTTGCACGGCAGCGACGTGCTCGCCACCACCGTGCTGCAGACCTGCATCCGCTACGAGAGCCGGCGCAAGAGCTGTAAGTTCTGCGCGATCGGCCAGTCGCTCGCGGCCGGCCGCACCATCGCGCACAAGACGCCGCAGCAGCTCGCCGAGGTGGCGCGCGCAGCCGTGCTGCTCGACGGCGTGAAGCACATGGTGCTGACCACCGGCACGCCCAACGCCACCGACCGCGGCGCGGCGGTGCTCTGCGAGAGCGCCTTCGCGATCAAGGCTGCGGTCGACATTCCGATCCAGGGCCAGTGCGAGCCGCCCGACGACGACCGCTGGTTCCAGCGCATGAAGGCCGCGGGCATCGACACGCTGGGCATGCACCTGGAGGTGGTCACGCCCGAGGTGCGCGAACGCATCATGCCGGGCAAGGCCAGCGTGCCGGTGTCGCGCTACATGAGCGCCTTCGAGGCCGCGGTGGCGGTGTTCGGCCGCGGCCAGGTCAGCACCTACATCCTCGCGGGTCTCGGCGATTCGCGCGAGGCCATCCTCTCGATCTGCGACGAACTGCTCGCGCGCGGCGTCTATCCCTTCGTCGTGCCCTTCGTACCGATCAGCGGCACGCCGCTCGAGGACCATCCCGCCCCCACGCCCGAGTTCATGAAGTCGCTGCTCGAGCCGCTGGGCCGGCGCGTCGCGGCGGCCGGGCTGCGCTCGGCCGACATCAAGGCCGGCTGCGGCAAGTGCGGCGCCTGCTCGTCCCTGTCCGTCTACGAGGCCTGAGATGAAGACCGCCAAAGCCTGGAGCGAGCTGCCGCTGGCCTACGCGCCGGTCGAATACCTCGTGCGCGAGGCTTCCCAGCAATGGGAACGCGACGAGGCGATGGCGCTGCGCCGCGCCGTCTTCTGCATCGAGCAGGGCATCTTCGCGCGCGACGACCGCGACGCGATCGACGACCACGCGCTGCTGCTGGTCGCGATGTCGTGCAACGCCGGCATGCCCGAGCAGGTGGTGGGCACGGTACGCATCCACCGCGGCGCGGCCGCGGGTGAATGGTGGGGCTCGCGGCTCGCGGTGCACCCGGCCTTCCGCAGCCAGGGCCACCTGGGCGCGACGCTGATCCGGCTCGCGGTGTCGCGCGCCCATGCGCTGGGCTGCACGCTGTTCCTCGCGCAGGTGCAGCTGCAGAACGAGCCGCTGTTCCGCAAGCTCGGCTGGACCACGCTCGGCGAATGCGAGGTGCAGGGCCGCCCGCATGCGCGCATGCGCGCCGACCTCGGCTTCTATCCGCCCTGCCACGACCCGGTCAGCGGCTTCGTCACGCGCGCGAAGGTGCCGCGATGAGCCGCGCCGCCGAGATCGCCGAAGCGCTGCGCGCCACGCGCGGCTTCGCCCACAAGCGCGACATCAGCGAGGTGGTGGCCGCGCTGGGCCGCTCGCTGCCCGGCGGCCACGCGGCGCTCGCGCAGGCCGTGCCCGTGGGCGACGACTGCGCCGCCATTCCCGACGGCCGCGGCGGCTACCTGCTGTTCGCGATCGAGGGGCTGGTCGAGGACTTCATCGTGCGCATGCCCTGGTTCGCGGGCTACTGCGGCGTGATGGTCAACGTGAGCGACATCTACGCGATGGGCGGGCGCCCGACCGCGGTGGTCGATGCGCTGTGGAGCAGCGGCATGAACCCGGCCGACCAGGTGCTCGGCGGCATGGCCGAGGCCGCGGCGCGCTACGGCGTGCCGATCGTCGGCGGCCACAGCAACAACCGCAGCGAGCGGCCGCAACTCGCGGTCGCGATCCTCGGCCATGCGCGCCGGCTGATCACGAGCTTCGATGCGCGGCCCGGCGACCTGCTGGTGATGGCGGCCGACCTGCGCGGCGCCTACGAGGAGCCCTTCCCCTACTGGAACGCCTCGACGCGCGCGCCGGCCGCACGGCTGCGCGCCGACCTCGAGCTGCTGCCCGCGCTGGCCGAGGCCGGCCTGTGCCGCGCCGGCAAGGACATCAGCATGGCCGGCGCGGTCGGCACCGCGATGATGCTGCTCGAATGCTCGGGCGTCGGCGCCTCGATCGAGCTCGATGCGCTGCCGAAGCCCGAGGGCGTGCCGCTGCTGCGCTGGCTGTCGTCGTTCCCGAGCTACGGCTTCGTGCTCAGCGTCGCGCCCGCGCAGCTCGCGCGCGTGCTCGCGCGCTTCGCGGCGCGCGACATCGCCTGCGGCGTGATCGGCACCGTGGACCCCAGCCGCACCGTGCGCCTGCGCGCCGATGGCGAGGAGGCCCTGCTGTGGGACTTCGGCCGCGATGCCTTCATCCAGCCGCCGGCGCCGTCCGGCCTGCGCGAGGAGGCCCGCCATGGCTGACGACGACCTCGAGCGCCCGCTGCGCATCGGGCTGCTCACGCATTCGGTCAACCCGCGCGGCGGCGTGGTCCACACGCTGGAACTCGCGCGTGCGCTGCACGAGGCCGGCCATGCCGTCACCGTGTTCGCGCCGGCCGCGCCGGGCCAGCGCTTCTTCCGCGAAC
The DNA here is from genome assembly GCF_059418345.1 of Variovorax sp. GW821-FHT09B01. NCBI lineage: Bacteria > Pseudomonadati > Pseudomonadota > Betaproteobacteria > Burkholderiales > Comamonadaceae > Variovorax > Variovorax sp. GW821-FHT09B01. Next base: position 118,698 of record NZ_JBWKPQ010000009.1, on the reverse strand, counting down.
CGCCCTGCCGCGCCGAGCTCGTGCCGGTGCACGGCACGCCGGCCGACACGGTGGCGATGGTGCGCACGCGCATCGCGGCCTTCGTCGATCACCTGGGCGCGCTGCTCGAGCACGAGCGCTTCGACGTGCTCCACACCCACGACTCCATCGGCGGCAATGCGCTGGCACGGCTGCAGGACATGGGCCGCATCGAGGGCTTCGTGCGCACGGTCCATCACCTCGACGACTTCGCCGATGCGCAGCTCGCGCACTGGCAGCACCAGGCCTTCGTTCGCGCGCGACAGGTGTTCTGCGTGAGCCGGCTCTGGTGCGAGCATCTCGCTCGGCAGCACGGGATCGCGGCGCAGGAGGTGGCGAACGGCATCGACACCGCGCGCTTCTCGCCGCGCATGCAGGCCGGCGACGCGGCGCTCGCGCGGCGGCTCGGTCTGCGCACCAGCGCGCCGGTGGTGCTGGCCGTCGGCGGCGTCGAGGAACGCAAGAACACGCTGCGCCTGCTCGAGGCCTTCGCACTGCTGCGGCAGCGCCCGGGCCAGGCCGATGCGCAATTGGTGATCGCGGGCGGCGCGAGCCTGCTCGACCACAGCACCACCATGCAGGCCTTCGCCAGCGCGCTCGCGCGCCTCGGGCTGGCCGAAGGTCCGGACCGCGCCGTGCGGCTCACCGGGCCGCTGGCCGATGAGGACATGCCCGCGCTCTATCGCCTGGCCGACGTGGTCGCGATGCCCTCGCTGCGCGAAGGCTTCGGCCTGGTGGTGCTCGAAGGCCTGGCGAGCGGCCGGCCCGTGGTGGCCTCGCGCATCGCGCCCTTCATCGACTACCTCGCGCCCGAGGACGTGAGCTGGGCCGACCCGCTCGATGCGGGCTCGATCGCGCAGGCCTTGGCCGATGCGCTCGCGCGGCGCGACGACGCGCGCATCGCGCGATCGGCGGCCCGGCTCGCGCGGCACTTCAGCTGGGCCGAGAGCGCGCAGCGGCACGTCGCCCTGTACCGCGAAGGCCTGCGCCGCCCCCACGCCATCGAGACGAGGACCGCCCCATGCCGGTGATGCATTTCCAGGTGCGCTGGCCCGATGCCAGCGAATCGCGCTGCTACTCGCCCTCGCTGGTGGTGCGCGACTTCCTCGCGCCCGGCGAACGCTATGCGCTCGACGATTTCCTGCGGCGCACGCGCGAGGCGCTCGGCATCGCCTCCGAACGCGTGCGCGCGAAGTACGGCTTCGCCTGTTCGCAGGCGATGGACCAGCTCGCCGAGATCGAGCGCATCGCCGCGCGCTTCGAGCCCGCCGCCGAAGTCACCGTGCTGGCCTTCGACTGACCTCCCCCTTGCGCCCCCATCGAGAAAGAGAGACCCCATGTCCCACCCCACCCATCCCGAGCATCCCTACGGCGGCCGCAGCCACTACAGCGTGGCGATCGTCGGCGGCGGACAGGCCGGCCTGTCGCTGAGCCACTGCCTGCAGCAGCGCGGCATCGACCACCTCGTGATCGAGAAGCGCAGCCTGGTCCACAGCTGGCGCACGCAGCGCTGGGATTCGTTCTGCCTGGTCACGCCCAACTGGCAATGCCAGTTGCCGGGCTGGCCCTACCAGGGCGACGATCCGCACGGCTTCATGGTCAAGGACCAGATCAACGACTGGCTCGCGGGCTTCGTGGCGCAGGTGAAGCCGCCCGCGCTCGAGGGCGTGACGGTGCAGCGCGTGGTGCACGTGCCGCAAAGCGGCGAGCGCGGCCGCTACGAGGTGCAGACCGACGCCGGCCTCTACACCGCCGACCAGGTGGTGGTGGCCTCGGGCGGCTACCACAAGCCGATCGTGCCGCGGCTGGCCGAGAAGCTGCCGGCCTCGGTGGCGCAGTACCACTCGGCGCAGTACCGCAACCCCGCGCAACTGCCCGAGGGCGCGGTGCTGGTGGTGGGCTGCGGCCAGTCGGGCGCGCAGATCGCCGAGGACCTGCACCTGGCCGGCCGCAAGGTCTACCTGGCCACGGGCGACGCACCGCGCTGCGCGCGCTTCTACCGCGGCCGCGAGGTGGTCGACTGGCTGGCCGACATGCAGTACTACGACATGCCGGTCACCGCCCATCCGCTGCGCGAGGGCGTGCGCGACAACACCAACCACTACGTGACCGGCCGCGACGGCGGGCGCGACATCGACCTGCGGCGCTTCGCGCGCGAGGGCATGGAACTGTTCGGCCTGCTGACCGACCTGGACCAGGGCGTGCTGCAGTTCCAGCCCAACCTGCGCGAGCACCTCGACCATGCCGACCGCATCTACAACGGCATCAACGCCTCGATCGACAAGTTCATCGCCACCAACGGCATCGAGGCGCCGCCGCCCTCGGTCTACGCGCCCGTGTGGGAGCCGGCCGAGGAACGCACCCGGCTCGATCTCGCGGCCGCGGGCATCACCAGCGTGCTGTGGTGCATCGGCTTCTCGCCCGACTTCGCCTGGGTCGACGCACCGGTGTTCAACGGCCGCGGCCACCCGGTGCACCAGCGCGGCGTCACGCGCGAGCCGGGGCTGTATTTCCTCGGGCTGCCGTGGCTGCATACCTGGGGTTCGGGACGTTTCTCGGGCGTGGCGCGCGACGCGGAATTCCTCGCCGAGGCGATCGCCGCGCGGCGCGCCGAACCGCGCGCGGAACCCGAGGTCGCGCCGCCCCGGCTGCAGGCGGCCTGAGCGCACGGGCTTCAGCCCATCGCGTAGCGCACGATCAGGAAGGCGCCCGAGCACAGCACCGCGAGCGCGACCACGCGCAGGAACTGCTCGCGCGACAGCCGCAGCGTGATGCGCCGGCCCAGCGCGGTGCCCAGCAGCATCGCGGGCAGCAGCAGCACGGCGAGCGCGAGGATCGAGATCTCGCCATACACGCCCGCTGCCAGGAACAGCAGCGCGCGCGTGAGCGTGCTGAGGCCGATCAGCGTGGACTGGGTGACGCGCACGCGTTCCTTTTCGTCGATGCGGCCCGCGAGATAGATCGCGTAGATGAAGCCGCCGCTGCCGAACATGGCCGAGAAGATGCCGCCGACGAAGCCGAAGGGCACGGCCGCGCGCGCCGAGAGCCGCGCGACCGGCCGCCAGCCGCTGAGCGCATACAGCGCATAGGCGACCGCGAAGATGCCCAGCGCCAGCAGCATCGCCTGCGGCCGCCCGAGCAGCAGCAGCGCGGCGCCCACGAGGCTGCCGAACGCCATCAGCGGCACCAGGCGGCGCAGCTCGGCGCGGTCGGCCGCGCCGGCGTCGCGGCTCACGTTGACCACGGCCGCGACGAAGTCGAGCAGCGCCAGCAGCGGCACGACCGTGGCCACCGGCACGAACTGCGCGAGCACGGGCCCGGCGACCAGCGCGGTGCCGAAGCCGGCGATGCCGAAGATCACGTAGGCCGCGACGATGCCGGCACAGATGGCCAGTAGCTGCAGCGGCGTGAAGGGCAGCAGGTGCTGCAGGGACGACGAAAAGGTCATGGGCGTTCGCTTCGTGGGGGCGAACGCGAATCTAGGCGCTCGCGGCGCGCCGCGCCAATGCCGAATGCGACGCGCGGCGATCTCGAAATCAGATCGATGGCGCGAACGCGGCCTGCAGCGACTCGCGCAGCGCGAGCGCATGCCGCGGCCCGCCCTCGCGCCACAGCACCAGCACGCCGCTGCGGCAGCCCTCGCCGTCGAGCGGCAGCGCGCGCACGCCCGCGGGCGCCTGCGCGGCCATCGAGGCCGGCACGATCGCGAGGCCGAAGCCGGCCTGCACCAGCGCGAGCTGCGACCACTTGCGCGAGCGCACCTGCGCGCCCACGGGCTCGAAGCCCTCGGCGCGGCACAGTTCGGCCACCGCATGGCTGAGCCCGCCGCGCTCGCGGTACGGTAGCGCGACGAAGGGCTCGGCGCGCAGCTCGGCGAGCCGCAGCCGCGCGCGCCCGGCCAGCGCGTGCGCGGCGGGCAGCAGCACCACCAGCGGCTCGTCGAACAGCGGCGCATGGCCCACGCCCGGATGGCGACGCAGCACCGGCGCGCGCGCGAGTCCGATGTCGGCGCGGCCCTCGGCGATGTCGAGCGCCTGGTGCTCGGACGAGGCCTGCGCGACCTCGATCGCCACGCCCGGACAGCGCAGCGCATGCGAGCGCAGCGCGCCGAGCAGCACCGGCGACAGCGGCACCGAACTCGAATGCAGCAGCTGCACCGTGCCCTCGATGCCGCGCTGCGCCTGGCGCGCGCCCAGCGCGGCGGCATCGAGCGCGCGCAGGATCTGGCGCGCGTCGGCATACAGCGAGCGGCCGGCCGGCGTCATCTCGAGCTGGCGCGTGCCGCGCTCGAGCAGCGGCACCTGCAGCTGCGTTTCCATCTCCTTGACCTGCCGGCTCAGCGCCGACTGCGCGATGTAGAGCCGTTCCGCCGCGAGGCTGAAGCTGCCGGCATCGACGATGTCGACGAAGTAGCGCAACTGCTTGTGGGTGAGCATGAAGTCCTCCGCTGGCGTCGCCGTGCCTCAGGCCACCACGCCCGCGAGCGAATCGGCCACGTCGATCGCGCGCGGCAGCGCGGCGCGCACCGCCTCGATGAAGTGCCGCAGCTTGGCCGACTGGAAGCGCGTCTGCGGATAGACCAGGTACACCGGCAGCGGCGGCGCCTGCCATTGCGGCACCAGCCGCAGCAGCCGGCCGCGCGCGATGTCGTCGTTGAGCAGCCAGGCCGAGCCCATGCAGGCGCCGAGCCCCAGCACGGCCGCGTTGCGCAGCGCGTAGAGGCCGTCGGTGCTCAGGCGCGGGCGGATCGGCACGCGGCATTCCTCGCCGGTCGTCACGTGCGAGAGCCGCAGCTCGGTGCGGTAGAAGGTGCGCAGCGCCAGCCAGGGCAGCGCCGCGAGCTCGGAGGCATGCGCGATCGGCGGCCGGCCTTCCATCAGCGCCGGCGCGGCGGCCACGATGCGCGGGATCTCCGACAGCTTGAGCGCCACCACCGAGGGGTCGTCGATCTCGCCGACCTGGATCGCGCAGTCGATGTTCTCGGTGATGAAGTCGGGGCGCCGGTCGTGCAGCAGCCATTCGACGTCCACGCGCGGATGCTCGCGCAGGTAGCGGTACAGCGGATGCATCAGCAGGTCCTGCCCGAGCGCATGCGGCGCGATCACGCGCAGCGTGCCCTCGGCCGCGCGGCCGGCGCCGCGCAGCTCGTCCTCGAAGGCGGCCCAGTCGGCCAGCAGCTCCTTCGCGCGCACGAAGCAGCGCTCGCCGTCCTCGGTGAGCTTCATGCCGTGGGTGGAGCGCCGCAGCAGGCGCAGGCCGAGCGAGCGCTCGAGCGCCTGCAGCCGCCGGCTCACGGTGGGCTGGCTCATGCCGAGCTGGGCTGCGGCCGCCGACAGGCTGCCGGCCTCGACGATGCGCACGAAGGTCTGCATGAGCTCGACGCGGTCGGCCGGGGCGCTGGCGACCGGAACGGCGGGCGTTGCGGGGGCGGAATTCGTTGCCATGGCGCGATTTTGCGCCTTGTATGCATCAGGCGTATATACGTTGTTCGCTGCCGAGGACTACCGTTCGAGCGCTCAGCCCTGCAAACTCCGCGCACTTTCCGCCGAATCCAAGGGTAAATACCATGTCTTCCATTCAAGCAGCGCATGCGGGTGCCGAACCGCTGGCACCGGCCGCGCCGGCCCTGCCCGCCTCGCTGGTGCTGCTGCTCGCCAGCGGCGCCGGCTTCGCGGTGGCCGCCCTCTATTACAGCCAGCCGATGCTGGGCGTGCTCGCGGCCGACATCGGCGCGCCGACGCGCACGGTCGGCTTCGTGCCCACGCTGACCCAGCTCGGCTATGCGCTGGGCATCCTGTTCCTGGCGCCGCTGGGCGACCGCTACGACCGGCGCCGCATCATCCTCGCGAAGGCGGCCGTGCTGTGCGTGGCATTGCTGCTCGCGGGCGCCTCGCCCTCGGTCGGCATGCTGCTGGCCGCGAGCCTGGCGATCGGGCTGGCCGCCACCATGGCGCAGGACATCGTGCCCGCCGCCGCCACGCTGGCGCCCGAGGCCAGCCGCGGCAAGACCGTGGGCACGGTGATGACCGGGCTGCTGTTCGGCATCCTGCTGTCGCGCGTGGTCAGCGGCTTCGTGGCCGAGCACTTCGGCTGGCGCACGATGTTCGTGGCCGCCGCCGCCAGCATCGCGCTGATCGGCGCGGCCGCCTGGCGCGGGCTGCCGCGCTTCAAGGCCACCACGCACCTGGCCTACGGCGCGCTGCTGCGCTCGCTCGCCACGCTGTGGCAGCGCCACGGCGCGCTGCGCCGCGCGGCCTGGGCGCAGGGCCTGATCTCGATCGGCTTCAGCGCCTTCTGGTCCACGCTGGCCGTGATGCTGCACGGCGAACCCTTCCACCTCGGCAGCACCGCGGCCGGCGCCTTCGGCCTGGCGGGCGCGGCCGGTGCGCTGGCCGCGCCGCTCGCGGGCCGGCTGGCCGACCGCCGCGGCCCGGAACTGGTGACGCGGCTGGGCGCCGCGCTGGTGGTGGTCTCGTTCGCGGTGATGGCGCTCGCGCCGCTGATGGCGCCGGGCGCGCAGCTCGCGGTGATCGTGGTGGCGGTGGTCGGCTTCGACCTCGGCGTACAGGCCACGCTGATCGCGCACCAGACCATCGTCTACGGCATCGAGCCCGGCGCGCGCAGCCGGCTCAACGCGGTGCTGTTCACGGCCATGTTCATCGGCATGGCGATCGGCTCCGCGGTGGGTGCGCTGGCACTCGCGCAATGGGGCTGGGCCGCGGTGACGGCACTGGCGATCGTCTCCTCGGCCGCGGCGCTGGCCGTGCGGCTGTGGCCGATGTCGGGCCGCGCCTGACCGCGGGCCGCGGCGCTCAGGCCGGCGCCGGCACCGCCGCCGGCATCGAGAAACCCTTGCGCAGCAGCGCCGCCGCGAGCCGGGCACAGACCACGCGGTCCGGCGCGCCGAGCACCACGGCCAGCAGGCGCCGGCCCTCGTGCGCCGCGGTGGCGATCTGATGTGCGCCCGTCGCGGGCGAGAAGGCCGCGGCCAAACCGTCGACACCGCGCACCGTGCCCAGCAGCAGGTTGACGTTGGGCAGCGCCTGCTCCCAGGGATCGAGCCGGGTCTTGCCCGCGATGGCCGCGAGCGCCGGATGCTCGTGCATCAGCCGCGCGGCCAGCCGCAGCACGTCGCCGGCATTGCTGCGCGCGCTCTCGTCCTGGCCCGCGGGGCAGGCGAAGCGGGTGTCGCGCAGGCCCCAGGCCGCGGCCTGCCGGTTCATGGCCTCGACGAAGGCCTCGGTGGTGCCGCTGTGCCAGGCGGCGAGCGCGAAGGCCGCGCTGTCGGACGAGGCGATCAGCACGGCCTCGAGCAGGCGCTGCACCGACAGCCGCACCATGGCCTCGGCGCCGACCGCGACCGGCGTGCGCTCGGCGCGGCGGTCACGCCGTTCGGCGACCAGCTTGCGCTCCACCAGCATCGCGGTCGCGAGCTTGGCGAGGCCGGCCGGCGGATAGCTGCCGGCCGCGGGCTCGTGGCCCAGCAGCCGGTCGGCCGCGAGGTCGTAGAGCGCCCAGCTCGCGGCCGGCGGCAGGGCCGGCGCGGCCTGGTCGCGCGGTGCCTCGGCGGGCGCGGACGACAGCACCCGCGCGGCTTTCCAGTCGAGCCCCGCGGCCTGTTCGAGGTCCGGCGGCAACTGGTCCGCTGCGACGATGCGGTACGGCGGGGCGGGGGGAAAGGGCTTCAATCGGCGGTGTCCGGCGTGGGGTCGGCGGCGTGGTGCGTGCCGCCGGCATTGTCCGTTGCCGACGCGCGCCGCGTCAGACGGCCAGGGCCTGCTCCACGTCCTGCGTCTTGCGGCGCGCGAGCGCGAGGTTCGACTTCGACTTGTCGAGCACCAGGTAGACGAACAGGCCCTCGTGCTTCTGCAGCGGACGGATGATGTGGTACTGGCGGCCGAGCGTGATCAGGATGTCCTCGATCGTGTCGTTCAGGCCGAGCGCGCGCATGGTCTTGTTCTTGGCGCGCACCACCTCGGTATTGCCCGCGGCCGCCACTTCGAGGTCCACGCCCGAGCCGACCTGACCCAGGATCATGCCGCTGCCGGAATCGACCAGCGCCGCGCACAGCGCGCCGTCGATCGTCATCAGTTCGTCCATGGATTGCTTGATATTTGCCATCGGTGTCTTTCGTAGTCCATCGCCCTGAGGATCGGCCGCCACCCGGGCGAGTGATGAGCGGCAGCCGGTTGGTAAGAGTGAAGAGAGGAGGCGCGCGCCTCAGGCGCGCTGCAGCGCCAGCGTCGCCTGCTTGGCGAAGTACAGGACCTGGCCGATGACCGCGTCCTTGCCCGCGACCACGCTCACGATCAGGTCGGCCTCGTCATGGCGCGCCTGCAGCATCAGGATGTGGCCCAGCGCGGACTCGATCGCAACGTTCTCGCACTGGCCCAGGCCGCTCTCCTCGCCGGCCACCGCGCCGAGCGCGGCCAGCGAGCTCGCGATGGCCGACAGGCGCGCGACCTGCGCGGTGTTCTCCACGCGCGCGGCCAGCTCGAGGCCGTCCTCGGTCGAGATCACGACGGCCTTCACGCCCTTGATCTCGCGCATGAGCGTGTCGACGGCGGACTCGGCGGCGTCCTTGAGGCGGGGTGGGATGTTCATGTCGGAAGAGAAAGGAAAGAAAAGGAGCGCCGCGCTCAGGCTTCGAGCTGGATCAGCAGCAGTTCGAGCAGCTGCACCACCTGCTGCGGATCGGTCACGTTGGCCGGCAGCACCGGGCACAGCACGCCCTTGTCCTGCATGCGCTGGGCATAGGCGTCGAGGCCGGGTTCGGGATGGGTCTCGGTGCGGCCCACCGCGACCACGCAGGCGGTCTGCTCGATGAGCTCGGCGAAGCCGTCGAGGTAGACCTCGAGATCGGCCAGCGGATCGGGCCGGCTGTTGTCGACCAGGATCACCAGACCGAGCGCGCCGCGCGCGAGGATGCGCCACATGAAGTCAAAGCGCATCTGCCCGGGCGTGCCGTACAGGCGCAGCTTCTCGCCGTTGTCGAGCGTGAGCTCGCCGTAGTCCAGGCCGACGGTGGTGGTGGCCTTGGCGACCGAGGTGTCGCTGTTGCGCACCTCGGTGCTGACCGGCGGAATCTCGCTCACCGCCGCGATGGCGGTGGTCTTGCCGGCACCCATGGTGCCGGTGAAAAGGATCTTGTGCTCCACGCTCAATCGGAATCGGTTGGGGTCATGCAGGGCGGATCGCGGCGCATCAGGCGCGCGATCCCGAGGACAGCAGCCCGAGGCGGCTGCGGATGCGCGCGAGCAGGCCAGGCTGCACGCCCTCGCGCGCCGGGGGCGGCGCCTCGCTGCCGGGATGCACCTGCGAATCGGGCCAGATCGATTCGGGCGCGCGCGAAGGGGCGCCGCCATGGCCCGCGACGAAGCCGGCGCGCTCGAGCGCGGCGATGAAGTCGGCGCACTCCTGCGCGCTGGCGTTCGAGCGCTGCTGCAGCGCCGCCAGCGTGGACGGGCGACTCGCGAGCAGGGTCGCGAGCTTCATGCGCACGGGCGAGTCGAGCAGCGCGACCGAGGGCCAGCGCAGTAGCCGGTATTCCTCGCCGCGCGCGCCGCGTTCGGCCGACGCGGCAAGGCCGAGTTCGCGCGCATGGACCACCATCGCGCCGAGTCGGTTGAGCATGGCCTCGAGCGCATCGGCATGCAGCGGCAGCCGCAGGAAGGGGCCGCGCGGCGGCGGCGTGTCGCCGACCGTCAGCAGCGGCACGGGCGGCAGCGGCGAATCGGCCGCCTCGGCCGACAGCACCGCGGCCCGGTCGCCCACCACGCGAAGGTCGGCACCCTCGACCTGCCAGGCCCAGTGCTGGTGGGTGCGGTGGTCGAGCAGCCGCACCAGCGACTTGAAAAGCAGTTCGTCACGGGCCGGCAGCCCTTCGATGCTGAAGCTCAGCAGCGGCCGGCGGTCGCGGGGCGAGGCGCTGAAACCGGTCATGCGTGGTCCGAGGAGGACCGGCGGTCGGCCGGCAGGCGATGCACCAAACTGGGGCTTTTTGGCGATCCGAATGGCAATTCAAGCGCTTCCATCGATGAAACATCCCCGGAAAGCCTCGCGGCCCGCCATTGATTGAATGCCTAAGTGTTAAATAGTGTTTCTCGCCAAAAATATAACACTCGTTGCAATTAAACACACTAGATTACAAAACCCGACTAAGTACTACGGGAATCGGTGGGAGCGGGAACGGAGGCCCGGGCTGCGGGCGGGCAGCGCTCAGGAACGCAGGCTGGTCCAGAGAAAGGCCAGGGTCGCCAGCGCCATGACCCCGGTCGCGGCCCAGCCCAGCACCCGCCAGTGCAGCGGCAGCACCAGCTCGCCCATCAGGCGGCGGCTGCCGGCGGCCCACATGACGCCGACCATGATCGGCACCGACATCAGCGAATTGATCACCGCCGCCCACACCAGCGCGTCCATCGGATCGACGCCGCACAGGCTGATGCCGATGCCGCAGACCATGGCGGCCGCGAGGATGCCGTAGAAGGCCGGCGCCGCCCCGACCGGCTGCTCGAGCCCGCGGCGCACGCGCAGGAATTCGGCGCAGGCATAGGCGGCCGAACCGCCGAGTACCGGCAGCGCCAGCAGGCCCGTGCCGATGATCCCCAGCGCGAACAGCGCGAAGGCCGCGCTGCCCGCCACCGGGCGCAGGGCCTCGGCCGCCTGCGCGGTTGAGCTCACGTCGGTCTGGCCGTGGGCATGCAGGGTGGCGGCCGAAGCCACGATCATCGAGAAGGCGATCGCGTTGGAGAAGCCCATGCCGACCCAGGTGTCGAGCCGCAGCCGGCGCAGTTGCGCGCGCGCCTGCGCGGGGTGGGTCCTGAGCGCATGGTCCTCGGGGATGCGTTCGATCTCCTCCACCTCCTGCGCCGCCTGCCAGAAGAACAGGTAGGGGCTGATCGTGGTGCCGAGGATCGCGACCACCATCTTGATGCTCTCGGCATCCCAGTGCATGCGCGGCACCAGCGCGCCCGCGAGCGCGGCCTTCCAGTCGACGTGCGCCACCAGCGCCACGCCCACGTAGGCCAGCAGCGAGAGCGTGAGCCACTTGAGCACGCGCACGTAGCGGTGGTACGGCAGCCAGGCCTGCAGCGCCAGCGACAGCAGGCCGAAGCCCAGCGCATAGAGCGCCTCGGGTCCGCCCAGGCCCAGCCGCGCGACCTCGGCCATGGCGCCGATGTCGGCCGCGAGGTTCACGATATTGGCGACCAGCAGCAGCACGACCGCGAAGAACACGACCGGCCGCGGCCACAAGGCAGCGAAGGCCGAGGTGAGCCCACGCCCCGTAGTGCGGCCGATGCGCGCGCTCGCGAGCTGGATGCCCACCATCAGCGGATAGGTCAGCAGCAGGGTCCAGCCCATGCCGTAGCCGAACTGCGCGCCGGCCTGGGTGTAGGTGGCGATGCCGCTGGGGTCGTCGTCGGCGGCGCCCGTGATGAGGCCGGGGCCGAGGCGGTTCAGGAAGCCGCGCTTGGCGGGAGGCTCAGCGCCTGCGCTGGCGCCGGCACGGTCTTCGTCCTGCTCGTTCGGCCTCGGCATGTGCGCCTCGTCGGTGACCTCGGGACACCGAAAGTAGGGCGCGTCCGCCGGCCCCCCTGTAGGACGCTGCTGCAACCTGGATGCACTTGGCAGGCGAGCATGGCCGTGCGGGCGTCCTACGCCTTCTTCTTCCGCGCCGGCCGCAGCGAGATCCCCGGCGGCAGCGCGAAGCGGTCGCGCGCGCCCTGCTCCAGCCGTGCCGGCAGGCCCAGCGCCTGCGCCAGATGCGCCGCGTCGTAGGGCGCATGCACCTTGATGTCGTTGTCGAAGTAGCAGAACACCTCGCGCGCGCCGCGCGGTGCCGCCACCTTCGAAGCGCGCTTCGCGTCGCGCACCTGCCGTCCCTGGCGCCAGGCCGCGATGCGCCGGGCCCAGTGCGCGAGCGCCGGTTCGCCGTAGCCGCTCGCATAGAGCTTCTTGTCGCCATGCAGCCGCAGGTAGACGAAGTCGGCCGTGAGGTCCTCGAGCAGCGGCCAGCGGCCCGCCGTGTCGGCCACCACGAGCGCGATGCCGTGGCGGCGCAGTTGCGCGATGAAGGCCGGGTCGACGAAGCTCGAATCGCGCACCTCGACCGCATGCCGCAGGCGCCGCCGCCCGCCGCCGTGCAGCCAGGTGCGGCCCGCCACGTTGTCGTCGTGCTCGCGCGCCAGCTTCAGCGCGGCCGCGGTGGTGGCCGGCAGCAGCGAGAAGAAGGCCTCGAAGCGCTCGGGCTCCCAGGCCATGCGCGGCGGAAACTGCCACAGGATCGGCCCGAGCTTGTCGCGCAGCGCGAGCACCCCCGAAGCGAAGAAATTCGCGAGCGGCACCCGCACGTCGTTCAGGCGCCGCAGGTGGGTGATGTAGCGCGGCCCCTTGACCGCGAACACGAAGCCCGCGGGCGTGTCGTCGCGCCAGGCCTCGTACGACGAAGGCCGCTGCAGCGAATAGAAGGAGCCGTTGATCTCGATGGTCGGCAGCACGCGTGAGGCGAAGACGAGTTCCTGCCGCTGCGCGAGCCCGGCGGGATAGAACTTGCCGCGCCACGGGGCATAGCGCCAGCCGGAGATGCCGATGTGGACCGCCGGGTCCGCGGATGCCTTTGTCATGGGGCCATCCTGCGATGGCGCGTCGGGCGGGACGTAGGAAGACGGCAGGCGCCGGTTGTCGGCGCCGGCGCAATCCTGTGCGCCGTTCCGCGGAATTCGTGACGACCTCCGGCTCGAGGAACCGCTGCAAGCCAGCGGGTGCCGAAGCAACCTCTACCAACGCCGAAAGACCGTCGAAGCCAGTATCGTTCGCGAAACTTAAGCCGGGCTGAAGGTCCGGGCGATCGCTCAGGAAGCCGGCTGCAAACGCACCGCCGTGGCGATGGCCTTGTCGAGCAGTTCGAGGCCGAGGGCGATCTCGCTGTCGCTGATCGTCAGCGGCGGCGCGATGCGGAACACGCCGCCCATCGAGGGCAGCTTCACGATGTTCATGCTCAGGCCCAGCTTCATGCACTCGCGCGTGACGGCCTCGCCGAGCTCGAAGGCCGGCTCGCGCGTGTCGCGGCTCTTGACCACCTCGAGGCCGAGCAGCAGGCCGCGCCCGCGCACGTCGCCGATGCATTCGTGGCGCGACTGCAGCCGGCGCAGCCCCTGCTGCAGCCGTTCGCCCGCGACGCGCGCGCGTTCGACCAGCCCGTCGCGCTCGACCACCTCAAGCACCTTCAGGCCGACCGCCGCGGGCAGCGGATCGGAAACGTGCGTGGTGTAGAACAGGAAGCCGCGCGCATGGGCCTCGTCCTCGATCGCGGCCGTGGTCACCATCGCGGCCAGCGGCAGGCCCGCGCCCAGGGTCTTCGACAGGGTCAGGATGTCGGGCGCCACGCCGTCGCGGTCGCACGCGAACATCAGGCCGGTGCGGCCCACGCCGGTCTGCGCCTCGTCGACGATCAGCAGCATGCCGCGTTCCTCGCACTTCTTCTTGAGCGCCGCCATGTAGCCCGGCGGCAGCTCGAGGATGCCGCCGCTGCTGAGGATGGGCTCGGCGATGAAGGCCGCGAGCGCGCCGGTCGACTGGCGGTCGATCTGCTCGAAGCCGTCGTCGAGTTCGCGGCGCCAGTCGAGTTCGCCCTCCTTCGTCGCGAAGCGCGGCCGGTAGGCATTGGGCGCCGGGATCGCGAACGAGCCGACTGCCGCCGGGCCGTAGCCCTTGCGGCCCGCGCTGTAGGTCGCGGCCGCCGCGCTGCCGGTCATGCCGTGCCACGACTGCGTGAAGGCCACCACCTCGTGGCCGCCGGTCACCAGCCTGGCCATGCGCAGCGCCGCCTCGTTCGATTCGGCGCCGGTGCTCAGCAGCAGGCAGCGTTCGAGCGCACCGGGCGCATGGCGCGCGATCTCCGCGGCCAGCGCCACCACCGGGCGCGACAGCATGCCGCTGAACAGGTGGTCGAGCGTGCGCACGTGCTCCGACACCACCGAGACGATCTCGGGATGCGCATGCCCGAGCAGCGCGCTCATCTGGCCCGAAGTGAAGTCGAGGATCGCGCGGCCGTCGGCGTCGTAGACGAAACAGCCCTGCGCGCGCTCGATGATCAGCGGCTCGAAGCTGCCGCCGTAGCGCACGAGATGGCGCTGTGCCTGTTGCCAGAACTGGGGGTCGTCGTTCCTGCTCATGGGGTGCTTCCCGATCAAAATGCCCACGTTACGCGGCGCCCCGCGCGCGTGGAAGCGAATTGTTTTGAGATCAGCTATCAAGGGAACTCATGCCGTGAGCCAATCGCTGGACATCGACCTGCTGCGCAGCTTCGTCGCCATCGCCGAGACCGGCGTGCTGGGCCAGGCCGCCTTGCGCGTGGGCCGCACGCAATCGGCGCTGAGCATGCAGATGCAGAAGCTCGAGGGCATCGTCGAGCAGCCGCTGCTGCACCGCACCGGCCGCGGCGTGACGCTCACCGCGACCGGCGAACGCCTGCTGGTGCGCGCCAACGAACTGCTGCGCCGGCACGACGAGGCACTGGCCGAGCTGCGCGGCCGGCAGCTGTCGGGCGTGCTGCGCTTCAGCTGCCCCGATGACTACGCGGTGGTGTTCCTGCCCTACCTGCTGCAGGGCTTCGCGAGCCTGCATCCGGGCGTGCAGCTCGAGGTGATGTGCGCGCCCACGCCGCGGCTGCACGAGCTCCTGGCGCGGCACGCGGTCGATCTCGCGCTGGTGTCGGTGGCCGCCGATGCCGCGGGCGCCGACCTGATCCGCCACGAGCCGCTGGTGTGGGTGGCGCAGCGCGGCAGCGCGGCCGTCGCCCTCGATCCGCTGCCGCTCGCGCTCGGCGCGCCCGATGCGCTCGACCACCTGCTGCCGCGGCGTGCGCTCGAGGCCGCGGGCCGCGCCTACCGGCTCGCCTATGCGAGCAGCAGCCTGTCGGGCCTGGTGGGCATGGCGCGTTCGGGCCAAGCCGTCACCGTGCTCACGCGCACGGCCGTGCCCGAAGACCTGCAGATCCTCGACGCGAGCAACGGCTTTCCCGAGCTGCCGAGCGTGGGCGTCACGCTGGCCCTGGCGCGCGAGGCACCGACCGCCCTGACCGCGGCCTTCGCGGCGCATGTGAGGAAGTTTCTGCCCGCGGCTTGAAAGGTCTCTCCATCGATTTCGACCGAAATGGTTGAAATCCAACCAAATTGGTTGAATAATCCGGTGCTCCGCCTTCAAGGAACACCGCATTGACCTTCCTCCACGCCACCCTGTCGATCCTCAAGCAGCACGGGAGAGCGCTCGCCGTGCTCGGTCTGGTGGTCGGCGGGCTGGTCGGGTTCGGCATGTCCTTCGCGGCCTTCATGCCCGAGTTGCGCGTGTCGGTGAGCATGGGCTATGGCGTCTTCGCACCGAAGCTCAGCGGACTGATCGGCGGCCTCTGAGGCGCCGGCCCGGCGCGGAAGACTAGGCGCGCTTGCGCGCCGGGCGCTGCGGCTTGCCGCCGTGGCCGAGCGCGTCCATGGCCGCTTCGATGATGGGGGTGCGCCATTCGCGCTGCAGCCCCACGTGGGCCGCGACCATCGCCGAGGCGCCGAGGCCCGACAGCGCGCTCGTGACGCGCACGATGCGCTCCATGGTGGTGGCCTGCAGGTCGATGCCGAGCGCCTTGTAGACCATCACCGCCATCTCGGTCAAAGCGGGATCGGTGCCCTTGCCGTTGTCGGCGAGCCGGTTCGCGAGCGCCGACACGCCCGGCCATTCGTAGGTCTGGTCGACCGAGGCCTCGACCACCACGCGCTCGCGCGCCGCGCCTGGCGGCAGGTGCCCGACCGCATCGAGCAGCGCCTGCGCCTGGTCGCGGCAGGTCTGCAGCGCCGCGTCGTAGATCGCCTGCTTGCTCGGGAAGTGATGCAGCAGCCCGGCCTTCGAATAGTTGACCGCGTCCGCGATCTGCTGGAGCGAGGTGTGGGCGAAGCCGTGCTTGGCGAACAGGCCCGCGGCGCGGTCGATGATTTCGGCGTCGATCTGGGAGCGGGTGGGCTTGGGCATCGGCCTGCAGTCTATCGCAGGCGCTTACCGGATCGGTCGGTAATCGACTGAATCGGTAGACCTTGGTCCTCGCTCAGAGCCCTTGCCCGAGCTCCGAGACCAGGCGCGCCGACAGGTAGAGCCGGCGCGGTATGGCCGAGGCCAGCACGTACTCACCGGCATCGGCATGCTGGTTGCCGCCGGGCAGGCCCAGGTTCTCGACGACCGGCTTGCCCGAGAGCGCGGCCCAGCCCGCGTCCGAGCCGCCGCCGGTGCGCACGTTGGCGGCCACCAGCTTCGCGCCCACTTCGGCGTAGATGGCGACGGCCTTGTTCATCACGCCCCGGGCGGCGTCCGTGGCGTTGTACGGCGGGATGAGGCGCGTCACCTGGAGATCGATGCGCGCCCCTTCGAGGCGCTTCTTCTGCGCACGCTCGGCGAGCGCGGCCTCCAGCAGCGGAAGATCCTCGTTGCGGCCATAGCGCATGTCAGCCGAGACGACCGTGAGGTCCGGAATGATGTTGGTGGCGCTGCCGCCCTTGATGGTCGTCCAGTTGAACAGCCGCTCCTGCTGCGGGTCCTGCAGGTCCTGGGTTCGCAGGATCAGGTCCGCGGCCTCGGTCATGGAATTCACCGCCGTCGGGGACGCGGCCCCCGCATGCGACGCCTTGCCGTGAACCCGTGCCTCCACGACCGCCACGCCCGAGGTGCCGGTGACGAAGAACTCCTGGCCCTCGTAGATGAAGCCGGTTTCGTACGACAGCACGATGTCGCTCTGCGCTGCGAGCTTCTGGATCAGTTCGTTCGACCCCAGCGAGCCCTTTTCCTCGTCGGTGTTGAACATCACGGTGATGGTGCCGAACTGCTGGAAGCTCTGCGCCTTCAACAATGCCAGCGTGTGCAGGATGGTCGCGATGCCGCCCTTCGCATCGGCAATGCCGGCGCCGAGAACCTGGTCGCCATCGATGCGGAATGGCGCCTTGGCCAGCGAGCCGCGCACATAGACCGTGTCCATGTGCGCCATCATCAGGATGTGGCGACCGCCGCTGCCCTTGAATTGACCGACGATGATGTCGCCGACCACGCCGCTGCTGGCGGGTGTCCTCGTGACCTCGGCGCCGAGTGCCTTGAGGCGTCCTTCGAGGTAATTGCCCATTTCAGGAATCCCGATGGCGTCATTGGTGCCGCTTTCGATATTGACCAATTCCTCCAGGGTCTTGAGCACCGCGGGCTGCTCGTCCTTGGTTCTTTGGTCCAATGTGCTGCTGTAGAAGAACGCGTTGGCGTTGCCGTCCGAACAGCCGCTGGTGACAATGCTCAACAGCAATGTCAAATGAAGAACAGTCGACCGAAATGTCATCTATCTCCCCTTGATCAGAAAAAAGATTTGGAGTCGCTTCAATAGCGGGGGCGATGCTATGAATGCAACGAATCCGGGTCAATGTTTTTCCGATTTCGGAGAAATTATTCTTTACGCTATTTGTTCAATCGACTTCAAAGAATAATTCAACAACTCTGCAATTGGCATGCGCATTCGGAGTCCGGGCATGCCAATTCCCGCGTTCACAGTCGGGCGCCGAGCATTGCCGCGGAAATGGCGATCGCGACGATGGTTGCCCCCGCCAGCGCGATCGAGGCCCAGCGCCCTGCCCTCGCATCGCTCACGCCATGTCCCAGCAGAACGACGCGCAGGCCGCAGGCCAGGTGCCCGAGCAGCATGAACACCGCAATTGCGTAGTGGGGAATCAGCCGCACGCTCCATGCGTCGCCCGTGAGTCCGGCCGGTGCGCTCACGGCCCAGGCCCAATTTGTGTCGACACCGAAATGGCGGGCCAGCACGAACACCGAATTGACATGCGAGGCAATGAAGAAAGTCAGATAGATGCCCGATGCCAGCTGCAGCACATCGAAGAGATTCGCCTTCCGGCGCGTCTTCGGCAACCACAGCGCCAGTCCCGACAGCAACTGGAATGCCATCGCGAGCAGCATCGCGGGCTCGACCCAGGCATGGCGATAGAGCTTGCGCAGCTGGAGCATCAGCGACTGGTGCGCCTGGTCGCCCAGCCAGGCGACGAGATGGTTGAACAGATGAGGCGCGAGGAAGACGACGATCAGCGCGGCCGCCGAGATGCCGTGGGTGACTCGCAATGCCGCGAGTCCGCGCGTGGCCTGCATGCCTGCCGCGGCACCGGCTTCATCGACGGCGTCCACGTCGGACCGCCGCGTGAGTTGCAGCATCGCGACCCATGCCGCCGCGGCCGTCCACAGGCCGGTCCATACCGCCGCATCCGCGCCCTCGATCTTCATCAGGTACAGCAGCACGCCCATGAAGGTGAACAGCGGCGGTGCCGCCACCGTGAGGTACGCGAAGCGGCGCGAGGTCAGCGATCGCGCCGTCGGATGCGGCGCGTGTCCCAGCCGCCACGCGAAGGCAAATCCCAAGGCGGTGACCGCAAAGGCCGATGCCATGGCGAGCACGGCGAGCACCGGACTGCCGTTGAAGCGTTGGTAGAACGCCGCGAGCAGATGCGGATACGCGAGCACCGCGGCAAATGGCGGCAGCCATGACCAAGCGAGATCCGAGCTGGAGGAGAAAAGAACTGGACGATGAAGGGCGAGCGCCATGGCGGGGAGATCCGTCTGAAACGGCCATCGTAGGAGGCACGCCCGCGCAAATTGGCATGCCCCGATGCAATCCGATATCCAGCTTTGATCACCAATGACCGGCCACCACGCGCCGATTGTGCGAACGCGCACCGACATCGGCGCTCCTACCTCCCATGATTAGCCAGCGCTCCTGCCGGCGAGGCCGCGCGATGCTTTGGCCCGCGCCGCTCCACCCGACCCATCGACCATGAAGAATCCCGTCCTCACCCCTTCGATGCCCGATGCACTGGCTTCCGGATTGGCCGCCAGCTACACCGGCGTGCTGTCGTTCATGGCGGTCGCCGAGGAACTGAGCTTCATGAAGGCGGGCCACCGCCTGGGCCTCGGCCGCTCGGCCGTGAGCCGCAACGTGCAGCGGCTCGAGACCCAGATGAAGACGCGGCTGCTGCAGCGCTCGACCCGCAATGTCGCCCTCACGCCCGAGGGCGAGATGTTCTACGAGCTCAGCCGCCCGGGCGTCGAGCAGATCATGCAGGCGATGCAGCAGGTGCACGAACTGCAGGACGGGCCCGCGCGCGGGCAGTTGCGCGTGTGTTCGACGATCGGCTTCGGCCGCCGGATCGTCGGTCCGCTGCTGGCCGACTTCTACAGGCTGCACCCCGGCATCGACGTCGAGCTCATCCTCGACGACCGGATCACCGATTTCACCGCCGACCGCATCGACGTCAGCTTCCGCAACGGCCGCCTCGCGGACAGCAGCATCATCGCGCGCCAGCTCGCGCCCATGGAGATGATGGTGTGCGCATCGCCCGCATACGCGGCGCGCCACGGCCTGCCCGAGACGCTCGAGGACATCGAGCGCCACGCGTGCATCCAGTTCCGTCTCGGATCGGGGGGACTGTACGAATGGGAGTTCATGGAGCCGCCCGCGGACGACGAGCGCGGCGGTCGCCGGGTGCGCAAGCTCATGCCGAAGGGCAGCCGGATCTACAGCGATCCGGAACTGGTGGTGGGCGCTTTGCGGGATGGCCTGGGCATCGCCCAGGTCGCGGGCTACCAGGTCGCCGACGATCTGCGCGCCGGCCAGCTGGTCCGTTGCCTCGACGCCTATGCGCCCCAGGGGCGGGCGCACTACCTCTGCTATCCCAGCCGCGAACACATGCCGATGCGCATTCGGGCCTTCGTGGAGTTCTATGTGCGGCGGGTTTCGGGCATGCAGGCGGAGCTTGGGCTGCCGGCTGCCTAGGCGAGACCGGGGGGGCAAGCGGGAGGCACCAATGAGAAAGGGTCAGTAGCCTGGTGGCCACTGACCCTTGAATCATTGAAGGAGAGGGAGGGGAGGCAAACAGTCAGCATTCATGCGGCTTCCAACCCCTTTAGCGCACAGATGCCTACAAAAATGCCTACGCGCTGAAGGCCAGCGAAGTGCAAAAAAGCAACGGCACCCCTCGCATAGCTGGCCACCCGGAGAGCACTTGCCCGGCGTGCGCTGTCGGCGCAGCAACCGCAGAACCGAGCGCTACAACCCCTCAGCCGAACCCTCAAATTTTCTCATCCGGCGACTCTCGAAGAAGTACGTGTACATAACGCCCCCCACAACCACACCGCAGAGCAAATCAAACTCCCGTCTGAACGTGGGCGATTGCGTGTCTTGAACGGGATCAATGATGGGATCGATAAAAATGTCTAGAACAATCGCCGGCCATCCAGGCTCAGGATGCAGCCGATCTCGCAGACCGTCTTTCCAAGTGACAAGATCGCCCTTTTTGAAACTCGTCTTAGTTGCCATCTCGACGCGGTGACGCACGTAGCCCACCGAGACATTGCGGATGATTCCGTCTGCCACGCCCTGCACATAGCCGGCAACGAAATCGCGACGCGAGAACGTCACATCGCATAGGCCCTCGCCTGATGCGATGCTTGGGTTTTCGACAACGCCGAGCTGCGCCTCCAGGCTCCATGCGTTGTGCGTGTTGAGCAGTGGCGCGCCGCGCGTCAGGCGATCTAGACGAATCGAGCCTTCTTCGACTACCAGCTGCTCTAGGTAGCTGCGCTCGCGGTATCAGTTATAGCGCCGCACGGACGCGCCAGCGGCAAAGACGAGCTGCGCGGTAGCGAGCGAAGGCTCGGCTTGTGCCGTGCCTTCATCCGATACGCGCGTAAAGCCGCGAAGCTCCATGGAACGACCGGCCAGCGGAAGATCGTCGCGGCGAGTGGTGGTGTCTTGTGCTTGAGGCGTGCCGAGCACTGTGCCCAGCACGCCGTCTCATTTCCAAGAAAAAATGAGACAAGCTAGACTCTTTTGAGTGGATGGCGACGACTGCAATATGAATGCCTAGGACGCCCCATCCGGTTTAGTCACTTTGAAGACGTCAACCATAGAAAGCAGCCATGGAACTCAACTCACGCGAAGTTCTCGAAGTCCTAAAGAGCAAGGGCATTGACACGCTCCACCATGCAAATACGGTGCAGACTTCATGCCTCTTTCTTCAGCATGGTCGAATTCTTTCCAGAGGCACCGTTGAAGAAAGAGGCTTGGAGCAGACAGCTCAAAAATCTGACGACTTGGACAAGAGGTTTGGAATCTGGAATGACCTCTTTCTCGACAGCGTGGATATTCATGAGCGCGCCAAGTCGCGAAATTTCTATGGCCCCGTTCTTTTTAGGTTCAAGTTAGATCTGCTTTCAGAAGATTGGCTTCCCTCGATATGGGTTACCAAAAAGAATCCAACCGAATGGCAAACGGGTGAGCCCGCCACGGATCGCTATTACTCTTCCGTTGAGGAATTCAAGTCCGGCTATAAGAAGGGGGACTTCGGAAGCATGTTCATGCTTCGCAACGCGGGCGGTGTCCTGCGCCTGGCTCCCCACCTCAAGGACATCCTCTTAGACGATCCCAACTGGGAGTATCAAGACAACGACGTGTACAGCCAAACTGTCGGGGCGCTACTTGCCTCGGCATGGCAGGGTGGGATCAAAGACATCGATATACACAAGCGAAAGTGCTTATCCGGATGCAAGTGCATCGGTCAATATACCGACTTTCTTGAGAGTGAGGAAACGAAGAAGAAATACGGCCCACGGACAGCAAAGCTGTTCTTCTTTATGGCGGCTGATTCTTGACAGCCAGCTCGTCCATTTGCGTGCCCTTTCGCAACATCAGGATCACGTCCAAGATGCCGCGCTTCCGCAATTTGTCGATGTCTTCCGCCAGTTCGTCGAATACCTCATCCGGCTCGTAGCCGCGGCTGCGCAGCTTCTCGCTGAAGCTGCTGAGACCACCAGCGATCTCGTCGAGGTCCGAGGCCACATCGTCTTTCGGATTGGTGTACTCCCACTTCGGCGTCGCATAGCGAAGGTTGTAGTCGGCCTTCTTCACTCGGCCCGCCAGCTCGCACGCGTTCGAGAACGCACGGACTATCGGGGCGATCAACTTCGGGATGACGTGCAGCCACTGCTCTTGCTCAGCCTCGCGGCGACAGTCGAGCCTGCGGATACGTGCGCTGGTGTAGCTCACCTCACGCACATCGCCCGTCATCATCTCGTAGGTCCAGCCAGCGCCGGCGGCAATGAGGTGAAGCTGCATCTTCAGGTACTCGACGTACCCGGGCGCCGCGTTGGGCTGCACGACGGTGAGGTTTGTGCCGGACGGAACCTGCATCATCCCGCCGCTCGGCAGCTCGCCCATACTGCGGCTCTCCTTGACAGTCTCGCTCTCGTCCTCGGCCATGCCATCCACATCACCCGAACCGATGACCGCCAACCGCGTTTCGAGGTTCTTGCGGTGTTGCTCGGCATCCTCGTAAAGCATTAGGTCACGGGTACGCGCGATGATCGGCGCTACACGCGGACAGCCTCTCCCCTGACGTACACAAAACGCCCTTGGCGTCCATCTTGTTCAACTCGGTCAGCAGCATAGCCCGGTCGATCTCTGCAGTCGCCTTATCCCCGAGCTGCGGCTTTAAATGAAGCTCGAGAGCGCGGAGCGCGTTGGCCTTGTAGTCGGCGGATACATCTTCGCGCCCCTTCCAGTACGCCTCGCAGTCCTCCCAGAACGTAGTTTTCGGGCGCTTCTTCTTCGTGACTGGGGCCACGCCCTGCAACAGCCCTTTCCGCAGCTCTGCGGACCGCATACGAGCTTCCGCCAGCGTGACTAAGGGGTATGCCCCAAGCGACTTCTGTTTCGGCAAGCCATCGATGCGATAGGCCAGGCGCCAGACCTTGGCGCCCGCCGGGAAAATGAAGAGGTGAAGGCCATGGCCGTCGAAGAGCTTGATCGGCTTTTCGCCCGGCTTAGCCGTCTTGCAGATAGTGTCGGTGAGGGTATTTGTAGGCATCGTGATCGGATGCCGTTCGATGCCTACAAAGATGCCTACCGAACGCCGGTGTGGAACGGCTTTTGACGGTAGGGAATCGACGGAAACGCAGACGTCAGAATCGGCTAAGGCCTTGATCCTGCTGGGTTTCCGATCGCGAGCAGGCAAAAAAATAGCCCCTTGCGGGGCCATTCTTGGAGGAGAGGGAGTCTGCCTTTGCGACGTCCCAAGCAGTCCTAAGTCGACCGATTTTCATGCTCCTTCATTGGGGAAACGCCTCAACAGCATTCCTGACCGATCCCTTCCGATCCGCTTCAATCCTAAATTTTATGGTAGAAAGGATGGTAGGTCAATATCTAAGGATGCAGGACTGTCATGGCGCGCAAGGCAAAGGAATTATCAGCACTCCAAGTGGGTCGATTGACCTCCCCAGGCAACCACGCCGTTGGCGGCGTGTCCGGCCTCTACCTGTACGTCAATGACGCAGGTGCTCGCTCATGGGTGCTTCGCACCATGGTCGGCACCAAGCGCCGACACATGGGGCTCGGCGGCTTTCCCGATGTCCCTCTTGCTCGAGCCAGAGAAAAGGCAAGAGCAGCTCGCGACGAGATCGATCAAGGTATTGATCCCATTGCGCAACGTAGAGCGGCGGCCAGCCTGCTGCGCGCCCAGCAAGCGACCGAAAAAACGTTCCAACAAGCGGCCGAAGGGTTCCTGGAGGCGCATGGGGACACCTGGAAGAACCCTAAGCACCGCACTCAATGGGCCAGCACCCTGAAAACCTACGCCTATCCAGTCATGGGCGATCTGCTCGTTCGTGACGTGGGCCAGGAGCATGTGCTCGCGGCCCTGGAGCCCATCTGGAAAACCAAGAACGAAACCGCATCACGATTGCGAGGCCGAATCGAGAACGTTCTCGACTGGGCCACCGTCCGCAAATACCGTACAGGAGAGAACCCGGCACGATGGAAGGGTCACCTGGACATGTTGCTGCCGGCGCCCGGGAAAATTCAGAAGGTAGAGCATCACCGCGCGTTACCCATCGATGCCACTGTGCCTTTCATGTCCGACCTGCGTCAACGAGAAGGAACTGCGGCCAAGGCGCTGGAGTTCACCGTGCTGTGCGCAGCGCGCAGCGGCGAGGTGCGCGGCGCGGTCTGGCCGGAGTTCGACCTGAACGCTGGTGTCTGGACCATCCCGCCAGAGCGAATGAAGGCCACCAAGGAGCACCGCGTTCCCTTGTCCGAATCAGCGCTTCGGATTCTCCGTGCTCAACCTCACCTCAAAGATAACGAGTTGGTGTTCCCTTCCGCACGGGGCAAGCAGCTTTCCGACATGGCGATGACTGCCGTCATGCGCCGCATGGATGTGGATGCCGTGCCCCACGGGTTTCGCTCTACATTTCGCGATTGGGCGAGAGAGCGCACCAACTACCCACGGGACTTGGCTGAGCAGGCCCTTGCACACGCCCTGGACAACAAGGTCGAGGCCGCCTATCGGCGTGGGGATGCACTGGAAAAGCGCCGTTTGATGATGCAGGAATGGGATGACTTCTGCTCCAAGGTAGAGAAAAAAGAAGAAGCCTGAAGGCAGGCAGCCTGCTCCCTTCCTCTCAATTTTCACTCCCTATCTGGCAATCAAGGTTGATACATTCGACCCCGAGCTCCACGCCCCGTCGAACAATCGAGATCCAGATGGCATTTTCCAAGAAAGTCGTGCGTGCAGAAGACTGACATCCAACTTCCCCTCGATGATCCCATCGATCTTTGGGATTTCACCCGGCTCATCGCCAAGTCCATCTGCCCCAGCATGCGAGAAGCCGAAGACTATGCCTGGCTCCAGAAGAAACTCGTAAAGCTGCCGACCTCGGATTTCGAGATCCAATCCGATATGTCAGCGGCAGAACGAACAGCGCTGCTTCGAATCTTGCCAGGCCTGCCACCACACGCCGGTATGCCCCCAAGAGAGCGAGAGGTGTTCATGGATGCCTATCTGAAGCATCCTGATCGCCTCCCTTGGAGGCCCGTGTTTGTGAGCGAAGAAACGGTTGCCGCCAACGGCCACCAGATACTCCAGATTCAGGAGAAGCATCGCCTCGCACTTCAGCAAGAAATCGCATCCGGCAAGCTCATCGCATTCAACCAGCATCACATCGACGAGGGCCGTGCAGGAAAGAACATCTTCATCCGTCGCGAAGATGCGTTGAACTACCTCAAGGCACATCGGTTTCGCACGGTTGATGATCCGGGCTCTCGCTCCATCCACTCGGCCTCGAAACCGAAAGCCTCGGCCACAAAAGCGGCAACATCACCCAAAGCACTTGAAGCCGATCATCAAAGTGATTCGGTGAAAGCAGACTCGACCAACGCCCCCGAAGGTACGACCGCACTCGTTGACCTCGCTGCTCCCGTAACGACGCCGATCTCGGCATCCCCGCGGCCAAAAATGAAGCCGCCATCTTCCCAACAGGACGGCAAGACTCACCGATCACCGAGGGAAAGCATAGAAACTTCGGTGGAACCCACGCGGCACAGCACTGCCACCGTGATCTTGCGCCGGCGCCAAGTCGAGGCCCGAACCTCGTTGTCACGCTCGGCCATCTATGACCGGCTCGACGCAAACTCCCCGCGCTATGACCCCACCTTTCCCAAACAGGTGAAACTCGGCAGTTCAAGCGTTGGCTGGCTGGAAAGCGAAATTGAAAACTGGCTCGCAGCGAGAACCCGCGCGTCGCGCCAATGAGGCAAACGATGGTGGACTATCCATGCAGCACGCAGTATCAAGGGCGCCGCCGCCCACGCCGCCACTCTACAAGTCCGACACACAACTGCCTCACCCCAAGGAAGCCATCGTTCGTAACGACCTTTCGCGCCCAAGCTTCTACGAGCCGTAAAACCCCAAGAGCCGCTACTTCGACGTAGCATTCCCCAGCGCGGTGCAAATTGGCCACAGCGCGATGGGCTACCGCAAAGATGAGCTTGATGCATGGATCGCTTCTCGCCCCGAAGAGAAAAGGTGACGTGCTTCTAGGTTAAACCATCGGACTTTCTCAATAGAACTCAAGGCGCCGAAACGCGCGCACTCGACGTTCATTGACGGATGGGCCTGCGCCACGAGCACCAGCGGCGGTTGCGATCAGCGAGAGGTAGGACCATAGCCTCTATTCGCGCTGAGCATAGATTCTCTCGTCATCCTCTGCGGACTCCTCCGGTCATGGCCTGGAGAAGCGCCACTGGTGCCTGTCCTCGCCCGAAGCATTTCCCGCCTTCCTTATGAAACGCCCAGAAATCCACTTGCGTGATATGTCGCTCCAGGTCATTCAGCAATGCCTTGCGCGCGCTCTCGCGAAACTCATGTGCACGCAATCGATCCGCACCGAAATATCTATATTGCGCCGAACGGGAGTTGTAGTGCCGGCCCCATCCCTTGGTGATGTGCTTTCGCCAATGCTCTTCCAACAGCGGCATGACGCGATGGTCCATGCTCTTGATCGAGCAGTTCATGAAGTAGACGACGCGAAAGTGAAAGCCGGAATTCAACCCGTACTCCCGCCAGTACAAATGCCCAATCACCGGGAAGTACTCTCGCAGGAAACGGTCGAATTTTGCGAGATGAGCCTTTGCCTGTTGTAGGGTAACGGGCGATTCCCAGCCCGGCATTCCCTTACTCTCTTGCATGCAGTAGCTGAGATTCAGATGGACTGAAAACACATCCGGGTACAGCGCAAAGATCTGCTCGATGTATTCCCGAGAAGAAGCAGTTCGTGCGCGCATACGCTTGCGCCACCCGTCCAGGGCATTTTGCATTTCCTGCCCACGCCCTTTCTTTCGTACCAGCTTGGTAAGCTTGTTGAAATGTCGGACGAATTTCTCTGCCTCATCATCACTGAACATATGCCAATGATGAAGCGAAGGTTGCACATGAGCAATCCGCTCCATGACTCTGCACAACAGCTCAAAGTAAGGGTTGAATCGATGTCCAGGCAACAATCTCCGTATTTCATCCGGGCCAAGATTTCGCAATATCGCCAGATGCGCTGCTAGTGGTTCGAAGATCTTGACCGCCTTCATAAGACGAGCTATTGCGCCTTTCCTTGTGATGCGCCGCTCTTTGATGGAGCAGAGCTCGCCATCGGATTCAACAATCAACTTGATCATCAACGCGCCCGACTTGATCCCCTCAAGTGCATCATCTTCTTCGGTCACCACCCGCTGCGTGACCACTTGTTCATCGCACGGACTCTGACTGATAAACGAACCCCTTTGAGAGACAGGAAGTTTCCACAGCGCTTCCTCGTAGCGGCTGAAGTCATTGGCATTTCTTATGAGCATGAGCATGAAGTCGATGCGTCCGAGCTGGTTCCGGAAATCGCTAGTTGCTCTCCGAGCCTTCGCGTATTTTCTTTCTTGCCGGCAGCAATCTCTTTCATCTCAACTCCTCTCCCTTCCGTGCTTGATATTTCACGGCAAGACGCCGTGACTTTACACACGCAAATCGATCTTGGCAGACCTATTTTTCGGAAACATGAAATCTCTCGATTGTCCGGAAATGCTTTCAAAAATCCACATCATCCTGATCAAGAACGATCCCGACGATGAAGCGCAAAGCTCATGAATGGACCCGAAAACTGCCCTCAGCTTCGTTCGAGCTCAACCTTTCTCCAGATTCAATAATCGGGCGATCTGATCAAAGCCTTGAGCAAAACTTTTGATGCGCTTAGTTAGCAAATTTGTTGCTTTCAGATTCTGATTTTATCGATTATCCCCTTTAGGCCTCGAATAATCATCGTCGAGATAGTTCCTGCAACAGGTTTTTGCATCTCTGTGCATGTTAGACCAAGTAAACTCGACATCGCCTACCCTTGGGCGTCCCGCTCAGAACGAGAGATCGATGCTCACCAAGGGAGATCCTGAACAGTCTCTAGAGAGCTCGTGATGCACTCGCCCCAATCAGACGAAGCGCTACCCATTTCTGCGTACGGGAAGTGCCTGGCTCCCGCGATCCAGGAACACAGTAGAAACACCAAGATTCCGATGGAGATGATTGCGCCTGTTGCCTTGGCAGCAATGGCCAGTGCTGCTCAAAACCAGTACAACGTTGAACGGCCCGGGATGGCTCCCAGCTCCATCTCCTTGAACGTGATCCTCATT
This sequence comes from Variovorax sp. GW821-FHT09B01, assembly GCF_059418345.1. Lineage (NCBI taxonomy): Bacteria > Pseudomonadati > Pseudomonadota > Betaproteobacteria > Burkholderiales > Comamonadaceae > Variovorax > Variovorax sp. GW821-FHT09B01. The sequence continues at coordinate 90,611 of NZ_JBWKPQ010000009.1, read as the reverse complement.
GCCGGTTCTGGCGAAGGAAAGGACGCTTCGGCGAACGCACTGCTGCGCCCATTTCACGATTTTGAACAGAAGGCCGCCGATGCGGCGCGCGAAGCTAGGATCGACCTAGCGGTGGCAACGAAGCTCTGGGAAATGCAAAGAAAGGCGGTGGAAGCAAAGTATCGAGGAGATCTTGGCAATCGCAGAATAGCCGACCGAGCCGCGCGTGAACTCAAGAAGCTATATCTCGCACAACCCAAGGCCGCGACGATTCCGAAGCTCCTTTTCAACGATGCGACGCCCTTGGCGGTGAAACAATCACTGTGCTTGCGCTGGCCGTCTGCGCTGCTTTATTCGATGGAGGCTAGTAGTTTCTTCAAGGGTGGCTTGATGCGCGACATGGCCTTTTGGAATGATCTCTGGGGCGGCGCCCCCCTTCACTTGGATCGAGCAAACAACCAGGCGCGCGTCTCGGTGGCGGCACCGCGAATATCCATGATTCTCGGTATCCAGCCAGGAATGTTGGACCGTTTCATGCAGCGCCGAGGCCGAGAGGCCGAAGACAGCGGCTTGATCAATCGTTTTCTTTGGACTAGCCCTCCCCCTTCCAGCGGCAATCGCTGGATCGATGGAGCTGAGCCCGAGAAGAGGCATCTGGCTGCTTATGCGCAGCGATGCACCCAACTTCTCGAAGACGGCGCGAAACTTACCGAGGGCATTGACGATAGGCGTACACCGCTGCCCCTTTCTCCGGATGCGCAGAAAGTCTTTCGCGAGGCTTTCAATGCGGCGCAATGGGAGATCCGCTGGGGCCCCTACCACGAGGCGAGCGGCTTTGCGGCAAAACTCACGGAACAAGCGACCCGAGTTGCCGCAGTGCTGCACGTGGCAGATGGACTTGATGGCCCAATCACAGCCGAGACACTTGTGCGTGCGATCCAAATCGTGCGCTGGCATGCTAGGCAGTATCTGCGCTTGATCTCTCCAGAAAATGTGCAAGATCGCCGCGCCCAAGACGCAGCAGAAATGCAACGACGTTTACATGATCTAAGAATGGTAGGTCAGCCCCTGGTGACGCTGAGAGATCTGCAGTTCCTCTTTCTTGAGGCCAGCTGGACGCGTCTTCGCGTCGAACGCGCCTTGAATGCCTTAACCCAAGATGGCCGGGTAGTTTCATACCCCGTTGGTCGAACGATGCGCTATCGTCTGTTTGACAGCCCGCCCCTTGTTTCCGCCTCGCAAGTGCCCGCTGAATCGAAAGGCAAGGCCAGTGAAGCGCTCTAGAAGAAAGCAAGAGAGCCAGATACATTAACCCGATCGATTGCACGATCGTTTCCTGTTTTTGCTCAAGAATCCTATCACCATGAAAAATGAACGATTGAAGGCACTGGCTGAAGAAACGCAGAAACTTAAGGAAAGACTGGCGCAAATTGCGGACGAAGAAGTTCAGGAGCGCCAAAAAGATCTGCTTCGCGTCGTCGATGCTTTCAAGGCCGCCTTGACGGAGCATGGACTGCGCCTGGAAGAGGCGATGGCCTTGCTGCAGTCATCCAGTTCACGCAGAGGTTCGGGCAAGCGCCAGCCAAACAATGCCGTTCAAAAGGCGCCGCCGGTTGTATACAAGAATCCCGAGGGATCTAAGACATGGGGCGGCATCGGCAGAAAGCCCAAGTGGGTGAGCGAGGCCGAAAAGCGAGGATTGACTTTGGAAGAGCTCAAGGCAAAGTCTTGAGAGGGATGGCGGGCTCTCGTTATCGTGGGAGAAAGCAACGATCTCATTTGAGAACTAGCCGCCAAGACATGGCCGAAAGACGCTACGACGCTTGCCCACGGCGCGGCCGTCCCTCAACTTTCTTCTCCTCGGGCTGACTCAAGGCGAAGGACCGGTATTTGGGGCCGCTCTTGCGCGTGAGGTACTGATTGGCCTTGGCCATGTACCTCAGGATCTTGCGTAGCCCGGTCCGCGCTGCCAAGTCATCGTGGTCGATTTTGCCTGTCCCCAGCCCCGTACCTTGCTTCTTGGAACGTTGAATCCACCCGTCGCGATTCCCGTTCCAATACTTGCCCATGCCATCCGTTGCATGGACCGCCCAGTACTCACCGAGTTCACGTGCCACCGCGATGCCGTTGTTGCGCCAGGTGTCATAGGAAACCAGAAGATGAGCATGCAGCCCCGTACGCCTGCCTTCCTCAATCCGCCATGCATAGTCCCAGATGCCCTTGAGCAAGGGATGCGAAGAAGCATCGAGCATCCGATCCAGATGAGTCTGGATCAGCTCCGGCGTCACGTGCATGCGGTGCCGTGGGTGATACCCGAGGTGCACCACGACCATCAGATGGCGTGACCGGCTGCGGAACAATTCTGCTTCCCACATGAGGAAGCGCCCCACGGGACGCTTGCAATTGTTTCTGTGCTTCCTTAGGCTCGCGCGGTACTTGGGCGTTCGGCAATGCGCTCGAATGGTCTCGAGCAGCTCGTTGAAAATGTCTGCGTAATACCACCCCGAGGACGGACAGACCTGCAGAGGCTGACCCAGTTCGAACGTTTTCAGACTGATGCCCAGCGATGAAGAGGAAGCAAGGGAGTCGAAGAAGGCCTGCATCCTCGGGCTGTAGAAGTACCCCTCATCGTGCACCTCCAAGACCGTCTTGGCATCGTCGTAATACCTCGAAAACGCCCTCTTCTCCAGCATCAACTTGCCTCGTGCTGTTCGCATGATATTGAATGCCAGCTCGCTGGACAGCTGTAGCTCCTCTACCATTTTTTCGATTCGAGCGAAGGGGGTCAGCTTCTCATAGTCTTCATGGATCAGCAGCTTGGTCTGCTGATCCTTTTCCACGAATTCGACATGGTGAGTGAGATCCAGAGTACTGTAGATTTCATGCAGCTCTGAGAGCTCAGAATCTGAACTGATTGACGATTTCTTCTTCGGTTCTTTGGAGGAAGACGAAGGTAAATAGGTTACTTTGGATTCCATAGTAAGCAATAGTCGATGTATGGTTTCGATTGAAATCCCACATCGAATTTGCAAGGAAACTTGGAATCTTCAGCGGGGCCTTTCATAGGAAGTTGTGAGTCGCACAAAAATACATTGGCAACTCACTTCATCGAGTGGAAAAGCTGTTGATTTCCATTCGGACGTGCCCCCACGGGGATGCGGCGTAAATCTTGGACGGGTTATGCAGCGATCCCAAAGGCCCTGCGGTACTCGACGGGGCTGCGGGCGCCCAGCGAGATCTTGATGCGTTGCTCGTTGTACCAGCGGATGTAAGCGTCCAGCGTCTGAGTGAACTGCTCTATGGTCGTGGCCTGCCAGTCGCGGGCGCAGAACCACTCCGTCTTCAGTCGTCCGAAGAAACCTTCACAGGCCGCATTGTCTGGCGAGTAGCCCGTGCGTGACATCGAACGTACCAGCTTGGCCTGGGCGATGCGTGACGGCCATCCTGGCCAACGGTAGTGGGCGCCGCGGTCGGAGTGAACAACAGGTCGTGCGCCTGTGTTTTTCACTGAAGCGATTGCTGCGTCCAGCATCGTGTTGACGAGCTCTGCATCGGGTCGTGTGCCGATGGACCAGCTCACCACCATCCCATCGAAGCAATCGACGATGGGTGACAGGTAGACCTTGCCAACGGGGATCTGGAATTCCGTGATGTCGGTCATGTAGCGCGTCAGCGCACCCCAACGTCCTCGGCTGTACGCCGCAAAGCTTCGGTCTCTTCGAACCACGACGCGAAACCTCGCCCATCCCTCAAAAGTCGAAGCCCATTGAATTAATCAAACATTTCAATTATTATTGAACAATGGAAGAGAAAAACGTCATTCAAGCCTTGGCCGCCCTGGCCCAGCCCGTTCGCCTTCAGGTCTTTCGGGCTCTTGTCGTAGCTGGTCCTGCTGGTCTCACGCCAGGCGTACTGGCGGAGCAGCTTGGCGTGCCATCGACCAGCCTCTCGTTTCATCTCAAGGAGCTGACGCACGCCAACCTGGTCAGCCAGGAGCGTGACGGTCGCAACCTGATCTACCGCGCGGTGTTCGAGCAAATGAATGACCTGCTCGCCTACCTCACGGAGAACTGCTGCCAGGGCGAGGCTTGCCTGCCTGCCAGCGCCACTGCCTGTGAATGCTGAAGGAGAACCCCATGAAGCGCTTCCATGTCCACCTGCACGTGGATGACCTCGCCAAGAGCATCGCGTTCTATTCCAACCTGTTCGCGTCACCGCCCGCACGCGTCGAGGCCGACTATGCGAAATGGATGCTCGACGATCCACGCGTCAACTTCGCAATTTCCACGGTCGGCCAGGGCAGAGGCATCGATCATCTCGGCATTCAGGCCGAGGACGAAGCAGAACTTACCGAGCTGAAGGCTCGCAGCCAAGCCGCCGACCGGACCCTGCTCGACGAAGGCGAAACCGTGTGCTGCTACGCGCGCAGCGAGAAGCACTGGGTCACCGATCCGCAGGGGATCGCATGGGAGCATTTCAAGACTCTGGACGGCGCTGTGCCGGTCTACGGGCAGCCCAGGCCCGCCGCCGAGGCCGAGTCCGCTTGCTGTGCGCCCGGCGCCATTCGAGGCGTCGCAGTCAAAGCACCTAGCAAGGCTAAGAGCGCCTGCTGCTGAGAGCTGCACCATGTCCAAAGATCCGTCCGAATCGTTGGTCAGATCGCTGTTCGTTCGCGCCGAGGCGGCCTCCTTGCCGCCCGTGCGGGCCCTTCTCAGGGACGCGGGCCTTCCCGAGTCCGATCTTCGGGAAGAGCACATGGAGGCCTTCTTCGTCAGCCGCGCCGGTGATGAAGGGATCCTGGCCTGTGTCGGCTTGGAGCGATTCGGCGACACCGCCTTGCTCCGCTCTCTCGCAGTTCGCGCCGACGCGCGCGGCAATGGCATGGGCGATCAGGCGCTGCAGACCATGGAGGCCTTCGCCGCGTCGAAAGGCGTGAATCGTCTCTGCATCCTGACCACCACGGCAGAGCCGTTCTTCGAGGCGCGTGGCTTCGAGCGCTGTGATCGCACGGCGCTGCCGGCCTCCGTACAGGCGAGCAGCGAATTCAAGAGCCTGTGCCCGGCCTCTGCCGTCTGCATGTTCAAAGACATCCCCCCAACTCACCCCATCGAGAAACACCGTCATGGCTGAAAAAACCTACAACGTGCTCTTCATCTGCACGGGCAATTCCGCGCGCTCCATCATGGCCGAGGGCCTGCTCAACCACCTGGGCAAAGGGCGATTCAAGGCGTATTCGGCCGGCAGCCACCCGGCCGGCAAGGTCAACGCCTATGCGTTGCTCACGCTGGGCAAGATGCATTTGCCCGAAACCGGTTATCGCAGCAAGAACTGGGACGAGTTCGCGAAGCCGGATGCGCCGGCGATGGATTTCGTGCTCACCGTCTGCGACAAGGCCGCGGGCGAGGTCTGCCCGGTATGGCCCGGCCAACCGATGACCGCGCACTGGGGCGTGGCAGATCCGGCAGCCTTCGCGGGCACGGAAGAGGCCACCGAGCGCCAGTTCATGGACACGGCCCTCACGCTGAAGCGCCGAATCGAGCTGATGCTGGCGCTGCCGCTGGCCCGGCTCGACACGATGGCCATCCAGCGCGAGATCCGCGACATCGGCAAGGTTCAAAAGGCACCGCAATGACGCTCAACGTACTCATCCTCTGCACCCACAACTCAGCCCGCAGCGTGCTGGCCGAGGGCATGCTCAACCACTGGGCCCAGAAGCTCGGCAAGGACGTGAAGGCGTTCAGCGCCGGCAGTGCGCCCAGCGGACGAATCAACCCGTTTGCCATCGAGGTGCTGCAGGCCGCCGGCGTGAACACCGAAGGCTTTCGCAGCAAGAGCTGGGACGAGTTCTCCACGCCGGTCATGCATGTGGTCATCACCGTCTGCGACAGCGCGGCGCAGGAGACCTGCCCGTACTGGCCGGGCACGCGCGTCAAGATTCATTGGGGCTATCCGGACCCATCGAACACCGAAGGCGGCGATGCGGCAAAACGCCATGCCTTCGAGCTGACGCGCCAGGCGATCTCCTATCGCATGCTGCAACTGCTCGCGCTCGAGAACCCCGAAGCGATGAGCGACGCCGAGTTCCAAGAGCAGTTGAAGCGCATCTCCGCGAACTGACACCATGAGCGCAGTCATCGAAAGCCCGCGCGCCAGCGCGGCCCCCATGAGCGTGTTCGAGCGCTACCTGACGGTATGGGTGTTCCTCTGCATCGTCGTCGGCATCGCGCTGGGACAACTGTTCCCGTCCGTCTTCCAGGCCGTAGGCCGCCTCGAAGTCGCCAAGGTCAACATCCCCGTGGGCGTGCTGATCTGGGTGATGATCATCCCGATGCTGCTGCGGGTCGACTTCGCGGCCCTCGCGCAGGTGAAAAACCATTGGCGCGGCATCGGCGTGACGCTGTTCATCAACTGGGCCGTGAAGCCGTTCTCCATGGCCTTCCTGGCATGGCTCTTCGTGCGCCAGGTGTTCGCCGGTTCGCTGCCGGCCGACCAGCTCGACAGCTACGTGGCCGGCCTGATCCTGCTGGCCGCCGCGCCCTGCACGGCGATGGTCTTCGTCTGGAGCCGCCTGACTGGCGGAGACCCGGTCTTCACGCTGTCGCAGGTCGCACTGAACGACGCCATCATGGTGTTCGCCTTCGCGCCCATCGTCGGCCTGCTGCTGGGCCTGTCGGCGATCACAGTGCCGTGGGACACGCTCATCACGTCGGTGGCGCTCTACATCGTGCTGCCGGTGATCTTCGCGCAGGTGTTGCGCAAGCAACTGTTGAAAGGGGGGCCGGCCGCGTTCGAGCGGGCCATGCATCGCATCGGCCCGTGGTCGATTGCCGCGCTCCTGCTGACGCTCGTGCTCCTGTTCGCGTTCCAGGGCGAAGCGATCATCAGGCAGCCGCTGGTGATCGCCATGCTCGCGGTGCCGATCCTGATCCAGGTGGTGCTGAACTCCGGATTGGCCTACTGGCTCAACCGCAAGCTCGGCGAGAAGCACAGCATCGCTTGCCCGTCGGCGTTGATCGGCGCTTCCAACTTTTTCGAGCTGGCGGTGGCCGCAGCCATCAGCCTGTTCGGTTTCCACTCGGGTGCGGCGCTGGCCACCGTGGTCGGCGTGCTGATCGAAGTGCCGATCATGCTGGCGGTGGTGAAGGTCGTGAATTCGTCGCGGGGTTGGTATGAGTCGTGAGCTGCCGAACGTCGATCCCGAACTGTTCGGGAAGGCAGACCTGAACCTGCTGCTGCCGGCGCAGCGGTCGACGCATGCACCGCGCATCCTGTTGCTGTACGGCTCCGTTCGCGAGCGCTCCTACAGCCGATTGCTCACGGAAGAAGCGGCGCGGCTGCTTCGCGCACTGGGTGCGGAGACGCGGGTTTTCGACCCGCGTGGATTGCCGCTCCCGGACGCCGAGCCCGACGATCACCCCAAGGTGCAGGAACTGCGCGGCCTCGCTCAGTGGGCCGAAGGCATGGTGTGGACATCGCCCGAACGCCACGGCGCCATGACCGGCATCATGAAGGCGCAGATCGACTGGATACCACTGGCCGTCGGTTCGGTGCGGCCCACGCAAGGCAAGACGCTCGCGGTGATGGAAGTGTCGGGCGGCTCGCAATCGTTCAACGCGGTGAACCAGCTGCGCGTGCTCGGCCGCTGGATGCGCATGCTCACCATCCCCAACCAGTCGTCGGTGGCCAAGGCCTTCCTCGAGTTCGACGACGAAGGCCGCATGAAGCCCTCGCCGTACTACGAGCGAGTGGTCGACGTGATGGAGGAGCTGGTGAAGTTCACGCTGCTCACGCGAGACTGCGCCGAATACCTGGTCGACCGCTACAGCGAGCGGCGCGAAAGCGCAGAAGCCCTGTCGAAGCGCGTCAACCTGCGCAGCATCTGAGCGAGGCGAAGCCAAGGTGCAAAGCAGGACCACGACGACGGTGATGCTGGGCGTAGCGCAGACTTTGGCGTGGGCCTCGTCGTACTACCTGCCGGCAGTTCTAGCCAGTGCCATCAGCAAGGACATTGGCATCTCCACGTCCACGGTCTTCGGTGCTTTCTCGGTGGCACTACTCGTCGCCGCGGGCATCGGACCCGTCGCCGGTCGACGCATCGACCGTCTGGGTGGCCGGCCGGTGCTCATTGCCAGCAACTTGGTTTTCGCGGCAGGGTTGGCTGTACTGAGCCTGTCCACGCATGCAAGCCACGTGTTTGCTGCCTGGGCGTTGATGGGCCTGGCGATGGGCAGCGGACTCTACGAGGCCGCGTTTGCCACCGTGGTACGTCTGCACGGCCAGGATGCGCGACGAGCCATCACCGGTATCACACTGTTCGCGGGCTTTGCGAGCACTGTGGGATGGCCACTTTCGGCGTGTCTGGAAAGCACTGTGGGCTGGCGTGGGGCGTGCCTTGCCTGGGCGGCCATGCATCTGCTGATCGGCCTGCCGCTCAACATATTGCTGCCGCATGCTTCTCAAGCCGTCCCTGCGCAGAAGTCCACCGCCACTGCGCAGGATGTTGGTGCCGGTCTCTCTCCGGCGCATCAGCGTCGCGCTGCGTTCCTGATGGCATACGTCTTCGCAGTGACCTGGTTCATCAGCACAGCGATGGCCGCGCACTTGCCGGAACTGCTACTGGCCAGCGGTGCCACACTCGCCGCGGCCGTCGGCATCGCCGCCCTGGTCGGGCCGGCGCAGGTGGTGGGACGGGTGATCGAGTTCACCTTTCTCAAACGTGCACATCCGCTGTTGTCGGCCCGGTTGGCCACGCTGGCCCATCCGATGGGCGCACTCTGTCTGGGTCTGATCGGCACATCGGCCGCCGCGGCCTTCGCGGTGCTGCATGGCCTGGGCAATGGCATCCTGACCATTGCTATCGGAACCTTACCGCTCCTGATCTTTGGCGCGAAAGGCTACGGACAGCGCCAAGGGTTCCTGATGGTGCCGGCGCGCATCGTCCAAGCCGGGGCACCGTTTCTCTTCGGTATCGCCGTGGAACGGTGGGGTGATGGCGCGCTATGGTTCTCCTCCATGCTTGGCCTGTCCGCGTGCCTCGCACTGGTGGTCATGACGGCCGACATGAGAACGGCGCCGCGCGCTATTGAAGCGCATTGAAATCAGGACTCTGATCGTCGGACAACTCACGATGTGATCTTCATCGACGGCTGCCAGCGATGGTCCTTTCTGGCCTTTCAACTGCGTGCGCATGTTCAGCCCGAGTTCATCTTCCGCCGCGAGCCGCTCATAGAATTCTCGATGCGAAGCGCGCGTGTCCATCACCTTGTTGCCATGCACCCGGCGTTCTGGTGCCTGGCCTGGGTATTGTTCGCCGCCTTGCAGCCCTTTCTGGCCGTTCACTTTTGCCAGGATGGTTGGGAAGATGAGCCGGGGTTTCGTATCCGCAATGTGAGCGCCTCGGCCCAGTTCGAGCCCGACGACCGCGCGGACCACTCAAACGAGCTGGAAACCACCGTGTTCGTGCCGGCCGCGGCGAACATCGATCACCCGGACACATTCCAACACGGCCTTGATGGCCTGATGGCGCTTGTGTTCTTGCTGCTGCCGCTGACGGTAGCGCTTTGCCTGTTCGCAGTGCCCGGCGGCAAGGATGTCCGAGTTGACCGCCCACCGCCGTCGGGAGCATCTCCGCCAGCAACCATTTGGCTTCGACAGCCACCGAAGACAGCGCCTCCTTTGGCGACCTGAAGCACGACGCCCAAGCGGCGTCGAAGGTCCTGCCGTGCTCAGCGCGGTGGGTTTCTTCTTCGTGGTCGAAGGATTTCCCATGTCTCAATATCTCGAGTCGGTGCACCGCCGTGCCGGCGGATCTGGCCGGCACCCGCCCTGGCTGTCTTTTTGCGTGCCTGCTGGTGCAATGCGGGAGCGCACATGACGGCGCTCCATTCCTTTCTCTTCGAATGGATCGGCGCAGGCTACACGCCCACCCCTTGGATTCTCTTTTTTGCGCGCGCGATCGCCCCCGGTGGGGGCGCTTGGATCTGCATCCTTCTGATGGGTTGGGCTTGGTGGCGCCAACCTTCAGAGCGCAACTACGTTGTGGCCGTGTCGGCTCTTTGCGGCGTTGCAGCCATCCTGTCCCATGCCATTGCGGCCAAGGTGAATCTGCCCCGGCCCTTCATGGCCGGACTGAGTCCTGCCTACATTGAACACGCCAGCCGTGGAGCCCTGCCAAGCACGCATGCCGTGGTCATGTTCACCGCTGCATTGCTGTTTCTGGTGCGGCGACGGCTTCGCGCTGTAGGGATCGCTCTGACCGTGATTGCCGCTGTCACGGGCTGGGCGCGCGTCTACGTCGGTGTCCACTTCCCGCTGGACATTGCGGCAGGCCTGTTGCTTGCCGCCGTGCTTGCGGTCACCTTCCTGGCGTTCTGGAGGTTCGGGCGACGCTGCATCGCAAAGGCCAGGGCGCACGGCGGTACAGCCGGCACGTAGCGGTACATGCGTCCTCAGACGGAGGTCTGCCCGCTCACAGGATCTCTGACGCCCGCCGTGGAGGGACGGCAAGCACGTCGAGCTCGTAGACGATCGGCGTGCCGTTGCCGACCTCGACACCGATGATTTCGTCGTTCGACAGGTCTTCGAGAATCTTGATCAGTGCCCGCAAGCTGTTGCCGTGACCGACGACAGCCACGGACCTGGAGGTGCGAAATGCCGTGGAGATCGACTGTTGCCAGAGGGTGCGCACGCGCGCCACGGTTTGCTGAAGCGATTCGCCAACAGGGATCTGGTCGGATCGCAGTTGGGCGTACCGGCGATCGATGGCCACATGCGCTGCGGCAGCAGCGTCGATCGCCAGCGGCGCGGTGGCGTACGAGCGACGCCACATCTGCACTGTCGCATGGCCGTATTCCATTTCCGCCTCGGACATCAGGCGCCCGGTAAGCGCGCCGTAGTGGCGCTCGTTGAGCCGCCAGTCCAGCACCTGCGGCACCCAGATGCAATGCATCGACTCCAGCAGGATCCACTGCGAACGAATACAGCGACGCAAGACCGAGGAAAACGTCAAGTCAATATCGACGCCCGCATCACGCAGCACGCGAGCGGCATCTTGCATCTGGACCACGCCTTCCGCGGTCAGATCGACATCGGCCCAGCCCGTGAAGTGCTGTTCCCGGTTCCACAGCGACTCCCGGTGGCGAATCAGGATCAACCGCGACGAAATGCGCGTCACCTTGCCTTTGCACGGCGAGCGGCGCTGGCCGCCAGCACAGCCGAGAGACCCGCGGCGAACAGCACCCCGTCGACGGGGCTGACAAAGGTGTGGCGGGTTTCGCCGAACCAGGCGGCCAGCACCCAGACCAGGATGCCGGCGGCAAGCCATCCATCATCGAAGAAGAGCCCGAACAATTCGCTGCCGATCACGGCGAGCACGCCCGGTTTGGCGGCGGCGGCCGAAGCGGCCTTGCCTGGAGCCTTGGACGCGGCCACAGACGCCTTGCGCAGTCGAATGCACACCTGCACCAGTGCGAGTGCGACCATCAGAAAGACGCCGATCAAGGCAAGGATTGCCCAGTCGGCACCGGGCCACTCGAGCCCAATACCTTCGCCGACCCAAAAAGTCCCGAACGCGGCCAGCATCACACCGACGCCGAACTTCAGCGCGTTCTCCGGCACGCGTGCCAGCGGCCGGTGCAGCCACAGGCCGAGCAGCACCACGGCCAGCAGCGCCAGCAAGGCACCGATCGAGGCTGGAAGCATCATCTGCCCGCTGGCACCGATGGCGATCACGATGAACACCACCTCGATGCCTTCGAGCATGACGATCTTGAACGCGGTGGCGAAGGCCAGCTTGTCGATGACCTGGCGAGCCACGCCGCCCTGAGCACCCTGAGCGCGCAGGGCTGCGGTCTTTTCAGCAAAGGCCTTGGCCTCGTCATGCAGCGCCAGCACGCCGGCCGAGCGAAGGATTGCCTTGCGCAGCCAGCGCAGGCCGAACAGCAGCAGCAAGGTGCCCACGACCAACTGCACCATTGGCAGCGGAATGCGAGTCAACGAGGGGCCGAGGACGGCGACCAGGCCCACGAGCACCGCCAACGCGGCAGCGGTGCCCAGCAAGGCGGAGCGCCAGCCGCGCACAACACCCACCGCGAGCACGATGGTCAGCGCCTCGACGAACTCTACCGTCGAGGCCATGAAGGATGCGAGCACAGACGGTGCAGCAGAAGTCCAGACAATCATTGAGTTTTTCCTTTTTCTAGTTGGCGCGAAGACGCGCCATGGCCAACGTGCCGGCCGCCATGAGCACGGCCGCGAGCCCGAGTCCAGCAACCGGCGACATCGCCGTCCACAGCAGGCCGACCGATGCGCTCGATACGAACTTGGCCGCCCCGTTGACCGTGCCCAGCGCGCCATAGCTCATGGCCAGGGTGTCTGCGCGCACCATGTCCGCTGTGACGGTCGATTCCAGGGCTTCCTGCACAGCGACATAGAGCCCGGCGACGAAGAAGACGCCGGCCAGCAGCGGCACACTGGCCGTCTGGAACCAGAAGGCCAACGCGATGAGCGCCGCAGTGAGCGTGCCCAAGGCGTACCCAAAGACCAGCACCGGCAGCGAGCCGAAGCGGTCCGCCAGGACGCCGATCGGGTAGGACGCCACGACCTGGACCACGTTGCGTCCGACGTACAGAAGCCCAGCCACCTGCGCCGCATGGACAACGCCCATCGAAGCTGTGAGCAACTGGGTGGCCGCGAGGATCAGCAGACTGTGCGAGAAATCCCCCAGCCCGAAGACGCCCACGGCGCCGAGATAGCGCTTGAACCGCGCAGGCAGACCGCGCAGCGCGCTGAAGAACTTGAGCGCAGGGTTCGGTGAGTGCTGAGGATCCCGAACCAACAGCAGGAACGCCAGGACGGCCAGCACACCGGGAATTACGCTCAGCCACAGGACCAGCCGGAACGGCGCAGTCGCATCGGCCAGATGCCAGCCCTGCGCCCAACCCAGCAGTGCAACCCCGAGCAATGGGCCCGCGACCGCGCCGATCGTGTCCATCGCGCGATGAAAGCCGAACGCTCGACCGCGCGTTTCCGGGCTGACAGCCTGGATCACGATGGCGTCGCGCAACGGACCACGCAGGCCTTTTCCGAACCACGACACGATGCGGCCCAGCAGCAGCAACGGCCATCCGGTCGCCAGCGCGAGCAACACCTGCCCGATTGGTGTCAATGCATACCCAACAAGCACCAGCGTCTTGCGGTGACCGAGCTTGTCGGCGATGTAGCCCGACACCATCTTGGTGAAGCTGGCGACGGCGTCGGCGATGCCTTCGATGATCCCGAGTACGGCAGCCGGAATGCCCAGCACCGCGAGGAAGCCCGGCAGGATCACGGTCGTGGTCTCGTAGCAGAAATCTCCCAGGGCACTGGTCACGCCAGCGCCAGCGACGGTGCGATTGAACCAGCGCGCTTTGGGCGCGGGCAGGTGCTCCTGCGGATCTGTGTCTGAGGCGCGATCCGAAGGGGTGGGCAGGCGACTCATCGACTCGTCCTCAACGGCGTGGCGCCGCGGCCACCGTATGGGGAACCGCGCGCAAAATGTCGGCGGCACCATGGACAGGCTCCCCGTTCATGGCGCGATCTCGAACGTGGCGAGCACCGGATAGTGATCCGAGGCCATGTCGGTGACCGGTGTGCGAACCACTTCGCAGGCACGCGCACAGCCCGCCAAGGCCTTCGACGCCAGCATGTAGTCGCAGCGCATCACGGCGAACTCGGTCCCTGTGAAGTCGGCGGTGGGAACGGTCGGCACGCCGTGCTGTCCCAACGCATGGGCGACATCGATCCAGCCGGCCGCCTCCAGCCGGGCGAGCACCGTGCGATCGGCCGTGCGCAGATCGTCGGCCAGGTAGCGGGCCTGGTGATGGGGCGGCAACACGTCAAACCCTTCCGGTTCGGGATCATGCGGCGAGGCCGAGTTGAAATCCCCAGTCAGCAACGTGAGGTTGTCCGGTGCGGCCAGCACGCCCAGGTAGGTCGCCTCCCGGCGCCGCACATCGGGGCCGTTCGGGCACAGGTGCGCGCTCATGAGCGTCAGCACGCGATCGCTGCCTGGCAACGCCACTTTCAGGGTGGCCAGGGCGTGGTGGAAGTGCGCGCCGTCGGCATCGAAGCTCAAGGGCTGTAGCGGCTCGCGCAAGAAGATGGCCACGTTCTGTCCGGTACGCGGTGCCAGCGCCAGAAAGCCGCGCATCCCGAGGCTGGCCTCCAGGGCATACAGCCACGCGCTGCCGTTGGCTTCGAAGCCCTTGGCTTCCTGCATAAGGAACACATCCGGGCGCAGCTCGTTGATCAGGCCGATCTGTGCGTGGGCGCGACGATCATCGGTGCCGTCACGGCCGCCGAACAGCGTGTTGTAGGTCAGGACCTTGAGCTTCATGCTGGACCTCCGCGCTTGCCAGCCTTCTTCGCTGCAGGCTTCTTTGCGGCCGAACTCTTCGCCGAGCTCTTTGCGATCGGGCGCTTGGCCGCGGCAGGCTTCTCCAGCGGCTCGCCCTTGGCGTTCTGCTCGCGCTCGAACACCTCGTTGGCATAGGCCTCGAGCAGCTCTTCGCATTCGACAAGGCGCTGCTCTGCCGTCGCGCGTGCTGGTGCGCCGTAGAAGTCCAGCGTCTTGATGCGCTCCAGCCAGTTCTTGAGCTTCTTCAGGTCTTCGTCGTTCTCCTTCACCTCCGCGAAGGTGTAGTGATCGGCCTTGACCTCCTTCTCGATCTCCTTTTTGTAGTCGACGCACTTGTCCAGGAACTCCTCGTAGTCCTGGTCGCGGTCGTGCTTGAAGTAGGCAACGACGCGCTCCTCCTGCTTTGCGTCGAGGGCCAGGGTCTCGAAGATCACGGCCTCGCCGCCAGCGCGGTCGATGTCGGCCTGGACCATGCGGAACTGGCGCTGGTGTTCGGTCGTGGTGGGCAGCACGCAGATGCTGTTCTGCAGGTAGACGGCACCCAGGCTGCGGATGCGGCGCCAGATGGCTACGCGGAACTTGGAGGGTTCGGCGGGCACCTTGTAGGTCAATAGGAGCCAACTGGGTCTTTTTTCTTGATTCATGGATAATGTAGCGGTCGTTACATCATCAATGTATCGGTAAAGATCGAGCGGCGCAAGCCGCCCGCAACCGTATTCACGAGGAAGTTCCAGTTGTCGATCCTGCAAAACATCCGCCAGTGGGCGCGCCGCGTCAAACGCGACGCCGTAACCCTGTGGTTGGCGTGCCGCCATCCGGGCACGTCGTGGCTGCCCAAGGCGCTGGCGGCCTTTGTCGTGGCCTACGCGCTCAGCCCGATCGACCTGATCCCGGATTTCATCCCGGTGCTGGGGTACGTGGACGATGCGCTCCTGTTGCCCGGTCTGATATGGCTGGCGATCCGGCTGCTGCCCAAGGACGTGCTCGCCGAATGCCGTGTACAGGCGGACGACTGGATGCGGCGCGGTGAGGGCAAGCCGCGCAGCCCGTGGGGCATCGCATTCGTTGTTGCCGTCTGGCTCGGTGTTGGGGTAGCTTTGTGGCTGTGGCTTCGATAAGGAGAGAGCGTCATGAATCCCACCGCGTGGTCACGCCATTGCGCACGCGCCTTGCTGGCGCTATGGCTCAGCTGCTGGCATCGCGAGACGCCGCGTGCGGCCAAGGCCATCGGGCTGTTCGTTGTTGCCTACGCGGCGAGTCCCGTGGACTGGACCCCGGACGTGCTGCCCATGCCGGGCTACCTGGACGATCTGGTGTTGCTTGCGGTCCTGTCCTGGCTGGCATTGCGCATGCTGCCGCGGGGCGTCTGGCAAGAGTGCCGTACCCGAAGCGACGACTGCATCGGCGTCTGCGCAGGCTGGCTCGGCCGCGCGTCGACGGCGCTCATGCTCGCGTTCGCGTTGTCGGCGGTCGCAGGGTGGCTCTGGCTGTGGTTCGTCGCATGGTCGGGGCGATAGGAAGGCCCGATATAATCGCCGCCACTGGAGATGGCATTCCTCCATGAACCGCCGCGGCATCGCCCGCAGCTGATGATGCCTACAGACACCTGATCACATCACAGGGCTGTAGGCGTTCGCGTTCACATCTTGCTTTGCTGGTCGATCAGGCCCCTTGTTCCCGCTCCTGATCCACATGACCAGTTTTCGCCGCCCCGAACAACTCGAACTGCTGCCGTACATCGGCAAGTGGCTCATCATCTCCAGCGTCGTGGCCTTCCTGGCCGGCTCCGCTTCCGCGTTCTTCCTCTTTGCCCTCGACTGGGCCACCAACTGGCGCGAGGCGCACCGCCAAGCCATCTGGCTGCTGCCGATCGCGGGCTTTGCGGTCGGGTGGGTCTACTACCGCCTGGGCAAGCCGGTGGACGCCGGCAACAATCTGCTCATCGACGAGATCCACGACCCGAAGAAGGTGGTTCCGCTGCGCATGGTGCCGCTGGTGCTTGGGGGCACGGTGATCTCGCACCTGTTCGGCGCCTCGGTCGGGCGCGAAGGCACGGCCGTGCAGATGGGCGGCGCGCTGGCGGACCAGCTGACGCACCTGTTCCGCATGAAGCACGAGGACCGCCGGATCCTGCTCATGGCGGGCATCAGCGCCGGGTTCGCCTCGGTCTTCGGTACGCCGCTGGCCGGCGCGATCTTCGGGCTGGAGGTGCTGGCCATCGGCCGCATGCGCTACGACGCGCTGTTCCCCTGCATGGTGGCTGCCATCGTGGCCGATCAGGTCGGCCTGGCCTGGGGCGTTCATCACACGCACTATGTCGTCAGCGAAGTGGTGCCTGTGGCGTTCTGGAGCGTGGTTGCCGTGGTGGCCGCGGGCATCGTGTTCGGACTCACCGGGCTCGTGTTCGCAACCGCCACGCACCAGCTCAGCGGGCTGATGAAGCGTTGGATCGCCTACCCGCCGCTGCGCCCGCTGCTGGGCGGCATCGTCGTCGCCACGGCGGTCTGGGCGCTCGATGGCTACCGCTACATCGGGCTGGGCATTCCGACCATCGTCGAGGCTTTCCAGGCACCTCTTGCCCCGTGGGACTTCTTCGGCAAGCTGGCCTTCACCGTCGCGTCGCTCGGCACCGGCTTCAAGGGCGGCGAGGTGACGCCGCTGTTCTACATCGGCGCCACGCTCGGCAACGCCATGGCGCCGCTGCTGCACCTGCCGTTCTCGATGCTTGCGGCCATCGGCTTCGTTGCCGTGTTCGCTGGCGCCGCCAACACGCCGGTGGCGACCATCGTCATGGCTGTGGAGTTATTCGGCCCGGCCATCGGCCCGCTTGCGGCCATCGCGTGCATTGCCAGCTACCTGTTCTCGGGGCACGCGGGCATCTATCACGCGCAGCGCGTGGGCCACAGCAAGCACCGGCGAACACTGCCGGAAGAACTGCGGATCGCGGACATCGCCCAATACCGCAAGCAAGCGGCTGCCAAGAAGGCCGCGAACCCCGAGGAGAAGCAGTGATGACAGGCAGCTTCAGCACGATCACCGGCCACGCCAGCGAGAACAAGCTGACGGCCTTGCGCCTGTATTTCCCGGCGGGCAGCCGCGCCAGGGCCACGCGGTTCTGGCACCACCTGAGCGCGCCGGTGCTCGCCCAGCATCTGCTCGCGGTCGCACGGCGCGCGAAGATCCAGCAGGCGTTGCTGCACCAGATCAGTTCGGGCTACCTGCCGGGTGAACGCCTGACACATCACCACCCGGAAGTGTCGGGAATGAAGCATCCGCAATGCCTGGAGCTGCTCGATTCGGAGGAGCGGTTGCGCGCCTTCATGCACGAACACGCCGAAGAGCTTCGCAAGGTCCGCGCGGTGCTGTTTCTCTGCGAATTGCCGCTCGCGCACGATGGCCCGGGTTCCCGCTGATTTCTGAAAAGCCACGACCAGGAGACAGACCATGCTGACAGTTCGCAACCTTCGGCGTGCACCAACTTTCGGCGATTGGCTGCGCGCGAATTCATCGCTACTGATCGCGCTGGCGCTTTGGGCACTTGCCGTGCTGTGGCTTGCGAGTGTCACGCCGCCCGAGGTTGATGGGCAGTGGTACAGCCTCAGTTCGGTGGAGGGTCAGCTGGCGGCCATTCGAATGAGCAGCCAGGACGCGTGTCAGGCGAGTGTTGCCGGTGATGCACTCGCGTGCATTCCGGCGCACGAGTGGAGGTGAAAGCGCCTCGCCTCGCGCTCATCTCGCTATCAACACCGAGCAATGCGCGTGATCGACGACCCGCTTGGCAAGCGACGCCTCTGACAGGCGTTGCATCAGCGTGCGCTGCCGGTGGCCGATGACGATCAGGTCGGCCTCCAGGCGATCGGCCGCTGCGACGATCTGATCGGAGCAGTTGCCCTCGACGACCTCGAGTTCGAGGACCACCTGCGCGGCCGTCGCCTTGCTGCGCAGCAAGTTGAGGTATTCCCAGCATTGGTCTCGCGCCTTGTCCAGGGATGCGTGCGTCTCTACCTCAGGAGACCATGCGACGGCCACGACGTGCAGGGGCGCATGGGCTTCCTGCGCCACTTGAAGGGCGCGTGTGAACGCAAGGTCAGCGGTCTGGCTTCCGTCGTACGCCAGAAGGACTTTGCCGAACATGGTGTCTCCTTTCCTGCTGGCCGGTTTGCCAGCGCGCAGTCGCGATGACCGACCACGAGGTCATCGCGGGGTCCCTGACGACGCCGTGGCCTGCGTCGTTGGAGCTTCCTCGGGCAGTTCGACCTGGCCCAGGAGGTGCCGCGGCAGAAAGAACGCATTGGCGATGAGCGTGGGCACCACCGCGCTGCCGATCACGGCGGCCACCAGATACGAATATTGCGCCTGATCGATCACCTTGTGGGACAGCCCGAACAACGCCGAGATGGTGCCAAAAGTGAGCCCTGTGGACATCAGCAGTGTCGTGTATGAGGCCTCCTTGCGAGGTGCTCCAAACCAACGCGACAGCGGATAGACGCCAGCCACCTTGGTGGCCATCTTGGCTGCCAAGAGGATGAGGAAGGCGCCGGGTGCGGCCACCAGCGCCGGCACAGAGACCAGCGAGCCGGCGCGGATGAAGTAGAACGGCGTCAGCAGGCCAAAGGTCAGCGTGCGCAACCGTCGCACCAGTGCGTGGTCCTTGCCGACGGTGCCGGCCAGCACCATGCCAGTGAGGTAGGCGGGCAGCACCGCCTCGCTGTCCGCCCAGGCCGCCAACGCCCCCAATCCGAACAGCAGGAACATCAGGTACTTGGCCTCCAGTTCCGACGGCCGCCCGCCGAAGCGCTTGAAGAACCTGGGAGTGAGCCAGGGCAGCACGATGGCTGCAACACCGCACGCCGCGAAGAAGATCAATGTCCTGGATGTGAACGGCGCGAAGATGAAGCCCAGCGCCAGCACGGTGGCCAGATCGGTGATGAAGCACGCGGCCAGCACCGTCTTGCCGTAGTCGGTCGCATTGAAGCCGAACTCCAGCATCACGGCATACACGACGGCCACCGAGGTGGTGGACATCGCGATGCCGGCCAGCCAGCTCGCCGGGCCGGACCAACCCAGACCCCAATAGGCGACGGCGGTGCATCCGAAGAAGGGCACGGCGAAACTCACCAAGCCGATGGCCGAGGCCTCCTTCCACTTGGCGCGCAGCACGCGCGAATCGAGTTCGGCCCCGGCTAGGAACGTCAGCACGATGGCGCCGGTCCCCGCAAGGAACGTGACCCACGACTCGCCGACGCCGAGCGCCGCACCGCCGATGAAGGCACCGATCAGAAGTTGGGCGATCGCACCAACGACGATCTCCGACAGGGCAGTGGCGACCCGCAGCCAGATCGACAGCAGCGTTGCGGCCAGGGCCAGCCCGAGCCAGAGCGCAGCCAGCGCCCAGGTGCTGGTCATGACGTGCCCCCGACCACGCCCATCTCCAGCGGCACCTTGATGTAGAACAGCTTGAGCTCCTCGCCATCCAAATGGTCGAGGAAGCTCTTTGCTTCTTGCTCGCTGAGTGCGAAGCCGACTTCCACCGATACATCGCCGGCGAGTTCGAAGAAGTGTTCTTCATGCAGTTTGCCGTGGCGGCCGTAACCCGCGATCGCACGAAAGGCCGAGCCGCCATGGATTCCCACTTTCTTGGCCTCCTCGAGCAGCCATTCGTAGGCGAGGATGCCGTGGTGGCGGCGGTTCTCCTGGACGTAGAACTTGAGGTAGATGCCTTGCATGATGGGCCTCCTTCGGCTCGTTGCGCTGGGTTCGATGCGGCTGCTTGTGGGGTGTGTTCGCGCGGTGAAGGAGTCCATGGCAACTCCTGTTAGGCCCTGACGAACAAGGCGTTGGCGATCAGGATGCCGATCCCGGTCAGGATCAGCGAGCCGACCAGGTGCACGCTCGCCGCGCCCAGGGCCCACCAATGCTCATGCCGGCCGATCAGCGTCACGACCTCGACGGAAAAGGTGGAGAACGTCGTCAGGCCGCCCATGAAGCCGGTGATGATGAGCAGCCGCCACTTGGGAGCAACGCCGGCGTTGTGCGTGAAGAAGGCGCTGGCCGCGCCGACCAGCAGACCGCCGATGAGGTTGGCGGCCAGCGTTCCCAAGGGGATGGTGGGAAACACCGGGTTGAGCCACCCGCCAAGCCACCAGCGCAGCAAAGCGCCGCAACCGGCACCACCGAAGACTGCAAGGAATGAAAAGCCGCTCATGTCGCTCCTTGGTCAAAGAGGCCAGAGCGAACGGTGCTGGGTGCGGTTGACGCATCGGCAATACCTACGCTGGCCCGTTGGGGACCTTGGTAGGCATCATCAGCCCGAGTGGGCGGTTTGGGAGGTATGCCATCTCCGCTGAAATCAGTATATCGACGCGTTCATTGGAGGGCAACGCAACGACAGAGACCACCAGGGCGGGTTTTTCGGGCGGCCCCTTGCCATGCGACGTTGCGTCCTCCCGAAAGGCGGGCGCATGCAGCGCGGTCAACGCATTGGGCCGAAGTCAAAGCGCCTTGAAATTGCGTTGAGCATCATGCCGACTGCAGTTGGCGAGCCCTCATCGAGTTCAGCGCAAAGCCCGCCAGCGCAATGATCAGGACCACGGCTTGCGCGATGGTGGTCTCCGCGGACGGATACATCCCGAGTACCTCGATGCGGGGCCAGTGGATTGGACTGGCGCTGAGCCACCCTGCCTCCTGGAGGCCGGCAACACCCTTGCCCGCGAGCACCACTGCGAGCACGGCCACCAGGATCGAGCTGAGGCTGAAGAATTTACCTATGGGCATGCGAGCGCTGGTGCGCAGC
Organism: Variovorax sp. GW821-FHT09B01; assembly: GCF_059418345.1. Classification (NCBI taxonomy): domain Bacteria; kingdom Pseudomonadati; phylum Pseudomonadota; class Betaproteobacteria; order Burkholderiales; family Comamonadaceae; genus Variovorax; species Variovorax sp. GW821-FHT09B01. The sequence goes on along the minus strand of NZ_JBWKPQ010000009.1, from coordinate 69,444 downwards.
ATGAGCCATCCGATGGCCGCGAGGATGGCCATCCCACCCAGCAGCCCGCCGAGCAAGGCGCCGTTGTTGCCATCACCGGCCAGCGCCGAGTAGAACAACACCGTCTCGAAGACCTCGCGGTAGACAGCGATGAACGACAGTGCGAACAGTGCCCACGCCGAGCGACGCGTCATCGCTGCGGAGAGCTTTTCCTTCAAATAGGCCTGCCACTTACCGGCGGTGCTCTTCTGGTGCATCCAGAGACCCACGCTCAGCAACACGATGGCCGCGAAGAGCGACGACACCCCTTCGGTCACCTCCCGGCTGGCGCCGCTGATGCTCACGAAATAGGTTGCCACGGCCCAGGTCAGGCCGCCGCAAGCGAGCGCCACGATCCAACCGCCATGCACGTAGGCCAGGACATCGCGCCGTTCCGCTTTCTTCAGGAAGGCCACCATGCCGACGACGATCAGCAGCGCTTCCACGCCTTCTCGAAGCAGGATGGTGAGCGAGGCGATGAACGTGGTCAGCGGATCGGCCTTGTCCGCCCCCAGTTCGTTGTCGACCTGTGCAAAGAGGTAGTCCAGCTTCTGCGCCGCAGCATCGGCTTGCTCCAGCTTGCCACTGGCGAGCGCACCGCGATAGGCCAGCATGGAGTTTTCCACTTCGGTGAGCAGCACCTGGTTGCGCGCGCGCAATGCAGGCTCGAGTGGCTCAAACCCATCCAGGTAGGCCGACAGACCCAAGCGCGTCGCGTTGGCCTGGTCACCTGCGCGTGCTGCGGCAAGGCTCTCCTGAAGACGCGAGCGGGCCAGGCCCAGTCCGCCCGGACCGCTCGCGGCAACGGTGGCTTCCGGGTGGCTTCGAACGTAGGCGGTGAGGTCGCGCGCCGCGTCTGGAGACATCCGCTCCGACAAGGCAGCCTCGGTCAGTGTGGCAGCGGCCGCCAGGTCCGGAAAGACGGCCTTGGCGGCAGCATCTCGTCCCCATGCCTGTTCACCGCGCGTGCGCATCGCATCGTCGTGCGACAGCGTTCCAGCGAAAAATGCCAATGCCCATCGATCCTCGTCGGGGAGCGTCGCGAAACTGGGCATCGGCGTGCCGGCGACACCTTGAGAGGCGACCTGATAGAGCGCGAGCACGCTGCGCGAGCGGGCCCGGTCGCGATCGGTGAACGCGATCGGCGGCGGGGTCAGTTTGGCGCCCAGTGGGCCATCGCCCCGGCCGGTCGCCCCGTGGCATGCGGCGCAGTTGGCTTCGAACAGCACCTTGGCGCGCACGAGATCTGGCGGCTTGGATGGCGAGAGCGGGAACGGGTAGGCCTTGACCAGTGCCGCAGCCAATGAATGGGCGCTGTCGGCCACCGCCTTTGCATCTGACTTCGCCGCGATGAGCTCGCTCAGCGCTGTGGCCTGGCGTTGCAGATCCGGGAGCGCCGGCGTGCTCGGCAGTGCGGCGAGCTGCTGCCCAGCCGTTGCAGCGAACTCCTTCATCTCTTCGTATTCGCTGGCGCTCTGGACCTTGCCGTCGCGCACGGCGCCGCCGTAATCGACCGCAAGGTAATCCAGCAACTGCCAGGTCTGCTTGGCCTGGTCACTCGCAGCGGAGTCCGCAGCCCAGGCAAGAGAAGACGACCAGAGCGCGAGAAGCGCCGCCATTGCCAGGAATCGCCTGACGCGGAGGGAGAGCATTTTCATGTTGTAGTAGTGCTATTGATTCTCATTTTATCGATGGCTCGCATTGCCGCCTGGGTAAATGGTGGAAGTGACTCCAGGCAGCCGCGCGAAGACAAGGGGCGGGCCGCAAGGCCCGAGAAATCCCCTTTCAGCTGTTGTGGACCTTGGCTACTGCGGGCGGGCGCAGCAGGCGCAGACCGTTGAAGACGACCGCAAGGCTGGCACCCATGTCGGCCAGGATCGCGAGCCACAAACTGGCATGGCCGGTGAACGCAAGGACCATGAAGATGGCCTTGATCCCGAGGGCGAACACGATGTTGGCCGTCAAGATGCCGCCGACGCGCTGCGACAGCCGGATGAACTCCGGCAGCTTGCGCAGATCGTCCTGCATCAGCGCCACATCGGCGGTCTCGATCGCCGTGTCCGTGCCGGCCGCGCCCATCGCAAAGCCAATGCTCGACTTCGCCAGCGCGGGCGCATCGTTGACGCCATCTCCCACCATGCCAACGGGACCACGTCCGAGCAGTTCCTCGATGGCTTGCAGTTTGTCCTGCGGCAGCAACTCGCCCTTCGCATTGGCGATACCCACCTGGGTCGCCACTGCCTGCGCGGTTTTCTTGTTGTCGCCGGTAAGCATGACCGGTTCGATCCCGAGCGACTTGAGTTCCTCGATGGCCTGGCGGCTGGTTTCGCGCACGGTGTCGGCCACGCCCAACACCGCCAGGACCTCTTGCGTGGTGGCCAGGACTACGGCGGTCTTTGCCTGAAATTCCAGTGCATCGAGCTGCGCTTCCAGTTCGGGCGAGCAGATGCCAAGCTCCTCGATGAGCCGGTGATTGCCCACGTAGTAGGTGCGGCCGTCCACATCGCCCTTGACGCCGCGCCCGGGGATCGCTTCGAACCGCTCGACGGTGACCAGCGGCGCATTGCCGTATCCAGAGACGATGGCCGTGGCCACGGGGTGCTCCGACAGCACATCGATGCTTGCGGCGAGGCGCAGTGCCTCGTCTTTCGTCATGGCGCCCTGCGGGATGACGTTCGTGAGCGCGGGACGCCCATGGGTCAGCGTGCCGGTTTTGTCCAGCGCCACGGACTTCAGGTGTCGGCCCTGCTCGAGGTAGAGGCCACCCTTGACCAGGATGCCGCGACGCGCAGCAGCAGCCAGGCCGCTCACCACGGTGACCGGCGTGGAGATCACCAGCGCACAGGGACAGGCGATGACCAGCATCACCAGCGCCTTGTAGACCCATTCGAACCACGGTTGGCCGAAGGCGAGCGGAGGAACGACCGCGACGGCGAGCGCGACCGCGAACACCGCGGGCGTGTAGATGCTGGCGAATTTGTCGACAAAGCGCTGCGTGGGTGCACGCTGACCCTGCGCTTCCTGGACCGATCGCGCAATGCGGTCCAGCGTGGTCTCGCCCTTGCGCGAGGTAACGCGAAATTCCAGCGTGCCGCGTTCGTTGATGGTGCCGGCAAAGACCGTGGCGCCAACGACCTTTTCCACCGGCATGCTCTCGCCGGTGATCGGCGCCTGGTTCACCGAGGATTGACCCGCGACGACTTCGCCATCGAGCGCGATGCGCTCCCCTGGACGCACGCGCACGACGCTCCCAAGGGGCACCGTGTCCGCCTTGACTTCGCTCCACTGCCCGTCGGGCTGGCGCACCAGCGCGCTCTCTGGCGCGAGGTCCATCAGCTTGCGGATCGCATTGCGGGCCCGGTCCAGGCTCAATGCTTCGATCATCTCGGCGATGCCGAAAAGCCAGATCACCACCGCAGCCTCGGGCCACTGACCGATCAGTGCCGCGCCGATGACGGCAACCGTCATCAGCAGGTTCATGTTCAGCGACCGCGTCTTCAGCGCGATCCAGCCCTTCTTGAGGGTCTGCGTGCCGCCCAAACCAATCGCGGCAAGACTGGCCAGAATGATGGGCCAGGAGGCCTCTGGCGTCCCGGCGAAGACCATGGCCTCGGCGCCAAGCGCCAGCACGCCGGAGAGGACCATGCGAATCCATTGCCCACGCGAAATGCCAGTGCCGAATTTACGCGTGACAGAAGGCGCTGGCTCACTGGCGCTTCGCAGCACCGGCGCCATGCCGAGCCTCTCGATCGCCGCCGTCACCGGGGCGAGGTCGGCAAGCTCGTGGCTCACCGTCAGCGTGCGGCCCATCAGGTTGAAGTCCAGTGCTTTCACGCCCGGCATGCCCTCGAGCGCCTTGCGCAGCAAGCCTTCTTCGGTCGGGCAGTCCATCTTCTCGATGAGGTACACGGCCTGACCTTGAGGGCCCTGGCCGCCAGCGCGCTCGACGGTCGCTTTCATGCCCACGTCACTTAGCGCTTTGAGGATCGGGGCGGTGTCCGGCAGGTGATGTTGGACATCGAGCCGACGCCCCATCAAATCGAAATCCAGCCGCTCAATGCCGTCGACTGCGCCGAGGCGCTTGCGAATCGTGGCCTCTTCCGTCGGACAGTCCATGTTGGAGATGAAGAAGCGCGTGGCGTTTCCTATTGCAGGTGCTGCAAGGGGCGCATGCGAAGCCACCACGGGGGCCGGGTCGTCAGCAGCCGGCGCCGCGCTGCCTTCGGCCTTCTCGACGGGCCGCATTCCCAGGCCCTGGATGGTTCGGGCAATGGAGGCCGTATCGGCGAGCGAATGGGACACCGTCAGTGTGTGGGCCTTCAGATCGAAGTCCACGGCCTGTACGCCCTCCAGAGGCTCCAGCGCCGAGCGCAACTGACGCTCTTCGCTGGGGCAGTCCATCTCCTCGATGAAGTAGACGACCTGCTGCGATGCGGGTGCCACGGCCGCCTGCATGCCGATGTCGTGCAGCGCGCGCAGGATGGCGTTCTGACCGGCTGGTTCGTGTGTGACCTCGAGGCGGCGACCGGCCAGGTCGAAAACCATCCCCCGGATGCCATCGACCTGCGCCAGGCGCTTGCGGATCTGGGCCTCCTCGCTGGGACAGTCCATGTTGGCGATCCCGAAATGGGTCACGAGTGGCTCGACGATCGCCGTCGCGCCCGCTGAACAGCACGCTGTGGTGCAGGAGGTTTCGGTGTCTGCTTTCATTGATCGATCCGTTCGTCTTCAAGAGTCAGGTGGTGAGGCCGGCCGGCCCTGCCAGTCTCTGCGCAGGAGAGCCGAAGCGCAGATGCCACCAGCCTTGGAACAGGCGCCGGTCGCCTTGTGCTCCCACCTACAGGGGCTATTTCACACCTTGGAGCGGCTCCAAGGTCAAGCGGCTACGATGCTTGTCCCGATAACATGCGAGCGTTGCGCAATGAAAATTGGTGAGTTGAGCCACGCCACCGGCGTGGACGCCGACACGATCCGGTTCTACGAGAAGACGGGTGTGCTGCCGCCGCCTGCCCGGCAGACCAACGGATACCGGGCATATGGGCCGGAGCACGTCGACGGACTGTCCTTTGTCCGCCACTGCCGGGCCCTGGATATTCCGCTGGCTGATGTCAGGCGACTGCTGAATTTCACATCCCGTCCGGATGAGGATTGCGAAGACATCAACCGACTGGTCGATGAGCAGATTGCGAGGGTGCGTGCCCGCTTGACCAGCTTGAAAGCACTGGAAAAACAGCTGACCGCACTTCGCGCCCGATGCTCCTCGGGGCATCAAGCGAAAGAGTGCGGCATCCTTGGCGAGTTGGTCTCCGCAGCGCAACGAGAAGGTTAGTCCAAACAGTTGCGCCGGGAAGCGCGAACCCGGGTTTCCTTTCGTGCTCCCTGGAAGATGCGCGCCCGGGCTATTCCTGCAGCGCCGCGATCAATGGGCACGGCAGGCTGGCGCGACTCGAGCAGCAGTCGTCAACCAAGTTCGCCAGGACAGACTCCATGCGATGCAGGTCTGCCAGCTTGGCTCGCACCACGGCAAGTTTTTGCTCCCCAAGCTGACGAGCTTCGGCGCAATGCGTTCCGTCTTCCAATGTCAGCAAACCCGCCACCTCGTCGAGACTGAAACCGAGGCGTTGCGCAGCCCTCACGAACCGTACTCTCGCCACATCTTTCTGACCGTAGCGCCGGATGCCGCCATATGGCTTGACCGGCTGCGGCAGCAGCCCCTTGCGTTGGTAGAACCGGATGGTCTCCACATTGACCCCGGCTGCGTCTGCGAACACGCCGATGCTCAGGTTGTCCATGCCACTTGACTCCGTACTTGACTACGGAAGTATTGTGGCTCTCTCGAAAGACAAGGAACCGACCAATGGAATGGATCACGCGTGTCGCCGACAAGGCCGGCGCCTTGGGCAGCATCGTCTCGGCAGCCTCATGCCCGACATGCTTTCCCGCGTTCGCTGGTCTCGGCTCGGCCATGGGCCTGGGATGCTTCGCCGAGTATGAAGGCCTCTTCATCAACACACTGCTCCCGCTCTTCGCGGCGATTGCACTGATCGCCAACGCGCTTGGCTGGTTGCGTCATCGGCAATGGCACCGCAGCGTACTGGGCATGGTCGGTCCGGTGATGGTGCTCGCGGCCATGCTTCTGTTCTTTGGTCGGTGGTGGACCGCGAATCTGCTGTACATGGGTCTGGCGTTGATGGTCGGCATTTCGATCTGGGACCTCCTGTCACCCGCACATGAGCGTTGCTGCGCGGCTGGCTGCGAGAGCGGGCGGGTACATCCATGACCCAAGGACAGAATCTGCACAACGCGATGGTTCTCGACTCGGTGTTGACGTGCCCGCATTGCGGCCATGCGAAGTGCGAAGACATGCCTGTAGACGCCTGCCAGTTCTTCTACGAGTGCGAAAGATGCAAGCGCTTGCTGCGTCCACTGCCCGGCGATTGCTGCGTGTTTTGCTCGTTCGGGTCGGTGAAATGCCCACCAATCCAGGCGCAGAGGTCATGTTGCGGAGGCGATCCGCGCCTACGCGTAGGCGCGGATCGCGTTTCTTCAACGTGACGGCGGCCGTGGCATAGCTACTGTGCCCTCAGGGCACCAGAAGACGACGGTGCAAAGTGCTCGGCCGCCCGCTTTGCGCTGCAGGACGCGCGGACAGCCCGCAGTGCGGAGTTCTCGCTCCTGTGGGATGGCTCGCGCCGTCTCGTAGCTCGCCCTACTTGACCGAGGACACGACGTAACTGTCGCCTTCCTTCTGGAACCCGACGTGGACCTTCTTCCCGACAGCGAGCTTGTCGAGAAGCGCCTTGTCCTTGACGGCAAAGGCCATGGTCATCGCGGGCCAGCCCAGGCTCTTGACGGGGCCGTGCGCCAAGGTCACCTTGCCTTGAGCTGCATCGACGGCCTTGACGACGGCATCGGCCTCGTGAATTCTGGACTTGACTGCCTTCGTCGCGCCTTTGTCATCCATGCCCTTCATCATGTCCTGGCACTTTTTGGCATCCATGTCCTTCATGTCCATGCCTTCCATCCCTTCCATCCCTTTCATCCCTTTCATGTTCATGCAGTTGTGCATGTCCTTGCCCTCCATCTTCATGTGGCCCGTGTCGCCGGTCTGGGCGAAGGTCGCCACGGAAAAAGACACAGCAGCGATCAAGGTTGCGGTCGAGAAAAATTTCATGATGGATTTCCTTTTCTGAGTTTGAATGGGACTCGCCCTCCGGCGAGTCCCTACGGTGAAAGCGTTTTCAGTGGCTCATAGCGCGGGGTTTGCACATGCCTTCAACTGAGCTTCGTAGCGCGCCTTGCGTATCCGGTTCTCCCCTGGCGTGGTCAGTGCGCGGGGGCCGTGGTCGAGCGGAAGCACCAGAGGATCGGGCGGGCACTTCACTGGCTGGCCTGTGGTGCTGTCGACTCTGACGGTGCTGGTGCCTTGAGCGGCCACTGCCGCTTGTCTGTTCGCACGCGCTTTCTCGATGGCCTGGAAGTCGGGGCCTGCCAGTGCGGGCCAGCCCGCGCTGAACGTCAAGGCGCCGATGACGGAAATAAGCAGCTTTTTCATGATGTTCTCCTATGGTTGATCGGATCTGAGAGTTCGGGGAAACCGATCTGATCAATCCAACCACCGGCAGAACGCGATGCGTACAGGCCATCGCAGACGTCCGTCTCCGGCGTCGAAGAACCAGGCAGAAGCCGGCTGTGATACCGCCTGCCTGCTCCATGTTTCGGGTTCGTGCTCTCGAGCTTCGGCCTCGCCGGTGAACCCATCGGCGGCCGGCGCGGGAGCCATGGCGCAGGCCGCGCATGTCTGGCAATCCTCGGCGCTTGCGGGCTGGGAACCCGAAGCGCTCGAGGCGACCATGATGGGCCCCGTTTGCTGGAGCGTCGCGACGGAGCCTGTCGCACGCGCTGCAGAGCCCAGCAGCAAGGCCAGGCAAAGGCCGATTGCGGTCGCCCATCCGATGTGACGACGGCTTGAATGCTCAAGCGGCGACATGACGACGTCTCCAGAACATCCACCGTGAGGCTCCGGACTCCCGCGGCCGGCGCATCAGCAGGTACGCCGCAGGGATCACGAACATCGACAGCAAAGGCGCTGTGATCATCCCGCCCACCATCGGTGCGGCAATTCGCTGCATCACCTCGGAGCCGGTGCCGGTTCCCCACATGATCGGGAACAGGCCCGCCAGGATGACGGCCACTGTCATGGCCTTGGGGCGCACACGCAACACCGCGCCTTCCCGGATCGCGTCCAGCAGGTCAGCCGTGCTCGTCTTGCCTTGGTCGATGCGGTCGTCCCAGGCGTGTTTCAGGTACAGCAGCATGATCACGCCGAACTCCGCCGACACCCCCGCAAGCGCGATGAATCCGACCGCGCCGGCAACGGACAGGTTGTAGCTGAGCAGATAGAGCAGCCAGATGCCACCGACCAATGCGAATGGCAGTGCCGCCATGATCAGCAGGGCTTCGTCGAAGCGCTTGAAGGTCAGGTACAGCAGCACGAAGATGATCAGCAGCGTGAACGGCACCACCACCTTCAGCTTCGCCGTGGCCCGCTCCAGGAACTCGAACTGACCGGACCATGACACCGCGTAGCCCGGCGGCAGCTTCACCTCCTTGGTCACCACGCGCTGCATGTCTTGCACCGCCGAGCGCAGGTCTCGTCCCCGAATGTCCACATAGACCCAGCCGGACAGCCGCGCGTTCTCGCTGCGCAGCATCGGCGGCCCGTCGGTGACACGAATGTCAGCCACGTCGGAGAGCACGAGCCGTGCGCCGCGCTCGGTGACGATCGGAAGGGCTCGCAGTTGCTCCAGCGAGTCGCGGATCTCCCGGGGGTAGCGCACGTTGATCGGGAAACGCTGCAGGCCTTCGACCGTCTCGCCAATGTTCTCGCCGCCCACCGCCGAGGCGATGACAGATTGCACGTCGGCGATGTTCATGCCGAACCGCGCCGCATCGTCGCGCTTGATGTTCACATCCACGTAGCGCCCGCCAGTCAGCCGCTCGGCCAACGCGCTCGACACGCCCGGCACGTCCTTTAGGACGCGCTCGATCTCGCCTGTGATGCGGTCGATGGTCGCGAGGTCCGTGCCTGCCACCTTGACCCCTACCGGGCTCTTGATACCTGTGGCCAGCATGTCGATGCGGTTGCGGATCGGCGGCACCCAGATGTTTGTCAGGCCAGGCACCTTGACGATGCGATCCAGTTCTTCGACCAGCTTGTCCTGCGTCATGCCGGCGCGCCACTGCTCGCGTGGCTTGAATTGGATGGTCGTTTCGAACATCTCCATCGGTGCCGGATCGGTTGCCGACTCGGCGCGTCCGGCCTTGCCGTATACGCTCGCCACCTCGGGAACTGTTTTGATCAGACGGTCGGTCTGTTGCAGCAGTTCGCTGGCCTTGCCCGCCGAGAGGCCTGGCAGTGCCGAGGGCATGTAGAGCAGATCGCCTTCGTCCAGGCGTGGCATGAACTCGCCGCCGATGTGCTGCAGCGGCCACAGACTCAGCACCAGCACGACCACGGCGCCCGACAGCGTCAGTTTGGGCCAGCGCAGCACTGCGTTCAGCAACGGTTGATAGACCGCGATGAGAAGCCGGTTCAACGGGTTGGTTTTCTCATCGGGAATCCTGCCGCGAATCAGGTAGCCCATCAGCACCGGAATCAATGTCACCGAGAGGCCGGCGGCGGCGGCCATCGCGTAAGTCTTGGTGAAGGCCAGCGGCGAGAACATGCGTCCTTCCTGGGCCTCCAGCGTGAAGACCGGGATGAACGACAGCGTGATGATGAGCAGCGAGAAGAACAGCGCGGGGCCCACCTCGGCGGCCGAGTCCGCGATCACGCGCCAATGGGTTTCTCCGTGCAGCGTCTGGTTCGGGTGATCGTGCTTCCACTTCTCGATGTGTTTGTGAGCGTTCTCGATCATCACCACGGCGGCATCCACCATTGCGCCGATGGCGATCGCGATGCCACCGAGCGACATGATGTTGGCATTGACGCCCTGGTAGCGCATCACGATGAAGGCCGCCAGGATGCCGATCGGCAGCGAGACGATCGCGACGAACGCGGAGCGCAGGTGGAACAGGAAGATGAAACACACCACCGCGACGACGATGAATTCCTCGAGCAGCTTGAAACCCAGGTTGCGGACCGCGCGCTCGATCAGGTTGGATCGGTCGTAGATCGGCACGATCTCTACCCCCTTGGGCAGGCTGGCCTGCAGGGTCTGGAGCTTTTCCTTGACGGCGGTGATTGTCTCCAGCGCGTTCTTGCCCGAGCGCATCACGATCACGCCGCCGACGGCCTCGCCTTCACCATCGAGCTCGCCGATGCCGCGGCGCATCTCCGGACCGACCTGGATGCGCGCGACGTCGCCCAGGCGAACCGACACACCGGCATCGGTCGTCATCAGCGGAATCTTGCGGAAATCCTCTAGGCTCTGCAGATACCCCGACGCTCGCACCATGTACTCGGCCTCGCCGAGCTCGAGCACCGAGCCACCGGTCTCCTGATTGGCTTTCTGGATCGCCTCCACCACCTTGGTGTGTGGAATCCGGTAGGCGGCGAGTTTCGCGGGATCGAGCACGACTTGGTACTGACGCACCATGCCACCGATGGAGGCCACCTCTGCCACGTTAGGCACGGTTTTCAGCTCGTACTTGAGGAACCAGTCCTGCAAGGCGCGCAGTTGAGAGGCGTCCTGTGTGCCGCCGCGGTCGACCAGCGCGTATTGATAGATCCAGCCCACCCCGGTGGCATCCGGGCCGAGCGAGGCCTTGGCGCCAGCCGGCAGGCGCGACTGCACCTGGTTCAGGTATTCCAGCACCCGCGAGCGCGCCCAGTACAGGTCTGTCCCGTCCTCGAACAGCACGTAGACAAACGAGTCCCCGAAGAAGGAGTAACCGCGGACCGTCTTGGCGCCCGGCACCGACAGCATGGTCGTCGTGAGCGGGTACGTGATCTGGTTCTCGACAATGCGCGGTGCCTGGCCCGGATAGGTCGTGCGGATGATGACCTGCACGTCCGAGAGGTCGGGCAGTGCGTCCAGCGGCGTGCGCAGGACGGAGTACACGCCCCAAGCGCTGAGCATCACCGTGGCCAGCAGCACGAGGAAGCGGTTGGCGATGGACCACCGAATGAGCTTGGCGATCATGGCTTGCTTCCGGGAACTGCGGGCGCAGTTGGCGCAGCGACCGAGGCCGCTCTGGGGTCTGCGACTGGGCCTGCTGCAGGAGTGAATGCCATCGGCGTCACTCGGGTCAGTTGAGGCAAGTCGTCCGTGTCGATGAAGAACTCGAAGCTCGCACGGTCACCGGGCTTCAGGTTGCCTGGTGCGCCGCCGGGCGGCAGCTTGAACTCCATGGTCATCGCTCCCCACTTCATCGTCGGGATCGGCCCGTGCGAGAAGGTCATCGCGTCCTTGGTGATGCTTTCCACCTTGCCTTCGCCCACATGCCTTGGGGCGCCCGCAGCCGGTGCACCCGGCGTGGCAGCGGCCGCCGTCGCAGGCGCCCCCGCGCTGGGCGCAGCGTTCAGGCGCGCCTCGACACCCTTGAGACTGGCCTCCGAGTCGATCAGGAACTGCGAGGACACCACGACGCGCTGGCCAGCCTGCAGCCCGCGCTTTATCTCGGTCTGCCCGCCGCTTTCGAGGCCTATTTCGACATCGACCGGCCGGAACCGGCCGTTGTCTTCCGCCAGCATGACAACCGAGCGCTTGCCCGTCTGGATGACGGCCTCGGTCGGGATCAGCAGTGCCTTGTCGGCGCGCGCGTCCGTGAACTGCATCGACACGAACATGCCGGGCACCAGCCGGCCGGTCGGATTGGTCAGCTCCATGCGCGCCTTCAGGGTGCGTGTGGCCGGATTCACATCGGGAAGAATGGCCTGCACCTTGCCGTCGAAGGTCTCGCCGGGCGCGGCAGGCGTTCTGGCCTGCACCCTGGCGCCCAGGCGCACCAGCGCTGCTTGGCTCTCGGGCACTTCGGCGTTGGCCCAGACGGTGGCAAGGCCGTTGATGCGAAACAGCGTGGTTCCCGCGCTCACCGTCATGCCTTCGCGCGCGGCCAGTTCTGTGACCACGCCCCCGATGGGCGCGGCCAAGGTGATGCGAGGCTGAGTGCGGCCGCTGCGCGCAACCAGTTCGATCTGCCCATCGTTCATGCCGACCTGGCGCATGCGTTGACGCGCTCCGTCGACCAGCGAGGCCAGGTCGGTGCCGCGCATGCGTTGCACCGACAGGAATTCCTCCTGTGCCGCGATCCAGTCCGGGACGTAGAGCTCGGCCAGGGCCTGGCCTTTTTTAACCTGATCGAGCGTGGCACGCACGTTCAGGCGTTCGACGTAGCCGGTCGCGCGGGCCTGCACGATGACTTGGTCGCGCTCATTGAAGGCGATGCTGCCGACTGTGGACACCTGTGGCGACACGCTGCCCTCGGACACGAGAGCGGTTCGCACGCCCAGATTCTGCTGCACCCGTGCACTCACCGTCACGCTGTTCTGGTCGCCCTCACCGCCTGCGTAGACGGGCGACATCATCATGTCCATGAACGGCGACTTGGCCGGCTTGTCGAACCGGTTTCCGGGCACCATGGGGTCGTGGTAATAGAGGATCTTCTTGCCGTTGGCGGGGTCGGTGTCGCCGGCCTTCAGTCCTGCTGCAATGTGGCGCCGTGTGGCGTCCTCGCCGGTCTCGTTAGGGGAAGTTGGCGATGCCATCTGGGCGCTCGCCGTGGGCACCGATGCCGCAGGGCTCCCGGCGGCGGGTGGCGAGGCCATGCTCCTGCCGCGCTGCAACCCGAAGGTGTACGCGCCAACGGCGGCTGCAGCGAGGACCGCCGCAGCGATCAATCCAAGGAAAAAGGGTTTGGTTTTCATTGTTGTGGCTCCTTGGCGTCCACGGCCGTTGTCGACGCGCCGGCGGCGAGTGCCGGGTGGCCGGCGGGAATCAGGAATTCGAGTTGGGCCCATAGGGCGGCGGTTTCCATCTCGAGGCGCAGGCGCTCCATGCGCGTGTCGATCTCCATGCGCCGCGCCTCGAGCGCGGCGCTCAAGGTGCCCGCGCCGCCGCGGTACGCAGCCAACACCGCTTTCGTGCGTTCGGCGGCGAGCGGAATGAGCGAACTGTCGTACAGCGCCAGTCGCTTCCGGTTGCTCTGCCATTGCTGCAGCCAGGAGTGCGCCTCGGCTGCACTCTCTCGCGTCGCTTCCTCGCGTTGAGCCTGCAGTTGTTCCACCAACGCCAACTTGGCCGCGAGCTCCCGCTCCTGGCGATTCTTTTGGTCGATCTGCAGCGGAATTGACACGTTCAGCGACACCATGTTCGAGTACGACGCGCCGCGCTGGCTGTACATCAGCTCGACACTCCAGTCGGAGCGCTTGTTGCTTTGCGCGATGTCGGCTTCCGCGCGCGCTACGGCCTCTTGCCGCGCCAACAGTACGATCTGCGGATGCTCGGCGATCTGAGCTTCCAGATTGCGGGCATCCAGGCGGACGGCGCTCAGATCCGGGAGTGCCGTCGAGAGCTGGGACGTGCCTGCCCCAACCCAGCGCGCCAGACGCGTCTGGGCTGTGGCGATCTGGCGTTCCTGCCCAAGGATGCGGTCGTCCAGTTGAGCCAGTGCGGAACGCGCCGTGAACACATCGGCCTGCGTGCCACGACTGCCGCGGTAGGCGGCGTCCGCTCCCTCGATCTGCAGGTTCAGTTCGGCTCGTTGCGTTTGCAACAGGTCCCGCATTCGCCCCTGGTAGTAGCGGTCGAGCCAGGCGGTCGCAGTGTCGCGACGCAGGTTGGCCAAGGCTACGGCGCGGCCCGCATCGGCGACCTCGGCTTCGCGGTCAAAGCGTGCCGCGCGGGCTTGGCGTTTGTCGGAACGGGTGAATTCCTGCATCACTCCGATCGAACGCATCGTCATGAAGTCGCGCGTGAGGCTAAAACGGTCGCTGCCATTGACCGGCAAATTGCTGATGCCGGCCTTCAATACGGGATCGGGCAACTGCCCGGCTGCCACAGCCATGGCGCGTGCGGCGCCGGCGGCCGCGTCCTGGGCCACAAGCTGGCGCGAACGCTCCTCGGCCAGCCGCAGCGCAGCGTCAAGGGAAAGCGACTGTTGTGCGTGGGCGCTCAATGCGAAGGTACTCGCGCTCAGCACCAGCGCTACAGCCCAGAGACAAACAGGGCGAAAGGGGTGGCGAGCGGATCGAGCGATCGGCGCAGCCGGAAAAGAAATGGGGAACATGGAGTCTCCTGACGAACCTGCGGATAGGTTGTCGGACCATACCGATGCGCCGAGCACAGCTCGACGAACACGGCAGGGCGCGACCGACGCGCCGCACCGGCCCACAAGAGGCCAGCGGCGCAAGGTCGGTCAGGCGATCAAGTTCGGTAGACGCAGTGCAGGATGGCGTGCGGCGGCGAAGCCGCAACCAATGCACTCAGGGAAGCCGCCGCGCAGCGCGGTGGGGGGGGCGTCTCAGGCGCCCATGGGGTCATCGGGTAAAGGGCCGACAGCAACACCGCGGGGACTGTCAACGTAGACGCATGGTCGCTTTGTTGGCCGTACTTGCAGTGCTCGGCACACAGGTTGCCGGAACTCGCGTCCGTCGCGCCGACCATGTCTGCGCAAGGCGACCCCTGCATGGAGGAGCCGCGGGCGTCCTCCGGTGCAGCAGCATCAGCATCCTGCGCCATCGGCATCTCGGAGGACGAACCACCCGCCAGACTTGCGGACAGTGCGGGGCAGGCGTAGGCGGCGATCGCTAACTGCGCGAACAGCAGCATGCCGATCAGGCCGCGAGCCACCATGCGCACGAGTCCGCGTTTCATCGCTGCGCCCCTGGCAACACCAGCACAAACACACGCCCAACGCAAGGTGCGTTGGCGAGCCGTGTGAGGTGGGTTGCAGTGATGGCCATGGAAAGAACGCGTGGAATGCGGCTGATGGAGTCAGTGCTTGTGAAGTGGTTCCACGAATTCTAGGCCCGTCGCACAAGAAAAGGGGCAAGCCGTGTCTATATGCATGGCTTGCGGTGGGTAGAGCGGGTGGTCGACGCGCGAACCTCTGGCAGCCCGTCGCCCTCAGGATCGGGCTGGCCTCCCGAATCAGCGGCGAACCGTCGCCGCTGCGTCCGGCAGTTGGCTCTGCTGGGTGAGGCGCTGCACCGGCGTGCCGAATTCCGGCTGCTCGCCGCGAAGGCGCGCGTACTCGGCGGCGGCTTGCCGGTAGGCGGGGCGCGTTGTGTCTGCGCCCGCTTCGCCGTTCGTGGCCGCGGCCAGACCTGAGCGCATCCATGCCAGCGTGTCCGCCTGGACCGTCGCGCGGGAGTTGGACGACACGCTCACGACGGCGCGCGGGTTGCCCTCCGGGTATCCCTGATCCACCGAACTCTGCAGCCAACGCTGCGTGTCCGCGACCACGGCTGCACGGCTGGTGCTCGACGTCAGGGGAACCGGGCGAGGATCGCCTTCGGCGTAGTTGCCGGCCAGTGCGGGGCCGGCGATCGCGCTGAGCAATGCGGCCAGCGTCAGGGAGGTCTTGAGGGAAGTCTTCATGTTCGATCCTTTGGCAATGAGAGGGTTGGCATTTCCGGAAATGAACAGCTCTGTGACTTGTCTCTTTCCGATGCATCAACTCTAGGGCGCGGGGCCGTGACAATCCGCACACGAAGATTACAGTTGTGTCATCAGCACGGTGCGCTCGACTGCGTTGCTTTGCATGCGTCATGCCAGTGCCGGTGGCACGGGCTCTGAACCTGCAAACACTGACGCCGAGATCGGCTGATCTGACGATCGAATCAGAAGTTTTCCGACAGACGGCACCCGCTAGTTGCCAATCATCAGATTAAATATCTGGTCGACTCCATGATCTGGTACTCGAGGTCGCTGCTGCATGTCCTGCTTTCGAGCTTTGCTCCTTTGGGCGCTCATACTGGCCGTTCCTTTTCAGGGATACGCGGCAGCGTCTATGGCTTTTTGTGAGTTCGAGCATTCCGAGGCTGCAACGGTAACTCAAGCAGATCCGCATCGGCACTCGAATACCGTAATGCCTGACACGGCACGCTTTAGTGTCTTGGACGATGAGGCCGCGGCGCACCACGATGACGATTCAGGCAGCGCACACAAATGCGGGACCTGCGCTGCTTGCCACGCGGTGGCGTTGATTCTCGATACCTCCATCGTCCGCAGCCAGTATCTTCCGGCAGCGGATCTGGCAGAGCCACGAACTCTGTCGACAAGCCTCTTTCCTCCCCTCCTCGAGCGCCCGCCCCGGGTCTGAAGCACCTGCTCGCCTTCGACCTGGCGGTCAGGGCGAGCGCTTGCAATCGCCGGTAGTCGCCTCCCGTCTCGTGCGGCCGCGACCCCTTCCGCCCACGAACCTCGAGGATTACATGCGTCATCTATTCACTCTGTTCAAGAGCAAGTCCGCGTGCGGGCTTACCCCTTCTGCCGGTAGTCGAGCCCGCTGCACCGCAGTAACGTTTTCTTTCTGTTGGCTTCAATCAGCCCCAAAGAATGGCCTCATCGAACCCGCTTGCGCGCGCTACGCAAAGAAGATGGAGGTCCTGCCGTGAAGCCGCCGCCAAACGGCGTCGACAGGCGCAAATTTGTGGTGAGGCTGGGCTCTGCCAGTGCGATAGGTGGGTTGGCGCTGTCCTCTTCGCGGACTTGGGCGGCCGCTGTTGAGCAAACCGAACGCACGGAACTGCGCGGCACGGAGTTCAATCTCGAAATCGCAGAAACGCCCGTCAATCTCACAGGTCTGCCTCGCATCGCGACGACGGTCAACGGCCAGATTCCGGCGCCAACACTCAGATGGCGCGACGGTGACACGATCACGCTGCGCGTGACCAATCGACTTCCGGTGGCCAGTTCGATTCACTGGCATGGGATATTGTTGCCCGCAAACATGGATGGCGTGCCAGGCCTGAGCTTCAACGGCATTGCGCCCGGTGAAACCTTTGTCTATCGCTTTCCGGTCAAGCAGACCGGCACCTACTGGTATCACAGTCATTCCCGATTCCAGGAGCAAACGGGGCTGTATGGCCCCATCGTGATCGACGCCCGCGACGGCCCCCGCGTCAAAGCCGACCGTGAACACGTGGTGCTGCTCTCTGACTGGACGGACGGTGTGCCGGAAGAGCTCTTCAGGAAGCTGAAAATCATGAGCGGCTACTTCAACTTTAACCAGCCAACGCTCGGCGATTTCAAGCGGGACATCGCCGAGATGGGCCTCCAAGGGGCGCTCGAGAAGCGAAAGATGTGGAATCGCATGCGCATGGTTCCGACCGACCTCGGTGATCTGACCGGCACTGCTGAACTGCGCAACGCCGCGCGATACCTGATCAACGGCAAGACTGCCGATCACAACTGGACCGGCGTGTTCCAACCTCGCGAGAAGATACGGCTTCGGTTCATCAATGGTTCGGCCACCACGATTTTCGACGTCCGCATACCGGGTCTGAAGATGACCGTGATCGCTGCGGACGGTCAGGATGTCCATCCGGTGACGGTGGATGAATTTCGGATCTCCGTTGCTGAAACTTATGACGTGCTCGTCGAGCCAACCGACGATAGGGCGTACACCCTCTTTGCGCAGTCGATCGACCGGACCAATTTCGTTCGCGGCACGCTTGCGCCTCGCGCCGGCATGCAGGCTCCCGTTCCTGAGTTGGATAAGCCTCACTGGTTGACGATGACCGACATGATGGGCGCCATGGGATCGATGGGGGCCATGGACGCACCCAAAGGTATGGGCGAGATGCAAGAGACTGGAGGCATGCAAGGCATGGACCACTCGAGCATGGCCGAAATGGGTGCAGGGGATGGAAAAAAGTCCCAGATGAAGCCGCCCCGTGTGCGCCACGCCCGCACAGAGTACGGCCCCGGCGTGGACATGCATGTCGACATGCCACGCACAAATCTGGACGACCCGGGCATCAATCTTCGCGACAACGGCAGGCGAGTCCTGACTTATGCAGATCTTCACACGATCGGAGGTTCGATCGACAACCGGGACCCCGGTCGCGATGTCGAACTCCATCTCACCGGCAACATGGAGCGGTTCATGTGGTCCTTCGATGGGCAGAAATTTTCCGAATCCAAGCCTGTGCATTTCCGCTTCGGGGAGCGTCTTCGATTGGTGCTTGTCAACGACACGATGATGAATCACCCGATTCATCTGCACGGGATGTGGGGCGAGCTCGAATCCCCGGATGGCGAATTCTTGGTCCGCAAACACACGATCAACGTCCAGCCAGCGCAGCGAATCGCGTACCGCGTGACTGCGGACGCCATCGGGCGTTGGGCCTATCACTGCCATCTGCTGTATCACATGGAAGCAGGCATGTTTCGTGAGGTGCATGTGTCATGAATCAAAAGCAACTCAAATGTGCGCGCAGCGCCGTGGCAGTCGTACTTGGATCGATTTCCTTGTGCTTTTCCGGTCTTTCGATCGCCCAAGGCGGCGGTGCGAAACGCATGGACGACATGGCTGGCATGGACGGTATGGACATGTCTGGCTCCAAACCGGGAGAACGTGCATCAGCCAAGCCTAAGGCTGCGCCAAGGAAGTCCTCGGATGAGCAGGTCAACATAGAGAAGGCGCAGTCCCCCGCTATACCAATGAATGAAGGTCCCACCAAAGACATGCCCGGTATGAAGGGCGGTGGCTCTGCCATGAAGGACATGCCCGGTATGAAGGGCGGTGGCTCTGACATGAAGGACATGCCCAGTATGAAGGGCGGTGGCTCTGACATGAAGGACATGCCCAGTATGAGCATGAGCTCGATGCCGGGCATGGGGCCGATGCAAGGCGGCAGCCCTCCGCCTGATGCCCGAGATCCTGATGCCTACGCGGAAGGAATGCCGAAAATGGCGATGCCCGGGATGGAGATGGCTGATGACGAGCGCTACGGGCAGATCCTCGTCAACGAGTTGGAGTACGCAAAGGGTCGAGATGCACGTGGTCAGAACCTCAACCTCGAAGCTTGGTATGGGGGCGACTACAACAAACTCTGGCTTAAGGCTGAGGGCGAACGCCGCGGGGGTCGACTCGACGCCTTTCGCACTGAGGCACTTTGGGATCATGCCGTGGCCACGTTCTGGAGCACACAACTGGGCTTGCGACATGACAACGGAGGCGGGGGGCGCTCACGCAGTTGGTTGGCGTTCGGGGTGCAAGGCCTCGCACCGTACTGGTTCGAAACAGAAGCGACCGCCTATGTGGGATCCGGCGGCACTCTCGCGGCGCGCGTTGAACTGCGCTACGAGCTGCTCCTGACTCAGAAATGGATTCTTCAACCCAAGCTCGAAGCCAACTTCTACAGCAAGAACGATCCACAACGAGGCATTGGGTCCGGCCTATCCGACATGGAGCTGGGAGTGCGCTTGCGCTACGAAGTTACCCGGCAGTTCGCCCCTTACGTTGGCGTCACCTGGTCGAGAAAGTTCGGAAACACCGCCAGCTATGCGAGGCAGGCAGGTGAGCGCGTCAAAAACACTCAGCTTGTGGTGGGCGTGAGATTGTGGTTTTGACGGAAGCACACCATGGCATCGACTACAAAACCCGCAATGTGGAAGGCCTTGGGCGTCGCAGGCGTCGCTACAGCGCTTGCGAGCATCTGGTGGCGAGACGCCTCCAGCGTGGCAGCCGACGATCCGCCCTACAAGTTCTCGTCGAACGAGTTCGAGCAGCTTGCCGCGCAATTGACAACCATTCGCCAGGAAGGCAAATAACGTGACGGCCCTTTTCCCTCCTGGACCACGGTCTGCTTCTGACCTTGAGGTTCGAATAAGCCTGCAGGCACTTTCAGCCGCCCCCGATTTCGTTTGGGACGCCATCGTCGTCGGCGCGGGGCCGGCGGGTATGAACGCCGCGCTTGTGCTCGGTCGTTGCCGCCGGCGGGTCTTGGTCTTGGACAATGAGCGGCCGCGAAACCATGCCTCTCACGCGATGCATGGCTTTCTGGGACACGATGGCGTGGATCCGCAGCGCTTTCGCTCGATTGCGCGCGCGGAGCTTGGCTCCTATCCATCGGTGGTCGTTCAAGAGGCGACGGTGAGCAATGCCAGCAATGTCGACGGGATGTTTTGGCTGCGGACTGTTGACGGGGAGCTCTTTAAAGCTCGCAAGCTGCTCGTGGCATCGGGCGTGGTCGACGAGTTGCCATCGGCTCCCGGGTTCCGAGAGCTCTTCGGCAGGGGCGTGTTTCTCTGCCCTTACTGCGACGGCTGGGAAGTGCGCGATCAGGCGCTGGCGGTTTACGGCCGCGGTGACGACAAGGGAGGCGGGCTCGCCATTGAGATGAAGCAGTGGAGTGCCGATGTTGTTCTTTGCAGCGATGGCCCCAGTGGCCTGAGTGCAGCCTGCCACTCGCGCCTGGCTCGCCACAACATCATTGTTCGCGAGGACAAGATCGCAGGCTTGCAGATTCACTCCGACGAGCCATATCGCGCATCTTTCGACATTGTCTTTGAGTCATCCGCTCGTCTACGGCGCGGCGCGCTGTTTTTCAACACGCACCGCCACCAATCCACAGATTTGGCTGCGCAGTTGGGGTGCGAGGGGTATGCGAGCGAAGGCTGTGAGATTGACAACAGACAGCAGGCCTCGTCGATACCCGGTCTCTACATTGCTGGAGATGCCTCTCGCGACGTTCTGCAAGTTGTTGTGGCCGCATCCGAAGGTGCACAAGCCGCGATCGCTATCAATTCCGCATTGATAGAGGAGGACTTTGTATGAGCCACGTCCCGAATTTCGGATGGCTCCCGCGCACTCGCATTCGGCCGCTACATGGGCAACCGGATGACGCAACTGTAATCTGCGCGTGCGGCTTACGCCGAAACGGCGTCCTAGAGTCGATTCATCCAAACACAGCTCAAAGGAGCGACAGATGAAGCACCCTCTTCGCAATACCGCGCTCGCCGCACTTTTCTGCTTCGCAGCAACAGGTGCTCTGGCTGCTGGCAACCATGCGAGCGGCCATGGAGGCGATGCAAATGACGCCGTCGGCAAGCCCGGCGTTGCCGCCAAGAACACTCGCACGATCAACGTCGAGATGACTGACGGCATGCGCTTCTCACCCGCCGACATCAGCGTCAAACAAGGAGAGACCGTGCGCTTCGTGGTCAAGAACGCCGGGCAACTCAAGCACGAGCTTGTGCTCGGCACGCCGCAGGACCTCAAGGCCCATTATGAAATCATGAAGAAGAACCCCGAGATGGAGCATGCCGACGCCAACATGATCACACTCGCCGCAGGAAAGAGCGGAGAGATCGTTTGGCAGTTCACCAAGGCTGGCAAAGTCGACTTTGCGTGCCTGCAGCCGGGCCACTACGACGCAGGCATGAAGGGGGCGGTTAGCGTGATGAAGAGCTCCGCCACCTGAGAACGATCAGAGTTTCATTCAGCCAGCTTCACTTACAGGACTCATATGAACATCCGCATTGCATTGTTGCTATCCATCGCTGCGCTCTCCTTTGCCGGAGCCGCGAGCGCCCAAATCGGTTCGAAGATGGCCGACATGCCGGGCATGAACGAGACGGCATCCAGCGCCTCCGCTCCCGGCGCCGCTTCGGCACTCTCGACCGGCGAGATTCGCAAAGTAGACACGGAAAGCAAAAAGCTCACGATCAAACACGGCCCGCTCACAAATCTAGATATGCCCGGGATGACGATGGTGTTCGGAGTGGCCGACGAGGCCATGCTGGACAAGTTTCAGAACGGACAGAAGGTTCGCTTCGAGGCAAACAAGATCAATGGCCAGCTCGTTGTGACCCGAATCGAAGCTGCGGGCTGAGCTCTGCGCTTCATCGCGGCACAGCGCCATGCGGCGAGTTGCCGAGATCGAGGTTAACCCTCGACATGGCGTGATTGCCATGTCCTATTCGCCGGAACCCCGGCATCGACTCCAGGAGATTTTTATGTCAAGCGAGAAAACGACCCACCCCCGCAAGCGTTCGACGGTCAAGAGAACGCTCGTCGGTTTGGGCGCGGTCATCCTGTTTTCGGGCGCAGCGTTCGCGCAGAACCACACGTCCGAAGCCGTGCCACAGACGAACACGAAGCCACAGGTGGCGGCCGAAGCGAAGAAAAGTGCGAAGCCGATGGGGACCAAGTCGATCAAGGACGGCAGCACTGCCGAGGGCGAGGGCTCGGGCGTGAAGAAGACGAGCAAGCCGGAGGCAACGGGTCAAGGAAAGGCAGCCGTCCGTGAAGCTCGCCCGCACAGCGATCCTGGCCAAGGCGGTACACCGAAGTAACGAAGTCAGGTCGACGTAGTCTGGTTTCGTCGCGGCCCTTGGCTCAACGACGCGACAGGAGAATTTTCCGGGACGTCCTTGCGGTCGTCATTTCCAGCCGGGCCTCCGGCGTTCACTTTCAAGGAGTTGGCTATGTCACACGAGATCTATACCGCCTGCATCGAAGCCTGCAACGGTTGCGCTACCGCATGCAACCATTGCGTGTCTGCTTGTCTGAAAGAGAACGACGTCAAGATGATGGAAAAGTGCATCGCCCTTGACATAGATTGCGCGGCGGCCTGCCAGTTTGCTTCCGCAGCGATGGCGCGTGGCAGCGAGCACGCCCAAGCGATATGTGCGCTGTGCGCTGACATTTGTGACGCGTGCGGCGAAGAGTGTAGGAAGCATGAAGCGGAGCATTGCCAGGCGTGCGCCAAGGCCTGCAACGCATGCGCAGCCGTTTGCCGAGGTATGTCGCAGCAGTAGGCAGCACGCAGCCAAAGAGAGCGTGCGCGCGGCGCTTGCTGCGAAATTTCACGCCGCGGGCCTGATGCTTGGGGGCGAGGCAAGTCTGGCCAGTTGATTCAGGATTCCTGTACTGGGTGAGCTATTTCTGGAGAGGCGGAGCAATTGAAACTTTGCGATCGTTGGACGATGCGTGTGGGCGCGGGAATCGCAGCGTTTATAGCTCTGGCCGTAGGGGGCGGCGCGTTCTATGAGCAGCTCAGTCAGTACCGTGCAGCACGTGATTTCCCTCCACCTGGAAAAATGGTCGACGTGGGCGGTCGCAGGATTCAGTTGAACTGCGAAGGTGTTGGCTCTCCAACGGTTGTGTTCGAGTCTGGACTGAGCGTTGAAGGCTCGTTGACTTGGTCCGACGTTCAACCGCAGGTTGCGAAGCGCACCCGGACGTGTTCTTACAGCCGTGCTGGACTGATGTGGAGCGATGCATCCACCGCGAGCGCCGACATCAATCGGGTAGCCCATGATCTGCACTCGGCGTTGACCAACGGCGGAGAGGAGGGTCCGCTCGTACTTGTAGGGCACTCCTTGGGAGGCCCTTACGTCATGGGGTACACCAAATACTTTGGAGACGAGGTGGCAGGTTTGGTACTGGTTGACGCCTCACACCCAGACCAGGTACAGCGCGTCGCGGGAGTGACGACAGAGTCGCGCTCCGCTCTGTCGCGTGCCGCAGTATCCCTTGCATGGACGGGAGCCCTTCGGGCGATCATGCCTGCCCTGCTTCCGCCGGGCTCACATCACGCCCCTCGCAACGCGCAGGCCATCCAAGCCTACGCTGCGAAGTCGTTCGTGACGCTTTTCGAGGAAAACGATGTGATCGACAGCACACTTGAGGAGGCTGGAACGTTTCGCAACTTGGGTGACCGTCCACTTATCGTCCTGACCGCCATGGCGCCGTTTACAGAGCCCGAGCTTCGCGCGATGAAAATCACGCAAGTACAAGGAGCACAGGTAAAGAGTATCTGGCGCGAGCTCCAGCAAGACGAAGCAAGTTGGTCATCGAGAAGTCGTCATGTGCTGATGCCTCACGCGGGTCATAACATCCAGAAGGAGGATCCAGGTGCGGTCGTTGAGTCCGTGCTTTCCGTGGTCGATGCGGTTCGCGGGAGCACTACTACCAAGCGGTAGTCGCAGTGAGGGGCCCTTTCGATGACGAGACAGCGCTCAAACAGCCTGTCGACAATTCCATGCCAGCCCTGCGAGCGCAAACACCAAAAGGCTGCGCCAGCATTGAACTCACCGGATGCGCCGAGCCCGTCCCACAGCAGGTCAGAGATCACGTCTGGGGGGCAGCATGGCAATGCCGCTAAGCAGATTGAAGAACCTGGAAGACTGCGCCGCGCAGGTCCTCTGGCGCGGCGTCCGCCACCACGGCGGCTAGCCGCTTCGGCCTGCTCAACGGGGCCGGCGTTCGCATTGACGCCGTGTGCCATGCCAGTAGCGGCCACAAACGTGCCGGGCACCCTTGCCTGTTGGCGACTGTCGATCAGCGCCGAAAGCTCTTGCACCTTCGCGGAGCTTGGTTCCGTACCAATGTGGATCTGCATGGTCTCAAAGGTCAGATCCGGTTTGGACGTGCTGGCGGTTGCGCGTTCATCCCGCGCACGCGGAAATGCACCGCCGCACTTGACCTTGAAGTGACTTCATGGTTTCCAATCACTTCATTCCACAGCAATGGGCGCTCTTGCCCTCCAAGAAATCATCATGAGCTTCTTCAGCGACATCTTTCGCAACTTGGCAAACGGTGGCCACGGCCGGCGTGGGCATGGTCAGTCGAGCCCTTCGGGGCATCACGGTGGGCGGGAGAGTGGTAATCCGTACGGAGGAGCTGGTGCGCGCGGCGGGCAGCCTT
This sequence comes from Variovorax sp. GW821-FHT09B01, assembly GCF_059418345.1. Taxonomy (NCBI): domain Bacteria; kingdom Pseudomonadati; phylum Pseudomonadota; class Betaproteobacteria; order Burkholderiales; family Comamonadaceae; genus Variovorax; species Variovorax sp. GW821-FHT09B01. The sequence continues at coordinate 44,817 of NZ_JBWKPQ010000009.1, read as the reverse complement.
GCCGGTCGTGCGGGGCCCCGTTCCTTCCTGGCGCGAATTTTTGCGCACGGTGCGGCGCTGCTCCTGCCGCTGCACGGGTCTGCTCAGGCTGCTCCACAGCCTTGGTACCCGGAGCGCGCTTCTGCGCGAAGTGCGGCCAGGCTGCGACGTAAGCCGCGATACCGCGAGATCACCCGATCCCTAGCCTGATTTTCGGTCGAAGACCCATCGAAAAAATCTCTCACGATCGATACACTCGCCATCATGCGTACGTTTCTCTTAGCCATGCTTCTCGCGATCCTGCCGCTGCAGTTCGCGTGGGGTGCGGCCACGGGTTACTGCAGGCATGAGGCTGGCGCTGGTGCCGCGCATTTTGGTCACCACGAGCACCAGGGCAACGCATCTTCGGGTGAAAAAAGCAAAGACCTGAAGCTGAAGACGATTGCCGACAACGACGACTGCATCAGTTGTCATGCCAGCGTTATCTACATCGCTCCGGTTCCGTCTCTTCATTTCCTGGCCCCTGTCGGAGGATGGCCCCCAGCGCTCAGCCTTCCGACCTATCGTTCGCCAATCCCCATAGGGCTTGAACGCCCAGCACGAACGCTCGCCCTCTGATCGGCGAGCTCGTTTTCTCTTTTCTTTTTTCCCACGACGACTGCTCGCCGAATCTCGCCTTTGGTTGTTTTTCAACGCTAGGAGAATTCGATGCGAATCAAGACGCTGGTCATTGCCAGTGCATTGGCTTTGGCCGCATGGCCCAGCCTCGCGCAAGTCGCGACATCCACCGCCCAAACTGCGCAACCAGCACAACCCCGGCCGGTCCTTCAGGGATTGAGCCTGACGGAAGTCTGGCGGCTGGCTGAAGAATCCAATCCGGCCTTGAGAGCCAAGCGGGCCGAACTCGCTTCGGCGGAAGGTTCGCGCACCGACGCCAACGCTTTCCTCTACAACAATCCAGTCGTCTCTCTCGATGGCATACGCCGGACCGTCCCCCAGGAGGGGGCGTTGCCTGAACGGCGTCGCGAGTGGTCGAGCAGCGTTCAGCAGACGTTCGAGATCGCAGGCCAGCGAGGCTTTCGCCGCGAAGCTGCCGACGCGGCGCTGATGGCCCTGCAGGAAGAAATCGCCGAGACCCGCAGGCAGATTCGCGTCGAGGTGGCGCAGCTGTACTACCGCGTCCTCGCCTTGCAGCAACGCACTGAGCTCGAAGAGCAGGCGCTGGGTCTCTTCGAGAGCACTGCGGCAGCTGTGCAAAAGCGACGTATCGCGGGTGAAGACACCAAGCTGGATTCCAACGTCGCCACGGTCGAGGCTGAGCGTGCCCGCAACCAGTTGGCCGTGGCGAAGGAGCAACTGCTCGACGTTCGCGCCGAACTGGCTGCGAAGCTTCAACTCCCCTCGGAAAGCCTGCCACAGGCGAGCGGTGAGCTCCGCCCAACGGCAGCCGCGGCTTACAGCCTCGAGTCCCTGCTGTCTCAGGTCGATAGCCAGCCGCGCCTCCAGGCGTTGCGTGCACGGGAGGAGTCGGCACGGGCCAAGCTGAAGTTGGAGAGCGCCAGCCGCTATCCCGATCTCACCGTCGGCGTCGGCGTGGGACGAGAAGGTGCATCCGGTGCACGCGAACGTCTCACAACCGTTTCGGTCTCAGTGCCGTTGCCATTGTTCAAACGCAATGCCACCGGCATCGGACAGGCAAGCAGCGCGCTCACCCAAGCCGAGATCTCGCGCAGTGCGGGCGTTCGAGACGCGCAAGCGCAGGTGCAAGTGCTCTGGGTCAAGCTGGAGAGCCTGAGGGATCGTGTCACCAGGCTCCAGGAGCGTGTGCTTCCGGCGCTGCTCGATAACCAGCAGCTTTCGGTCAAGTCCCAGCGCGCCGGCCAGATCGGGCTTCTCGAGTTGATCGTGGTGAACAGGCAAGCCCTGGACGCACGCCGCGATCTGATCGACGCGCTCATCGACTATCAATCCACCCGTCTTGCACTGGAGCTGGCCGCCGGCTGGCCTCCTGAAGGAGTCACGCCATGAAGTTCAATCTCACCCCGGTCGATCAGCGCGCTACCGAGCGTTCCACTCTGACCCAGCTCGCCGCAGCGATCTGCGCGGCCTTTGCAGTGATTGCACTTTCCGGTTGCGGAGGCAGCAACGGTTCGGCCGAGAAGCCCGCTACCGAAGAGAAGGCTGCGGAGAAAGAAGGCCTCAAGCTCTCTAAAGAGGAGGCGGATCGCGCCGGCATCGTCTTGGAGGAACTCAAGGCACAGGCCCTGGCCGATACCGTCACGGTGACAGCGACGATTCGCGCGAACCAGGATCGCATCGCCAGGATTGCGCCTCGCGTCGAAGGTCGTGTTGCCACTGTAGCGGCAAGCCTTGGTGACAACGTTCGAACCGGTCAGTCGCTCGCGACCCTGGACAGTTTGGCTGTCGGCGAGGCTTCGTCTGCGTTGAGCCAGGCACGATCTGCTCAGCGAGTGGCTGACGCGGACTACAAGCGCGCCACTGCCTTGCAGGCAGAAGAGATCATTCCGCAGAAGGATTACCTGCGGGCCAAGGCGGAGCATGAAAAGGCAAGCGCGACGCTCCGTGCCGCAGAGGACCACCTTCGGCTGCTTGGCGTCCCATCGGGCCAGAGCGCGGGCGTGGCCTCCGTCTTCCCGCTGACTTCGCCGTTGGCCGGCACGATCATCGAGAAAAAGGCCGTTGTGGGCGGTTTGGCCGGGCCCAGCGATGCCTTGTTTGTCGTTGCGGACCTGTCGACGTTGTGGATCGAGGCCAACCTGGCCGAGGCCCAATTGGCGAAAGTCCGCGTCGGGGCGAAAGCGACTGTCACCGTCGGTGCCTATCCGGACGAGCGCTTCGAAGGACGTGTGACCTACGTTGCAAGCATCCTCGACAAGGAGACGCGTTCGATCCCGGCGCGCATCGAGGTGAAGAACGGCGAGGGTCGCCTCAAGCCTGAGATGTTTGCGACCGCCACCATTGAAAGTCCCTCACCGCAGTCGGCACCGCAGACAGACGTGCTGACCGTGCCGGACCAAGCCATCGTTCTCATGCAGGGCCAGCCCAACGTTTTCGTCTTTGAGAACGGTGCTTACGAACAACGTGCCATCGATCCCGGCGACAGGCTCGGTACCCGGACGGTTGTCAAGTCAGGCGTAAAGGCCGGCGAGCAAGTGGTGAGTGCGGGAACCTATGCGCTCAAGGCACGCGTGCTGAAGTCGCAAATCGGCGACGCACATTGAGGAATCGAAAGTAAAACATGCTCAACGCACTCGTAGACGCGTCGCTTCGATACAAGGTCCTCGTCCTGGTCATCTTTGCCGTCTTGGTCGGACTCGGTGTCCAGGCGTTTCGCAACGTCCCTGTCGATGCCTTCCCCGACGTCACCCCGGTTCAAGTCAACATCTATACGGAGTCTCCAGGCTTGGCCGCGGAGGACGTTGAAAAGCTGCTCACTACACCGATCGAAGGCGCCATGGCCGGCTTGCCGGGCGTCGAAGAAGTGCGCTCGGTCTCGCTCTTCGGCTTGTCCTACGTCGGCGTCTACTTCAAGGACGATGTCAACATCTATTTCGCTCGCCGCCTGGTGGGCGAGAAGCTGCAGGAAGCAAAGGGGCGCTTGCCGCAAGGCTATGGCGAACCGGTACTGGGGCCGAACAGCTCGGGCCTCGGCCAGGTGTTCTGGTACACGGTGGAGTCCGAAGACAAGAAGATGAGCACCATGGATCTTCGTACGCTCCATGACTGGACCGTGCGACTGATCCTGCGAACAGCCCCCGGCGTGGACGACATCGTCTCTTGGGGCGGAGAGCAAAAGCAATTCCAGGTTCAGATCGATCCGCGAAAGCTCATTCAGTACAGCGTGAGCTTCAAGGAGGTGATGGAGCGGCTCACAGCCAACAACAAACAGGTCGGCGGCCAATCGATCAACCTTGGCGCGGAGCAGTTCCTTGTGCGGGGCCTCGGGTTGGTGGGAACCACGAAGGACATCGAGCAGATCGTCATCGCCGAGCGCAACGGCGCGCCTGTGTATGTGCGAAACGTTGCGCAGGTCAAAGAGGCTCCCGCACCCAGATTCGGCGCAGTGACACGAGACGGCAAGGAAGCCGTCTTGGGCATTGCATTGGCCCGGGTCAACGAGAACGCGAAGAATGTGGTGGATGCCGTCAAAGCCAAGTTGGCCGTGGCGCAAGCGGCGCTACCGAAGGGCGTGACGCTGCAGCCTGTCTACGATCGCACCGAACTGGTCAAGAAAGCCCTGAACACTGCGGAGAGCTCACTGGTCGAAGGCGCAATCCTCGTCGCGGTGATCCTCTTCCTGTTCCTGGGCGAGTTTCGCTCGGCGATCGTGGTGGTGATCACCCTGCCAATGGCAATGCTGATCGCATTCATCCTGATGCAGCAGTTCGGCGTCTCGGCCAACCTGATGTCGCTTGCCGGCTTGGCGATCGGCACAGGGATGATGGTGGACGGCGCGGTCGTGATGGTTGAGAACGCATTCCGACTTCTGGCGCATGCGAAGGAATCCGGCAAGCCGATTCAGAAGACTCACCTCATCCTGGAAGCGGCCCGAGAGGTGGTCAACCCGATCGCATTCGCCATCCTGATCATCATCGTGGTTTTCCTGCCCTTGTTTTCACTCACCGGGCTTGAAGGAAAGCTCTTCAAGCCGATGGCGTACACCATCACGTTCGCCATGGCGGGGTCGCTCCTGCTTTCGCTGACTTTGGTCCCCGTGCTCGCTGCGATGATCCTGAAGCCCAAAGAGGAGAAGGACACCTTCCTCGTTCGTCGCGCCAAGCGGATATATCTTCCACTCTTGGACTGGGCACTTGAGCGCAAGCGCTTGGTCGTCGGTTCAGCGATCGTTTTGCTGCTCGCCTCGCTGGCACTGTTCCCATTCCTGGGCAAGGAGTTCATGCCCCAACTCCAGGAAGGAACGATCCAGTTCCGGGTGACCGGTATTCCCTCCACGTCGCTGGACGAGTCCATACGGGTGTCCAACGAGGTGAGTGCGGCACTGCACAAGCAATTCCCGCAGATCCGCTCAGTGCTTGCGACCATCGGCCGCGCCGAAGGCGGCGAGACCACGGACGTGAACTACATGGAGCTGAACCTGGACACCAAGCCGCCCGGGGAGTGGCCGGAGAAGATCTCTTACGGAAAGCTCGCCTCGGACATGCAGGAGGCGCTCGAGAAAGTGGTGCCCACGGTCGTATTCGGCGCGACCCAGCCGATTCAATCCCGCGTCGAAGAGTTGATCTCCGGGGTGCGGGCCACGCTTGCGCTCAAGCTGTACGGCGAGGATCTGGCCACGCTCGACAGACTCACCGGCAAGATTCAAGGCGTGCTCGGGAAAATCCCGGGTGTTGCGGACCTGTCAGCCGAAGCTAACAAGGGCAAGCCGCAGCTCATCATCAAGGTCAACCGGGACGCGGCCGCACGCTACGGTATCAACGCAGACGAAATCCTCGAGGTCGTGCAATCAGGCATCGGTGGCAGTGCCGTCTCCACATTGATCGATGGCACGAAGCGTTTTGAAATTGCGGTTCGTCTCTCTGACGAATTCCGAGTGAGCCCTGCGTCCATCGCCAGCATTCCAATCCGTACCGGAGGCGGGGCGCTGGTGCCCTTCTCGCAGGTCGCATCGATCGAGCTTGATGAAGGGTACTCTTTCATTCGGCGTGAATCTCTGCAGCGGTATTCGGTGCTCCAGATGGACGTCAAAGGCCGCGATGTCGACAGCTTCGTGAAGGAGGCGGATACGCAATTGAAGGCGCAAGTCGAACTGCCAACCGGCTACTGGATCGAATGGGGCGGCTCCTTCGAGAACCAGCAGCGCGCGATGGCGAGGCTTGGGGTGATCGTTCCATTGACCATCGGTCTGATCTTCATCCTTCTGTACACCGCCTTCAACTCTGTGCGGCATGCGACGCTCATCATCGCCAATGTCCCGTTCGCCATTATCGGCGGCATCGTCGGCTTGTTTGTCAGTGGGCAATACCTGTCGGTTCCGTCGGCCATCGGCTTCATCGCCGTCTTCGGTGTTGCCATGCTCAACGGCATCGTGATGGTGACGTTCCTGAACGACCTGAGGCGGCAAGGCTTGCCAATTCGGGAGGCGGTTCAACAGGGGGCCGCACTGCGGCTGCGCCCTGTGTTGATGACCGCATCCGTCGCAATCCTTGGCCTCATCCCGATGCTGCTCTCGACCGGTGTCGGTGCCGAGACGCAACGACCGCTTGCCACGGTGGTGGTGGGAGGGCTCTTCACTTCGACCGCGCTGACATTGCTGATCCTGCCATTGATGTACGAGTGGGCGGAGGAGCGTGCCGAGAGGCGCAAGGCGAAGACTCAAGAAACATCGCAAGGAGACACACCGTGAAAGAGATCAAGGCTTACGTCCACAGCAACAGGGTCGCGGCCGTCATTGCTGCGTTGAAGGGAGCCAGCGCCTGGGGAGACGACGCACACGGCCGCCAACACAACCTGACCCTTTACGTTGTGAAGGGCTCATTGACGCCGCTTCACGAAGCCGAGCGTCGCTATTCGATCGAACTGGGTGATGAAGTGGTGAACGAGTACAAGCTCGAGCTTCATTGCAACGATGAGGATGCCGACGAGTTCGTGAAGATCATTGCAGCGTCGGCCCGTACTGGCCAGGCCGGTGCCGGGTGGATCTACGTCACGGATGTAGGGTATGCGCAAGCCATCGTTTGATGGCGCCGTTGCGATCTACTTCGATCCGCGCGCCCTTTGCCCTGCAAGGGGCGGTGATCGGGCATGCGCCTCGCAGGCCAGGCGACTCATCGCGATGGCCGCGGTCGGCACGGGATGTGCCGCAAGCTTGAGCGGATGCTCGACATTCCTGGAAGACGTCAGTGCTTTTCAGGAAGGCTGGCGCACCGCAGAGGTGACGGAGGTGGCCTCAGCGCTTGGACTGCGTGCAGGCGGGCGAACCGATTGCCGACAGACGGCAAGTTCGCAACAGCTTGCGGCGTCGAGTTTCGCGCGCCTGTCCTACCGCTCCGGCGGGTCCAAGCACTCGCACGTTGTCGTCGTGGTCGACGGATCTCGCGTCACCGCGGGGGACATCGTCTTCACCAATGTGATGCGTTGCGGTACCCCCTTGGAAGTTCGATCGAGGCCGATGGCCGACTCGATCAAGACGGGGAGCTCGCGCGAACCCGACCAACTGCCTACCCCCAATTTTTGAAGGCGATCATGGCATCCGGAAACTCTCACTCGCACGTACAAGCCGCATCGGGACCTGGTCACGAGCGATCCCTATGGATCGCACTTGCCCTCACGACAACGTTCATGGTCGCGGAGGTGATCGGAGGACTTGTCACCGGAAGCCTCGCGCTAATTTCGGACGCAGCGCACATGTTCACGGACACGATGGCGCTTGCAATATCGCTCGCCGCTATCCAGATCGGTAAACGCGCAGTAGATACCAAGCGGACCTTTGGCTATCACCGGTTTGAGATCCTGGCTGCTGCGTTCAACGCGATCCTGCTTTTCGGTGTTGCAATCTACATTCTCTATGAAGCTTGGCAACGGATGCGCGAGCCGCAGACGGTCGACTCCATCCCGATGCTGATGATCGCAACATTGGGCCTCGTCGTGAACCTCGTGAGCATGAGATTGCTTTCGTCGGGCAAGGATCGAAGTCTTAATGTCAAGGGCGCCTACCTGGAGGTCTGGAGCGACATGCTCGGGTCGGTGGGAGTGATCGTGGGGGCCGTTGTGATCTGGCTGACGGGGTGGACTTGGATTGATTCGGTCATCGCTGTCGCAATTGGATTCTGGGTGCTGCCGCGGACATGGCTGCTGCTGAGAGACAGCATGAATATCCTTCTCGAGGGTGCTCCGGATGATGTCGACGTTGGGGAGGTCGACAAGGCGTTGCGCGCGTTGCCCGGGGTCGATTCCATTCACGAGCTGCATGTCTGGGCTATCTCTAGCGGCAAGGTGAGCTTGAGCGTTCATCTGGTCAGTGCGACCGGCGACTTTGACGGTCTCGTGGCTGAAGGATCCCGCATTCTTGCGGAGCGATTCGATATCCACCACTCGACGATTCAGCCCGAACGTGTTCCATGCAGTCAGGCCTCGGAGAAACATCGGTTCGAGTGAACTTCACATTCGAATCACCATGTATTCGACGGAAAGAAAATGCCCTGTGCCGCACTACAGCCGGCTGTGGCTCGCACTTCTGTCCTGTTTGATCGAGGACACTACGTAGCTGCTGTCTTCTTTCTGGGAGGAAGGCCCCCTCTATGCAATTGACGGGTCGAAAAGCATGCAACGGCGTCGAAATTGGCGAGTACCAGGTGCCCAGGTGCGCCAGGCGTTTTACGTCATCGGCGATGCCCAGGGGTTGCCCATGGAGCCATAGGACGAATTGCTCGAAGTCTGGCTTTGCAGAAGACATGCTCTCCACCCCTTCTTGAAAGTAGGCACGCCGCACAAGCCGCAATCAGGATTACAGCAAGTGAGAGATCTCGCTCAATGGCTTCAAGCCCGAACCGAACCGCCCGATCGCTTCGCGATGCGTTCCAAGTTCGCTGTACGGCAGATAGCGGATGCCGAGCTCGGCCACGCGCGAGAACGCCGGACGGCGTAGCTGAAGCCGCACATCGTCGCGTCGCGCATCGGGGGCTACCAGAAACATCGACACCCCGGCGCCAAGCTCGGTGCCCAGCGCAAGGTCCAGCATTCGCACGATGCCCGAGTAGATGGAGGTCGAGTGCTCCACCTCGAAGGCAGCGGCGATCTTGGAGCCGTCGGCTTCCACCCAGATCACGTCGATCAGGCGTACCAAGTCCAGGCCGGGCTGGGCGCCCGAAGGCAACCGCGTCAGGCAGCCGTCGCCGAGCCGCCCACCTGCATAGCCGCGGCCTTGGTCGTTGGAGGCGATCCAGACGCCGTAGCCGAGCGACTTGCCCAAGTCGCGCAGCCACCCCTGAATTTCCGTGTGGCTCGCATCGCTCTCGCGTTCGGCCACCCAGCGCTTGTGTGCGGCGGCCGATTCTTCGCGGACTTTCTCGAGATCGGCCTCCCAGCCCCGGATGGCCGCTGTATCGTCGTCGCGCGGCGGTGCCGTGTACCGACCTGAGCCGATGTCGAAGAGCAGGCCGGCCAGGGCGCCCATGTCGTTGGACAGCAGTCGGCGGTGCTGCGCATTCAGGCGTAGACAGCCTTCGCGCATCGAGAGATAGTGATCCCACTTGCCAAGCTTGACGTTGCTGCCCGTGACGGCGTTGTAGCCCTTCACGATCGCCGTATTGAATGGCATCACGATCGTGGGATGGACGAAGTACAGAAGATTCGCCACGGCCGGCCCGAGGCCCTTGATCTGATGCGCGTCGATCCGCCGGATGGCTTCGACCACCTCCTCGGCGCTGTCACAGCAGTCGCAGGCGTGCAGCAGTCGAGCGAAGGCACGCTGGTTGACGGCGTTCTCATAGATGTCGGGAATGCGCAGCTTGGGCTTCCAGAGAAACGCGTGGTCGGCCCCCTTGAAGATCTGGCGCTGCTCTGCCACCGACCCCACGACCGTTTCGAGCGACGAGCCGCGAAACGCGCTGCCGAAAGTCCCTGCATCGATGTCCTTGACCACCTGGGCTAGACCGCGGCGGATGGATCGGAAGTTTTTCAGCCTCTTATCCCACAGAAACCACGAGTTGTAGGTGCTCAACGAATCGGTCTTCCAGTGGCCGATAAGAACTTCAAGACCGATAGTCATAGGAGAAAAAGAGCAATGCGCAGTCCGCGATAGCGCCGATTGAAACACGGTCCCTGCTGCAGCTGGTGTGCAATCTCGGCGCGCCGACCAGGTCGGCCGCGGATCAGCTTTCCGACACCGCCATGGAAAAGCTGATCTCAGTGACGCCCGATCGGGAGGTGGCGCGGGTCTGGCCTCCATGCATTCGCGCGATCGCGGCGACGATCGCCAAGCCCAGCCCATGGTGCTCTGACGAGTCGGTGCGGGAACGCTCCGCCCGGAAGAAACGTTTGAAAAGATTGGGTAGCACGTCGGCGGCGACCGGCTCGCCACGGTTGGCGACCTTGACCCAGACGCCGTCAGGCTGTGTGTCGATCACGACCGCGATGGTCGAGCCCGGCGCCGCATACCGGCTTGCGTTGCTCAGCAGGTTCGACAGCGCTCTACGCACCAGACCGGCGTCGACGCCAATGCGCGCATCGCCGCTGACATGCACCTTCAGTCCCACGTCTTCGAGCGTAGCCTCGTGAAAATCCAGTACCGTGCGCACCTGGTCGGCCAGGCTGACCGGCGCGGAGCGCCGGGCGACAGCGCCGCGGTCCGCTTGGGACAGGAATAGCATGTCGATCACGATCGCCGAGACGCGCCTTGCTTCTTCCAGCGCCGACAACAAGACGTCGCGCAACTCTTCGATCGACCTTGGCCGCGCCAACTCGACCTCCACCATCCCGATCAGATTGGCCAGCGGTGTGCGCAGCTCGTGCGCAACGTCCGCATTGAACGACTCCAACTGCTGGTAGGCCTGTTCCGCCCGATCGAGCACTGCGTTGAACTGTGCGACCCAAGGGGTGATTTCGGAGGCGTACGGGGAGGGATCGATGCGCAGCCCCGGGTGCGCGGGCCCCGTGGCGGCCGTCTGTTGAATCAGCTTCTTCAAGGGTTTCAGGCCCCGATGCACCAGCAACGCACCGGTCAAAGCAATCAGCAACGAGCCCAGCACGACGGCACCGACCAGCGTCCATGCGAGCCGGGCAAGGATCCGGGAATCCTCCTGGACGTCGATTCCGAGCTGCAACTGCATGGCGGCATCGCCCGGTTGCGTCTGGTGCTCCTCTGTCGGCTTCCACAACCAGCGCGCGGACGCCCGTACGGGCGTGCTCGAGTAGATAACTTCGTTGCCGCGACGCAGCACAAGACTGATCTCCGCGTGGGTCGAAAAGAAATCATCCAGCTTGTGGCGTAGCCCATCGCGCCCCGTATCGTCGCGCGACTCCTGAATCAGGTGCTTGATCAACTCGGACTGGCGCTCGAACTCGCTGGCCTGCTTGACCTGAAAGCTCCACGCCGTGACGGCGTAGATCGCCACGCAAACGAGGCTGAGGCCGATCAATGCCTGCGCCGCAAACCAGCGAGACAGTGCGGCCTGAATGGAGCCAGTGCCTTCGGAATTGGAAACCGTATTGGTTGCCGCTGGTTTGGCGAGCGCAGGGGGGGCTGAAGCAGCAGGCTCTCGGATGGTTTCGGCGGTGCTCATGATCCGCTGCCCTGCCGGCTCTCCAGCACGTACCCCATGCCGCGCACCGTGTGCAGCAGCTTCTCTTCGAAAGGATCGTCGATCTTGCTGCGCAGCCGCCGGATCGCCACTTCCACCAGGTTGGTGTCGCTGTCGAAATTCATGTCCCACACCTGTTCAGCCAACTGGGTGCGCGACAGCACGTTGCCCTGGCGGCGCATGAGCAGCGTCAGCAGTGCGAACTCCTTGGCGGTCAGCTCCAGGCGGTGCCCGTTGCGCGTCGCCTTGCGTGCCACTACATCGAGGTTCAGGTCTTTGAGCGTGTAGTTGGAAACCTCATGGAGCTTGCCGCGCCGAAGCAGCGCCTGGATCCGTGCAAGCAGTTCGGAGAAGGCGAAGGGCTTGGCGAGATAGTCGTCCGCGCCGCTTTGAAGTCCGCGCACCCGATCGGTTACTTCGTCGCGCGCAGTCAACATCAGCACGGGCATTGACTTGGATTTGCGCAAGGCCTCAAGAACGGCGAAACCATCGATGCCCGGCAGCATCACGTCCAGCACCAGGAGGTCGTAGTCCCCATCGAGCGCGAGACTGCGCCCCTCGATGCCCGTGCGCGCGAGGTCGACCACGAAGCCGCTCTCGGTCAGGCCCTTGACAAGGTAGTCGCCCAGTTTGTGTTCGTCTTCGATGACCAGTATTCGCATCGTCAGATGCTACGGCGCGAGGACGCATGCGTGCATTACTTCTTTGTAATCCAGATGGCGGGTGATTGGCGGACTGGCTTCCTAGAGTGACTGCATGCCAGCCAGTTGACTGGCATCGCCGGCTCGGTGGTCGATGCCGACGTGTTCAGTGCAGCTCGCGAAGTCGAGCAATTCATTGAAGGAGACCCATCATGAAGAACCGTCAAATCCTCTCGCTCGCATTTGCCGTTGGTGCAGGTGCTGCATTCGTCGCGCCATTTGCGGCCTACGCGGAAGGTCCGTCCCACTTCGCGCCCAACGAAGCCGGCGTGGTCTATCACCCCGTCGAAGCCGGGCCTGCCAAATCCCAGGCCCAGGTATCGGCTGAACTTGCGGACGCGCAGAAAACCCCTGCCGGGGCCAGCTTGCTGCGTTGGGGATCGATGAGCACGCCGAAGGTCGGAGCCTCCAAGTCGCGCGCCGAAGTGGTGGCCGAACTGGAAGCCGCGCAGAAGCAGCCCAACTGGGATGCCGCTGCAAGGCTCGGTGCGCCCCTGCCAGTGCCCAAGGGTGACGCGAGCAAGGCTCGCGCACAGGCACAGCCCTGAGGGCTACGCGCAGGACTGGATACACGTACAGGCCACCTGACACATCGCTCGATCTAGAATTCGCCGTATGCACCGGGTTCGCCTGTTCGTCCTTTGGATCATGATGTTTGCCGTACCCTTCCAGGGGTACGCGGCGGCCGCCATGGTCTTTTGCGGACCTGGACACGCCGGTGCGATGACAGAAATGTCCGTCGAGCGGTCCGGGATGCACGACCACGCCCAACATCCGCATGCGGACGGGCGCGGCGATCATCACCACGAGGCGTCACAGGCGGCCAAACCGCCTGCGAAAGACAACACTGCCAAGGCTGCAAGCGCGGAACCTGACGCGATGCACAAGTGCGGAACCTGCGGCGCGTGCCATGCCACGGCGCTGACCAGTACGTTGGAAGTGGCCGTCTTCCACGATCTTCCCCGCGCCGACCTGGCGGAGCCGGCCATCACGGTGGCCACGCTCGCGCCACGCGTTCTCGACAAACCTCCTCGCGCCTAACGCGTTCGTGCGTCCGTGACCCGCGTCACGGGCCGCCGCGAACGCTCATGCATCGCCTGCGTCATGCCTTTTCGGGCAGCTCTGACGCACTCCGTTCATGAACTTGCGAGGACTCCATGTTCCATTCATCGCTGGCCCGTTGGCTGGCTGTTTTCCCCGCCATAGCGGCGCTGGCCGCCGTGGCCCAGACTGCGCCCACGCCGGGCCCTGCGCCTGGCAGCACAGCCGCGACTGCGGCACCGCCGCCGGTCCTGAGCTACAAGTCCGCGCTCGAGGGCTATCACCCCTTTGCTGACGAAAAGTCCATCCCCTGGAAGGAAGCCAACGAGACGGTCTACCGCCGTGGCGGCTGGCAGGCCTACGCCAAGGAAGCATCGGGCACCGGGTCGGCAGAGTCCGAATCGCCCAAGGGCGCAGCCGCTGCACCTGCCGCGCAGCCAGGCCACTCGATGCCCATGCCCGCTAAGAAGGAGAAGCCATGAAGCGCGCCTTGCGTTTGACGGCCGTCGCCGTGGCGGCCGCCTTCCTGGCCGGGTGCGCCTCGGTCGGTATCGACGACGCCCTGAAGGAAACAAACACCAATGCCCAGCAGTTCACAGGCGGCAAGCTCGAGCTCAGCAGAACCCAGGACCAGCGCGACCGCCGCGCTGCGTTGACGCAGGATCTGCTTGCCAAGCCACTGTCGCAGAGCGACGCGGTGCAGCTCGCGCTGGCCAACAGCCCGTCCGTCCAGGCGCTGATCGCCCAAAGCTGGGGCGACATCGCCGCGGCGAACCAAACCAGCCGGCTGCCCAACCCAATCCTCTCCTTCGCCCGTACGCGCCTGAACAGCGAGCTTGAGCTGGAGCGGCTGTTGTCCTTTGGTCTGGTCGACCTCATCCTGCTGCCGCAGCGCCTGTCGATTTCGAAGAGCCAGGCGAACCAGGCCAAGGTTCAGCTGACCAGCACCGTTGTCGACCAAGTGACGCAGGTCAAGCAAGCCTGGGTCCGCGCCGTCGCGGCCCAGCAGTCGCTGCAGTACGCCGAGCAGGTCAACAAGTCGGCCCAGGCCAGCGCCGAACTCGCGCGCCGGATGCAACTCATCGGCAACTTCAGCAAGCTGCAGCGCGCGCGCCAACAGGTGTTCTACGCCGATGCGACAACACAACTTGCTGCAGCGCAGCACGCCACCACCGCTGCGCGCGAAGAGTTGATTCGAGTTCTGGGTTTGAACGATGAGCAGGCCGCGAAGTTGACTTTGCCCGAACGTCTGCCAGACCTGCCCAAGGCCCCTCGCGAGGCGAAGGAAGTCGCAGCCACCGCGACCGAGCAGCGTCTGGATGTCCAACTCGCGCGTGCCCAACTCGACGTGGCGGGCAAGTCGCAGGGCATCAACCTGCTGTCGACCTTCATCGATGTCGAGGTGGGTGGCCGACGTGACACCGTGTTCGACAACGCGGAGAACACAAAGAGCACCCGCCGAGGCTTCGAGCTCGACATGCGCCTTCCGCTGTTCGACTGGGGGTCGGCGCAACGCGACATGCTGAACGCGCAGTCGCTGGCCGCAGCGAACCGGTACGACGCCACGGTTCGCGGCGCGGCGTCACAACTGCGCGAAGGGTATTCGGCCTACCGCACCGCCTACGACATCGCGCGCCACTACCGCGACGAGATCGTCCCGCTGCGTCAGGCCATGGCCGACGAAAACGTGCTTCGCTACAACGGGATGCTGATCGGCGTCTTCGAGTTGCTCGCTGAGGCACGCGACCAGATCTCCAGCGTGACCAACGCCATCAACGCCCAGCAACAGTTCTGGCTGGCCGACGCCGCTCTGGCCGCGTCGGTGATGGGCAAACCCACCGCGGCGGGCGGCTCAATGGCCGGCGGCGGCGAAGCCTCCGCTGCCGCCGCGCACTGACCCCATCTACGAATTGAACGACATGACCAGCAGACGCAACTTCATCACCGGCGCCGGTGCCATCACCGGGGCCGTTGCCGCGGCCAGCGTAAGCAAGGTGGCTATGGCCGCCTTGCCTGAGCCCGTGCTCCAGACGACACCCAACACCATGCCGCCGTTGATGCCTTCGAGCGGACGTCCTTACAACCCGGTGGTCACCCTCAATGGCTGGACCTTGCCCTGGCGCATGAACAACGGCGTCAAGGAGTTTCACCTGGTGGCTGAGCCCGTGGTGCGCGAGATGGCGCCCGGCTTCAAGGCCAACTTGTGGGGCTATAACGGCCAGTCGCCCGGACCCACCATTGAAGTCGTGGAAGGCGACCGCGTGCGTATCTTCGTGACCAACAAGCTGCCTGAGCACACGAGCATCCACTGGCATGGTCAGCGGCTGCCCAACGGTATGGACGGGGTGGTGGGCTTGAATCAGCCGCCCATCCGCCCCGGCAAGACTTTCGTCTACGAGTTCGTCGCGCGCCGGCCCGGCACCTTCATGTACCACCCGCATGCCGACGAGATGACGCAGATGGCCATGGGAATGATGGGCTTCTGGGTGACGCATCCGAAGGCCGAGCATCCGCTGATCGAGAAGGTTGACCGCGACTTCGTGTTCCTGCTCAACGCCTACGACGTCGAGCCCGGCAGCGCCACGCCCAAGATCATGACGATGCTGGACTTCAACCTGTGGTCCTGGAACAGCCGGATCTTCCCCGGCATCGACTCGCTCAACGTGCGGCTCAACGACAAGGTGCGCATCCGCATCGGCAACCTGACGATGACGAACCATCCGATGCATCTGCACGGGCACGAGTTCCTGGTCACGGGCACCGATGGCGGACCGACGCCCAAGTCTTCGCGCCAGTACGAGGTGACCACCGACGTGGCGGTGGGTCAGATGCGCCAGATCGAGTTCCTGGCGGACGAAGAAGGCGACTGGGCCTTCCACTGCCATAAGAGCCATCACACGATGAACGCCATGGGCCACGACGTGCCCACCATGATCGGACTGGACCACAAGGACGTGGCCAAGCAGATCTCGAGTCTGGTCCCCGACTACATGGTGATGGGCGAGCGCGGCATGGCCGACATGGCAGAGATGGAAATGCCGATCCCCGACAACACCGCGCGAATGATGACGGGCGAAGGGCCTTTCGGTTCGGTCGAGATGGGCGGCATGTTCAGCGTGGTCAAGGTGCGCAAGAACCAGAAAGCCGGTGATTACTCCAACCCTGGCTGGTTCAAGCATCCCAAGGGCACCGTGGCCTATGAGCTGGACGGCCCGGCACCCGAGACCTCGCGCCAGCGCGGCGCTGGTGCGGCCGCGATGCGCCCACAGAACATGCCCGCCAAGAACATCGAAGTTCAGATTCGCAAGCCCGCCAGCGGCCATTCCGGCCACTGAATTTTTCTCAGTTCCCCTCCAACCTCAACTCTCAAAGGAAACACATGAAACACACCTTTCGCAACACCGCTCTCGCAGCGCTGGTCGCCCTGACCGCCGCCGCCGCTTCGGCCTCGGGCACCCATGCAGGCGGTCACGGCCATGACGCCGATGAGGCGATCGGCAAGCCCGGCGTCGCTGCCAAGGCTTCGCGCACCATCAACGTCGACATGGCGGACAGCATGCGCTTCACGCCCGCTGACATCAGCGTCAAGCAAGGCGAGACCGTGCGCTTCGTGATCAAGAATTCCGGCCAGATCAAGCACGAACTCGTGCTTGGCACTGAAAAGGAGCTCAAGGAGCACTACGAAGTCATGAAGAAGAACCCGGAGATGGAGCACTCCGATCCGAACATGGTGACGCTGGCCCCAGGCAAAAGCGGCGAGATCGTCTGGCAATTCACAAAAGCTGGCAAGGTCGACTTTGCGTGCCTGCAGCCGGGTCACTACGACGCCGGAATGAAGGGCGCCGTGAACGTCACCAAGACCGGGAAGTAAGCGCGAAACGTCCGCCGCAGGCTTCTATCTGGACGCGGCGGAACTCCAAACTCATTCATATCCAAGGAGATTTTCATGTCGAACATTCGCATCGCACTCTTAGCATTCGTTGCCACCTTCTCATTTGCCGGCGCGGCCAGCGCGCAATCATCCAAATCCATGGCAGATATGCCGGGCATGAGCGAGAAAGCGCCGGCGGCCGGCGGCTCGGATGCTGCCGCGTCCTCGGATCTGAGCGAAGGCGAGATCCGAAAGGTGGACAAGGACAACAAGAAGCTCACGATCAAGCACGGTCCGCTCAAGAACCTCGATATGCCCGGCATGACGATGGTGTTCGGCGTCAAGGACGACGCCATGCTCGACAAGGTCGAGACTGGCACCAAGGTCCGCTTCCAGGCGGAAAAGGTCGACGGAAAGATCGTTGTCACCAAGATCGAATCGGCCCGCTGACACCACACGCAAGCTGGTCGGCATCGCTCATCAGGCGGACGGAGAAAAACATGGCTGACTCCGATGCGGCACAAGTCCTGCGGCGAATCCTGGAAGGGCCGCTCACGCGGCCGGCGTTGCAACGCTGGCGGCGCAGACGGTTCTTTTCCGCAATGGGGTTCGCCGGCTACTTTGGCGTGTTCGAGGACTTTGCACAAGCCCGGGGCTGGCTTCCCACCAGTCCGGAGTTTGACCACGCGGCCCTGGCAGCCGAGTACGTGGACATCCGAACGAAGAAGGTCTTTGCCTATGACTATCCGGTGATGTGGTGGCTCGATCGTGCATTCAGAGACAGTGCCACCAAGGTGCTCGACATCGGCGGATCGGTCGGTGTCCACTACTACGCCTACCGCCGCTATTTGGAGATGCCGCACGACTTGTCGTGGCGTGTCGTCGAAGTACCAGCAATCGCTTCCATCGGCCGGGAGATGGCCAGCCAGGCAGGGGCTGGTGCGCTGAGCTTTTCAGACACAGCCGCCCTGGAGCAGATGCTGGATGGCAATGACATCTGGATCTCTGCCGGAGCCCTGCACTATCTGGAAAATGCGCACCCTGCCGATCTGCTTGCAGAGGGTGAAAATCGTCCGCGGCACATCTTGCTGAACAAGCTGCCCCTGTACGACGGCGAAGACTACGTCACGACGCAGAACATCGGCGACGGATGCTTCTCACCGATGTACGTCTACAACCGCCAGCGCTTTATCAACGATATCGAGACGCAGGGCTATGTCTTGCGCGACGAATGGCAAGTTCACGAGCGCGCTATCCATCTCCCAGGGTTTCCTGAGCGCTGCGTGCCAGTGTTCAGCGGTCTCTACTTTCGCAAGCTGGACGGCGCAAGCCACAGCGGCGATGCGTCCTAGCTGATTTTGGAGTCACATGCCGCAGGTTGTTTCTTCCGATATGACGAAGATGAAACACCCCGTCGTCGCCATGGCACGTCCTGTGGCAACGGGGATTCTTGGCGTGGCAGTCTCCATCGGTCTGTCGGGCTGCGCCGGTTTCTACCAGCAGCATCGCGATTTCCAGAACGGTTGGCGTACAGGCGAAATTGTCGAGATTGGCCGCGCGACCGAGATTCAGCGCAGCGGTCGTACGGACTGCAGAAAGACGGTCAGCCCGAACGAGCTTGCACTGAATCGCTTCGCCATCCTGGCCGATCGCTCGACGGGGCAGCGCCACGCGCACATCGTGATGCTGGATCCTGAGACCTCCCTCGAGCTGGGCGACATCGTTTCGACCAACGTCGTCAGGTGTGGCACGCCCATTCGCGTGTTGTCGCATGCGCGAGCGACGCATGGATGACACGACCAACACGATCTCCAGCCACCTCTCGCAGCCAGCCTTCCCAGAACCTGAAAACCCCATGAAATTGTTCGTGCCTCTTTTGCTTGCTGCTCTCGGCGGACTTGCCTCTGGCTCCTCTTTCGCAGCCGATCCCATGCCTATGGCCGCTACCGAGAAAGCCCCTGCCAGGCCGGCCAAGGCTGACATCGCAAACGGCGAGGTCGTCTTCAATGCAAAGTCATGTGCCGCGTGCCACAGCGCCGACGGGAATTCGGCCGTTCCCGCCAATCCCAAACTGGCTCAGCAGCATCCCGAATACCTGCTCAAGCAACTCCAGGAGTTCAAGTCCGGCAAGCGCAAGAGCCCTGTCATGGCTGGCATGGCGGCGATGCTTTCCGAGCAGGAAATGCGCGACGTCGCCTGGTTCCTCGGCTCCAAGCCCGTTAAGCCCGGATTTGCGAAGGAGAAGGATCTTGTGGCGTTGGGCGAGAAGATCTACCGCGGAGGCATTGGGGACCGCAGTGTGCCGGCCTGCGCAGGCTGCCACAGTCCCAACGGCGCTGGCATCCCGATCCAGTACCCGCGACTGGGCGGACAGCACGCCGAATACATCGCGGCGCAGCTGACCGCTTTTCGTGATGGGGGGCGACTCAACAGCGTGCCGATGAGCGGCGTAGCGGCGAAGCTCAATGATCGCGAGATCAAGGCAGTTTCTGACTACATCGCGGGCCTGCGCTAAGCCTCATCGGCGAGCTGCTTGAAATCATCGTGCAGCCGATCCAGCGCATTCACTTCACGCTCCTGCTGCAGCCAGGCTCGCGCCGGATCGGCTGGCAAGCTAAGTGGGGTGACGCATGTACGTGACAGGCCGCTGGGTCTCCGCGAATGTAGTGAGCACCATGTTCATTGCCTGGATCTTGGGTGTGATTGTTTTCGGGGCAATCGTGTACTGGCAGCGTCGCAAACATCACAAGAGCAGGTCGAGCCACGACAGAAGTCGAAAAGCATCTCGCTCGAATGCATCCAGGAAGTCCCGGCGCGGCAAGCCATGAGGCTGTCGGCAGGTCGCAGCCGTGACCGGGTTGTCGTCCGACAGACACCTGCTCGGGTCTTCGGCACGCTGCGATCAGGTTCACGGTTTTCGCAGGGCCGACATTCGCATCGCCGTTCACATCGAGGCCGCGCCATCCACCGGCTACCCAAGGTTTTTCACTCACACGCGATCCGTCGGGTCGCGCAACTCGGGACGGTTGCGTCGTCCCTCTTCCCCGGTCGCCAGCCGCCGGCCGCTAAACGAAGGAGTAAGTCATGTCACATGAAACCGACTCTGCCTGTATCGAGGCGTGCAACCAGTGCGCCATCGCATGCAATCACTGTGCGATCGCCTGCTTGAAGGAGGACAACGTCAAGATGATGGCGCGATGCATCGCGCTGGACATGGATTGCGCGGCGATCTGCCAGCTGGCCGCTGCCGCGATCGCTCGCGGCAGCGAGCACAAGAAGGAAATCTGCGAACTGTGCGCTGACATCTGCGAAGCCTGTGCAGAGGAATGTGCCAAGCACAAGGCGCCGCATTGCCAGTCCTGCGCCACGGCCTGTCGTGCCTGCGCGGTTGCTTGCCTTGAAATGGCACATTGATTTCACACCCACCAAGGAAAAACCATGAACTCCCTGACTTTCAAGACTCTGGCGAGCGCCTGCGCGCTCGCGGGCTTTACGCTGACCACGGGTGCTCAAACCCAACCCTCCACTTCAGCGGCGCCAGCGCCGATGGGCATGTCTCCAGCGCAGATGCAAAAGGGGGGCGGCTCCGATGAGATGATGAAGGCGATGAAGAGTGGCATGGACGGTATGCAGAAGATGCAAATATCGGGCGATACCGACAAGGACTTCGCCATGCTGATGAAGATGCATCACCAGCAAGCGCTCGAGATGGCCAAACTCGAGATCGCGCACGGAGAATCGCCGGAGCTCAAAGCGATGGCACGCAAGATCATCAAGGACCAAACCAAGGAAATCGCGCAGTTGGATGCATGGATGAAAAAGCACCCCTGAACGGTAAGCGGGGCCCTTTCGTAGAGCCGCTTATATCAATCTACGGGGTTTTCCTTGGTCCGCTTGGCGCAAGTAACCGGTAGAGGCAAGCGCATTGTGCGCCCCTGAACCCAAACAACGGGATCACCATGTTCGCTCAACCCATCGACTATTTTCTGGCCGTCTGGTTCGCTCTGGCGGCACTGTCGACGGCCTACGTTGCCTGGGACCAGTTGAGTAACAACCCGGAACCCGTGGTGATGAAGTGGGGGTTCATCCTCGTCACCCTGTACCTGGGTCCCGTGGGCCTGCTGTTGTATGTGATGGCGGACAAGGAGCCGGCCCCCGGTGAGCACGAGGAGTTCGTCAAGCCGCTATGGAAACAGGGCGTAGGCTCCACGATCCACTGCGTCGCGGGTGATGCGACGGGGATCATCCTGGCGGCCGTCGTGACCGCGGTGCTGGGCCTACCGATGTGGATCGATCTGATCGTGGAGTACGTCGCGGGCTTTGCATTCGGCCTCTTCATCTTCCAGTCGCTCTTCATGAAGAACATGATGGGCGGCACCTACTGGGAGAACGTCAAGAAGTCGTTCATGCCCGAACTCATCAGCATGAACGCGATGATGGCGGGCATGGCCCCCGTCATGGCGCTGCTGATGATGGGGCGCGACATGCGAGCGATGGATCCCACCGAACTCGTCTTCTGGGGCGTGATGTCGTTGGGCGTGGCCGTCGGGTTTGCGGTGGCGTATCCGGTGAACGTGTGGATGGTGTCCCGGAAAATGAAGCACGGGCTGATGACCGAGCGTCAGCCCGAGAAGAAGGTCGAGGTGCAAGCCGATGTGACCACGGCGCCCGGACATGCCCCAACGCATGCGCATGGCTCGGCACCTGTCGCGGCGGCCACCCCTGCAGCCCAGCACACCGGCCACGAACAGAGCGCCCAGCCTGCGCTGGACAAGTCGCGCGACAAATCGGGCCATGCGCAGCAAGGCCGCGGCGGCCACAGTATGCGGCCGAATGTGACGCGACCGCAGCTGGCGGCCGTGACGATGACCACCACGCTCATGCTGCTGGCCGGCATGACGATGCCCGCAATGTTCGTGAACATGCGCCTGTCGAACCGGGACGTGGGTGGCGCCATCATGCCGCCGTCGATGATCATGGGCTGGGACACGCCCGGCCAAGCGATGCGGGACATGTCGGCGATTCATCCGCGCCAGATTGCGCACACCGCTGCCTCGCAAGCGCGCGGCGATGTGGACCTTGTGCCCACGATGGACAACGGCGTCAAGGTATTCAACCTTGAGACCAGCGTCATCCGTTGGAACATCCTGCCGGACGTGACCGTCGAGGGCTACGCATTCAACGCGACGATTCCCGGTCCGCGGATTCGCGTCACCGAGGGTGACCGGGTGCGCATCAAGGTGACGAACCGGTTGCCAGAGAGCACCACCGTGCATTGGCATGGGCTGATCCTGCCGAACGAGATGGACGGTCCGGCCAAGATCACGCAAGAACCGATTCCGCCCGGTGGCTCCTATACCTACGAGTTCACGACCGAGCAGGCGGGCACATTTTTCTATCACTCGCACGACCATGTGGACCGCCAGCAGGCCTTCGGTTTGTATGGGGCCCTGATCATCGATCCCAGGAACGCCGAGCAGGCACCCAAGGCGGATCATGAATACGTGATCCAACTGCAGGAGTGGCTCAAGCGCGAAGGTCTGACCTACCCGGCGATGCTGATGGAAGGCGGCTTGCCGAACTATTTCACCATCAACGGCAAAGCATTTCCCTCCACCGACACGGTGAAGATGAAGGTCGGCGAAACGATCAAGCTCAGGTTCGTGGGGAGCAACAACAACTTCGTACACCCCATGCACGTCCACGGTGGACCGTTCACTGTCGTTGCAAGAGACGGCTATGTGCTGCCGGAGTCGGCGCGGTTCCAGGCAGACACCGTCAACGTCGGCCCGGGCCAGCGCTACGACGTGATCTGGAAAGCGCTTCGACCTGGCAAGTGGCTGGTCCACTGTCACATCCCGCACCACACGACCAACAATAACGTTGAGCAAGACGGAGGCGGCGGCCTGATGATGGTCCTGGAGGTGGCGTCCTGAATGCGACGGACCACATTGTTGGAGGATTTGGCGACAGAGTCCGCTTGACCTTCACACGATGTCAAGCCTGATACTGGAATCACTTTCAATCAAGGAGTCTCTCATGCAAGAGTTCGTCATCCAGTCAATGTCCTGCGGCGGCTGCGCGAGCCGGATCGCGCAGGCAGTCAAAAGCCTGGACGCCACGGCGAAGATCGAGGTCGACCTGCCGACCAAGACGTTGCGTGTCGACGGCGCAGAGGACCGCGCGTCTTTGACAACGGCCCTGACGGAAGCGGGCTACCCGCCGAATTGATCCGCCACGCATGGGACATCGGCCTCAATCGGCTGAAATGGTCTCGTGGTTGCCCCGTGCGGACTGCATGTACGCCCGTGTGGGTGCATCCAGTCAATTTTTCGTTGGAGAACTCGAATGAACCCTACGTCGCCCAACCTGCATGAACACCATAAGGGGCATCATGGTGCGCACCCGCCCACCTCTGGAGAATCGTTGCACGAGCCCGATGCGATTCTGATAGACCCCGTTTGCGGGATGAAGGTGACCGCGCATTCACTTCATGTCTTGCAGCACGAAGGCGAGGCGGTCTATTTTTGTAGTGCAGGCTGCAAGGCCAAGTTCGAGGCCGACTCGGCAAAGTATGCACAACGCGGCGCACAGCCGGCGGCCCCACTCGTTCTAGCGCCTGCGGACCCCGCGCAGCCCAGCTCCCCGGGCACGATCTACACCTGTCCCATGCACCCGGAGATCCGGCAGGATCATCCAGGCAATTGCCCCAAGTGCGGCATGACGCTGGAGCCCGAGATGCCGACGCTCGATGAGGGTGAAGACCCCGAGCTGAGGGACTTCAAGCGGCGCTTCGTCTGGACGTTGCCGCTCACCGTCATCGTCACTGTGCTTGCCATGGCCGGCCACCGCCTGCAGTGGTTCGAGATGGGCACGCAAAGCTGGATCGAACTCGTGCTCACTGTTCCCATCGTGCTGTGGGCTGGTTGGCCGTTCTTTGTGCGCGCGGTGCAATCGGTGGCGAACCGCAGCCCGAACATGTGGACCCTGATCGGCCTGGGCACGGCCGCCGCCTTTGCTTACAGCGTCGTGGCCACGGTGGCGCCCGGCGTGTTCCCCGCGTCGTTCGTGTCGATGGGGCGCGTGTCGGTCTACTTCGAAGCGGCTGCGGTGATCATTTCGCTCACCTTGCTGGGCCAGATCCTCGAGCTCAAGGCGCGTTCGCAAACCTCCGCGGCCATCAAGTCGCTGCTGGGTCTCGCGCCCAAGACGGCACGCCGGATCGGCGCCGACGGGACTGAGGAAGACGTCCCCATCGGCCATGTGCACGTCGGCGACAAACTGCGCGTCAGGCCGGGAGAAAAAGTGCCCGTGGACGGGGTTGTGATCGAGGGCAGCAGCGCGATCGATGAATCGATGCTCACCGGCGAACCGTTGCCCGTGACCAAGCGTGTGGGCGACAAGCTCATCGGCGCGACGATGAACACCAACGGCGCACTCATCATGCAGTCGGAAAAGGTCGGCTCGCAGACCGTGCTCGCGAGCATCGTGCAGATGGTCGCGCAGGCTCAGCGCTCCCGCGCGCCGATGCAGCGGATGGCCGACCAAGTCGCTGGCTACTTCGTCATGACGGTTATCGCCATCGCGGTGCTGACCTTCTTCGCCTGGGGATTCTTCGGGCCGCAGCCCAGCTGGGTCTACGGCCTCATCAATGCCGTGGCGGTGCTCATCATTGCCTGCCCCTGTGCGCTGGGCCTCGCGACGCCGATGTCGATCATGGTGGCCACCGGCAAGGCGGCCACGCAGGGTGTGCTGTTTCGCGATGCCGCCGCGATCGAGAACTTCCGCAAGGTCGACGCGCTCATCGTCGACAAGACCGGCACCCTGACGGAAGGCCGGCCGCAGTTCGAGCGCGCGGTGCCTGCGCCGGGCTTCACCGACGACGAGGTGCTGCGACTGGCGGCCAGCCTCGACCAGGGCAGCGAACACCCGCTGGCCGACGCCATCGTGCGGGCGGCGCGCGAGCGCCAGCTGGCGCTCGCCACGCCCGATGGTTTCGAATCCAGCAGCGGCATCGGCGTGAGCGGCATCGTCGAAGGCAGAAAGCTGGCGCTCGGCAACACGGCGCTGATGGAGCAGTTGCACGTGCGGGTCGACGAACTGAAGCCGCGGGCCGAGGCGATGCGGGCAGAGGGCGCGAGTGTCATGTTCCTGGCGGTGGACGGCCAGGCAGGCGGCCTGCTCGCGGTCTCGGACCCGATCAAGGCGACCACCATGGAAGCGCTGGCCGCGCTCAAGGCCTCGGGCATGCGGGTCATCATGGCCACCGGCGACGGGCTGACCACGGCCCGAGCCGTCGCAGCGAAGCTGGGCATCGACGAGGTGCACGGCGAAGTCAAGCCCGCCGACAAGCTCGCGCTGGTCGACAAGCTGCAACGCGAAGGCCGCATCGTCGCGATGGCGGGGGACGGCATCAATGACGCCCCCGCGCTCGCCAAGGCCGACGTCGGCGTGGCGATGGGCACCGGCACCGATGTCGCGATGAACAGCGCCCAGGTGACGCTGGTCAAGGGCGACCTGCGCGGCATTGCGCAAGCGCGCGTCATCTCCGAGCAGACCATCGCCAACATGAAGCAGAACCTCGGCTTCGCCTTCCTCTACAACGCCCTGGGCGTGCCGCTGGCCGCTGGCGTGCTGTTCCCGTTCACGGGCTGGCTGCTGTCGCCGATGATCGCGGCGCTGGCCATGAGCCTGAGCTCGGCGTCGGTCATCACCAATGCCTTGCGTTTGAGAAATGCCAGAAGCGACGCTCATGCATCGCACGTCGGAGGAAAATCGACCTAGCAGTGTTGAGCGAGGGGGCCGCTTGGTGCGAAGGAGTCCCTATGAAATCGGAGCTTTTCGAGCAGCGTTTGCTGGACATCTACCAAGAGGCCCTTCGACAGCGCAATTGGGCGGTCGCGGAGCACTTGTTGTGCGCCATCGAGGCGTGCGCCCCTGCCGATGCACCGATCAGCGAGACCGTGGCCAAGGCCTACAGCGGCTTGGCCGCTGAGGCGCAAAAACCTCATTGCTGCGGGACACGCACGAAGCGTCACTGAGGCTGGCGGTCAGCCTTTGGCGCGGGGTTTGAGGAGGTTTGCAAGGGCCTTCTGGTCTTCGGCCAACTGGATGCGCATGAGCTGAAGCACTCGCGAGGCGAGGCCGGACAGCGGCTGTCCCGGAGGCAGCACCAACACGCCCGCGAAGGAGACCTCCAGGGACAGCGGGCGAACGACCAGGCCGCGCTGGGCGTACTCCAGCGCGGTGACCGGATTAACGACGCCGATGCCCATACCGCTCAAAGCCATCTCGCACACGCTCGCCGCGTAAGGCGTTTCGACCAGCACGCTCAAGCCGACGTTGCACTCCGCCAATGCCCGTTCAAGGCGGCGCCGTGATGCATCCTCGGGGTTGAGTGCGAGAAATGGCTCTTCCGCAAGTTGATGCGGCTGGATGGTCCTGGCCTTGGTCAGGCGGTGCTTCGCATGCATCACCACCACGCCCGGGAAGCGCGCGAACTCGGAGTGCTCCAGGCCCGTCGTCGGCATCTCGTCGGCCATCAGCCCGAAATCGACCTGACGTCCCAGCACGGCCTCGTGCACCTCCCGCGAACTGAGCACCTGCAGCGAAATCTGAGGCCGGGCATCGGCGTCGCGGTGCTCGGCCACCAACCGCGACAGCACCCGCGGAACGAAGGTCAGGCCGAAGGCCGGATAGACCGCCATGCGCAGGGTGTTCACCCCGAAGCGTTTCAGGCTGCGCATGCGGTGCTCGATGCTGCTCAGGCCCACGAAGACCCGTTCGACCTCGACCAACAAGGCTTGCGCTTCAGGCGTCGGATGCAGACGCCCCCGGAGCCGGCGAAACAGCGGGAATCCAGCCGCTTCTTCAAGCCTGCGCAGCGACTGGCTGATGGCGGGCTGCGTGACGCCCAGGAGCGCAGCCGCCTTGCTCGCTGAGCCCACGGACATCACGGAACGGAACACCTCGATCTCTCGGAGCAACATATAACAACCACTTATGGAGAAAGAATTTCGAGCACGATCCGGATTATCCCCGTCGTCCTAAAGTTGGCGTCTTCAGCCACCTTCCGGAGAAGCGACATGAAACTTCAAACAGCTCTTGCAGTGACCGTCCTGGCATGCGCCGCGCCTGTGTGGGCGCACGACTTTTCCGGCGACATCGCCAAGTTTCAATCCATCGCTGCGACCAAGAAGCCCGACAGCCAACAGGCGCTTGCCGCGAGGCTCGCACTGGAGCGCGCGCAGGGCGAGATGGAGCAGTCGGACGTGAAGATGGTGTTGCGCATCCGCTCGATGACCAACGCGGGCCTGCGCGCCGTCGGTGAACAGCCGGCTTTTCTCACCAGCGAGTACAAGCGCCTGGAGGCGGCACTGGCCAACCCCAAGACCAATGACCCGGCCAAGATTGCCGCGGCCAAAGAAACCTTCGCTCGCCTGACGGTGGAGATGAAGGTCTATACCGATCTCGAGAACATGGCCGTCGACCAGATGAAGCAGGCACTGCAGCTCATCGAATCCGCACCCGCCAACTGATCGCAACTCCGACGAACAGCTTCGTCCTCTATCGTGAACTCTCCCATTACCAACCTCGACACTCCCCAGCGCAACGCGTTCGCCAGCCTGGTCCCACCGGTGTGGCGTGCTTCCACGGTCGTCTTCGATTCGCTCGACGATTTCGTCAACCGCCGCACCCGCCTGCCGGATGGCTTCAGCTATGGCACCACGGGCACGCCGACACAGCGCGCCCTCGAGACGCGCATCGCCGGGCTGGATGGCGCCGCGCATTGCGTCGTCTTTCCCTCCGGACAGGCGGCCATCTGCAGTGCGCTGCTGGCGCTGCTCAAGAAGGGCGACCACCTGCTGATGACCGACGCCGCCTACGGCCTGGCCAAATCCTTCGCCGTCGAACGCCTGCAGGCGCTCGGCATCGAGGTCGAGTTCTATCCGCCGCGCATTGGCGCGGACATCGAGCGCCTCGTGCGCCCCAACACGCGGCTCATCTGGCTGGAGTCCCCCGGAACGGTGACCATGGAGGTGGAAGACGTGCCGGCGATCACTGCCGTCGCGCGCGCTCGCGGTGTGCTGACTGCCATCGACAACACCTGGGCCAGCCCGCTGGGCTTCGCGGCCTTGGCGCACGGCGTGGACCTGTGCGTTCACGCCTGTACCAAGTACATGGGTGGTCATTCCGACGTGCTCATGGGCAGTGTCGCAATCAATGACGAAGGCCTGTACAGGTCCTTGCGCGGGCTCCAATCGCAGATGGGGTTGGCGGTGAGCCCGGAGGATTGCTTCCTGGTCGCCCGGGGCCTGGACACGATGCAGGTGCGCATGGAGCGCCAGGCCACCAGCGCGCAGCTGATTGCCGAGCGACTCGCGGTGCATCCCCTGGTGCGCCGGATGCTCTTTCCGGCGCTGCCCGGCGCGCCGGACCATGCGCTCTGGGCGCGCGATTTCAAGCAATCCGGCTGCGTGATGTCGCTGCAGTTCGTAGACAGCTCCTACGACGCTTACCGGGCACTGTTCGCAAAGCTGAAGCTCTTTTCCATCGGCGCGAGTTGGGGCGGCGTGCGCAGCATCGCGGCCTTCTACCCTGCGGATGAGATCGCCAAGCGCAATTTCTGCGACGTCGAAGGTCCGGTCATCCGCTTGTCGATTGGCTTGGATGATCCCCAAGCGCTGCTCGACGAGTTGCTGGACGCCTTGAGCGCCCATGAGACGAGTTTCAACCTCTGATTCACGATATCTGGAGCCCGCGATGAACCTCAAGCCAGTCATTCACTCAGCACTGCCCCGATCCTTGTTCGCAGCCGTGAGCATCGCGCTATGCGCCAGCGTTGCAGCGCAGACCGCGCAACCGCTGGATGGCACGCTCAAGAAGATCAAGGACACCGGCACCATCACTGTGGCCACGCGTGGCGCCTCCATCCCGTTCAACTACCTGGATGACAACAACAAGCAGACGGGCTTCGCATGGGAAATCTCGCAACGCGTGGTCGACCAGGTGAAGAAGGACCTCAAGCTCGCGAAGCTGGAGGTCAAGACCCTGGAAGTCACGCCGCAGACGCGTATTCCGCTGGTGGCCAACCAGACCGTCGATCTGGAGTGCAGCTCCACCACGAACAACGCGGAGCGGCAGAACCAGGTGTCGTTTTCGACGACCTTCTTCGTCGTGGGCGCGCGGCTGCTGGTGCGCAAGAACTCAAACATCAAGCACTGGTCTGATCTCGTGGGCAAGAACGTCGTCGTGAGCGCGGGCACCACGGCCGAGCGCATGCTGCGGCAGCTCAACGAGAAGAACAAGTGGGGCATCAACATCATCCTGGCCAAGGACATCAACGAAAACTTCCTGACCGTCGAGACCGGGCGGGCCGTGGCGGCCACGCAGGACGACATCATTCTCTTCAGCAACATCGCGCGGGCCCGCAATCCCGCGGACTGGGAGGTGGTCGGCGTGCCCCAGCAGAAGGAGGCCTACGGCTGCATGCTGCGCAAGGGCGACGTCGCCTTCAAAAAGCTCGTCGACGGTGTGATCACCGGAATGATGCGCTCCGGCGAATTCGCGTCGCTGTATGAAAAGTACTTCCTCAAGCCCATCGCCGTGAAGGGCAATGTGACGGTGAACTTTCCGATGTCGCCCGACATGCAGGAACTCATGCGCCATCCGAACGACCAGCCGCTGTGAATGCCCTGACGCCGCCTCACGATTCGTCTCTCCGAACGTCCTGAACGATGCACTACTCCTGGGATTGGTTGATCTTCTTCAAGCCCTCGGTCACGGGCGAGGGCCTGTACGGTCTGATGCTGCTGCGCGGGCTGCTGTGGACGGTTGTGTTGTCGTTGCTGGCCTGGACGCTGGCGCTGGGCCTCGGCCTGATCGCCGGCGTTGCACGGACCTTACCCAACCGGGCCGCGCGCTACCTGTCCACGGTGTACATCCACTGCTTTCGCAACACACCGCTGCTGGTCCAGCTGTTCCTCTGGTATTTCGTGGTGCCGGAGCTGCTGCCGGTTGACTGGGGCAATGCGCTCAAGCAGATGAACCCGACCACGAACCAGTTCCTCACTGTGCTGGTGGCGCTCACGCTCTACACGGCGGCGAAGGCCGCCGAGCAGGCGCGTGCAGGCATCGAGTCGGTGCCGCGCAGCCAGAAGCAGGCGGCGATGGCGCTCGGGCTGGGGGCCGTGGCGGCCTACCGGCACGTGATCCTGCCGCAGGCCCTGCGCATCGTCATCCCGCCGCTGACCTCGGATTTCCTGAACGTGTTCAAGAACTCGGCCGTGGCGCTTACCATCGGGCTGATGGAGCTGACGGGCCAAACGCGCCAGCTCAGTGAATTCAGCGCCCACCCGTTCGAGGCCTTCATTGCCGCAACGGTCATCTACATGGCGATCACCTACGGCGTGATCGTACTGATGCGCCGCATCGAGATTCGGGCGCGCGTGCCCGGCCTGTTGGGAGCTGCTTGATGGGCTACGACTTCGATTGGGCGGCCCTGCAGCGTGCCTGGCCCTACCTGATGCAGGGCCTGCAGATGACGGCGTTCCTGGTGATCACCGCAATGGCCGCAGGCATCGGCCTTGGAACGCTGCTGGCAATCACGCGGATCTTCGCGCCGCGCCCGGTGGCGGCCCTCGTGGCAGGGTATGTGAATCTGTTCCGCTCGATTCCCCTGATCCTCACGATCCTGTGGATCTATTTCCTGATGCCCGTGGTGCTGCGCTCCGTCACGGGCGATCCGAACCTTTCCGTCGGGCCGATCTACGCCGCGCTGGTGGCTTTCGTTCTCGCAGAATCGGCCTACTACTGCGAGATCATCCGCGCTGGCATCGGCAGCGTGCGTGCGGGGCAGATGCAGGCGGCGCAGTCGCTCGGCATGGCACCTTGGCAGGCCTTGCGCCATGTGATCCTGCCGCAGGCGTTCCGCAACATGACCCCGTCATTGATCAACCAGACGATCGCCTTGCTCAAAGACACGTCGCTCGTCTACGTGATCAGCCTGAACGACTTTCTCGGCGCGGCGAGCAAGGTGGGCCAACGCGACGGGCGCGTGGTCGAGGTCTACATCCTTGTCGCGGTCGTCTACCTGGTCTTGTGCACAGCGGGTGCATGGTGTGTCACCTGGTTGCAGCGGCGCAAGACCGCGTCGACCGTCTGAATGGATGACGAACCAGAAAATGAAAACGATGATCGATATTGACAACGTCTCCAAGTGGTACGGCAAGTTTGCGGTGCTCACCGACTGCAGCACGCGCATCGGAGAGGGCGAGGTGGTCGTGGTCTGCGGCCCCTCGGGCTCGGGCAAGTCGACGCTCATCAAGACGGTGAATGCGCTCGAGCCGATCCAGCGCGGCGGCATCATGGTCAACGGCATCGCGGTGACCGATCCGAAGACCGATTTGCCCAAGCTGCGCAGCCGCGTCGGCATGGTGTTTCAGCATTTCGAACTGTTCCCGCACCTGAGCGTGACCGACAACCTCGCGCTGGCGCAGGTTCAGGTGCTCGGGCGATCGCGTGCCGAAGCGGTCGAGCGCGGACTGCGCATGCTCGACCGCGTGGGCCTTGCGGCCCACAAGGACAAGTTCCCGGGCCAGCTCTCCGGTGGCCAGCAGCAGCGTGTCGCGATTGCGCGGGCGCTGTCGATGGACCCGATCGTCATGTTGTTCGACGAGCCGACTTCGGCACTGGACCCCGAGATGGTGGGCGAGGTGCTCGACGTGATGGTGCAGCTGGCGCGTGAGGGCATGACGATGATGGTGGTCACCCACGAGATGGGCTTTGCCCGCCAGGTCAGCGATCGGGTGATCTTCATGGATCAGGGCCGCATCGTCGAAGACTGCCCGCGCGACGAATTCTTCGACCGACCCGAGAGCCGGACACCGCGGGCTCAGGACTTTCTCTCCAAGATTCTGGCGCATTGATGTTGCTGGATCTCGCCCCTTTTCCAGACAAACCCAACCACAGTCCAAGGAACCTCATGAAACCGATCACGACATTGATGCTCGCAAGCACTCTGGTATTTTCAGGTCTCGCCCTCGCTCATGGCGACGAGGATCACGGCGCACCGAGCGGACCTGTGCGCAAGAAGCAGAAAGACTGGGGCATCGCCGGCGATGCGAGTGCGGCTAAGCGAACGCTGGAATTCAGGATGACCGACAACATGCGCTTCACGCCCGACCGTATCCAAGTCAAGCAGGGCGAGACCGTGAAGATTGCCATTCGGAACCAGGGACAGGTCATGCACGAGTTCGTCCTCGGCACGAAGAAGGAACTCGACAACCATGCAGCGCTGATGATGAAGTTCCCGGGCATGGAGCATTCCGAGCCCTACATGGCGCATGTGGCTCCCGGCAAGACCGGCGAGATCACCTGGACCTTCAATCGGTCAGGGGATTTCGATTTCGCGTGCCTCATCGCCGGTCATTACCAGGCCGGCATGGTGGGCAAGGTTAAGGTCGTCGCCGCCTCTGGGGTCTGACGCTTCCCCGGGATTTAACCGGGCTGTCTCATGCGTTTCCCTGGCGCTGAGTTGATCGACTCGGCCCGCGTTGACCAGACCCAGTTGGCATACCGACCCGCCGGGAAAGGTTGAGCCGACGAGGGTGAGTCTTGCTTGAGGCGGTTGCACAGCGACCGTCAAGGCTCCGCCTCGCGACAAGCGGAGAAATGCGCCTGCCGAGAAAAACTTCCTTGGCGATCGCTGCTCAGAGCGTCCGACTTTGACTATCTCTCGCCGGACGGAATGGTGCCTTCTCGCATCGCCGGAAGGGTCTCTTTGCGAACTTCATCGCGCGTCTTGCCAGGACCGCTTTTGGCGACAGGCCACGGCGCGCCGTACCGGCTCGACCATGTCCAGAACGGATGCTTTTGAGCAGCCTCTAGTTCAGCGGTCACGTGGGCTCGTGGTCTGGCCGGCCCCGCGTGCTCGGGATGGTAGACCACGCCAGCTTCCGTGGGTGCGAAGTGAGATGGTTCCGCGTACGCCGCGGGCGCGAAAACAACTGCGCAGATGGCGATGGCGAGTGCTGGACCTCTACGTTTTGGCGACATGATGCTCTCCTTTGACCAAGTGAGTGCATGCCGGGCCAGAAAGCCGTGACGGCCCGGATGCTCTCGGTAGGCCGTCGGTTGATCTCCCTGTCATCAGTCTAGAAATCCAATCCGTCAGTCGCCGCTCGGGCGGATTACAAATGTTTAATCTACCGGCGCATCCGCGTCTGGAATGAGCAGGGCGGCTATATTGCGAGCCCATGTTCCCAGACGTTTGGATTCAGTTTTTCGCGTACTTCGCATTTCGCAGGTTGGGCGTTCTGCTCGCAATGCTCACCACCGCGTTTCTCGTGGGCTGCGCCGGACTACCCTTGCCATCAGGCAATCGTCAGGCCTCCCACGCCATCGCCGAATACGCCGATACGACGCTGGGAAGGCTCGCGGAACGTCATGTGAATGGCTCAGCGGTGACTTCGGGTTTTCGGTTGCTTCCCGAGGCGGCTTTCGCCTTTGACGCACGTGTTGCTCTCGTGCGCAGTGCCGAGCGATCACTCGATGTGCAGTACTACCTGATTCGTAGCGACGATGCTGGGCTGCAATTTCTCAGAGAGCTTCGCGACGCTGCGTTGAGGGGTGTGCGCGTTCGCCTGCTCGTAGATGACCTCTACACGGGCGGCGAGGAGGAACTGTTTGCCACACTGGCGACGTTCCCGAACGTCGAGGTGCGTCATTTCAACCCACTTCCTTCGCGTGCAGCGGCGCTTCCAGCGCGACTGGCGCTCTCCTTTTTTTCCTTGTTGCGAGTTAACCATCGCATGCACAACAAGCTCCTGGTGGCCGACAACAGTTTTGCGATCTCTGGCGGGCGCAATATCGGCAACGAATACTTCATGCGCGACACGTCGGCCAACTTCATCGACGTCGACTTGCTCTCATGTGGTCCGATCGTGCGGGAACTGTCCAAGTCCTTCGATGCATTCTGGAACAGCACACAGGTATGGTCCATCGCTCACCTCGCGCCGCTTTCGCTCTCTGTCAGCGTTGCGCAACGCCGATTCGACGAAAGAGCCCGTACTGCAGCACCGGAGGTCGCCTTGCGACCTTCCGACATCCTCGGCCATTCGCCTGTCGGTGAACAGTTGATCACCGGCAAACTCGAGCTCCACCAGGCATCGGCGCGCCTGTATGCCGACAGTCCCGAAAAGCTCTCGCTGGATCACGAAGCAGCGTACCGCGGCAGCGTCTCGGAGGGCGCGTTGAACGAGGTTGCGTCCTCGCGAGCCAGCGTAAGAATTCTTTCACCCTATTTCATCCCAGGCCCTCGGGGGATGGCTGTTTTGGAGAATTTCGTTGCCAGCGGTGGTCGCGCCGTGGTCATCACCAACTCGCTCGGATCCACGGACGAGCCGCTCACGTATGCAGGCTATGAGCGCTACCGGCCCGA
The DNA here is from genome assembly GCF_059418345.1 of Variovorax sp. GW821-FHT09B01. Classification (NCBI taxonomy): domain Bacteria; kingdom Pseudomonadati; phylum Pseudomonadota; class Betaproteobacteria; order Burkholderiales; family Comamonadaceae; genus Variovorax; species Variovorax sp. GW821-FHT09B01. Next base: position 10,506 of record NZ_JBWKPQ010000009.1, on the reverse strand, counting down.
TCTATTGAAGATCGGCGTGACGGTCTACGAGATTGCACCCGAAGGCCCCGTACGACCCAAACGCTTCGGCGACTTCGGCAAATCACTCAGCCGCCTGCACGCCAAGGTCGCGCTGATGGACGACGAGCGAATTTTCGTTGGATCGATGAATCTCGATTACAGATCCGCTTCCATCAATACAGAACTTGGGCTCGTCGTCGAAAGTCCTGCGATGGTCAAGGAATTCAACAGCCTGATCGCCGCAGAGCATATCGAGTTCGCGTATCGGCTGCGCTCTTCCACAAACGGCCGCACGCAGTGGCTGAGTCACGATGCGGATGGTGAGCACATCGTGCATGAGGATGTCCCCGGCAACTTCCTGTGGCTGCGAATTAAGAACTGGTTTCTGCTGCCAATCCTGGGAGAAGAACTTCTATAGGAATACGACCTCGGTTTTGAAGGATTCAGCACGAGAGGCGCGAAAGTCCAATGCGCCGTTTCAGAGCACTTCGTCGGCACAACTAGGCTGCATCGGGCTTACGAACAGCGCGGGATTTACGCTCGGCAACATCGAAACCTCGATCAGCACGCCGACCACAGTGGCCAGCACCGCGCACGAATGAAGCCGAACAGACTGATGGCGTCGGCCACCGCCAGTTCGAAGAAGTCGGACGCACCGATCAACGCGAAGGGACATGTGATGCTGAGCTTTTCGCCGAGCTTCCGATACAGCCAGTGTTAGCAGTGTGACATCTTGGAGCGTTCTTCACCGCAGCGATGTATGCGACACCACGCGACCCGGCTTTGGGTACACATAGGGCTATTTCTCGCCCTCCAGGAGATGAAGTGACTTTTCCCCGACCCGCTATCAAGCTAGGTGTTTCGTACCTCGTTGCTGCGGGCTCCCTTCTTGCCGCCGCATCAGCCAATGCGGGCACAAGCTGGTCCATCGGTGTCAGCGTACCCGGCGTGGTGGTGTCCGCTCCCGCTCCGGTGTACTACGAGCCCGCGCCCGTTTACTCGCGGCCGGCCCCGACCTACTACCAGCCCGTACAGCCGGTCTACTCCGCCCCGGCGCCTGTCTACTACGAGCCTGGATCGCGTTGGGAGGAACGCCGTGCGCAACGCTGGGAAGAGCGTCGCGCGGAACGCCGTGAATGGCGCCACCGGCAATGGGAGCACGAGCAGTACCGCCGCTACCACGAAGATCGCGATTGATGTTGGCACGTCGGTCTATGCGATCTGCCGAGGAATGCGTTGGCCGCGCAGACTGCCACCGCGCCCTCAGAAGTGCCGCGCTATTGAGCGGTGAGGCGTTCCGCAATTTCGCGTGCACCGAGCCCTCGCACTGCCGCAAGGCCCTGGAGTTGCACGGCCCTCGGACGCGCCTTGCCTTGCTCCCAGTGGTAGATCGTCTGTCCGGACACACCAACCAACTGTCCGTAGATCGCAGCAGATAGTCCCAACTTTGCACGATGTGCTGCCAACCTGGAAGCACTGAAGCGGCGCTTCATCACCTCGCCTGCATCACCACCCGAACCCGGAGCCGCGGAAGGACGTACCGCGCCCTTCGCGACGCGGCGTAGCTCCTTTTCGAGCGCACTCACTTGACGGCGGAGGTCGGCTATGGACGACCGATGTACAACCGATGCTTTCTTCAGCGTTTCGATCTCGGCACGCACTTCTTTGCGAGCTACGCGGGAAATTTCGGCTTTGAGAATCGAGGCGATATTTGGCATGAGCGCATTGTGCCGTTTTGTAGTTGCTAACGAAAGTTTGGCCAAGCTGGCAACTTCGAACGCCTTCTGAGCCATGGGTCCTTCCGCTCTAAGACGACACTAGAACTGCCAAAAAAGAAGTCTTAACTGACGGTCTGGGCACTCCTTCACAAAACGAATTCGTGAAGGAGTGCCCAGACTTTCTTTCAACTTCTTTCTTTGCGCCCATGATCGCTTCGCCGATCAATCCCGTAAGCGTCCGTCAAGTTGGCTAGCTGACTCTCAGCTTCCACAGCCCGCCGCACCTCTTCCAAGCGAGAGGGATCAGCTTGCTTGCGTGCAAGCATTGCACGGTCCACCTGGCTGAGGAATTCTTCGTCGAACAAGACCTCCGCTGCTAGAGACTGTGCGCTTGAGGCTCTCGTCTCATCGACTTTCCTCACCGGGGCGTCTCCTTGAGGAAGATCGCCTCCACGCGCTTGGCCCCTACTCCATGGGCTGGGAAGCCCATGATGACGGCGCGATCACGCTGCTGACAGATGCCGCAATTCAGGCAGTCAGTGTTGCCCAGGCTTGCTGGGCACACAACGACCTGGCGGCCTGCGGGCGTGCGCACTGGCTTGGTGGTGCCCTGCGGCAGAATGACGACGACAGGTGCAATCCCCAGGCTGGCATGGCTGTCGGCCTGAGCCAGCGTCTGTGCACTCAAGTTGACCGTGAAGCCAAGTTGATTCGCCTGCCGAATGGCTGTGCCGTTCGCCGGCGTGGGCAGGTAGTGGGTGTAGGTGAACCCGCGCAGCCCCCTGTTCGCCCTCGCGAGCCTGAGGAGCAACCCTGCATCAATCACGCCGGGCGACGATGGTGTCAGGTCCCCTGCCTGGTTGTGGCGCCACAGCGAACAACGACGCAGCGTGCCGATCTCTCGCAGCAATTCGTCGAAGTTCGAGCCGCGCAAGCCTTCCGAGACGGCTCTCCAGTGAATCGCTAAGGGCCCGCCCTCGGCATAGCAGCCGTTGCGCCGCAGGCCACAATTCGGGGGACATGTATTCGCGCTAGTCGTCGTGACGGCCATCGGTCCCGTCTTCGTATTGCGGCTGATGCGGGTGAAGTGATAGATAAATGATTCGGCAGGTGTAGTCGGCGCAGCGCGCAGCGCCAGACCACCTCGTGAGATCGTGGTGACCAAGGTGTTCTCCTTTGAGAGTCAAGGCCGCGGCGCACAGCCCTCGCCTGCCCACTGCATGGGCTCGAGAAGAAGTCCGGGCCTGCGGGATGGAAGGGATGGCTCGGGCTCGTGGAGCCCGATAAAGAGCAGAAGGGCCTAGCTATCGAAGCGCTGCTTGAGCTTTCGTTTGATCTCGAGGGCACAGCCGTGCCAGGCATGGCCGCTGACCATTCCGGTATCCAGCGCTTCGGGATCCGCTGCAGTCACCTTCTGCGCGTAGTACGTCAATGCTTGCAGTACGAAGGCCTGGATCAACGCCCCATGCGCGCTGAACTCCATCAGGTCCACCACGAACTCGACATTGGTCGGAGGTAGCGATCGCTTCATGCGCCGTCTCCGCTCGCTTCGCACGCCGAGTGCCGGACCTCGAAGCCCGGGATCGGGCCCGGGTCCAGCAGCATGATCAGATCGCTCGCGATACCTTGGCGCAGGGACGCCCAGCCCTCTTCGATGAGCCCTTCCTTGGAAGCCTGCGCGCGGGCCGCACGACGCAAGGCTTCTTCTTCGAAGACATCGATGCTCGCCGTGAACACCAGGGACAGGCCGCTCATGGCGCCTTCTCCTTCGACGTGACGGGAGAGATCTCGGCGCCAAAGGCTAGCGCTGAATTCTCGAGGCTGGGCGGTCCGTTCTGGCGCACCCACCAGGGCGGTGGTTCGTGGGGCACGGACATCACGCCGAGGTAGCCGTCCAGCGTGGCGTAGCCCACAACCTTGGCACGGCCGATGTTGTTGACGCGAATCAGAATGTCGGCGCCGATCGCGGGCACCTCGAACTCGGCCGACCATTTGAGCTGGTCGGTCGCCGCGAGGTTACGGGTGTAGGGCGGCACCGCCTCGTGCCGCTGGAAATCGTTGTTCATGGTCGAAACTCCAGAGATGGCAGCACCGTGGCGCGGCCGAGTTGTCGGGATTTGAGGCGAAAGCCGAGACCGTCGCTCTCACGCGCGACGTCCCAGCCCCGCCGTCCGAGGCTGCGGCGCAGCACATAGGTGTGGTCGCCGTACGCGACGCGCAGACCTGGCCGGATCGCCGCCCGCCTGGCCATACGGTTCGCGTGGAAGGCACGCACTTTCTCGCGCCAGGCGCCGGCATACGTACCCATGGGCGCATCCGCATGCTCGAGGAAAGCGAGCGGGCAGTCGTAGTAGCAAGGCCCGACGGTCTCGTCCATGCTTTTGACGGCCGCCTCACCATGCCGGCAGTCGATGAGCGTCAGGCCGATCCACTTGCGTCCGGCGTTGCCGCCGGTGCGGGTCTGGGCCAGGAACCACAACCGGTTGCCGATCACGCGGTGCGCCAGCACCGTGGACGAAGCGCTGACGCTGGCCAGTTCGTCATGGATGGCCTGCTCCTTGGTAGCGCGGTAGACGATGGTGCCCACGTCAGGCTTTCGCGTCAGACACAGGCACCAGCGCGAAATCAGTGCCGTTCAGATCGCGAGGTCGAGGGAAGACGCCCTGGAGCGGGAAGATGGGGTGAGAGAGAAGGTGATGCATCGGTTGGACGTCAAAAAGCCCGCGCGGGGCGGGCTGTTGAAGAAGAAAAGGAGCGGGAAAGAGAAGAAAGAGCCACAGTGCCCTCCGGCACGCGCAGCTCTATCTTTAGAAGTGAATCGAGACGGCACAATCTCTGCATGACGACACAGCAGGAGCTGCCCGACGAGGTGCTGAGCACGATGGCCATCGAGTGGCGCAGGAAGGCTCTAGAGGGAGACATCCACGCACGCGGTATCGCCCACGAGCTCGAGACGGAGTTGCGCCGACGCGCCGGTGCGCCGCTCACGAACTACGACAACCTGGACCTGCGGCCGCTCGAGGCGAGAACCCTGCGGCGCCGGCGCTGGTGGCCGTTCGGGCAGGCACGCTGACGTCGCAGGGCGCTCGCAGCGCTCATCCGTCGCCTTCCGATGCGGGCGGCGCCTGGTCGCGCTCCACATGTCGCCAGAAAGCCCGCTCTTGCCGGATGAGCCGCGCGATCTCGAACTCGTTGCGTTCGATGCGGTAGACCTGCAGGTCCTGACCGCCCAGCAGCACAACCACGTCGGCGGCCTGCTCGCCCGTAACGGCGAGTTGATGCAGGACCCGAAGCCGGATGTACTCGGGAACACCCAGGGCCCACAGCGGGGCCATCTGCATGCCGACCGACAAACACTCGAGCAGTTGGACCTCGGAGGATGCGACGACTTCGCGAACGACGGTGGCGCACATCCAGGGATATTCTGGATGTCGCCGCGTGGTGTTGACGCACCGGACCTTGCGCCCGGTCCGCATCGTGTAGTGGGCCGCCACGATCGGCTCGAGCAACCGGCTCCAGTACGCGCTGCTGTCGTTATCCAGTCGCACGGGGTGCAGCAGGTCCCGCCGGCCGGTCTTCTCCATCCAGAGGCGGACCTGGGATTTGAAGGGATCCTGGCCGAGGGCCGCAGCGGCTTCGAGGTTGCCGAGCCCGGCCTCATGGAGGCCGAGCCCACGATCACCGGTCGACTCCTGCGTCCCCTGAAGCTCGACCACCTGGAGCACAGGTCGCACCGTCGAACGCGGTGTTCTCAGACGTTCCGCACGTGTATTCACCATGTTTTTCTCCTTGGAAGGTTCTGATGTCCGTCCAGCAAAAAGCCCCTCTCCTGCGAAGGAGAGAGGCTTCTTTTTGGGGGGACGGGGGGGTAAAAACGGCCCCTGCTAGAGGGCTTCAGGACGTGAGCTGAAGTGCGTGGTCAAGGGCGCGTTGCTTGATTGCCGCGCCTTGGCCGAACCAGGCGCTGTCGAGCCGGTATTCACGGCTGCGAGCCCGACGTTCGTGGTCGACGAACTCGGTCACTGCGCTGAGCAGGCCCCAGGCCGTGCCCTTGGCGGCTGCGAGTTCGGCGCCTCGTCCCCTGCCCTCGTAGAGGGCTTGCACTGTCTTCAGGGCACGGTCATGCGGCAGGCCTGGCTGTCCGGTGTTGCCCTGCTTGCGGATGGACTCCTTGGCGTTCGGCCCGCACAGCACGTGCAGGAAGTAGTCCAGCGATTCCTTCCCCTTGACCTTGCATTCGGACAGCTGCTTCATGCGGTGCATGAAGTGCTCCCACTGGGAGACGGCGATTCCCAGCTTCTGCTTGATGGCGTCGGCATCGAAGCGGGTGTTATGAGGCACGCGGATGGCATGGCTGGTGCCGTCCAGCGCGATGGACAGGGTGTTGTTGCAGACCACCCGGACGGTGGTCGGGGTGACGGTAGTGGCGAGGGTGCCGTCGCAGGAGGTGGCAAGCAGCAGGTAGCCGTCGACGACGTCCGAGCCCTTGAGGACGGCCTGCTTGCCGGTGCGCGCCAGTGCCCAGAACTTGCGTCCGGCCTTGAGCACACCGGCGGTTTCCATCTCGTAGCCGCCGATCTCGGTGAGGTCGCGATAGAACTCGAGCACCGCCCGGGGCTGCACGACCTGGTAGCGGCTGCTCACGACGGACAAGGGGGCGTGGGTGTCGCTGCGGTAGAGCACCTTGTGCTCCTGGAAGGACTCCAGGGTCTGGAGCGACGGGACTGCCTCCGGATCTTCGCTCATGTAGCGCACGGGGGTTTCTCGGATGGTCCAGTCCATGCCGGCGCTGCGGGCCCAGACGTCGATCGGTTGCTTGGGCGGGAGCCGGTGGCCGAGCAGGTGCCAGGGAGTGTCGCCGGTGAAGGCCATTGTTTCGATGAGATGTGCCATAGGGATTGCTTGGGTGGAAGACGCGCGCGACGAGGCCTCTGCGGATGCAGTCGCATGAGCGTCGCCGGGGCACGTGCGTGTGTGCGGGAGAAGAGAACGCGAGCCGAAGGCTCAAGAAGAAGGCAATGGCCAATGCTGCGGTGAAGACGGCATGGATGCGCGGGGCGCAGCGGATCAGAGGGGATCGAAGTCCGGATCGTGATCGTCATCGACGCCCGCATGCTCGGGTCCCATGCCGGCCGCTGATCCGGACGGTCCCGAAGACATCGGGGGCGATGGCGAGAACGAAGGCTCGGACGCACCGCGTCGGCCGCTGAAGCTGTGACCACAGCTCATGCAGCGGCAGTTGTTCAGGACACGGTCGTCGACAACACGGCCGAAGATAGCGCCGACCTCGGTGCCGAGGGCACCGCCGCCCAGGCCGCCGAGGACGACACCAATCACCGTGCCGACGCTTCCGCCGATGGGACCTGCGGCCATGCCGAGGGTGAAGCCGGCGCGGCCGCCGCGCAGCGCACCCGCAATGCCGCCGGCCGCGCCGGCGAGACCGCCCAGGGTGCCGCCGGTGCGCTGGGCGACGTCTCGGGTTTCGATGCGGTCCGAGCCGCATTGGGGACATTGAACGTAAGACAAGGGGAAAGATCCTTTGAAGCAAGTGGGTGGAAGTGAAGCCGCAACACAGACGGCAAAAAGCCCGGCCGACCGCGAGGTCGTACCGGGCTGTTCTGGGGCAGGGAAATCTCAGTCGACGATGCGGCCTGCGAGCCGCGCCAGGCGCGCGTACGCGCTCAGAGGCTTGTTCGCCTTCCAATGCAGGTCACGCTCGATGCCCAGGGTGCCGCGCATCAACCGGATCGACATCAGTTCGTGCACCGACACGTGGCCAAGTTCAGGGGTGCCCGTGCCAAGATCGCCGAGCCCATAGGCGGTGTCTTCATCATTGGGGTCCAGCTCGGTGATGAGCCAGGTGGCGGCACCGCAGGGGTTGAACCACTTGACCACGGGATGCGGATCGAAGCGAGGGTTGTCGCGCGAGACTTCGCCGTTGGCCAACAACCGTTGGCGCAGCTCAGGGGTGATGAGTTCCATGGAAGACTCCAAGTCTTTGCCCGAGCGGTGCGGGCAATCTGGTGTATGGGAAGGGTCTGGCCACACTGCTCAGATGAGCAGGCGGCATAGCGCCCGGCCAAACGGCCGGGCGATACGGGGCCCGGAAACGAAAAAGCCGCCCGAAGGCGGCTTGAGGAGGGTTGGAGGATCGAGGAGAAAAGGCTGCTTCAGCCCGGGCGCTTACCGCCGCGGCATTCGGCCTCCCATTCACCGAGTTGATCGGCGGTAATCACTTCATCCTCACCGTGCTGAACGCGGAAGGCGACGATCTGCGTATCCACGCAGCCCTGCGCATTGGATGCAGCGCCTGGCGGCGGCACCGTCACTGTCGACGTCGCTGTCGGCGCCAACGGCACCTCCACGCCGTTGTCGTACCTGGCCACGACCTTGAGCTCGTCCGTCGTGTTCCTGTCGCTGTCCTGGGTCGCAGCGACAACGTCACCGTGCAGCTTGCCCATCTTCCATCCGCTGCGATCCCTGAGCTTGCCGGAGAAGGCGTCGTAGTTTTCCTCGATGCCGTCCTTGATCCCGTCGACCATCCTGACGCGATATTCCAGCCGGTCGGTTCCGCGTGAATAGCGTACGAGCTCGCCGTCGACCAAGCCCTTGGAGTACGTGGCGCGGAAGACCAGCTTGCCGGTCTCGTCGTCGACGATTTCCTGTTTGCCGTCCACCCTCCCCTGCTTGAAGCTCACCTGCAGGATCTTGCGCCCCGACTCGGGCCCGTACATCGTCATGTCGCCATCCAGGACGCCGTTGTCGAACTGCGCTTCTGCTGCGAGCTTGCCGCCGTTGCGAGGAAAGTAGGTCTTGATGCGTCCATCCAAAGCTCCCTTGTCAAAACTCATCTCGTCGGACAGCAGTTGGTCCACAGTGGCGCGGCAGACTGCCTTGCCATCCAGAAAACCTTGCTCGGCGTCAACTTCGCAGAGAGCAGCACCGGTGTAGATGTCCGCCTGGATGCCCAGCGACGTGTAGACGTTGGAGAGGGTCTGGTGGTACGCCGCATAGTCCTTGCGGCCCATGATCGCTGTACGGGCGGGCACGTTCGTGAGGTGCCCAGAGTACGGCTTGTCGGCACCAGCCCGGAAGATCTTGCCGTTGACGACCTCGGCGTTGCGGAAGTCCAGGGTCGAGGGGCCGCAGCCGGCCAGCAGGAATGCGGCGGCCACGAACATGCACGGCGCGAGAAGCGCCTTGATGATGGTTTTCATGGGGTGTGGAAAGGAAAGAAGTGGTTGACCGCTCGGCTCACTTACGGATCGACAAGCCGATGGCGCCGCCGATGAGCGTCATGCCGGCGAAGCCTTGGAAGGCCTCGTCATCGCCCGCCAAGGCGATCAGCAGCAGTGCGGTGATCACCGTCATGATGATCTTGGCGCTCTTCGGGAAGGTCTTGATGGTGGTGCCCGCCAAGTAGTAGATCTCGCCGCTCCAGGCGACGACCACGGCCGCTGGAGCGAAGACCAGGAACATGCAGACCAAGGCCCAGCGCTGGCGGAACCAAGGGATGGAGCCGTAGGGGCCAGGAGCTCCAGCCAATGGCGCATGGGTGGTGGATGCAAGCTGCGATGCGACAGCTTGAGGCGCGCCGCATTTGGGGCACGTCGGGGCTGTTTCGTGGATCTGGTGGCCGCAGCCGCGGCAGTGGACGAAGTTGGTCATTAGGTTCTCCTTAGGTATTGATTGAACTGAAAGGTCGCGGAAGGTGCGAGTGAACGCCGGACGTGGAGCCTCACGTGCCTCTGGGGATCACAAAGCGACAGCACGCTCCCAAGGCGCCCCGACGCTCCTTGAAACTCTTCTGCTCAAATGGTAACCATATCCCGCGCAATCTTATCCCGTGGAGCTTTATGCAGGAGGGCAAGACCATTGGCGGATGGTCAAAACTGGTTCATCGGACAAACAGAAAGCCTCGGAGTTAGTGGCTTTCGGAGAAGCCGTTCGCCGCCGTAGGAAAGACCTTGGCTACTCGCAAGAGGCGTTTGGGGATGCTTGCGGGATAGATCGCAGCTATATGGGCGGCATTGAGCGCGGCGAGCACAATCTCGCGCTCATCAATATCCTCAAAATCATTGAAGGCCTCGGCGTCCAACCATCAGAGTTTTTCAAGGACATGGACAAACCCATTGGCCATGCACGCAAGCCAACACGAAAGAGCTGAGTTCTCCTACGTGCTCACCTCAGTCATATAGGTCTGAAAGTTTCTGGATTCCAGAAATTCGGCAAGATTTCCGGCATCAGGCCTCGTCCAGCGTCGCATCAGCAGCTTCGCCGCCCTTCAGCTAGGGTGCTGATGGCCGCAGCAGCCTTCTTACCGATGGCAGAGGAAGCGGCAGGCGGAGCAAGTGGTGTCGGAAGGGCGTTGTTGTTGAATTCCATCGACCTCTGACCCTGAATTTCCATTGAATACTGACCCACCCGCTTTGTGAGCCTGAAGGCGTCACGGTGTGGATAAGTGCTTGATGTTCTCCTTGTGTGGATCTGCCGCAGATTGCGCCGCTGTTTCCGCGATTTGGTGGCCTCGATCGCGAGCCAGGTCGCGAGCTTCTCGGCATAGGGATCGAGCTTGCTTGAGCTCGTCCGCTTGGCATAGCGCGGCATTTCTTCGCCGGCTCGCAGGTACTTCTTTACTGTGTTGCGAGACAGGCCTGTACGCCTAGCTATCTCGCGGATGGACATCTGCTCGCGCAGGGCCCAACGTCTGAGGGGTTGTCTGAATTTCTGTGTTCAAGGCTCCGTGTAGGGTCCATCCATTCAGATGGACCCGCGCCACATATTACGC
>NZ_JBWKPQ010000008.1:0-309582 GCF_059418345.1 Variovorax sp. GW821-FHT09B01 | reverse complement strand
TGGTTACTTTCTTTTGGCGAAGCAAAAGAAAGTGACTCGCCCGCCGGGGCGAGACCCGGCCAACAGCCTCAACAAAAACTGACACCAGCCCGCCAAAACGCCACTCAAATCATCGGCGTAACCGCCCCATCCATCGCCACGATAGCCCCCGTCACATAACTAGCCTTCCCCGAAGCCAGAAACAGCACCGTATTCGCCACCTCCTCCGGCGTAGCAATGCGCCCCAGCGGCAGCCGCGCGGTGGCCCGCTTCAGCGCCTCGTCGGTATCGATGCCCTGCAGCTTCGCATCCGCCTTCATCCCTTCGGCCAGCCGCGCAGTCAGCGTGAGTCCAGGATTCACCGCATTCACGCGCACCCCCTTGGCGGCATAAGCCGCAGCCATCCCAGCACTGACCAGCATCAGCGCCGCATTGGCGGCCCCACCGGCCATGTGCACAGGGCTCGCGACCTTGCCGCCCTGCCCGATGACATTGACGATGGCCCCACTGCCGCGCTGCCCCATGCGCTTGACCACCGGGTCGATCATGTGGATGTAGCTGAAGTACTTCGCGTCCATCGCGTCGTGCCAGGCAGCGGGCGTGAGGTCGTCGGGCGGTGTGCGGCGCGCGGCGCCGGCCGAGTTGACGAGCACGTCGACGGGGCCGAAGGCCTGCTCGGCGGCGTCGAGGGCGGCCAGGGCTGCCGCCGGGTCCTTGAGGTCGGCGGCGTGCAGCGAGACGCGGCCCTCGGCCTGCGCGTGGGCCGCGAGCAGCTCCTTGCGGCCCTGTTCGAGGTTGGCCGGATCGCGCGACACCAGGCTCACGCGCGCGCCCTCGCGCAGGAAGCCGAGCGCGCAGGCCAGGCCGATGCCCTTGCTGCCGCCGGTGATGAGTACGTGGCGGTCCTGGAGTTCGAGATCCATGAAGGTGTCCTTGGGTTGGTTGGCGAAGTCGCGTGGATTGAATCACCGCTCTAAGATCGCCGGATGAACGCTCCCACGGTATCCCTGCCCCGCTTCTGGTCACAGCTGTCCACGCGCGACTTCGCCGCGCTCGATGTGGCAGCCACGGTGGCGGTGCTGCCGCTGGGCGCCACCGAGCAGCATGGGCCGCACCTGCCGCTCGGGGTCGACACGGTGCTGGCCGATGGCATCGTCGCGGCGGCGCTGCCGCTGCTGCCGGCCGAGCTGCCGGTGCTGTTCCTGCCGACCCAGCAGATCGGCCTGAGCCCCGAGCACGCGCGCTTCGCGGGCACGCTCACGCTGTCGGCCGAGACGCTGATCCGCATGTGGAGCGAGATCGGCGCCGGGGTGGCGCGCGCCGGGGTGAAGAAGCTGGTGCTGTTCAACGCGCATGGCGGCCACGTGGGCGCGATGGACATCGTGGCGCGCGAGCTGCGCGCCGCGCACGGGCTGATCGTCTATTCCGCGAGCTGGTTCAACCTGCCGCTGGGCGAGGCGGGTGCCCGGTTCAGCGCGCACGAGCACCGTTTCGGCGTGCATGCGGGCGAGATCGAGACCTCGATGATGCTCGCGCTCGCGCCGGGTCAGGTGCGCATGGATGCGGCACAGGATTTCCGCTCCAGCTCCGAGCAGCGCGCGGCCGACTACGCGATCCTCGGCAACGGCAGGAGCGCGAAGCTGGGCTGGGCGATCGAGGACTACAACGCGCAGGGCGCGGCGGGCAATGCGGCGGCGGCCACGGCGCCGGCGGGCCAGGCGGTCGTCGATGCCGCGGCGGCGCAGCTCGCGCTGCTGCTGGCCGAGGTGTCGCGCCTGCCCTTGAGCACCGCGAACACCGGTCCGCTGCCCTGAAGCGAGCTGCGGCCGCTCAGGCCTTCGCCAGCACCTCGGCGAACATGCCCGAGTCGACGTTGCCGCCCGTCAGGCTGATGCCCACCGTCTTGCCGCGCCAGCGCTCCCGCTGCTGAAGCGCGCCGGCGAGCGCGGCGGCGCCCGCGCCCTCGGCCACGTTGTGGGTGTCGCTGAAGAGGATGCGCATCGCCTCGCCCACCTCTTCGTCGCTGACCGCGATCACGTCGTCGGCCTCGCGCAGCAGCACTTCGAGCGACTCGGGCACCGGCACGCGGCAGGCCATGCCGTCGGCCAGGCGCGTGCTGACCGGCGACTCGACCGGATGGCGCGCGCGGAACGAATCGAGATAGGCGGTGGCATGGGCCGACACCACGCCGACGATCTTCGTGGCGACGCCGCAGTGCGCGCGCGCCGCGGCCGCGCCCGCGAAGCCCGAGCCCAGGCCGATGGGCACGAACAGCACGTCGGGCGGCGCGTGCTTCAGCGCCTCGAAGAACTCGACGTAGGCGGTCGACACGCCGCGCACCAGCTCGCGGTGGAACGAGGGCACGCGGTGCAATCCGTCGCGCTCGGCGAGCACGGCCGCATGCTCGGACGCGGCCTGGAAGTCCTCGCCGTGCTCGACCAGCTCGACGCCGAGCGCGCGCATGGCGGCGTTCTTCTCGACCGAGTTGCCGTGCGGCACCACGATGGTCGCGGCCAGGCCATGGCGGCGCGCCGCGAAGCCCAGCGACTGGCCATGGTTGCCGCGCGTGGCGCTGATCACGTGGCGTGCCTCGGGCCGTTCGCGCGCCAGCGTCTCGAAGTAGGTCAGGCCGCCGCGGATCTTGAAGGCGCCGACCGGCGTGTGGTTCTCGTGCTTGGCCCAGAGCTTCGCGCCCAGGCGCCGTTCGAGCAGCGGCCAGGCGTACTGCGGCGTGGGCGGCATCGCCGCGTGCACGGTGGCGAGCGCGGCTTCCATTTCTTCGCGGGTGAATCGCATGGGGGTCACTTTCTTTCGGTCAACGCCACGCGCACCGCCAGCGCGGCCAGCACGCTGCCCATCACGTAGCGCTGCGCGCGCAGCCAGCCTTCGCTTCTCGACAGCACGGCCGTGATGCTCGCGGCGCCGACGATCATGGTCGTGTTGACCACGGCGCTGCTGGCCATCTGCGCGGCGCCGAGCTGCAGGCTCTGCAGCAGCACCGAGCCGCGCTCGGGATGGATGAACTGCGGAAAGAACGAGAGATAGAACATCGCCACCTTCGGGTTCAGCAGGTTGGTGAGGAAGCCCATGCGGAACAGCTTGCCAGGCGGGTCGGCCGGCAGCGCGCGGGCCTCGAAGGGGGCCGCGCCACCGGGGCGCACCGCCTGCCACGCGAGCCACAGCAGGTAGGCCGCGCCCGCGAAGCGGATCGCGTCGAAGGCCAGCGGCACCGCGAGCAGCAGCGCCGTGAGCCCGAGCGCGGCGGCGCACAGGTGCACCAGGAAGGCCATCAGCACGCCGCCCAGCGAGATCAGCCCGGCACAGCGGCCCTGGATCAGGGTGCGCGACACGCAATAGATCATGTTCGGCCCGGGCGTGAGCGCGAGCAGCAGCGAGGCGAGCGCGAACCAGGCGATTTCGGTCAGGGTCAGCATGTCAGAGTCCTCGGGATTCCAGGGTGACGGGGCCGCGCGGCGTGTCGAACACGGCCACGAGGTTCGGTGGGCCGGCATCGACCTGCAGCGCGCGCAGGCCGATGGCGGAGAGCGCGGCCGACAGCGCCGGCGCGCGCGGATGCGTGGCATGCAGCGAGCGCAGCGCGAGGCCCGAGGCCGGCATGGCGTCGACCGGATGCACCGGGCCCCACTGGATCAGCGTGGGCAGCGCGCCGTAGAACAGCCGCTGGCCGTCGTCGCGCACCGCGATCTGCCATTCGAGCCGGCCGGCCGCGGTGTCGCGCGAGGCTTCGAGCAGGTGGCCGCGGTCGATCTGCGCATGCTCCTCGCGTGCCAGGGCCTGGATGGCGGCGCGCGCATCGGGCACGCGCGCCACGAAGTGGATCAGCCGCGGGCCGTGCTGCGCGAGCCCGGCCTGCAGCTCGGCATCGTCGAGGTCGAACCAGCGGCGCGTGTTCGGGCGCGACGGCGCCTGGCCCGGTTCGATCGCGATGATCTCGGCGTAGGCGCGCGGAAAGGCTTCGCTCGCGACGTTCAGCAGCCGGTTGTGCGTGCCCATCAGCGGATGCGCGCCGCCGGGCGCGGGCACCACGCCCAGCGTGGCCTCGCACCACGCCACGCCCTCGGCCAGCGAGGCGGCGGCGATCACGAGGTGGTCGACTTCGGCATGCATCGCGGTGTCTCCGTTCAGAGCGCGACGCTGCCGTCGACGCAGGTCACGGCATCGCCGCCGACCCAGATCCGGCCCTCGGCGTCGCGCTCGATGTGGACGCGGCCCGCGCGGCCCAGGCACTGGCCCTGCGCCGCCAGGTAGCGCGCGGGCATGTGGCCGTCGGCGATCAGCCATTCGGCCAGGCCCGCGTTGAGGCTGCCCGTGACCGGGTCTTCCTGCACGCCGATCGGCTCGGCGAAGGCACGCACCTCGAGGTCGATCTTCGCGCCGTCGTCCAGCGGTACGGCGGGGCGGTTGCCGAAGGCGCGCGCCTCGCGGTTCGAGCGGCCGATCAAGAGCGAGGTGTCGTGCACCGTGGGCACGCCGGCCACGCCGGCCTTCACGCCCAGCTCCTTGAGCGCGCGATGGTCGGGCGACAGCGCGAGCACCGCGTCGGCATCCTCGAGCAGCAGGCCGAACCAGACCGGGCCGTTGTCGAGCACCTGCGCGGCGATCACCTGCTGCGCCTTCAGGCCCAGCGCGCCGGCCACCTTGGCCAGCAGCGCGGGACTGGGCGCGCTGCGCTTGAGCGGCGGCGCCGCGAAAGCCAGCAGCGTGCCCTCGCGCCGCAGCGGCACCAGGCCGGCGCCGCACTGCTGCACCACCTGGCCGGGGGCCTTGGGCTTGCCGCCGGCCTGCAGCCAGGCATGGCAGCTGCCGATGGTGGGATGGCCCGCGAACGGCAGCTCGCCGCTGGGCGTGAAGATGCGCACCCGGTAGTCGGCCGCGGGATCGGTGGGCGGCAGCAGGAAGGTGGTTTCGGACAGGTTGGTCCACTGCGCGAAGCGCAGCATGGCCGCATCGTCGAGCTCGCTGCCATCGATCACCACGGCCAGCGGGTTGCCGAAGTAGGGATGGGCGGTGAAGACGTCGACTTGCTTGAACGGGCGGGTTTTCATTTCTTACTCGAGAGGGAGATCGAGCACGCCGCGCGCGCCCGGACGGATGAGCAGGTCGTTGAACCAGCGCTCGACATTCGGCCAGCCGGGACGGCGGTATTCGGCGGCCGGCAGGTTGAACCAGCGGTGCGCCTCGCAGCCGATCGGGATGTCGGCCATGGTGAAGCGCTCGCCGGCGATGTAGGGGTGGCGTGCGAGGTGGGCGTCGAGCAGGCCGAACAGCGCCTCGCTCTCGCGCACCGAGGCCTCGATCAGCGCCGGCTGGCGTTCGGCCGGCGGCGTGCGCACCCATTGCACGAAGGCATCGCGGCTCGCGCGGTTGAGCGTGGTCTGCTGCCAGTCCATCCAGCGCTCGGCGTCGAAGCGCGCGGGCAGGTCGGCCGGGTAGAAGGCGCCGTGCGAGTACTTGGCGCAGAGGTAGCGCACGATCACGTTCGATTCCCAGAGCACCACGCGCTCCGCGCCCTCGCCGTCGTCGATGGTGGGCACCATGGCGTTGGGGTTCAGTGCCAGGTATTCCTCGGTCTGCACCACGCCGAAGCGGCCACCGGCCTCGGTGCGCTGGAAGTCCAGCCCGAGTTCCTGCGCGCACCACACCACCTTGCGCACGTTGATCGAGCTGATGCGGCCCCAGATGTTGAGCATGTCGTCGTCTTTCCTTGAAGCTTGGGTGTTCGTGTTCGGGTCAGTCCCGCATGATGCGCGCGGTGCCCGAGACGCGGATCGAGCTGCCGGGCGCGGCCGGGATGTCGGCATGCAGGCGCGACAGCATGCCCATGTCCTCGCCCTGCACCACGTCGATCGCGCCGCCGTGCGGCCAGCCGATATCGCGCAAGTAGCCCGCCAGCGCGGCCGTGGCGGCGCCGGTCGCGGGGTCTTCGTAGACGCCGCCCGAGGCGAAGGGATTGCGCGTGTGGAAGCGCTGCGCGCTCTTGGCATGCAGCAGCACGATGGTCGTGAGATCGAAGCGGGCCATCAGCGCGCGGCCGGCCTCGAGCTCGTAGTGCATCGCCGCCAGCGCCGCGCGGCTCTCGAGCGCGAGCACCAGGTGATCGGCACCGGCATGGGCGACGGCCGGCGGGATGCGCGCATCGAGCGCGGCCGCGTCGAGGCCGAACAGCGCCAGCGCGGCCGACAGCAGGGCCGGCACGGCGGCGGCGCTGCGCGTGGGCGGCGACTGCAGCGCGGCCTCGACGGTGGCGCCGTTGCGGCGGCCCTCGACCGTGATCCGCGCCTGGTTCAGCGTGAGCGGAAACACGCCGTCGCCGTGCTGCAGCGCGAGCGCCGCGCCGAGCGCGATCGTCGCGTGGCCGCAGAACGGCACTTCGGACTGCGGCGCGAAGTAGCGCACGCGCCAGCCGTCGCCGGTGCGCGCGGCGAAGGCGGTTTCGGAGAAGCCCACGTCGGCGGCGATGCGCTGCATCTGCGCCTCGGGCGGCAGGGCCTCGGCGATGACGACGCCGGCGGGATTGCCGCCTTGCTCGCCATCCGAGAAGGCCGCGATCTTCAGGACATTCATGGGGACCTCTTCAGCGCGGCACGGGCCGGTCGAGGAACAACAGGCGCACCGCGAGCGCCAGCATCACGGTGGCGAGCAGGCCGCGCTGGAACTTCTCGGCGCCGGGGCGGCGCTGCAGCCAGCGGCCGACCTGTCCGCTGCAGGCGCCCAGCAGGGTGTTGAAGCCCAGCGCCGCCAGCGACAGCACGATGCCGAGCTGCACCAGCTGCAGCGGCACGCTGCCGCGCGCGGGATCGACGAACTGGGGCAGGAACACCATGAAGAACAGCAGCGCCTTCGGATTGACCAGGTTGTTCAGCAGGGCCATGCGCACGATGCGGCCGAAGCCGGCCGGTCGCGCCTGCACGCCCGGGCGCAGGCCGCCGCCGCTGCGCAGCGCCTGCACGGCGAGCCACAGCAGGTACAGCGCGCCGGCATAGCGCAGCAGGTCGAAGGACGGCGGCCAGGCCGCCACCAGCGCGGTCACGCCGGTGGCGGCGAACAGCGTGTGCACCAAGTCGGCGGCCGAGATCCCGAGCGCCGCCGCGAAGCCGCCGCGCGGGCCATGGGCCACGCCGTGCGAGAGCACGAACGCCATGTTCGGGCCCGGCGACAGGAACAGCGCCAGCACCGCGAGCAGGAACAGCGAGAGGGTGGCGAGGCCGATCAAGGCAGGCTCCGGTGAATGCGCGCGCTCAGATCTGCGCGGCCGCGAGCTGCTTGTCGCCGGCCAGCGCGAGCTCCTCGCGCACGGTCTGCGCCAGCGCGGCGATCGCGGTGTCGATCTCCTCGACGCTCGCGGTCACGAACGACAGCCGCAGCGTGCGCGCGTCGCCTTCGCCGGCATAGAAGGGCGCGCCCGGCACGAAGGCCACGTTGCGCTCGACCGCCTTGGGCAGCAGGGTCACGGTGTCGATGCCCTCGGGCAGCCGCGCCCACAGGAACATGCCGCCCTTGGGCGCGTTGAACTTCACGTCCAGGCCGGCCATCTCGCGCGTGAGCGCGGCGCTCATCGCATCGCGCTGGCGCTTGTAGAGCGCGCGGATGGTGGGTACGTGGCGCTCGAGGAAGTTGTCCTTCATCACGGCCGACACCATGCGCTGCGTGAAGATCGGCGTGTGCAGGTCGACCGCCTGCTTGGCCTGCAGCAGCTTCGGGTAGATGGACTTGGGCGCCACCAGGAAGCCCAGGCGCAGGCCCGGTGCCAGCACCTTCGAGAACGAGCCGAGGTAGATCACGCCCTCGGGGTTGCGCGCGGCCAGCGGCGGCGGCGGGGCTTCGTCGAACCAGAGCTCGCCGTAGGGGTTGTCCTCGACGATCGGCAGGCCGGCCGCGGCGGCGGCGGCCGACACGGCGGCGCGGCGCTCCTCGGTCATGGTGCGGCCGGTGGGGTTCTGGAAGTTGGGCAGCAGGTAGATGAAGCGAGCGTCCTTGGCCTTGGCGACCAGGTCCTCGACGATCACGCCGTCGTCGTCGCTGGCCACGCCCACGGGGTTGGGTTCCATCGGGCCGAAGGCCTGCAGCGCGCCGAGGTAGGTCGGCGTCTCGACCAGCACCTTGCTGCCCGGATCGATCAGCACCTTGGCGACCAGGTCGAGGCCTTGCTGCGAGCCGGTGGTGATCAGCACCTGCGAGGGATCGACGTTCCACGGCAGCATGTCGGCCACGGCCTGGCGCAGCGGCGCGAAGCCCTCGCTGGCGGCGTACTGCAGCGCGGCCTGGCCGTCGTTGTGCAGCACTTCGGCGCAGGCATCGGCGAAGGCCTGGATCGGGAAGGTCTTGGGCGAGGGCAGGCCGCCGGCCAGGCTGATGATGCCGGGGCGCTCGGTGACCTTGAGGATTTCACGCAGCACCGACGGGTTCATCTTGGCGGCGCGGGCGGCGAGTTTCCAGTTCATGGGAGTCTTCTTTCTGACGGTGAGGGGCGATGCGAACGAACGGGGTGCGGATGCGAGGGTAAGACGGCGGGCGGGTTCAGTCCACGGCGCCGACGGGCCCGCGAATGGCGGGGGCGGCCGGTGCCGACGGCTGCGACAGCCGCTTGCCGACCACCACCGTGGCCACCACCGCGGCCGCGAAGCCCAGCGTGACCACGTCGAGCGGCTCGCCCAGGAGCGGGATCGACACCAGGATCGAGAGGAAGGGCTGCAGCAGCTGCGTCTGGCTCACGCGCAGCGCGCCGCCGAGGGCCAGACCGCGGTACCAGGCGAAGAAGCCGATCCACATCGAGAACATGCCGACGTAGACGAAGCCCAGCCAGGAGGCGGTGGCGATCGGCTGCGTGGGCCACAGCGCGAGCGTGGCCGGCAGGGTGACCGGCAGCGCCATCACGCAGACCCAGCAGATCACGCGCTCGGCGCCGAGCGCGGGCGTGACCTGCGCGCCGTAGATGTAGCCGAAGGAGGCGGCGATCACGGCGCCGACCAGCAGCAGGTCGGCCCATTCGAAGCCGAAGCCGTGGCAGTTCTGGCTCGCGCGCACCAGCGAGAACACCACCACCAGCAGGCTGCCCGCGATGGCGCAGAGCCAGAAGCCGAGCCGCGCGCGCTGGTGCAGCACCCAGGCCGCGACCGCGGCCGTGACCAGCGGCAGCAGCGCCGTCACCACCGCCGCATGGCTGGCTGTGACCACGCGCAGCGCATAGGCCAGCAGCAGCGGAAAGCCGACGCAGTTGCCGAGCACCGCGATGCCCAGCGGCCTCCACTGGTGGGGCGCGGGCCGCGGCGAGCGCGTGACCAGCAGGAACACGGCCGACAGCAGGCCCGCGAGCGCGGCGCGGCCGAGCGTGACGAACCACGGCGAGAGCTGCGGCTGCGCCTGCGTGCCGGTGGCCAGCCGCGTCATCGGCAGCGTGACCGCGAACAGCGCCACGCCGATCACGCCGAGCCACATGCCGAGGGTTTCGTCCTTGATCTTCATGGCGGCCCTAGACGCGCAGCATCCACCAGGCGGTGAGCACCAGCACGGCGGCCATCGCACGGTTGAACCAGGCGAGGCGCTGGCCCTTCGACAGCCATTCGCGCAGCAGCGCGCCGGCCAGCGCATAGGTGAAGTTGCTCGCGAAGGCGTAGACCAGCATCACCGGCGCGACGATCGCGAAGCGGTGCAGCGGCTCGGCCTGGCCCGCGATCCAGCCGGCCACCAGCGTGAGCGCCAGCAGCCAGGCCTTGATGTTGAGGAACTGCAGCGCCACGCCCTGCACGAAGCCGACCGACAGATTGGCATCGTCGGCACGGCCCAGCGTGGTGCTGGTGGCGAGCTTGAACGCGAGGTACAGCAGGTAGGCGATGCCCAGCGCCTTGATCGCCCAGCGCAGCGCGGGCGCCGCCATCACCAGCGCGCCCAGGCCGGCCGCGCACAGCGCGAGCAGCAGGGTCCAGCCCACGGGCACCGCGACCACGAAGCGCATCGCGCGCGGCAGGCCGCCGTTGGCCGCGAGGGTGGTCGACAGCGTGGTGTTCGGGCCCGGCGAGAAGCTCATCGCCGTGGCCAGCACCAGCAGCGCGGTGAATTCTTGCCAGTTCATGACACACACTCTAAACTTTGGACCATTACAGTTCCAGTACAGATGGCCGTACACACAGTCAATCTGTATCGGCCTTGCGTACAACACAGATCGAACGCCGATGCTGACACGAACCTCGTCCCAGTCGCTGACCGCCCAGTTGGCCGATCGCCTGGCCGAACGCATCCGCAACCGGCTGCTGCTGCCGGGCGCACGGCTACCCTCGGTGCGCGAATGCGCGCGCCAGCAGGGCGTGAGCCCCTACACCGTGGTGGCCGCCTACGACCAGTTGCTGGCGCTCGGGCTGGTGGAGGCACGGCGCCAGCGCGGCTTCTTCGTGCGCGATTCGGGCCGCGATCCCGGCCGCGACCCGGCCCAGCCGCCCGGCGACCCGCTGCAGATCAGCGCGCTGTCGATGGTCACGCAGATGATGGCCTCGCGCACGCCGGCCGACGCCAGCTCGCTGATCCGCAGCATGTTCCACCGCCCGAGCGACAAGCCGCAGCCCGGCATGGGCGTGTTCCCGCCCGACTGGCTCGATTCCTCGTTCATGCCGACGGCGGTGCGGCGCATGACCAGCACCGCGATGCTGCAGGAGCTGTCGCTGCAGTACGGCGAGCCCGCGGGCGACGCGGCGCTGCGGCGCAGCCTGTCGCAGAAGCTGGTGGGCATCAACGTGCCGGCCGCGCCCGAACAGATCGTGACCACCATCGGCGCCACCCATGCGCTGGACATCGTGAGCCGCACCATGCTGCGCGCCGGCGATCCGGTGATGGTCGAGGAGCCCGGCTGGGCGCTCGAGTTCGCGCGGCTCGAGGCGCTGGGCATGCGCATCCTGCCGGTGCCGCGCCGCGCCGACGGGCCCGACCTCGACGTGATGGCGCAGTACTGCGCGCTGCACAGCCCCAAGCTGTTCGTCAGCGTGAGCGTGCTGCACAACCCGACCGGCTACAGCCTGTCGCCCAACAGCGCGCACCGCGTGCTCAAGCTGGCCAACGAGCACGACTTCCACATCGTCGAGGACGACACCTACAGCCACCTCGCGCCCGAGCACGCCACGCGGCTCAGCGCGCTCGACGGGCTGCAGCGCACCATCTACGTCAGCGGTTTCGCGAAGATCCTCGCGCCCAACTGGCGCATCGGCTTCCTGGCCGCCTCGCCCGCGCTCAAGGAGCGGCTGCTCGAGACCAAGCTGCTGGCCACCCTGACCTCGCCCGCGCTGTTCGAGCGGGCGCTCTCGTGGTGCATCGACCAGGGGCAGCTGCGCCGCCACGCCGAGCGCGTGCGCATCCGCCTCGAGGGCGCCCGGGCGCGTGCCGCCAAGCTGGTGCTGGCGCACGGCTGCACCTTCGCGTCCGAGCCCGCGGGGCTGTTCGGCTGGGTCGACACCGGCGTCGACACCGACATGCTGACCCAGCGCATGCTCGACCAGGGCTACCTGCTGGCGCCGGGCTCGCTGTTCCATGCGCGCCGGCCGCCCACCACGCTGATGCGCATCAACTTCGCGAGCTCGCAGGACGCGAGCTTCTGGAAGGTCTTCGCCAAGACGCGCGACGAGCTCTGATCCGGGGCGGGGCGGGCCCTGCCTTGGAGTAAGCTGGCAGCACAACACCCGCCAGACCGGAGACCTGCCGCATGAACAAAGCCAGCCAACCCTTCGATTTCAGCCAGTTCGTACCCGGCTTCGACTTCCTCAAGAACCTCGCGGCCGGCGCGAGCGGCGCCGGTTCCGTGCCCGGCATCCCGAGCCTGGCGAGCTGGGTGGCGCCCACCATGAGCGTGGAGGAGGTCGACAAGCGCATCCAGGAACTCAAGACGGTGCAGTACTGGCTCGAGCAGAACGGCCACGCGCTCAAGGCCACGATCCAGGCGCTCGAGGTGCAGAAGATGACGCTGTCCACCCTGCGCGGCATGAACGTGCGCATGGAGGACCTCGCGGGCGTGTTCACGCGGCAGGCGAATGCGGCGGCCGCGGCAGTCAGCCCGGCGCCGGCAGCCGCGCCGGCCGCGGCGCCCGAACCCGAGGTCGAGTTCGAGGACGAAGAGGAACTCGACGAGGAGGAGGAAGAAGAGGAAGAGGCACCGCCGCCGCGCCGCAAGGCCAGGCCGGCCGCCAAGGCCTCGGCCAAATCCGCCGCGGGCGATGCCGCCGGCGGTGCCGTCGACCCGCTCAAGTGGTGGGGCTCGCTGACCGAGCAGTTCCAGCAGATCGCGAGCACCGCGCTGCAGGACGCGGCCCAGCTCAAGATGCCGGCCGTGACCCAGCCGCTGGCCGACGCCGTCGGCAAGGCCATGGGAACCGCGAGCGCCTCGCGCAAGTCCACCCCTCGCAAGGCCTCGACGGCCGCGAAGCGACCGGCGGCGAAGAAGCCGGCCGCGGCGCCCGCGGCCCGCAAGCGAACGGGCGGCCGACGCTGAGCCGCCTTGTCCTGAACATCGAACGAAGCAGGTTGGCACGATGAAGTTGTTTCCCTCCGGTCACGCCACCCATCCGCAATGGCGCATGGCGGCCGGCCTCGTGCTGGCCCAGCTGCGCGCGCAGATGGCGCTGCCCGACTACGCCTCGGCACCCACCCTCGGGCTGCTCTACATCACCGACCACTATGCGGTCGATGCGCAGGAGATCCTCGACCACCTGAGCGCCGAGCTGCCCGAGGTGACCGACTGGGCCGGCACCGTCGGCGTCGGCGTGTCGGCCAACAATGCCGAGTACTTCGACGAGCCCGGCCTGAGCCTGATGCTCTGCGCGCTGCCGAGCGACCAGTACCGCGTGTTCTCGGGCGTGGCGCCGCTGGCGAGCTCCGAGATGAGCGGTTTCGAGGCCCACACGGCGCTGGTGCATGCCGACCCCGCCACCCCCGACTTGACCGAGCTCATCGGCGAGATGGCCGGGCGCACCGACACCGGCTACCTGTTCGGCGGCCTCTCCTCGGGCCGCGGCGGCGCGCTGCAGTTCGCGGTCGGCGGCAACGGCAACATCCGCGGCCAGGGCGCGGCCGGCGGCGTGTTCTCGGGCGGCCTGTCGGGCGTGGTGTTCGGCGAGGGCGTGCGGCTGGTGTCGCGCGTCACGCAGGGCTGCCAGCCGCTGCGCTCGGGCAGCGCGCGCGAGCGCGAGATCACCGAGGCCGACGGCAACCTGGTGCTGCAGCTCGACGGCGAGCCCGCGCTCGACGTGCTGCTGGCCGACCTGCAGGTCTCGCTCGAGCGGCCGCAGGAAGCCATCGAGGCCGTGCGCGCCACCCTGGTGGGCCTGGTCGATGCCGGCAGCGACGGCATCCGCCGCACCGGCGACCTCGGCGCCGACGTGCTGGTGCGCCACATCATCGGCCTCGACCCCACGCGCCGCGGCATCGCGATCGCCGACGTGGCCGAGGCCGGCATGCGCCTGAGCTTCTGCCGCCGCAACGCCCAGGCCGCGCGCGCCGACCTGATGCGCATCTGCGCCGAGATCCGCGAGGAACTCGAGCCCGAGGAACAGACCCTGGCCACCGCGCGCGCCGTCGCCGCCGGCGAGGCCGAGGCGGCGCCGCATCCCGCGCGCCGCATCGCCGGCGCCGTCTACGTGAGCTGCTCGGGCCGCGGCGGCCCGCACTTCGGCGCGCCCGGCGCCGAGCTGCAGATCGTGCGCCATGCGCTGGGCGACGTGCCGCTGGTCGGCTTCTTCGCCGCGGGCGAGATCGCGCGGCACCACGTGTATGGCTACACGGGGGTGCTGACGGTGTTCACGGCGGACGACTGAGCGTCCGCCTTGCTTCGGAGGCTCAGCCCAGCGCGGGCTGGGCGATGCCCGCCATGCCCTTGGGCATCCCCGCGAACGCGAAATCCACCTCCGGCACCAGACCGCTCACGATGCGCGCGATCGACTTGCCCGAGCCGCAGGCATGGGTCCAGCCGAGCGTGCCGTGGCCGGTGTTGAGGTAGAGGTTCGCGAGTTTCGTGCGGCCGATCAGTGGCACGTTGCTCGGCGTGGCCGGGCGCAGGCCGGTCCAGAACTGGGCTTGCGCGGTGTCGCCGGCGCCGGGGAACAGCTGCTCGACGCGGCGCACGATGGCTTCGCAGCGCACGCGGTTGAGGTCGCGGTCGTAGCCGTTGAGCTCGGCCGTGCCGGCGATGCGCATGCGGTCGCCCGACTCCGAGGTGTAGCGCGAGAACACCAGCTTGTATTCGTCGTCGGTCAGCGAGACCTGGTAGGCCTTGCTCGCGTCCTTGACCGGCAGCGTGACCGAATAGCCCTTGGCCGGATAGATCGGCAGCCGGATGCCCAACGGTGCCGCCAGCAGCGGGCTCAGCGAACCCATGGCCATCACGAAGGCATCGCCGCGGATGCGCTGGAAGCGGCCCTCGGCGTCGGTGACCTCGACGTGGTCGATCGCACCGCCCACCTCGCGCAGTGCGGTGATGGTGTGGCTCATCAGGAACTTCACACCGGCCTCGGCCGCGAGTCGCGCGAGTTCGCGCGCGAAGCGGTTGGCGTCGCCCGACTCGTCCTCGGCCGTGTAGGTGGCGCCGGCCAGCTGCGGCCGGATGTGGGCCAGCGCGGGCTCGAGCTTCACGGCCTCGTCGGCCGAGATCACCTGGCGCTCGCAGCCCAGCGCGCGCATCTGCTCGGCGGGCGCGAGGGCGCCGTCGAACTCCTTTTGCGTCGTGTAGAAGTGCATGATGCCCTGCGTGCGCTCGTCGTAGCGGATGCCGGTGTCGCCGCGCAGCTGCTGCAGCGTGTCGCGGCTGTAGGTGCCCAGGCGCACGATCTGCTCGATGTTGTGGCGCGTGCGCGCGGGCGTGCACTCGCGCAGGAACTGCAGGCCCCAGAGCCACTGGCGCATGTCGGCGCGGATGCGGAACAGCAGCGGGGCGTCTTCCTTGCCCAGCCACTGCAGCACCTTGAGCGGCGCGCTGGGATTGGCCCAGGGCTCGGCATGGCTCACCGAGATCTGGCCGCCGTTGGCGAAGCTGGTTTCGGCGGCCGGGGTGGCCTGCCGGTCGATCACGGTCACGTCGTGGCCGAGTTGCTGGAGGTAGTAGGCCGAGGTCACGCCGAGCAGGCCGGCGCCCAATACGATCACGCGCATTTCAAGTACCTTTCGAGGTCGAAGCGCTTGAACGGCGTGAAGGTCGTGCTACTGAATAGATAGCGCGCAACCGGACGGCCGTCCAATTGCCGCTCCCCCTGTCCTCGGTACCTGAGAGTTTCATCCGCTGCACCTCGCAGCGGACTTGCTCCTTCGGCGCAGCACGGCCGCGATGGGCGATGTGCTGGCTCTCCAGACGGCGTTTCAGTGGTTGCAGTACAGGCCCCGCGCGAAGCGTGGAGCCGACCTGAGCGTTTATGGGAGTTTGCGCCTTCGGTGGGGCTGCCTGCGCGATGCATGCGGCCCGCTCTCCTGCAATGGGTGGCGATTGTAGGCGGGCCGCGGGCACCGGCCAACCCCGGGATTCGGCCTTGCAGGCAGATGGGATAATCCGCAGTTGCCGCGCCAGCGCGGCTTTTGACCAAGCGGCACTCCAATTCACAGCACAGAGGACTCCATGATCCTGGTTACCGGCGGCGCCGGCTTCATCGGCGCCAATTTCGTCCTCGACTGGATCGCCCAAGGCGACGAACCGGTCGTGAACCTCGACAAGCTCACCTACGCCGGCAATCTCGAGACCCTGGCTTCGCTCAAGGGCGATCCGCGCCACATCTTCGTTCAGGGCGACATCGGCGACAGCGCGCTGCTCGACCGCCTGCTGGCCGAGCACAAGCCGCGCGCGGTGGTCAATTTCGCGGCCGAGTCGCACGTGGACCGCTCGATCCACGGCCCCGAGGATTTCGTGCAGACCAACGTGCTCGGTACCTTCCGCCTGCTCGAATCGGTGCGCGGCCACTGGAATGCCTTGCCGGCCGACCAGAAGGCGGCCTTCCGCTTCCTGCACGTGTCGACCGACGAGGTCTACGGCTCGCTCTCGAAGACCGACCCGGCCTTCACCGAGGAGAACAAGTACGAGCCCAACAGCCCGTACTCGGCCAGCAAGGCCGCCAGCGACCACCTCGTGCGCGCCTGGCACCACACCTACGGCCTGCCGGTGCTCACCACCAACTGCTCGAACAACTACGGCCCCTTCCATTTCCCCGAGAAGCTGATCCCGCTGATGATCGTCAATGCGCTGGCCGGCAAGCCGCTGCCCGTGTATGGCGACGGCATGCAGGTGCGCGACTGGCTCTACGTCAGGGACCACTGCAGCGCCATCCGCCGCGTGCTCGAAGCGGGCCGGCTCGGCGAGACCTACAACGTGGGCGGCTGGAACGAGAAGCCGAACATCGAGATCGTGAAGACCGTGTGCGCGCTGCTCGACGAGTTGCGTCCGCGTGCCGACGGCAAGGGCTATGCCGAGCAGATCAGCTACGTCACCGACCGCCCCGGCCATGACCGCCGCTATGCCATCGACGCGCGCAAGCTAGAGCGCGAGCTCGGCTGGAAGCCGGCCGAGACCTTCGACACCGGCATCCGCAAGACGGTCGAGTGGTACCTCGCCAATGGCGACTGGGTGCGCAACGTGCAAAGCGGCGCCTACCGCGCCTGGGTCGAGAAGCAGTACGACGCGAAGGCTTCCGCATGAAGCTGCTGCTGCTGGGCAAGGGCGGACAGGTCGGCTGGGAACTGCAGCGCAGCCTCGCGCCGCTGGGCGAGCTGGTCGCGCTCGATTTCGACAGCACCGACTTCCACGCCGACTTCAGCCGGCCCGAACAACTGGCCGACACCGTGCGGCAGGTGCGCCCCGACGTGATCGTCAATGCCGCCGCCCACACCGCCGTCGACAAGGCCGAGAGCGAGCCCGAGTTCGCGCGCAAGCTCAATGCCACCTCGCCCGGCGTGGTGGCGCAGGCCGCGCAGGAGATCGGCGCGCTGATGGTCCACTACTCGACCGACTACGTCTTCGACGGCAGCGGCAGCAAGCCCTGGAAGGAAGACGATGCGACCGGACCGCTGAGCGTCTACGGCCGCACCAAGCTCGAGGGCGAGCAACTGGTGGCGCAGCACTGCGCCAAGCACCTGATCTTTCGCACCAGCTGGGTCTATGCGGCGCGCGGCGGCAACTTCGCCAAGACCATGCTGCGGCTGGCCAGGGTGCGCGACAAGCTGACCGTCATCGACGACCAGTTCGGCGCGCCCACCGGTGCCGAGCTGCTGGCCGACATCACGGCCCATGCCATCCGCGCCACCTTGCAGGACCCGTCCAAGGCCGGGCTGTATCACGCGATCGCGGGCGGCGAGACCACCTGGTACGGTTACGCGCGCTACGTGCTCGAACTCGCGCAGCAGGCCGGCGTCGAGCTCAAGGCCGGGCCGCAGCAGGTCGAGGCCGTGCCGACCAGCGCCTTTCCCACGCCGGCCACCCGGCCGCACAACTCGCGCCTCGACACCTCGAAGCTGCAGGCCGCCTTCGGGCTGGTGCTGCCGCCGTGGCAGAACGGCGTCGCGCGCATGTTGCGCGAGATCCTCTGAGTCCGGCGTCCGCGTCGAACACGACACCCGAAGAGAAGAGACACCAACGATGACCATCCAGACGACGCAGCGCAAAGGCATCATCCTGGCCGGCGGCTCGGGCACGCGGCTGCATCCGGCCACGCTCGCGATCAGCAAGCAGCTGCTGCCGGTGTACGACAAGCCCATGATCTATTACCCGCTGAGCACGCTGATGCTCGGCGGCATGCGCGACATCCTCGTCATCAGCACGCCGCAGGACACGCCGCGCTTCCAGCAACTGCTGGGCGACGGCAGCCAGTGGGGCCTGAACCTGCAGTACGCCGTGCAGCCCAGTCCCGACGGGCTGGCGCAGGCCTTCATCATCGGCGACAAGTTCGTCGGCAATTCGCCGAGCGCGCTGGTGCTGGGCGACAACATCTACTACGGCCACGACTTCGTGCACCTGCTGTCCGACGCCGATGCGCAGGAAAAGGGAGCGACCGTCTTCGCCTACCACGTGCACGACCCCGAGCGCTACGGCGTGGTGGCCTTCGATGCGCAGGGCAAGGCCAGCAGCATCGAGGAGAAGCCGCTCGAGCCCAAGAGCAGCTATGCCGTGACGGGGCTCTACTTCTACGACAACCAGGTCGTCGACATCGCCAAGGCCGTCAAGCCCAGCGCGCGCGGCGAACTCGAGATCACCGCCGTCAACCAGGCCTACCTCGACCTCGGCCAGCTCAACGTGCAGATCATGCAGCGCGGCTATGCGTGGCTGGACACCGGCACGCACGAGAGCCTGCTCGAGGCCGGGCAGTTCATCGCCACGCTCGAAAACCGCCAGGGCCTGAAGATCGCGTGTCCCGAGGAGATTGCCTGGCGCAACGGCTTCATCGATGGCGCGCAGCTCGAGAAGCTGGCCGCGCCGCTGGCCAAGAGCGGTTATGGCAAATACCTGCAGCGACTCTTGAAGGAAGAGGGACGGCCGTGAAAGTCATCCCCACCGCCATTCCCGAAGTCCTGGTCATCGAGCCGAAGGTGTTCGGCGACTCGCGCGGCTTCTTCTTCGAGAGCTTCAACGGCAAGGCCTTCGACGAGGCCGTGGGGCGCCACGTCGAGTTCGTGCAGGACAACCATTCGCGCTCGGTCCAAGGCGTGCTGCGCGGGCTGCACTACCAGATCCAGCAGCCGCAGGGCAAGCTGGTGCGCTGCACGCGTGGCGCGGTGTTCGACGTGGCGGTGGACATCCGCAGGTCGTCGCCGACCTTCGGCCAGTGGGTGGGCGAGGAGCTCAGCGAGCAGAACCACAAGCAGATGTGGGTGCCTGAAGGTTTCGCGCACGGTTTTCTGGTGCTGACGGAGGTGGCGGAGTTTCTGTACAAGACGACCGACTACTACGCGCCGGCGCATGAGCGCTGCATCAAGTGGGACGACGCCGAACTGGCGATCGCGTGGCCCGCGACCGGAAGCGCTCCGCAGCTCTCCGGCAAGGACCAGGCCGGCGCCAGCTTCGCCGGCGCCGAAGTGTTCGACTGACAATCTCGAACCCCGGCGCGGGCATCGGCGCGGCCACCCTTGTGGACGCCGATCCCGACGCCGCTCGCGCACGGTCGCTTCATGACCGCTGCGCGCAGCCTGCGCAATATCCAGCCGCAGCGCCCCCCGAAAGCGATCGCTTCATCGACATTTCATAGGTCGATGTTAGTATTTGTTTGCATTGAGGTAACACTTCCTCGATGACTCCCCGCACGATGGATCGACGGCATCGAGCACGCCACCAAGGCGTGCCGGTGTCGAGAATCGGCACCCCACTTCCCCCTAGAACGCGCCGACAAGCCGCGCAGCCGGAGAGCCCCAGAAGATGGATCAGCAGGAATTGATTCGAGAAGTCATTTCGGATCTGAAATCCACGCCCGACACCCCGAAAGAGGGCCGCTACCTGTCGATCGCCGAGGCCGAGAACATCCTCGACACCACCATCGAGCATGTGCGCAGGACCGGGTCGGCCACCGAATTTCTCTATCTGACGGCGCATCGCCGCCGGCTGTCGCTGTCGCTCACGATGATTCCGTATGCCGAATCGCCGGATGCGTCGTGCCTCGATATCGGCTGCTATGGCTACATGGCCTTCTGGGCCTGGCATTACCTGGGCTATGCGCGCGTCGAGGGCATCGAGATGCGCCCCGACATCGATCAGCCCATCCTGACGCGCAGCATCGAGATGGAAGGTCGCCGCCTGGAGTTGAAGAGCTACAACTTCAACATCACCCAGGCGCAGTGGCCGCTCGATGCCACCTTCGACACGGTG
This sequence comes from Variovorax sp. GW821-FHT09B01, assembly GCF_059418345.1. Lineage (NCBI taxonomy): Bacteria > Pseudomonadati > Pseudomonadota > Betaproteobacteria > Burkholderiales > Comamonadaceae > Variovorax > Variovorax sp. GW821-FHT09B01. The sequence continues at coordinate 289,784 of NZ_JBWKPQ010000008.1, read as the reverse complement.
CTCTTCTTCGAGACGCTGGAACACGTGGACCAGGACCCGTCCGGTGTGCTGCTCAACGTCACGCGTTGCATGCATCGCGACTCGATCCTCGTGACCTCGGTGCCGAATTCGGCCTCCTACAAGACGCTGCGGGAATTCATCGCGGGGGCACCGCCCTGGGTCTACTGGTTCTTCCATCCGGACCTCGGGCACGAACCCCGGCATTCGTTCGAATACACGCCCATCTTCTTCAAGATGGCGCTGCGCAGCGCGGGGCTCACCGATGTCGCGTTCCGCACCATCTGCGCCTTCGCGGAGCCCGAGCACGTGACCGACATCTTCGAAGTCGGTGCCATGCTGTCGATCGATGCCTCGCTGTTCGGCGACACCATCCTGGTCCAGGCCCGCAAGACCTCGGACGAGCCACTGTTCCGCTACCCCGATTGCCTCTACAGCAGCGACCGCTACTACCGCACCACCAACCCGGCGATCGAGGAGCGTCTGACGCAGGCGCGCTCCACCTATGCGCGCAAGCGCGATGCCGCCGTGCAGGAGGCGCGCGACCAGGGCCAGGCGCAGCTGCAGATCGAGCGCGAGCGGCTGGCGCAATGCGAAGCGGAGAAGCTGGAGGCCCAACGCCAGGCCGCGCACGTCACGACGCTCTACCAGGCCGTCACGGGCAGCGCCTACTGGCGGGTGAGCGGTCCGATCCGGCGTTTCGGCACCCGGCATCCCGGCCTCGCCAATGGCGTCCGCGCCATCTTGTCGCCGCTGGTCCGCGTGCTCCGCGGCTCGAGGGGTTCGTAGCCAGCGCGCGTGCGTTCTGGCGCACGCGTACCCGCTGGCGCCGGCTCAGCCGTCGAGCGAGGCCAGGGCGCCGGACAGCGACGCAATGACGCGGGCGCCATCGAGCTGCGCCAGGTCCACCGCTTCTTCGTTGCCGGCCAGCAGCAAACGCACGGGAACGCCCGCGGCGCGTGCCGCCTGCATGTCGGTGATGCGGTCGCCCACCATCACGGACGCCGAGAGATCGATGCCCAGTTCGCGCGCCGCGCGCAGCAGCATGCCGGGGGCCGGCTTGCGGGAATCGCAGTCGCGTCGATAGGGGCCGATGCCATGCACCGGATGGTGCGGGCAGAAGTAGACGCCGTCGATGCGCGCGCCCTGGGCGAGGAACTGCGCCGACATCCAGGCCGACAGCGCGTGGAAGTCCGCCTCGGTGTAGTAGCCGCGCCCGATGCCGGCCTGGTTCGTCACGACGACGACCAGGAAGCCCGCGGCATTGGCGGTGCGCACGAGTTCGAAGATGCCGTCGACGAATTCGACGTCCTCCTGGCGATGGAGGTAGTTCTTCTCGACGTTGACGACACCGTCGCGGTCGAGAAAAAGCGCGCGGCGCCCCGTCATCGCATCGCCAGCTCGACCTGTGCCCGCCGATAGTCCTCGGGAACGCCGATGTCGATGAACTGTCCTTCGCACGGAAAGACCCGGATGTCCGTCGCGGGAACCGCCCGCGCGAGGAAGTCCTGCTCGAGCGAGAACGCGGCATGCAGCGCACGGTCGTCGAACTGCGAGGTGGGGAAGACATAGCAGCCGGCATTGATCAGGCCGGCGCCCGGGCTGCCCTTCTCGGCGAAGCCCACGACGCGATCGTCCGACACCACGAGCCGGCCGTAGCGGCTCACGTCGGCGACCGGGCGTCCCACGATGACGGGCTTGCGATGCTGCTGCCAGAAGGCCTCCAGCGCCGCGCAGTCCAGGTCGAGGAAGGTGTCGCCGTTGAAGACGAAGACGTGGTCGTCGGCGACCTCGGTCATCGCCAGGCGGATCGCGCCACCCGTGCCCAGTGGCTGTTCCTCGACGACGAAGCGAAGCGCCATGCCGCGGTAGCTCGCTCCGAAGTGGCTCATGATGGTCGGGGCCATGTAGCCCAGCGACAGCACGATGCGCGAGAAGCCCTGGCGCGCCAGCCCGTCCAGCAGGATCTCCAGGAACGGACGGCCGGCCACGGGGGCCATGGCCTTGGGCAGATCGGGAACCTCCGAGCGCAGGCGGGTGCCGAACCCGCCCGCCAGGACGATGGCTTCCATCAGTTCGGCGGCGTGAAGATGGCGCGTTCGACCAGGCCGCACAGGATGTGGCCGATCACCAGATGGCCTTCCTGGATCTTCGGCGTGTCGGCCGAGGGCGTCGCCAGCACGAAGTCGCAGAGCTCGAGCATCGGGCCGCCACGGTTGCCGGTGAGGCCGACGCACAGCATGCCGCGCGCGCGTGCTTCCGTGAAGGCGGCCAGCACGTTGGGCGAGCGTCCCGAGGTCGAGTAGCCGATGAAGATGTCGCCTGCCTGGCCCAGCGCCTGGATCTGGCGCGAGAACAGCTTCTCGTAACCGTAGTCGTTGCCGATGGCCGTCAGGATGGAGGTGTCGGTGGTCAGCGCGATCGCCGGCAGGCCGGGTCGGTCGAAGGCGAAGCGGCTGACGAATTCGCCGGCGATGTGCTGCGCGTCGGCGGCGCTGCCGCCGTTGCCGGCAAGCAGGATCTTGCGGCCGTTGCGCAGCGCGGCGATGCAGGCCTCGGCGGTGGCGGCCAGCGTTGCCTGCAGCGTTGCGTCGGCCGCCATCGCGGTCATGACTCGCTGGGCCTCGGCGATCTGGGCCGAGATGTAGGAGGAGGGGGTCAGATTCTCCATGCTTGCGCTCCGTTCTTGGTGAAGTGGCAGTTGCTGATTTGACCGTTGAACCGGTCCAGTGCGCGAATCACGTCCATGCGCTGTTCGTTGGGGACGAAGAAGAGCATGAACCCGCCTCCACCGGCGCCCGACACCTTGCCGGCCAGTGCGCCAGCCGCCGTCGCCGCCTCGTAGATCTCGTCGATGTGCGCGTTCGAAACGGTCTTTGCCGAGCGCTTCTTGTTCTCCCATCCCAGGCGCATGGATTCCACCAGGCCGGTGAAATCGCCGCGCAGCAGGCAGTCCTTCATCGCCAGCGCCTCGCGCTTGATGCCGTGCATCGCCTCCAGCGCATCGGTCGCGCCGCTCTTGAGGTTGCCGCTCTGGTCCGCGATGATCTTCGCGGACTCGCGCGAGACGCCGGTGAAGAACAGGACCAGCGAGGCCTCGAGCTCGCAGATGATCGAGCTGCGGATGCGCAGCGGATTCACCAGCGCGCGCTCGTCGGCGTAGAACTCCATGAAGTTGAAGCCGCCGAAGGTGGCGGAGTACTGGTCCTGGCGGCCGCCCTGCAGCCCGCAGTCCACGCGCTCGATCTTGTAGGCCAGGTGGGCGACCATGTAGTCGTCCAGCGGCAGATTGAGCAGCTCCACGAAGGCCTCGATCATCGCCACCACCAGGGTGGAGGACGAGCCGAGGCCGGACCCGACCGGCGCGTCGCAGAAGGTGCTGAGCTGGATCGCGATCGGCTGGCCGCCGTTGTAGTTCGCCACGAAGTGGTTGTAGACCGCCTTGTGCAGGTCGAGGCCGCCGTTCAGTGCGATGTGCGGCACCAGGCCCCAGCTTTCCTTGTCCTGCTTGTCCGACGCGACGAAGCGGACCGCGGATTCCTCCAGCGGCTGGATGACGGCGTAGGCATAGCGGTCGATGGTGGCGTTGAGAACGCAGCCGCCGTGCACGTCGCAGTAGGGCGAGACATCGGTCCCGCCCCCGGCGAGGCCGAGCCGAAGCGGCGCTCTTGCTCGAATAGTTTTCACCTGGTTTCCTCGTGGTTTTCTGGGCTGGGCGGCATCGGGGCGCAGCGCTTCAGATGGTATCGCCCCGGGGGGCACCATCCTGGAACGCCGCTGCGTGCCCCGCCGCCGACATCGGTACGCGCTGTACCAGTGCCTGCAGCGCCGTCACGCTGGTGTCGAAGAACTGTTGATACAGGCCGCGGCTGACGGCAGCCAGACGCTCCAGTTCCGCCGGCCGCTCGACCAGCTGGAGCAGCGTGCGCACCAGGTCGTCGAGCGATGCCAGCTTGTGCAGCGGTTCCGAGGTATCGACGCCCTTGCTGCCCCACTCGGTGGTCAGCAGCGGCATGCCGTAGGCGATCGCCTGCACCGTCTTGACGTTGATGCCGGTGCCCATGGTCACGGGCGAGATCACCACGTCCACCGATTCGTAGAACTCCTGGATGTCGTCGACGAATCCCAGCAGCCGGACCCAGGGGCGGTCGAACAGCGCGGCCTCGTGGGCGGGCAGCGTCGGAATCAGCGCCTTGACCTGTCCCGCGACGAGGACCAGGAAGGGGCAGTGGCCCGTGCCGACCTGGCGGTCGATCGACTGCAGGCAGTCGCGCACGATCTCCAGGTTGATCCGGTTGGCGCTGGCCACGATCCCGACCTGGCGCAGGTCCGTGAAGGCACGCCGCACGAAGTGCGGGGCTTCGAAGTGCGGCACCACGATCGCCGAGCCGGCGCCGCTCACGCCGTCGAAGTAGTCGGCCTCTTCCTGTCGCCGCGCGACCACGACGTCGGCGCGCCGCAGGTAGGCGCCTTCTTCCTCGGGGGTGCAGGAGAAGAACTCCAGCGGCAGGCCGCGCTGCTGGAGCATCTCGTAGCGTCCGCCCATCTTGTCGTGCGTGTCGATGACCCGCAGGATGTACGAGGGGATGTAGTCGAGCATCTTCGACTGGAACACATAGGAGCAGAACACGACGTCGATGTCGTAGCGCGCGCACAGCGCGCGCACGGCCTCGCCGAGGCCGTCTTCGTACCAGCCGTCGAAGGGGATCGCCGATCCGTCGGCGCCCAGCGGATGCGCGTTTGGCAGGATGTCGAAGCTGTCCCACTCGGCACGCATGGACTGCTCGGCCTCGAGGTCGTACATGTTGCTCTGGAGCAGCGCGAAATGCACCTTGTGGCCCGAACGCTGGAACTGGCGCGCGAACTGCTGGATCGTCGCCTGGTTGCCGTGATTGCTCGGATGCGAGGGGAAGGGGCTGAAGTACAGGATGTTGCGCGACTCGGAGGCGGCACGGCGCGCCTGCACCGCGGGGGGAATCGAGCGTTCGCCGCGGGCCGCGACCTGCTGCCATTGCGCACCGGCGGGCAGATGATCGCGCAGCAGCACATCGTGCCATTTCTCGACCAGCACGGCCTTGTTGCGCCGCTGCAGTTCGATGTGGTCGGCATCGACCTCGTCCGCATAGCTCTGGTGTTCCAGATGCACCAGCTCCGACGCCGGCTGATAGACCACGCGCAGGCCGCGCGCGCGCGCCTGCATGGCGAGGTCGGAGTCCTCGCAATAGGCATTGCCGAAGCGTTCGTCGAAGCCGCCGGTTGCGCGCCAGAAGCTGCCGCGGATCAGGATCGAGGCGCCGGTCAGGTAGTCGGTCTCGCGTTCGAAGTTGAACACCGGCTCGTCGCGCGGCACCGGCATGGGCAGGCCCTGGCGGTAGAGCCAGCGGCCGATGCTCACGCCGTCGGCATTCGCCAGCATGCCGCCGCCGGCTTCCTGGATGCGGCCGTTCGGGTACAGCAGCTTCGAGCCGACGATGGCGATCGAATCGTCGCCCTCCAGCGTGCGGTGCATCGCGTCCAGCCAGCCCGGCAGCACGACGGTGTCGTTGTTGAGCAGCAGGATGTGGCGGCCGCGCGCGAGCTTGGCCGCATGATTGCAGTTGCGCAGGAAGCCCATGTTCTGCGGCGTTCTCGCGATGCGCAGGCCCGGCACCAGCTCCTGCGCGCGCAGCGTCTCGTCGCTGGAGCTGTCGTCGGCCAGGATCACTTCGTAGCTGATGCCCACGCCCGCGTTGGTGTAGGCGATCGAGGCCAGGCAGGCCCGGGTCAGCGCCCACTTGTTGTAGACCGGAACGATGATCGAGACGTCGACCGGCACGTCCGCCGGCGGCTGCGGAACGGCGAAAGGCCGGTCCTGCGCGCAGAACGATCGGAACAGCGACAGCGGCAGTCCGCGCGCGTCGTTGAGGACCCTGAGCAGCGCGCTGCGGTTGGCCACTTCGCCGAAGCGTTCCTCGACCAGAGCCTGCCCGTTGCGCGACAGGCGCTGCCACAGCGCCTCGTCCTGGTAGAGCGCGACCACGGCCGCGGCGAACTTGTCCGGCTCGTCCTCGATGATCGAATGGACGCCGCTCTGGATGCCCATGCCTTCGGCGGCGATCCGCGTGCCCACGCAGGGGATGCCCGCGCCCAGCGTCATCGCCACCTTGCCCTTGATGCCCGCGCCGAAGAGCAGCGGCGCCACGCCGACACGGTAGCCCTGGAGCACCGGCTCCAGGTCGGGAACGAAGCCCCTGATCTTGATGCCCGGAATGGCTTCGAGGGCCTGGATGCTCTCGGGCACTTCAGCGCCGACGACGTGGAATTCGACCTCGGGCAGCGCCGCGCGAACCGCCGGCCAGATCTCCTTGGCGAACCATTGCACCGCGGAGACGTTGGGCGCGTGGCCGAAGCCGCCCAGGAAGAAGATGTCGCGCCGCGCGGCGAACCCGGCGGGCCGCGGCGCGACCGGCGCGTACAGCACCGGGAACACGGTGATCGGCTTCTCTGCGCCCAGTTCCTCGCGCAGGAAGGGCACTTCCGCGGGGCTCACCAGCACGACGTGATCGGCGGCCCGCATCATCGCGACCTCGCGCTGCCGCGTCGCTTCGGCGCGCGCGACGGCGGCCGGATCGTCGAGCAGCCGCGCCTCGCGCATCTCGCGCAGGAAGTACAGGTCGGGCGCATGGAAGATCACGCGCGCATGCGGCGCGGTCTTGCGGATCGAGGGCAGCGCGTTCTCGGCCACGTCGAAGCGCATGACGTAGAAGACGCCGAAGCTCGCGCCATGCCGTTCGATGTAGTGGCCGGTGTACTGGAAGCCCGCCTGGCGCGTGATCACCGTGACGCCGAAGCTCTCGAGTTCCTTCTCGTAGCGCGGCGACGGCGTCATGTCGTTCGGTGCGAACACCACTTCGTAGCCGAGCGCCACCAGGTCCCGCAGGATGCCCACGGTGGCGAGTTCCCCGGCCGAGGTATCGCCGCGGGGGATGCGGTAGTCGAGCACGAGGATGCGCCGCTCGAAGCCGTCGGGTCCGCCGCCGGGGCCCGTGCGCGCCAGGCTGGCGCGCAGGCCGCTCAGGCCTTCGGAGCGAAGCATGCGCAGCGCGCTGCCCACCACGCGGCCCACGCTGCCGGCGAGATAGACGCGGTGGGCGAGCGTGTAGCTCAGCATGACGATGCGCCGCCACCAGCGGGGCTTGGTCATGAGGCGCTGGCGGATCTCCTGGTGGGCATCGAAGACCGTGGCCGCGAAGGCCGGGGTCCTGCGATAGGCCCGGAACACGGCCCCGAAGCCGCCGCAATACACCGACGCGGGCAGCAGCAGCAGCAATCCCAGCATCGCGCGAAACAGCAGGCCCGTGCGGCCGATGGCCCGCAGCGGGATCTTGAGCAAGTCGGCCAGCGCGCGCAGGGGGCGCGTGAGCCGCCATGAACTCGAGCGCCGCATCTCCTCGAAAGCGGCCTGCACCGCGCCGACCTGGTGGCGTGCCATGTCGACTTCCCTTTGCAGCTCCTCGACGCGGATGCCCAGCCGGGTGGCGCGCTCCCTGGCGGCATCCGACTGCTTCGACTGGGCATCGGCCTGCTTTCTGAGCCGCGCGATGGTTTCCTCGCGCTCCGCGAGGTGCGCGTCGGACTGGGTGGCATGCGCCCGGGCCGCTTCGATCTGGCTCAGCAGCGTCTCGACCTGGGCCTGGAGTTTCTCGAGGCCCGCGCCGTGCTCGGCGATGCGCGCCTGCGCGGCGTCCTCGCGTTGCCAGGCCGCATCGACCAGCGCCCTGGACTCCTGCGCGATGGCCGCGAAATGGGACCTCGACGCTTCGAACAGCGCGATCTTCTCCTGCAGGACCGCGTCTGCCGGCTGGCCCTCGGCCGCGCGCAGCTCATGCCGCAGGATCTTCAGGATCGCTTCCGGACTCGGCACGTAGGGCGCGCGTGCCAGCGCCTCCCACAGCGAAGGCCGCCGAAACTTCGGCGCGATCTGGGCCGCGTAGTGCTGAATACCTTCTTCGACATTCGCCACGAAGGTAGCGGGAATGCCTACCCCTTGCGCGAAGTCCTGCCATTTGGCCGGCAGATCGACGAAATCGGGATTCCATGGCGCGAACGGCCGCCCATAGGCGGCCGCGACGATCGCGCCGTGCAGCGAGGCCGACAGCACGAAGCGTGCGGAACACAGCGCATCGATGAAGGATTCGACCGCTTCGTCCGTCGCCTCGATGCCGGGGCGCAGCACCAGATCCGCCTTGGAGATGGCCAGCAGTTCCGCATCGCTGCGGCGATCGTTGAAATGGGGGATGCACAGGGTCTTGTCGCGGTAATGCGGCTGCGCGCGCGGGCTGTGGAGCGCCGGCAGCAGGAAGGCCGGATCGCCCTGGGGCGTCGTCGCGTCGAGCTGCAGTTCGCTCGCGGACAGCGGTCCGCGCACCGACAGGATCTCCACCTTGGCGCGATTGCGCGCGCTCACGCCACCAGTCTCGCGAATGCCGCCGCCCCATGCCAGGAAGCGGCTGCCGAGGCGCCCGCCGCCCACTTCGTGGGCCGTCTTCTCCGCCTCCTCGATGATCCGGTCGCCCAGGAAGCTGCCGATCAGACGGATCTGGGTCGCATCGCGTGCCGGGGAAAGAAAGAGATGACCCGCCAGATACTCGTTCAGGTAGTCGCCGAAATTCTGGCTCTCCTCGCCCTTCCGCCAGTAGGCAAGCTCACCCATTTTTCTTAGCATCGTGTTAACGCGTCCCCTAAATCAAGGCGCGTATTGTCCATGTAAAGTAAATGTAAACCGCCAACTACTGCCTGGCGGTTGCGTAAGTTTGGTGAGATTCCTCTCAGCCAGCGTCCGCGAAGAGGTGCGGCGAGCGGTGTCGCCGCAGTGGGTGGAGCCCTATTGCTCGACGATTCGCCCGTGCTCCAGATGGATCACGCGATTGCATTCCTTGGCAATCAGATCGGGCGAATGGGACGCCAGCACCAGGATGCCCGAGTTGGTCACCACCTCACGCATGCGCTTCTCGGCCTTCTCGGTGAATTCCGCATCGCCGACCGACAGCCATTCGTCCATCAGCAGGATGTCGGACTGGATGCTGGTCGAGATCGAGAACGCCAGCCGCATCAGCATGCCGGTGGAGTAGGTGCGCACCGGCATGTTCACGTACTCGCCGAGGCCGCTGAACTCGCAGATGTCCTGCGTCAGCTTGTCCACCTGCTTGCGGCTCATGCCCATCACGAGGCCGCGCAGCATGATGTTCTCGATGCCCGTGGCATCGACCTCGATGCCGAGCACCGGATCGATCAGACTGGAGACAGTGCCCTGGCGCGTGAACGAGCCCGAGGTCGGTTCGTAGACGCCCGCGAGGGTGCGCAGCAGGGTCGACTTGCCCGCGCCGTTGTGGCCGACCAGGCCCAGCCGGTCGCCGCTGCGCAGCTCGAAGCTGACGTCGCGCAGCGCTTGAACGACGGTCACGCCCGTCTCCTTGCCGAGGCGGCCACCGGTGACCGAGGCGGCCAGCGTGCTGCGCAGCGAGCTGGCGCCCGCGCCGTAGATCGGGAAGCTGACGGATACGTTCTGGAGAGAAATCAGTGCCATGGGCGGTCAGAGCCAATAGACGACGCGGCGTCGGTACTTCACGAACAACAGGCTGGCGCCGACGATGGTGGCGACCGTCCAGCAGAGGATGCCGAGCCAGTCGTGCAGGCTGGCCACGCCGCCCATCAGCGGGGTGCGCAGCAGGTCGAGCATCTGTGCCAGCGGATTCCACAGCACGTAGCGGGCGCGGCCCGGCAGGTTCTCGGGCAGCCAGAACACCGGCGTCAGGAACATCAGCATCTGCATGAAGCTGGTGACGATCTGCGTGATGTCGCGAAAGCGCGTGCAGATCAGGCCCAGCACCAGGCCGATGGCGTGGGCGTTCACGAGCAGCAGCAGGAAGGCGGGGAAGAACAGCAGCACGTGCCACGACAGCGAGATGCCGGCCCACAACGCCACCGGCACGTACAGCACGATCTGGTGGGCGAACTGGATGATGTTGCGCCCGAGGCTGCGCCACACGAACAGCGTGATCGGGAAGTAGCCCTGCTTCAGGTAGTGCGAGGAATTGACGAAGGTGTGGCAGGCGTCGGTGACGATGCTGGAGAACAGACCCCAGAAGATCACGCCGAGCGCGAGGTGGGGGAAGAAGCGCGACAGCTCGGTGCCGAACAGCGCGCTGTACAGCGGGCCCATGCCCGCGATCATCACGCCCATGCTCAGCGTGAGCCAGAGCGGCCCGAGCAGCGAGCGACGATAGCGCAGGACGATGTCGAACCAGGCGAGGGTCCACCAGATGTCGACGCGGCGGGAGCCTTCCCACCAGTCGGCCCAGGCGCTCTTGTGCAGATTGGAATGGACCAGGCTCATAGGTGAGCGTGGATGTGCGCGAAGCGGGCAACGCCGCCCTCGCCGATTTCGCAGCGCATCGTTGAAAGCACCCGCATTGTTTTTTGACCTGTCTTTATTGGAGCGATAATTTTACCGGCCCCTCTCGGGCCAAGCCGTGAGAGGCGTTCCCACGACGCACCGCGCCCAGCGCGAACGGCATTGACATCGCAGGGCCCAGGCCTCAATGCGAGCATTCGGGATGACGGATCTTATTTTATGAGGCCAACGCTGCCTGCCGCACCGCAAGGGAATCGGCTCCCTCCTCGTCCTGGCGAACCGAACAAGGCGCAGCTGCAGGCGCGCGTGTACGCGCTCGAGCACCAGGTGCAGGCCATGGAGCGCTCCACCAGCTGGCGCCTGACGGCGCCGGTGCGCTGGGCCAGTCGCCTGGTGCAGCGGCTGCGGGGCACCGTGCCGGTCCCGATCGATATCCAGGGCGGCGACTACGGCGAGTGGATCGCCCGCACCGCCGCGCTGAACGCGCCGGCATCGAAGGCGCTGGCCGAGGAGGCCTCCCGCTGGCAGGCGCCGCTGCTGATCTCGGTGCTGATGCCGACCTACAACCCGCGGCCGGCCTGGCTGCGCGAGGCGATCGCCTCGGTGCGGGCCCAGAGCTACGGCCGCTGGGAGCTGTGCATCGCCGACGACGCCTCGACCGATCCCGAGGTCGTCGCGCTGCTGGAGGCCTGCGCGCGCGAGGAGGCCCGCATCCGCTGGGTGCGCCGGCCGGTCAACGGCCACATCTCCGAGGCCTCGAACAGCGCGCTGGCCCTGGCCCAGGGCGACTGGGTGGTGCTGATGGACCACGACGACCTGCTGGCCCCCGATGCGCTGCTGCGTGTCGCTCACGAGATCCGCAGCCGGCCCGATGTCCGGATGATCTATTCGGACGAGGACAAGATCGATGCCTCGGGGCGCCGCTACAACCCCTACTTCAAGCCCGACTGGAACCTCGACCTGTTCCGTTCGCAGAACATCTTTTCCCACCTGGGCGCCTACCAGCGCGCGCTCGTGGACGAGGTCGGCGGCTTCCGCAAGGGCTTCGAGGGCGCGCAGGACTACGACCTGGCGCTGCGCTGCATCGAGCGTGTCAAGCCGCGGCAGATCCGGCATCTTCCGCACGTGCTGTACCACTGGCGTGCCCATGCCGAGAGCACCGCGCAGTCCGCCGGGGCCAAGCCCTATGCCGAGGTGGCCGGAGAGCAGGCCTTGAACGAGCACTTCGCGCGCATCGGCCTCGCCGCGCGCAGCGAGAGCACGCCCCACGGCTATCGCATGCACCTGGCGGCGCCCGAACGCTGGCCCCGGGTGTCGCTGATCATCCCGACGCGCGACGCGCTGGGCCTGGTGCGGCAATGCATCGAGAGCATCGTCATGCGCTCGAGCTACCCCGACTACGAGATCGTGCTGGTCGACAACGGATCGACCGACCCCGAGGCCCTGCGCTACTTCGAACAGCTGCGGCATCTGCCGGGCTTCCAGGTGATCCGCGACGACGGCCCGTTCAACTACTCGGCCCTCAACAACGCGGCGGTCGCGCAGGCCAGCGGCGACGTGATCGCGCTGGTCAACAACGACATCGAGGTCATCACCGCCGACTGGCTCGAGCAGATGGTCGCCATCGCGCTGCAGCCCGGCGTGGGGGCGGTCGGTGCCAAGCTGCTCTACCCGGACAACACGGTGCAGCATGCCGGCGTGCTGCTGGGCCTTGGCGGCATCGCCGGACATGCCCACAAGCACCTCGCGCGCGCCGACGGCGGCTACTTCAATCGCGCGCAACTGGTCCAGTCCTTCGTGGCCGTGACCGCGGCCTGCCTGGTCGTGCGAAAGGCGGTCTACCAGGAAGTGGGCGGGCTCGAGGAAACGAAGCTCAAGGTGTCGTACAACGACGTCGACTTCTGCCTGCGGCTGCGCGAGGCCGGCTATCGCAACGTGTGGACCCCCTATGCCGAGCTCTATCACCATGAATCGGCGACCCGCCCGCGCGACCAGGACCCGGCCCAGCGCGAGCGCGTCGAGCGCGAGGAGGGCTACATGAGGACGCGCTGGGGCGCACTGCTCGAGCAGGACCCGGCCCACAACCCCAACCTGAGCCTGGCGGCGGAAGACTTCCGCCTGGCCTGGCCACCGAGGCCGCTGCCGGAGCTTCGGCCATGAGCACCCCCAACCGCCTCTGGCGCGCCCTGGCCTTCATCCCCAACGCCCTCTACAAGGGCGGCGGCCTCGGCGGCACCGCGCGCCGCGCCGTGAAGATCCTGCGCCAGTCGGGCCTGCGAGGCGTGGTGCGCTCGGTCAGCGTGCTGCTGCGCAACGACGGCCCGCCGCTGATGGCCGATGCCTCGCGGCCCGACCGCTTCCAGTACCGCGAATGGGTCAAGCGCCATGACGCCCCCCTCGCGCCGGCGCAGCGCCAGGCGCTCGAAGCGCGGGCCGCCGGCTGGCCGCGCCAGCCCGGCTTCGTGCTGGTGATGGCGCTCGATGGCGCCGATGCGCAGCAGGCGGAGCGCGCCGTGGCTTCGGTGCGCGACCAGGTCTTCGCGCACTGGCGGCTGGTGCTCGCGGCCGGACCGGGCACGGCGCAGGCGGTCAAGGCGCTGGCCGGCCGGCTGGCCGCGTCCGAGCCGCGCATCGAGCTCGCCGAGGCGACGCTCGCGCAGGCCTTCAACGCCGCCGACCCCGGTGCCGACGGCTGGCTCGCCGCCTGCGACGCGCGCGATGCGCTGGCCGCCGATGCGCTGTGGCGCGTGGCCGAGGCCGCCGTGGCCCGGCCCGAGGCCGCGCTGATCTACACCGACGAGGACCGCATCGCGGCCGACGGGCAGCGCTCGGCGCCGTACTTCAAGCCCGACTGGAACCTCGACCTGCTGCGCTCGCAGGACTTCGTCTCGCGGCTGGCCTTCTTCGCGGCGCCGCTGCTGCGCGAGGTGGGCCGGCTCGACGAGCGCTTCGGCGACGCGGCGCGCTACGACCTGGTGCTGCGCGCGGCCGAGCGCCTCGATGCGGCGCGCATCGTCCACGTGCCGAAGGCGCTGTACCACCGCCATGTCGCCTCCGAAGAGGCGGTGCATGCGATGGACCCGGCCGAGTACGCGCCCGAGGGCGGCGAGCGCGCGCTGCAGGCGCACCTGGCGCGCGGCGGCATCGAGGCCACGGCCGAGCGCGCGGGCGCGGGCTTCCGCGTGCGCCATGCGCTGCCGGCCGAGCCGCCGCTGGTGTCGCTGTTCATCCCCACGCGCAACGGCCTGAAGCTGGTGCGCCAGTGCATCGAGAGCATCCTCGAGAAGACCCTGTACCCGCGCTACGAGATCATCCTGATCGACAACGGCTCGGACGATCCCGAGGCGCTGCGCTACTTCGAGGAGATCTCGGCGCGCGCGGGCGTGCGCGTGCTGCGCGACGACAGCCCCTTCAACTACTCGGCGCTCAACAACCAGGCCGCGGCGGTCGCCAAGGGCGAGGTCTTCGGCCTCATCAACAACGACATCGAGGTGATCTCGCCCGACTGGCTCGGCGAGATGGTCTCGATCGCGCTGCAGCCCGGCGTGGGCGCGGTGGGCGCGCGGCTCTGGTATCCCGAGAACACGCTGCAGCATGCGGGCGTGGTGCTGGGCTACCGCGGCGGCGTGGCCGACCATGCGCACCGCCGGCTCGGCCAGGGCGATGCCGGCTACTTCGGACGCGCGGCGCTGCTGCAGGGCTTCTCGGCTGTGACGGCCGCCTGCCTGATCGTGCGGCGCGCGCTCTACGAACAGGTGGGCGGGCTCGACGAGAAGCACCTCAAGGTCGCCTACAACGACGTCGACTTCTGCCTGCGGCTGCGCGAGGCCGGCTACCGCAACGTCTGGACGCCCCATGCCGAGCTCTACCACCACGAATCGGCCACGCGGCCCTCGGACCTGTCGGAGGCGCAGATCCAGCGCTTCCTCGGCGAGGAGGGCTACATGAAGCAGCGCTGGGGCGAGTTGCTCTTCAACGACCCGGCCTACAACCCGAACCTGAGCCTCGCGATCGAGGACTTCAGCTACGCCTGGCCGCCGCGCGCGGCGAAGGTGGCGGCGCCATGAGCGTGGTTCCTGCTTCTTCCGCCGAGGCGTTGACCGTTTCGGTTGCCCTGTGCACCTACAACGGCGAGCGCTTCGTGCGCGAGCAGGTCCGCAGCATCTGCCTGCAGACCCGGCCGCCGATCGAGATCGTGCTGTCCGACGACGCCTCACGCGATGCCTGCGTCGAGGTGGCGCGCGCCACCGTCGAGGAATGCCTGCGCGAGCGGCCCGGCCTCGCGATCGCGCTGCGCGTCATCGTCAATCCCGTCGGCCTGCGCGTGGTCAAGAACTTCGAGCAGGCGGTGCGCGCCTGCGGCGGCACGCTGATCGCGCTGTCGGACCAGGACGATGCCTGGGTGCCCGAGCGGCTCGAGCGGCTGGTGGCCGAGTTCGAGCGCCGGCCCGAGCTGCGGCTGTTGCACTCGGACGCGCGCCTCGTCGACGCCCAGGGCGCGCCGCTGGGCGGCACGCTGTTCCATGCGATCGAGGTCACGGCCAGCGAGATCGAGCGCATGCATGCGGGCCAGGCCTTCGACGTGCTCCTGCGCCGCAACATCGTCACCGGCGCGACCACGGTGTTCCACCGCGATCTGCTCGACGCGGTGCTGCCGTTCCCGGTCGAATGGGTGCACGACGAGTGGATCGCCACGGTGGCCTCGGCCTTCGCGCGCATCGACACCGTCGAGGCGCAGCTGATCGACTACCGCCAGCATGGCGGCAACCAGATCGGCGCGCGGCGCGACACCTTCATGGAGAAGGTGCGCAAGGCCCTGGCCTCGCGCGGCACCACCCACGTCGAGCGCGCGCGCAAGGCCGAACTGCTGCTCGAACGCCTCGAGCAGGTGGCGCGCGCCGGCCGCCCGGTGACTGCCGACACCCTCGACAAGCTGCGCGGCAAGATCGTGCACCAGCGCTTCCGCACGCAGCTGCCGGCCTCGCGCTGGGCGCGCGTGCTGCCGATCCTGCGCGAGGCCCGAACGGGTCGCTACGACCGGTTCGGCCGCGGTTTTCGCGGCGTGGTGCGCGATCTGTTCGAATCCGTCTGATCCATTCCAGAGCCATCCGTGAGCCACATCCCCCAGACCTCCGTCCCCGTGCCGCCGACCGTGGTGGTCGTGATCCCGTTCTACAACGGCGCGGCCTTCATCGAGCGCTCGGTGGCGAGCGTGTTCGCGCAGTCGATGCCGGCCAGCGAGGTCATCGTGGTCAACGACGGCTCGCGCCCCGAGGAGCGCGCCAGCCTCGACGCGCTGGCCGCGCGCTTCCCGTTCCGCATCCTCGACAAGGAGAACGGCGGCCAGGGCTCGGCGCGCAACGCCGGCGTGGCGGCCTCGACGGCCGAGTACATCTGCTTCCTCGACCAGGACGACTTCTACCTGTCGAACCACATCGAGATCCTGGTCAAGGGCATCCCGGCGGACGACCCGCGCCTGGGCTTCGTCTATGCCGACCTGGCCGAGGCCGACGGCGAGGGCAACATCATCCGCGCGGCGATGGTCAAGGACCACACGCTGCACCATCCGAAGACCAACATCTTCGAGATGCTGCGCCACGACATCTTCGTGTTGCCCTCGGCCGCGATCGTGACGCGCAAGGCCTTCGAGGCGGTGGGCGGCTTCGACACCCAGTTCATGGGCTTCGAGGACGACGACCTGTTCCTGCGCATCTTCCGCAAGGGCTTCACGAACCACTTCATCGACAAGGTGGTCACGGTCTGGTGCATCCACACCGGCAGCACCTCGTTCGACATGCGCATGATCCGCAGCCGCTTCAAGTACTTCAAGAAGCTGGTCGGCATGTTCCCCGACGAACCGAAGCGCAACCGCTACGTGCTGCGCGACTGCCTGATGCCGCGCTTCGGCCGCTTCTTCATGGACCACGTGATCGAGGCGGTGAAGGCCAACGACCCGAACCGCGCCGAGATGAGCGCGGTGCTCGCCGAGTACGCGGCGATCGTCTATGCGAGCCCGGCGGTCAGCGGCCGCAAGAAGCTCGAGCTGCGCGCCACCGTCTTCATGGCCGAGCACAGCCCGCCGGGGCTGATCCGCGCCATCGGCAAGCTGACGCGGCTGCCCGGGGTGCGCTCGCTGCGCCGATTGCTGGGCTGAGGGGCGGGCCGATCAGGCCGCCGGGCGGCGCAGCCGGCGATAGCGCCAGAACGCGCCCGACGCCCAGATCTTCAGCAGGCTGGTGACATGCCAGTAGAGGTACTTGCTGCTGCGGTGGCTCGCGCGCTGCGCGTCGTGCCGCGCGCGCAGCTGCTCGCCGACCTGCAGCCGCCAGCCGGCCAGCTGCACCCGCGCGCAGATGTCGAAGTCCTCGCCGTACATGAAGAAGCGCTCGTCGAAACCGCGAACGGCGGCATAGGCCTCGGCGCGGAACAACATGAACAGGCCCGGCACCCAGGCCGGAACCGTGGGACGCGCATAGCCGGGCTTCTTGCGCGTGAGGATCTCCAGCGGCGTCAGGATGTCGCGGTGCTGCTCGGGCTCGCGCTTGCCGGGCTCCATGATGCGCGGCGTGAGCAACCCCGCGTCGGGTGCCGCCAGCGCCATCAACGGCGCCAGCACGTCGGCATCGAAGCGGATGTCGGGGTTGAGCACCAGGAACCATGGCGTGGCGCAGCGCTCGAAGGCCTGGTTGTGGTTGGCGCCAAAGCCCTTGGGCTGCGCGTTCTCGATGCGTTCGAGCGCGAAGCCCCAGGCGGCGCCGGCCAATGGCGCGTCGGACTCGGGGATGTTCA
Organism: Variovorax sp. GW821-FHT09B01; assembly: GCF_059418345.1. Lineage (NCBI taxonomy): Bacteria > Pseudomonadati > Pseudomonadota > Betaproteobacteria > Burkholderiales > Comamonadaceae > Variovorax > Variovorax sp. GW821-FHT09B01. The sequence continues at coordinate 272,605 of NZ_JBWKPQ010000008.1, read as the reverse complement.
GCGTCAGCACCACCTTGGCCACCTGTTCGCGGCTGAAGCGGTCGATCTGGTCGAGCAGGGGGCGCACGAGTTCGAGCTGCCCGTGGCTCACGATCGAAATCGTGACGGCGGGGGAGGTCGTAGCGGGGGTGGCCATGGTCTAATTTCGCCCGGGGATTCTAGGGGCCCCGCTACCACCCATGATTGCCCTGATCGTCATCAGCTTCTTCGTCGCCGCCTTCGCGGTCCAGATCTTCATGCGCCGCGCGCGCCGCCATGCGCGGCTGTACGGCGCCGACATGCCGCAGCGCTTCCACAAGGGCCATGTGCCGCGCCTGGGGGGCGCGGGCATCATCCTCGGCATGGGCGTGGCCTGGCTCGCGGCCGGCATCACCGGCACCGATCCGTTCAACGTCTCGTGGCCCGCGTCGGCCTCGATGCTGATGCTGGTCTGCATCCTGCCGGCCGTGCTCGGCGGCATCGTCGAGGACGTCACCCAGCGTGTGCAGGTGCGCTGGCGGCTGATGCTCACCCTGGGCGCGGCGCTGCTGGTGTGCTGGGTGCACGGCCTGAGCCTCGCGCGCACCGGCATCCCGCTGGTCGACGGCTGGCTCGCGGCCGTGCCCTATGCCTCGGTGCTGTTCGCCGCGCTCGCCATCGGCGGCCTGCCGCATGCCTTCAACATCATCGACGGCTACAACGGCCTCGCGGGCACGGTGGCGGTGCTGGTCTGCCTCGCGATCTCGCACGTGGCGCTGCAGCTCGGCGACCGCCAGCTCGCGGCCATGATGGTCTGCCTGGTCGGCGCGACCTTCGGCTTCCTGATCTGGAACTACCCGCGCGGCAAGATCTTCGCGGGCGACGGCGGCGCCTACGTCTGGGGCATGGTGATCGCCGTGGCCTGCGTGACGCTGGTGCAGCGCCACCGCGTGGTCTCGCCCTGGTTCCCGATGCTGCTCTTGATCTATCCGGTGTGGGAGACCCTGTTCTCCATCTACCGCAAGCTCGCGCGCGGCCAGTCGCCGGGCACGGCCGACGCGCTGCACTTCCACCAGCTGATCTTCCGCCGCATCGTGCGCGTGGCCTTCGCCGACGACGAGGCGCGCCAGCTGCTCGCGCGCAACAACCGCACCTCGCCCTACCTGTGGATCTTCGCCGCGATGTCGGTGGTGCCCGCGGTGCTGTTCTGGAACAACACCTGGGTGCTGATGTTCTTCTGTCTTCTGTTCGTCACGACCTATGTCGGCGCCTACCTCATGATCGTGCGATTCAAGGTGCCGCGCTGGCTGCGACCCTGATCGTTCGTCTTTGCGAGAATCCCGTCCCATCGTCCACCGTCCCGGAGCCTGACCGCCCATGACCGACCCCGTCCTCAACATTCCCCCGCGCGACAAGGCCGAGATCCTGGCCCAGGCGCTGCCGTACATCCGCAAGTTCCACGGCAAGACCATCGTCATCAAGTACGGCGGCAACGCCATGACCGACCCGGCGCTGCAGGCCGACTTCGCGGAAGACGTGGTGCTGCTCAAGCTGGTCGGCATGAACCCGGTGGTGGTGCACGGCGGCGGCCCGCAGATCGAGGCCGCGCTCAACCGCCTGGGCAAGAAGGGCAGCTTCATCCAGGGCATGCGCGTGACCGACGCCGAGACCATGGAAGTCGTCGAATGGGTGCTGGCCGGCGAGGTGCAGCAGGACATCGTGGGCCTGATCAACCAGGCCGGCGGCAAGGCCGTGGGCCTGACCGGTCGCGACGGCGGCCTGATCCGCGCGCAGAAGCTCAAGCTGGCCGACCGCGCCGATCCCAACGTGCACCACGACGTGGGCCAGGTCGGCGACATCGTCTCGATCGACCCGAGCGTGGTCAAGGCGCTGCAGGACGACGCCTTCATCCCCGTCGTGAGCCCGATCGGCTTCGGCGAGGAGAACGAGAGCTACAACATCAACGCCGACGTGGTGGCCGGCAAGCTGGCCACCGTGCTCAAGGCCGAGAAGCTGATGCTGCTGACCAACACGCCCGGCGTGCTCGACAAGGACGGCAAGCTGCTCACCAACCTGAGCGCGCGCGAGATCGACGACCTGTTCGCCGACGGCACGATCTCGGGCGGCATGCTGCCGAAGATCGAGGGTGCGCTCGACGCGGCCAAGAGCGGCGTCAATGCCGTGCACATCATCGACGGCCGCGTGCCGCACGCGATGCTGCTCGAGATCCTGACCGATCAGGCCTACGGCACGATGATCCGCGCGCGCTGAGCGCGTGGGGCCGGCCCCGAGGCGGGCCGGCGGCCAGCGGGCGCGCGGGGAGGCGCGCGCTCACTGCTGTGCGAGAATCAATTGTTTACATCTTCCGCACGCGCCTCCCATGCAAAACGAAGAGACAGTCGTCCCCGGTGCAGAGACCCAGGCCGAGACCGCGCCGGCCGCTCCGGCGCGCAAGCGTCCCAAGCCCGGCGAGCGGCGCGTGCAGATCCTGCAGGCCCTGGCCGCGATGCTCGAGCAGCCCGGCGCCGAGCGCGTGACCACCGCGGCGCTGGCCGCCCGCCTCGAGGTCAGCGAGGCCGCGCTCTACCGCCACTTCGCGAGCAAGGCGCAGATGTTCGAGGGCCTGATCGACTTCATCGAGCAGAGCGTGTTCACCCTGGTCAACCAGATCCTCGAGCGCGAAGCCACGGGCAAGGAGCAGGCGGCCCGCATCATCGCGATGCTGGTGCAGTTCGCCGAGCGCAACCCCGGCATGACGCGCGTCATGGTCGGCGATGCGCTGGTCTACGAGAACGAGCGGCTGCAGCAGCGCATGAACCAGTTCTTCGACAAGATCGAAGCCAGCATCCGCCAGGCGCTGCGCGAGGACCGCGCCGCCGAAGGCTCGGCCACGCCGAGCGTCGATGCGCAGGTGCGCGCCTCGGCGCTGACCTCGCTGGCGGTCGGCCGCCTGCAGCGCTTCGCGCGCTCGGGCTTCCGGCGCGAACCCTCGGAACACCTCGACGCGCTGCTCGCGCTGGTGCTCTGAACCGCTGAGGACAGGGCCGCGCAGCGGGCGTGGCTTATCGTCGGCATAGGCAATCACAATCGAAACTGGTCATTCGATTGCTGAAAATAAACGGGCTCCCACAACCGATAGGAAAAGCCCAATGACCGATCCCCGCAAGCTCACCACCGAGAACGGCGCGCCCGTCGAGAACAACCAGCAGTCGCAGACCGCGGGCGTGAACGGCCCCGTGCTGATGCAGGACCATCACCTGATCGAGAAGCTCGCGCGCTTCGACCGCGAGCGTATCCCCGAGCGCGTGGTGCATGCGCGCGGCTCGGGTGCCTTCGGCGCCTTCGAGGTGACGGCCGACGTCACGAAATGGACCAAGGCGAAATTCCTCGGCCAGGTCGGCCGGAAGACGGAGGTGCTGGCGCGCTTCTCGACCGTGGCGCTCGAACTCGGCTCGGCCGACACGGTGCGCGATCCGCGCGGCTTCGCGCTCAAGTTCTACACCGAGGAAGGCAACTACGACCTGGTCGGCAACAACACGCCGATCTTCTTCATCCGCGATCCGCTCAAGTTCCCCGACTTCATCCATTCGCAGAAGCGCGACCCCTACAGCCACGTGCAGGAGCCCGACAACGCCTGGGACTTCTTCTCGCACTCGCCCGAGGCCACGCACCAGTTCACCTGGCTGTTCGGCGACCGCGGCATTCCGAGGAGCTACCGCCACATGGACGGCTTCGGCTCGCACACCTTCCAGTGGGTCAACGCGCAGGGCGAGGCCTTCTGGGTCAAGTACCACTTCAAGACCAACCAGGGCATCGAGACCTTCGTTGCGCAAGAGGCGCAGCGCGTGGGCGGCGAGAACCCGAACCACCACCACCTCGACCTGCTGCACTCGATCGAGCGCGGCGAGTTCCCGAGCTGGCGCGTGCAGGTGCAGATCATGCCGGTGGCCGAGGCGCAGACCTACCGCTTCAATCCCTTCGACCTGACCAAGGTCTGGTCGCACAAGGACTACCCGAAGATCGACATCGGCATCCTCACGCTGAACCGCAACCCCGACAACTACTTCGCCGAGATCGAGCAGGCCGCGTTCAACCCGGCCAACTTCGTGCCCGGCATCGGCCCCTCGCCCGACAAGATGCTGCAGGGCCGCCTGTTCAGCTACGGCGACACGCAGCGCTACCGCCTGGGCATCAACCACACGCAGCTGCCCGTGAACCGGCCGCACGCGACCACGGCGCAGAACTACGGCCGCGACGGCGCGATGCGTGGCGACGGCAATGGCGGCCGCGGCCCGAACTACGAGCCCAACAGCTTCAGCGATGCGCCCAAGCAGAGCAACGAGCCGGTCTACGCGCCGCTGCAGATCCACGGCTGGACCGGCAGCCACCAGTGGCAGCAGCACCCCGAGGACACCGACTTCGTGCAGGCCGGCGACCTCTACCGCCTGATGGACGAGGCCGCGAAGGAGCGCCTGATCCAGAGCATCGCGGGCGGCCTGGGCGCGGTCACGCGCCAGGACATCATCGACCGTTCGGTGAGCTACTTCCGCCAGGCCGATGCCGACTATGGCGCGCGGCTCGAGAAGGCGATCAAGGCCGTGCAGGCCAGGATCAAGGGCGACGACAACAGCGTGCAGGTCGGCAAGCCGGCGCACGAGGCCAGCAAGAGCTAGGCGCCGACGCGAACTCAGGCGGCGACCGCGACCCCCACCTTCGCCCCCGCCGCCACGATCTCCCCCCAGGTCGCATCGTCGACCCAGATCCCGTCGCGCTGGCGCGCCGCGCGCGCCTTGCGCTCGGGCTCGCCTGCGATCTGCACCGTGTCGAAGCCCTGGCCCGGCGGGCTGCGGCGCAGCCACTCGACGAATTCGCGCGCCTCCTGGTCGAAGCTGGCCTGGGTGCCCAGGCGCTCGGGATCGATCAGCACGGTGAGCATGCCGTTGAGCACGCTGCGGCTGGTGTCGGCCGGCCGGTGCCAGGTGCCGCCGCCGGTCAGCGCGCCGCCCAGCAGTTCGCAGGCCAGCGCCATGCCGTAGCCCTTGTGCTCGCCGAAGGTCATGAGCGCGCCGAACAGGCCGTTGCCCTGCGGCACCACCACCACGCCGGGGTCGTCGGTGGGCGCTCCGTTCTCGTCGATGAGGTAGCCCGGGGGCACGCGCTCGCCCTTGTTGTGGGCCACGCGCATCTTGCCCTGCGCCACGCGGCTGGTGGCGTAGTCGAGCACGAAGGGCTCGGCGCCCGCGAGCGGAATGCCGATGCAGCAGGGGTTGGTGCCGAAGCGCCCGTCGCCGCCGCCCCAGGGCGCGACCACCGGGCGCGAGAGCACGTTGACGAAGTGCATCGACACCAGCCCGTGCGAGGTCGCCATCTCGGCGAAGTGGCCGATGCGGCCCAGGTGGTGCGCATGCGCGAGCGTGAGGATGCAGCTGCCGTGGCGGCGCGCGCGCTCGATGCCGAGCTCCATCGCCTGCACGCCCACCACCTGCCCGTAGCCGTGCTGGCCGTCGAGCGAGAGCATCGTGCCGATGTCGAGGTTGATGCGCACCGCCGCGTTGGGATGCAGGCCGCCTTCGGCGACCGCGTCGATGTAGCGCGGCAGCATGCCCACGCCGTGCGAGTCGTGGCCGCTGAGGTTGGCCATCACGAGGTTGGCCGCGACTTGTTCGGCCTCGGCCTGCTGGCTGCCCGCGGCGCGCAGGATGCTCGCGACGGTGGATTGCAGGCTGTCGGCCTGCAGTGTTCTCGGCATGGTTCAGATTCCTTTGGCGTTCACGGTGATGGCGTAGAGCGAGGTGGTGGCGCAGACGAACAGGCGGTTGCGCCTGGGCCCGCCGAAGCAGACATTGGCCACGCGCTCGGGCACGCGCAGCTTGCCCAGCAGCGTGCCGTCGGGGTGGTAGACATGCACGCCGTCGGCGGCGCTGGTCCAGATCCGGCCCTCGGTGTCGAGCCGGAAGCCGTCGAACAGGCCCGCGGTGCATTCGGCGAACACCTCGCCGCCGCGCAGGCTCCTGTTGTCCGGGTTGACGAAGAAGCGGCGGATGTGCCGCGGCCCGTCCGGGTCGTGGCTCGCGCCGGTGTCGGCGATATAGAGCAGGGATTCGTCGGGCGAGAAGGCCAGCCCGTTGGGCTTCACGAAATCGTCGGCCACGCGCTCGACCGCGAAGCTTTCCGGGTCGATGCGGTAGACATGGCAGGCCCCGATCTCGCTGTCGGCGCGCAGACCCTCGTAGTCCGACAGGATGCCGTAGCTCGGGTCGGTGAACCACACGCCGCCGTCCGAATGCACCACCACGTCGTTCGGCGAGTTGAGCCGCCGGCCCTGCCAGTGCGAGGCCAGCACGGTGATCGAGCCGTCGTGCTCGGTGCGCACCACGCGGCGCGCCAGGTGCTCGCAGCTCACGAGCCGGCCCTGGCGGTCGACGGTGTTGCCGTTGGTGTTGTTCGCGGATTCGCGCAGCACCGCGGCCTGGCCGTTGCGCTCGTCCCAGCGCAGCATGCGGTCGTTCGGAATGTCGGACCACACCAGCGTGCGCAGCGCGCCGAACCAGGCCGGGCCCTCGCACCAGCGCCCGCCGGTCCACAGCCGCTCGAGCCGCTCGGGCTTGGGCACCAGGCCCGTGAAGCGCGGATCCAGCGTCTCGAAGCCGGTGCCTTCCAGCGCACCGAAGGGGAGTGTCGTCATCGACCGTGCTCCTACATCACCGCGCCGACCTGCCAGGGCACGAACTCGTTCTGCCCGTAGCCGTGCTGCTCGCTCTTCGAGGGCGTGCCGGAGGCGGTGGCCAGCACCAGCTCGAAGATGCGCTGGCCCATCTCCTGGATCGAGGCCGTGCCGTCGACGATCTCGCCGCAGTTGATGTCCATGTCTTCCTCCTGCCGCTTCCACAGCGCCGAGTTGGTCGCGAGCTTGAGCGAAGGCGAGGGCGCGCAGCCGTAGGCCGAGCCGCGGCCGGTGGTGAAGCAGATCAGGTTGGCGCCGCCGGCCACCTGGCCCGTGGCGCTGACCGGGTCGTAGCCCGGCGTGTCCATGTAGACGAAGCCGTGCGCCGTCACCGGCTCGGCGTATTCGTAGACCGCCTCGAGGTTGCTGGTGCCGCCCTTGGCCACCGCGCCCAGCGACTTCTCGAGGATGGTGGTGAGGCCGCCGGCCTTGTTGCCCGGCGAGGGGTTGTTGTTCATCTCGCCCTCGTTGATGGCCGTGTAGTGCTCCCACCACTTGATGCGGTCCACCAGTTTCTGGCCCACCTCGCGCCGCACCGCGCGCCGCGTCAGCAGGTGCTCGGCGCCATAGACCTCGGGCGTCTCGCTCAAGATCGCGGTGCCGCCGTGCGCCACCAGCAGGTCCACCGCCACGCCCAGCGCGGGGTTGGCGCTGATGCCCGAGTAGCCGTCGGAGCCGCCGCACTGCAGTCCGATCGTGATGTGGGCCGCGCTGCAGGGTTCGCGCGTCACGGCATTGGCGCGCGGCAGCATCTCCTCGATCAGCGCCACGCCCTTGTCGACCGTCTTGCGCGTGCCGCCCGTGTCCTGGATGTTGAAGACGCGCAGGTTCTCGCCCTCGGCGAGGTTGCCGGTCGCGAGCCAGGCGTTGATCTGGTTGGCCTCGCAGCCCAGGCCCACCACCAGCACGGCCGCGAAGTTGGCATGCGTGGCATAGCCGGTCAGCGTGCGCTCGAGGATCTGCATGCCCGTGCCCTGCGTGTCCATGCCGCAACCGGTGCCGTGCGTCAGCGCGATCACGCCGTCGACGTTGGGGAAGGCCGCGAGCGCCGCCGGGTTGGTCTTGCGCGAGAAGTGGTCGGCGATCGCGCGCGCGGCCGTGGCCGAGCAGTTCACGCTGGTCAGCACGCCGATGTAGTTGCGCGTGGCCACGCGGCCGTCGGCGCGCTTGATGCCCATGAAGCTCGCTTCGCGCTTCGCGGGCGCGGGCTTCACGTCGGCGCCGAAGGCGTAGTCGCGTGCGAAGTCGCCCTTGCCAGGGCCCATGTCGAGGTTGTGCACATGCACGTGCTCGCCGGGCGCGATCGCCTTGCTCGCGAAGCCGATGATCTGGTTGTAGCGGCGCACCGGTTCGCCGGCCGCGATGGCGCGCATCGCGACCTTGTGGCCCGGCGGTATCAGGCCGTGGACCTTGACGTCTTCGACGACGGTGCCGCCGAGCAGTTGCGAGCGCGCGATGACGACGTCGTCGGCGGGATGGAGTCTTATGTAGGGGTTCATCGTCAGTAGAACATCTTCGGCAGCCACAGCACGAGCTTGGGCATGTAGGTGATCAGGCCCAGGCTCAGCAGCAGCGGCACCAGCCAGGGCAGGATCGCCATCGTCGTGCGCTCGAAGCTCAGGCCGGCCACGCGTGCCAGCACGAACAGCACCATGCCCATCGGCGGGTGCAGCAGGCCGATCATCAGGTTGAGCACCATCACGAGCCCGAAGTGGATCGGGTCGATGCCCAGCTGGGTGGCGATGGGCAGCAGGATCGGGACCAGGATGGTGATCGCGGCGGTCGGCTCCAGGAAGCATCCCACGAACAGCATCAGCAGGTTGGCGAGCAGCAGGAAGACCCAGGCCTCCTTGGTGAATCCCAGCACCCAGCTGGCGATGTCGGTGGTGACGCCAGTGGCCGTCAGCATCCAGCCGAAGATCGAGGCGGCCGCCACGATGAACAGCACCGTGCTCGTGGTCTCGATGGTGTCGAGGCAGACCTTGACGAACATCCGCCACGACAGCGTGCGGTACCAGGCGAAGCCCAGGATCATCGCCCACACGCAGGCCGCGATCGCGCCCTCGGTGGGCGTGAACAGGCCGGTCGTCATGCCGCCGATCAGCAGCACCGGCGTCATGATCGGCAGCAGCGCCTCGAAGTCGAAGAGCTTGTCGAGCACGAACAGCGAGGCCAGCCCGACGAACACCGAGAGCTGCGCCGGCGCGTCGAACTTCGCCACCACCACCCACAGCAGCAGCGGCCAGCCGATCACCACCGCCAGCTCCACCAGGGCCTTGAACAGCCGCGTGCTCGAGAACTTGATGTCCGCGCCCCACTTGTTCTTGTGCGCGTAGTAGGCCACCGTCAGCATCATCAGGATCGCCAGCAGGATGCCCGGCAGGATGCCCGCGAGGAACAGCGCGCCCACCGAGACGTTGGCCATCATCCCGTAGATCACGAACGGCAGGCTCGGCGGGATGATCGGGCCCAGCGTGGCCGAGGCGGCGGTCACGCCCACCGCGAACTCGGTGGAGTAGCCGTGCTCCTTCATGGCCTTGATCTCGATGGTGCCCAGGCCGGCCGCGTCGGCGATGGCCGTGCCGCTCATGCCCGCGAAGATCACCGAGCCCAGCACGTTCACGTGGCCCAGACCGCCCTTGAGCCAGCCCACCAGCGCGAGCGCGAAGTTGTAGATGCGCGTGGTGATGCCGGCGTTGTTCATCAGGTTGCCGGCGAGGATGAAGAAGGGCACCGCCAGCAGCGGGAAGCTGTCGATGCCGCCGACCATCCGGTGGATCACCACGAAGGGCGGCAGCGTGCTGTCGCTCACCAGGATGTAGACCAGCGAGGCGCCGGCCATGGCGATGGCCACCGGAATGCCGCCGGCCATGAAGAAGAGGAAGATGATTTTCAGCATGGTGTGGGAACCGGGTCTGCCGCGGCCTCAGCGGTCGGCGAGGGTGGATTCGGGACGCTCGAGCACGCTGTAGCCGCGCCGCCAGTGGATGCGCAGCACCTGCACCGAGCGCCAGGCCATCGCGGCGAAGCCGGCCAGGCACAGGCCGTAGACGATGTTCATCGGCGCATCGACGATGGTCATGCGCGTCTGGTTGCCGATCTTCATCATCATCTGCACCGTCATCACGATGGCCGCGAGGAAGAAGGCCACGCGCAGCAGGTCGACCAGCCGCGACAGCCACAGCCCCGGCGCGCCGCGCAGGTAGCGGTAGAAGAAGTCGACCTGGATCTGGTTGTTCTTGGCCACGCCGATCGCCGCGCCGATGAACACCACGCCGATCAGCATGTAGCGCGCGATCTCCTCGGTCCAGGCGGCTGAGTCGTTCATCACGTAGCGCGTGACGAACTGGTAGAACACCGTGAGCCCGAGCAGCCAGAACAGCGCGAGCGCGATCCAGCCCTCGGCGATGGTGTCGGAAAGGTCCACGGCCTCGTCCTGCGCATGGAAGTGGCCTTCTTCGTCGATGATTTTCTCGTCGCTCAAAACGATCTCCTCGCGGATGGTCGGCGCTCGCGGCACGGCCCCCTGGTGCGGGAGGGGCCGGCCGTGCGAGGCGGATGGGAAGGGCGGCGGGGCCGGGGGCCTACTTGATCGCGAGGATGCGGTCGTAGTCCTGCTGGCGGTAGCCGTTGTCGGTGGGCTTGGTGGCCTTGAGCACGGCCTCGCGGAACACGTTCTTGTCGACCGTGATCACGTTGTTGCCCTTCTTCTTGAACTCGTCCACCAGCCGCGCCTCCGAGGCGATGATCTCGCGGCCCGTGCGCTCGGCCGCTTCCTCCATCACCTCGCTGAAGATCTTCTTCTCGTCGGCCGACAGCCGGCCCCAGAGCTGGCCCGAGCAGATGGTGAGCAGCGAGTCGACGATGTGGCCGGTCAGCGAGATGTTCTTCTGCACCTCGTAGAACTTCTTGGCCTCGATGGTCGGCAGCGGGTTCTCCTGCGCGTCCACCGTGCCGTTCTGCAGCGCGAGGTAGACCTCGGCGAAGGCGATCGGCGTCGGGTTCGCGCCCAGCGACTTGGGAAAGGCGAGGTAGGCCGGCGCGTCGGGCACGCGGATCTTCAGGCCCTTCATGTCCTCGGGCTTGCTCACCGGCCGCGCGGCGCTCGAGGTGACGTGGCGCGCGCCGTAGTAGCTCAGCGCCGTGATGTGGTTGCCGCTCTTGTCGTCGTAGCCCTTGGCGAGCTCCCTGAACACGTCGCTCTTCGCGTACTTCAGCTGGTGCTCGGCGTCGCGGAAGATGAACGGGAAGTAGGAGATCGCGAGTGGCGTGTAGGTGCGGCCCGCGAAGCTCGCGCCCGACAGGATGATGTCGACCGTGCCCAGGGTCAGGCCCTGGTTGATGTCGGCCTCCTTGCCGAGGCTGGAGGCCGGGAACACCTGGATGTCGTACTTGCCGTTGGTGCGCTTCTTGATCTCCTCGGCGGCCCACACCGAGTACTTGTGGAAGGGCTCCGAGGTCTCGTAGACGTGGGCCCACTTGAGCTTGGTCTGGGCCGAGGCCAGGCCCGATACCCCGAGCGCGCCGGCCGCGAGGGCGCAGGCGGCGAGGGCCTTGAGGGCGGTGCGTTTGCTGTTTCTGCTGCTGCTGGTCATGTGGCTTGTCTCCGTTATCGTCGTGGCAGGAAGAAGAAGGAACGCTGGCGAGAAGTCAGGAAGGCTTCGCGCGTCGCCAGCTCGCGCTGAATCGCTGGTGGGACTTGTCCATGTGCTCGTGCATCGCGGCGCGCGCGGCCTCGGCGTCGCGCGCGGCCACCGCGTCGCGGATCGCCTCGTGCTCGGCGATGGCCGAGCGCCACGAGGACACCGTCTCGAAGTAGCCGCCCAGGCGCGTGAAGATCGGGCCCTTGCGCGAGTCCCAGAAGTTCTGCACCGTCTCGATCAGCACCGCGTTGCCGCTGGCGCCGACGATCGCGAGGTGAAAGGCGCGGTCGCCCTCGAGCGGCATCACCTTGCGGTCGGCCAGTTCGCGCATGACCTCGATGGCGCGCGTCATCGCATCGACGTCCTTGCGCTTGCCCATCTGCGCCGCGATGGCCGCGGTCTCGCCCTCGATCACGCGGCGCGCGCGGATCAGCTCGAGCGGCCCCCACTCGGTGGGCGCCACCGGCGCGCTCGCGCGGTGCGAGCGGTCGAGCACGTACACGCCCGAGCCGGTGCGCACCTCGACCCAGCCCTCGACCTCGAGCGCGATCAGCGCCTCGCGCACAGAGGGACGGCTCACGCCGAGCTGCTTGGCCAGGTCGCGCTCGGCCGGCAGGCGCGCGCCCACGGCGAACTCGCCCTGGCCGATCAGCGCGCGCAGCTGGTCGGCGATCTGGCGATAGAGGCGTTGGGGTTCGACGGTCTGCAGCGGCACGGGGTCAGAAAAGAAGACGAGTGGGTTTAAGGGTTGTCCTGAATTGGACAAGTGGTAAGGCCAATTCAGAATACGATGAGCGGCCCGTGCCACCCATCGGGCCAAACCCGAATCGGAGACACCATGAGATTGAAGGGAAAGACCGCGCTCGTCACCGCGGCCGGCCAGGGCATCGGCCATGCGAGCGTGCTCGCGCTCGCGGCCGAGGGCGCCCAGGTCTGGGCCACCGACGTCAACGCGCAATTGCTCGAGCGCTACGCCGGCGTGCCGAACGTCACGGCCGCCAAGCTCGACGTGCTCGACAAGGCCGCCATCGGCGCGCTGGTGTCGACCCTGCCGCCGCTCGACGTGCTGTTCAACTGCGCGGGCGTGGTGCACAACGGCACCATCGAGCAGGCCAGCGACGACGACCTCGCCTTCGCCTTCGCGCTCAACGTGCGCGCCCAGATGTGGACCATCCAGGCCGTGCTGCCCGGCATGCTCGCGGCGGGCCGCGGCAGCATCATCAACATGGCGAGCGTGTGCTCGAGCATGAAGGGCCTGCCCAACCGCTTCGTCTACGGCACCACCAAGGCCGCGGTGCTGGGCCTCACCAAGAGCGTGGCGGCCGACTACGTCACGCGCGGCATCCGCTGCAATGCGGTGTGCCCCGGCACGGTCGACACGCCCTCGCTGGGTGAGCGCATCAACGCCAATGCCGATCCCGAGGCCGCGCGCAAGGCCTTCGTCGCGCGCCAGCCCATGGGCCGGCTCGCGCGCGCCGAGGAGATCGCGCCCGTGGTCGTGTTCCTCGCCAGCGACGAATCCATCTTCGCCACCGGCCAGGCCTTCACGGTCGACGGCGGCATCACCATATGAACCAGCTCGACTTCGCCGGACGCCACGCGGTGGTCACCGGCGGCGCCACCGGGCTGGGCTTCGGCATCGCGCAGCGGCTGGTCGCCTCGGGCGGCACGGTCACGCTGTGGGACCGCGACGAAGCCGCGGCCGCGCGCGCCGCCGAGTCGCTGGGCCCGGGCAAGGCGCGCGCGCTCAAGGTCGACGTCTCGCAGCAGCCCTCGGTGGCCAAGGCGGTGGCGGCCACGCTAGCGCATGCGCCGCGCATCGATGCGCTGGTCAACAGCGCCGGCATCACCGGCCCCAACGCCAAGCTCTGGGACTACCCGGTGGACGACTGGCGCCAGGTGATGGAGGTCAACGTCAACGGCGTGTTCCTGTGCTGCCGCGAGGTGGTGGCGCAGATGCGCGCGCAGGGAGGGCAGGGCCGCATCGTCAACATCGCCTCGGTGGCCGGCAAGGACGGCAATCCCAACGCCAGCGCCTACAGCGCCAGCAAGGCCGCGGTCATCGGCCTCACCAAGTCGCTCGGCAAGGAGCTCGCCGACACCGGCATCCGCGTCAACTGCGTGACGCCGGCCGCGGTCAAGACCGCGATCTTCGACCAGATGACGCCCGACCACATCGCCTTCATGCTGTCGAAGATCCCGCAGGGCCGCTTCGGCACCGTCGAGGAGGTCGCGGCGCTGGTAGGCTGGCTGTGCACCGACGACTGCTCGTTCTCGACCGGCGCGGTGTTCGACCTCTCGGGCGGCCGCTCGACCTACTGATCGCCCCTTCCCACAGAACCATCCAACCACCCAAGGAAAAGCAAGCATGAAACTCGTCCGCTACGGCAACCCCGGCAAGGAGAAGCCGGGCCTCGTCGACGCCAACGGCCAGCTGCGCGACCTGAGCGCCGTCGTCAAGGACATCGGTCCCGAGCAGCTCGGCGATGCCGCCATCGCCAAGCTGCGCAAGCTCAAGACCGACAAGCTGCCGCCGGTCAAGGGCAAGCCGCGCTACGGCAGCCCCGTGGCCCGCGTCGGCAAGTTCATCGCCATCGGTCTCAACTACGCCGACCATGCGGCCGAGTCGGGCCTGCCGGTGCCCAAGGAACCCGTGGTCTTCATGAAGGCCACGAGCTGCATCCAGGGCCCGAACGATCCCGTGATGCTGCCCAAGGGCTCGGTCAAGAGCGACTGGGAAGTCGAGCTCGGCGTGGTCATCGGCACGCGCGCGCGCTGCGTCTCGCAGAAGAGCGCGCTCGACCACGTGGCCGGCTACTGCGTCATCAACGACGTTAGCGAACGCGAGTTCCAGATCGAGCGCGGCGGCACCTGGGACAAGGGCAAGGGCTGCGACACCTTCGGCCCCATCGGGCCCTGGCTGGTGACGCGCGACGAGGTCGAGAACCCGCAGAAGCTCGCGATGTGGCTCGACCTCAACGGCCAGCGCGTGCAGACCGGCAGCACCAAGACCATGATCTTCAGCGTGGCGAAGATCGTGAGCTACGTGAGCCAGTTCATGACGCTGGAACCCGGCGACGTGATCACCACCGGCACCCCGCCCGGCGTGGGCATGGGCATGAAGCCGCCGCTGTTCCTCAAGAAGGGCGACGTGATGGCGCTCGGCATCGAGGGCCTGGGCGAGCAGCGCCAGGAAGTGGTGCCCTTCAAGCTCTGAGCCAGGCGGCAGCCGAGCCGCTCGCTTCCTGCCATCGACGGCCCCTTCGGGGGCCGTTTTCGTTTCCGCGCGCCTTTAAATGTCCCATTGACAGAACATTGAAACTGCAAAAACATCGCCTGCATGTCGCAGATGCCCTTGCCCAAGTACCACCAGATCTACCTGGTGCTGCGGGAGCAGTTGCATGAGGGCCGCTTCGCCGCCGACGGGCTGCCGGGCGAGCTCGCGCTCATGCAGCAGTTCGGCGTGGCGCGCGTCACCGTGCGGCGCGCGCTCGAGCAGCTCGCCGCCGAAGGGCTGATCTCGCGCACGCCGGGCCGCCGCACGCGGCCCATCGGCCCCGTCGCGGGCGAGGCGCCGACCGCACCGGCCAGCGAGCGCGCCAACCTGCGCGGCCTGCTCGAGAACCTCGTCACCATGGGCCTGCACACCTCGGTCAAGGTGCTCGAGGTCGCGACCATCACGGCCTCCTCGCAGGTGGCCGAGGCGCTGCAGCTGCAGCTCGGCGACCCGGTGCAGAAGGCGGTGCGCGTGCGTTCCACGCGCGAAGGCCCGCTCTCGCACATCACCACCTACGTGCCCGACACGATCGCGCGCCGCTTCGGCCGCCGCGAGCTCTCGAAGAAGCCGATCCTGGTGCTGCTCGAGGAGTCGGGCGTGAAGGTGGGCCGGGCCCACCAGACCATCTCCGCGCGCCTGGCCGACAACGTGCTCGCGCAGCACCTCGACGTCTCGGTCGGCTCGGCCCTGCTCGCGGTGCGCCGCCTGATCTACGACGAAGCCGAGCGCCCGGTGCAGTGGCTGCACGGCTTCTACCGGCCCGACCGCTACACCTACGAGATGCAACTGTCCCGCGTCGGCAGCATCGACGCCAAGGTCTGGGTCAGCCGGGACGTGTCGGCCAAGTTCAACTGAAGACAAAGAAAAGGAAACGCCCCATGCAGACCCGCCGCCGCTTCGTTTCGCAGTCCGCCACCCTGGCCTCCGCGCTCGCCTTCCCGCTGATCGGCGGGGCCCAACCCAAGCCGCTGAAGGTGGGCGTGCTGCACCCGGTGACGGGCGCGCTCGCCTACTCGGGCCAGCAGTGCCGGCTCGGCGCGCAGCTCGCGATCGAGGACATCAACGCCGCGGGCGGCATCAAGTCGCTCGGCGGCGCGAAGCTCGAGGCCCTGCTGGGCGACGCGCAGTCGCAGCCGCAGGCGGGCGCGGCCGAGGTCGAGAAGATGAACGAGGCCGGCGTCAGCGCCATCGTCGGCGCCTACGCCTCGGCGATCTGCCTGGCCACCACGCAGGCCGCGGCCAAGTACAACCTGCCGCACGTGGTCGACGTGGGCGTGGCCGACCAGATCGTCGAGCGCGGCCTGAAGAACACCTTCCGCTTCGGCCCCGGCTACCGCAAGTCGACCGAGGTCGCGATGGCCAACCTGCTGGTGCTCAACAAGGCCGCGGGCAATCCGGCCAAGACCGTGATGGTGATCCACGAGGAGTCGCTGTTCGGCGCCGGCACCGCGCAGCTGCTGGCGCGCGAGCTGCCGGGCTACGGCTTCGAGGTCAAGGAGGTGGTGAAGCACGCCAACCCCACGCGCGACTTCAACAACATCGTGCTGCGCATGAAGTCGATCAACCCCGACATCGTGATCCCGGCCAACTACTACAACGAGTACGCGCTGCTGGTGCGCACCATGCAGCAGCAGAAGGTGGTGCCCAAGGCGATCTTCTCGGTGCTCGGCGGCGCGGCCTCGAGCTACAAGTTCGTGAAGGAGTTTCCCGATGCGGCCAACGGCATCATCGACTGCAACCACTGGTTCAATCCCAGGGACAAGCGCGCGCAGGAGCTGCGCAAGCGCGTCGAGGCCAAGGGCCAGTTCTTCAGCTACGAGGTCTTCATGACCTATGCCTCGATGTGGCTGCTGGCCGATGCGCTGGAGCGCGCCAAATCGGGCGAGCGCGCCGCGATCGTCGATGCGCTCGAGAAGAGCACCTTCTCGAACCACTTCATGCCCTATGGCCCGACCAAGTTCGTCAATGGCCAGAACGAGGGCGCGCAGCCGCTGATGACGCAGGTGGTGAAGAACGACATCAAGGTCATCATCCCGCGCGACTACCGCGAGGTGGAGCCGCTGTTCCCGCTGAAGGCATGAGCGTGCGACCAACCATGCGACGGTATTCAGGCAGCTGTCGATCAGCCGCGGAGCCCGGCATGTGGTGCGGGGCGGGCGATCCCCTCTGCGCCGCCGAGGAGCGCAGCGTTTCGCGGATCAGGGCTCGCAGCTGTTTGAGCGAAGCGAGTTCTGCGAGACCCCGCGAAACGCGAGCACCGCAGGGCAGCCGCGAAGCGGCCGGCGCAGTGGGGTCGACCGACCCGCACCGCATGCCGGGCGGTCTCCAAAACGAGCGCACGTTCCCAAAATGCTAGACCTCGGCATCCTTTTTCCGTCGGTGCTCAACGGCCTCACGACAGGCGCCGTCTACGCACTGATCGCGCTGGGCCTCACGCTGATCTACGGCGTGCTGCACATCATCAACTTCGCGCACGGTGCCTGCCTGATGGTGGCGTTGTACGCGGTGTACTTCCTCAAGGAGCGGCTGGGCATCGATCCCTACCTCGCGCTGCCCGTGGTGGTGCTCGGCATGTTCGCGCTCGGCTATGCGCTGCAGCGCGTGGTCATCAACCGCGCGGGCCACGGCAAGGACGAAAACATCCTGCTCGCCACGCTCGGCATCGCGATCGTGATGGAGAACCTCGCGCTGCTGTTCTTCAAGTCCGACACGCGCAACATCGACACCGCCTATTCGCTGAGCACCGTGGCCATCGGCCCCGCGATGATCGCCGTGCCCAAGCTGGTGGCCTTCGCGGGCGCGCTCGTGGTCTCGGGCATCCTGTTCTGGATCATGGGCCGCACCGATCTCGGCCGCGCCATCCGCGCCGTCGCCAAGGAGAAGGAGGGCGCCAAGCTCATGGGCATCGACGTCGACCATGTCTACGCCATGAGCTTCGGCATCGGCCTGGCCTGCCTCGGCGCGGCCGCCTGCTTCCTGCTGCCGGCCTACTACGTCAACCCGCAGGTCGGCGGCGGCTTCGTGCTCGTGGCCTTCACCATCGTCGTGCTCGGCGGCATGGGCAGCTTCGTCGGCGCGCTGATCGGCGGCTTCCTGGTCGGCGTGGTGGAGTCGCTCGGCGGCCTCTATCTCGGCGAATCGCTGGGCCAGATCGGCATCTTCGCGATCTTCATCGGCGTGGTGCTGTTCCGGCCGCAGGGCATGTTCGGGGCCAAGGCATGAGCGCGGGCAAGCAACTCGCGGGCATCGCGCTGTTCGCGGTATTGGTGGCGTGCGTGCCGCTGGTCACGACCTCGGGCGTCACGCTCAACTTCGTGATGATGGCGCTCTACGCCACGCTGATCGCGCAGGCCTGGAACATCCTCGGCGGCTTCGGCGGCCAGTTCTCGTTCGGCCATGCGCTGTTCTTCGGCACCGGTGCCTACATCCAGGCCATCGCGCAGCTGCAGGGCGGCATCAATGCCTGGATCGCGCTGCCGCTGGCCATCGCCGGTGCCGCGCTGGTGGGGCTCTTCATCGGCGCGCTGAGCTTCCGCTACGGCCTCAAGGGCTCGTACTTCGCGCTGGTCACGCTGGCCTTCGCCGAGGTGTTCCGCATCCTCGCGCTGTCGGTCGACTTCACGGGCGGTGGTGTCGGCCTGATGGTGCCGCTGCGCGAATCGGTCGCCAACCTGCAGTTCGCCACGCGCGCCGGCTACCTGTGGGTGGTGCTCGCGATGGTCGTGGTGGCGCTGCTCGTCACCTGCTGGCTGCGCAACGGCCGCTTCGGCGCCTACCTGCAGGCGGTGCGCGACAACGAGGACGCGGCGCGCGCCGTCGGCGTGAACCCCTTCCGCGTCAAGCTCGCGGCCATCGGCCTGTCGGCCGCCTTCATGGGCGCGGCCGGTGCCTTCTACGTGCAGGTGTTCCAGTACATCGATGCCGGCATCGCCTACGGCGCGGGCGTGTCGGTCGAGGCGCTGGTGGCGGCCATCGTCGGCGGCATGGGCACCGTGTGGGGCCCGGTGCTCGGCGCGGTGGTGCTGCACCTGCTGTCGGACTTCACGCGCAACCTGTTCGGCGAGCTGCCGGGCATCAACATGGTGATCTACGGCACCGTGCTCGTGCTGATCGTGATCTTCGTGCCGCGCGGCATCGCGGGCATCGGCCAGTCGGTGCGGCAGCTCTGGAGCGCGAAGGGAGGCCGCGATGAGTGAATCGTCCCTGCTGGTGCTCGAGGGCGTCTCGCGTTCCTTCGGCGGGCTCAAGGCGGTGCAGAACGTCAGTCTCTCCGTGCGCGAGGGCAGTCTCAGCGCATTGATCGGGCCCAACGGCGCGGGCAAGACCACGCTGTTCGCGCTGATGTCGGGCTTTCTGAAGCCCGACGCCGGCAGCGTGCGCTTCGCGGGCCAGGACATCACCGGCCGCGAGCCGCATCGCAATGCCGCGCTCGGCATGACCCGCACCTTCCAGATCGTGAAGCCCTTCGCCGCGCAGACCGTGCGCGAGAACATCGCGGTCGGCGCGCACCTGCACCTGCGCGGCCGCACCGATGCGCTGCGCGAAGCCGAGGCCGTGGCGCAGCGCGTGGGCCTCGCGCCGCAGCTCGACAAGCCCGCCTCCGACCTCACCGTGGCCGGCCGCAAGCGCCTCGAGCTCGCGCGCGCGCTCGCCACCCGGCCGCGCCTGCTGCTGCTCGACGAGGTGCTGGCCGGCCTCAACCCGCAGGAGATCGCCGAGATGATGCCGGTGGTGCGCGGCATCGCCGCGAGCGGCGTGACCGTGCTGATGATCGAACACGTGATGCAGGCCGTGATGAACCTCGCCGAGCATGTCTGGGTGCTGGCGCAGGGCCAGCTGATCGCCGAGGGCAGCCCGGCGCAGGTGACCTCCGACGACCGGGTGGTCGAGGCCTACCTGGGGCATGGCACCGCGGCGCGGCTGCGCAAGGCCGCAACGGGAGCCGCAGCATGAGCGCTTTGCTGGAAATCGAAGGCCTGCGCGGCGGCTATGGCCGCGTCGAGGTGCTGCGCGGCGTCGACCTGAAGGTGAACGCCGGCGAGATGGTCGCGCTGCTCGGCAGCAACGGCGCGGGCAAGTCCACGCTCAACAAGATGGTCTGCGGCCTGTGCCCGGCCTGGGGCGGCACGGTGCGCTTCGACGGCAAGGACCTGAGCGGCGCGCACTACCGCGACGTCGTCAAGGCCGGCCTGATCCAGGTGCCCGAGGGCCGCAAGGTGTTTCCCAACCTCAGCGTGCGCGAGAACCTCGAGCTCGGCTCGTTCACGCGGGCGCGCGAGCGCCGCGCGCAGAACCTCGAGAAGTCGTTCGCGCTGTTCCCGCGGCTGCGCGAGCGCATGGACCAGCATGCCGGCACCATGAGCGGCGGCGAGCAGCAGATGCTGGCCATCGCGCGCGGGCTGATGGCCGAGCCGGTGCTGCTGATCCTCGACGAGCCTTCGCTGGGCCTCTCGCCGCTGCTGGTCGAGGAGATGTTCACGCTGATCCGCGAGCTGCGCGATGGCGGCCTGGCCGTGCTGCTGGTCGAGCAGAACGTCGGCCAGTCGCTCGAGATCGCCGACCGCGCCTACGTGCTCGAGAACGGCAGCGTGCGCTTCTCGGGCCTGCCCGGCGAACTGCTCGTGAGCGACGAGCTGCGGCGCGCCTATCTGGGACTCTGAGGCGCTCCTCCCCACGATCTCTTTCGGAGAACAACACATGAAAAGACGCGACATCCTCCTTTCGTCGCTGGCCGCGGCATGGGCCGGCAACAGCCTGGCGCAGATCGGCGGCGCGCCGGTGCGCATCCTGGTCGGCGCACCCGCGGGCGGCTCCACCGACACGCTGGCGCGCTCGCTGGCCGTGAGCATGGGCCCGGCTTTGGGCCGCAACGTCATCGTCGAGAACAAGCCCGGCGCGGGCGGCAACATCGCGGCCGATGCCGTGGCCAAGGCCGCGCCCGACGGCAACACGCTGCTGATGAGCTTCACCAGCCATGCGATCAATGCCACGCTCTATCCGAGCCTGCCCTTCGATCCGGTCAAGGACTTCACCGCGCTCACCTGCGTCGCGACCTCGCCCTCGATCCTTGTGGCTCATCCCTCGCTGCCCGCGAAGGACGTGCGCGAGCTGATCGCGCTCGCCAAGGCGAAGCCGGGCCAGCTCAACTTCGCGATCGGCGCCGTGGGCTCCTCGCTGCACATGGCGGGCGAGGCCTTCAAGATGCAGTCGGGCGTGGACATCGTGAACATCCCCTACAAGGGCACCTCACCTGCCGTGCAGGACGTGCTCGCGGGCCAGGTGCAGCTGATGTTCGCGGCCGTGGGCAACGTCAAGGCCCACATCCAGGCCGGCAAGCTCAAGGCGCTGGGCGTGACCACGGCCAAGCGGCTGCCGGCCTTCCCCGAGGTGCCGGCCATCGCCGAGGCGCTGCCCGGCTACGAGTCGAGCGCCTGGTTCGGCCTGTTCGGCCCCGCGCGCATGCCGGCCGAGCGCATCAAGCAGATCGGCGATGCCGCGCGCCATGCGCTGCAGCAGGCCGACATGCGCCAGCGCCTCGAGATCGAGGGTGCGATCCCCGTCGGCAATTCGAGCGAGCAGTTCTCGGCCTTCGTGCAGAGCGAGATCGTGCGCTGGGCCAAGGTGGTCAAGTTCTCGGGAGCCAAGCCCGAATGAGCGCGACGGCTTCAGCACAGACCCTGGCGCAGAAGCTCATCGCGCGCGCCAGCGGCCGCGAGCGGGTGGCGGTGGGCGAGATCGTGACCTGCGGCGTCGACCTCGCGATGTTCCACGACTCCTCGGGACCGCGCCGCCTGCAGCCCATGCTCGAGGAACTGGGCGCGCAGATCTGGGATCGCTCGCGCGTGGTGCTCGTGATGGACCATTACGTGCCCGAGCGCGACGACGACTCGCGCCGCATCGTGCGCATCGCGCGCGATTGGGCGCGCGATCAGAAGCTGCCGCATGTCTACGACAGCCAGGGCATCTGCCACGTGGTGGTGCCGCAGCACGGCCACATCCGCCCCGGCATGTTGTGCGTGGGCGGCGACTCGCACTCGCCCACGGGCGGTGCCTTCGGCGCCTACATGTTCGGCGTCGGCAGCACCGAGATGCTCGGCGTGGTGGTCACGGGCGAGATCTGGCTGCGCGTGCCCGAGACCCTGCGCATGTGGTGGGACGGCGCGCTGCCCGCGGGCGTGACCGCCAAGGACATGATGCTGCACATGATCGGCCGCTTCGGCATGAACGGCGGCCGCTACCAGGCCGTGGAGTTCGCGGGGCCGGCGGTGGTCGCGCTGTCGATGCAGGAGCGCATGACGCTCTCGAACATGAGCGCCGAGCTCGGCGCGCAGGCCGGGCTGATCGCACCCGATGCCACCACGGCCGCGTTCCTGGCCGGTGCCGGCGCGCCGCCGGTCGACATGGCGCCATGGTTCACCGACGCCGATGCCGCGCTCACGGACCACCGCTTCGATGCCGCCACGCTCGAACCCCACGTGGCCGCGCCGCACAGCCCGGCCAATGCGCATGGCGTGAGCCGCTTCGTCGGCACGCCGGTCGACGTGGCCTACATCGGCGCCTGCACCGGCGCCAAGCTCGACGACCTGCGCGCCGCCGCGCAGGTGCTGCGCGGCCACAAGGTCGCGAACGGCATCCGCCTGATCGTGGCACCCGCGAGCCTGCGCGACCAGGAGCAGGCGCGCGAGGAGGGCGTGCTGCAGGTGCTGATGGAGGCCGGCGCCGAGCTGTTCCCCACCGCCTGCGGCGCCTGCTCGGGCTATGGCGACCCGATGGGCGACGACATCACTGTCATCTCGACCACCGCGCGCAACTTCAAGGGCCGCATGGGCTCGCCGACCGCGCAGGTCTACCTGGGCTCGCCCTACACGGTGGCCGCCGCCGCCTTGCGTGGCTGCGTGACCGATCCGCGCGAGGTGCTGGGATGAGCGATCAAAACATGCACCGGGTCTGGCGCCTGGGCGCCGACATCGACACCGACGCGCTCGCGCCCGGCCATGCGATGAAGCATGGCATCGACCGCATCGCGCAGCACTGCCTCGAAGCCATCCGCCCCGAGTTCGCGCGCGAGGTTCGCTCGGGCGACGTGATCGTGGCCGGCCCCAACTTCGGCATCGGCTCCTCGCGCGAGCAGGCCGCGGCCGTGCTGGTGCAGCTGGGCGTGGCCGCGGTGATCGCGCCCTCGTACAGCGGGCTCTTCTTCCGCAATGCCTTCAATGTCGGCCTGCTGCTGCTGACCTGCGCGGAGGCCGAGTCGCTGCACGACGGCGAGCGCATCGCACTCGACATCGGCACGCCCGCGCTGCGCGGTGCCGACGGGCGCACGCTGGTCTGCGAGCCCGTGCCGGGCTTCCTGACCGAGATGGTCGAGGCCGGTGGCCTGTTGCCGCTGCTGCGCCGTCGCATGGCGGCGAAGAAGGAAGCCGATGCCGCCTGACATCGATCCGCAACGCGCGGTGCTGCAGGCCGTGGTGGCGCTGCATGCGGCGCGGCCGGCCAATGCCGAGGCCGCCTCGCAGGCGCGGCGGCTGCTGGCCGACACCGTCGGCTGCGCGCTCGCGGGCCGGCAGGCGGGCGAGGTGCGCCGGCTCGAGGCCGCGCTCGCCGCCTGCGAACCGGGCGGCTTCGCGTTCCCCGCCGGGCAGTCGTTGTCGGTGCAGGCGGCCGCGCAGGTCATCGCCATGGCCGCGACCTGGGACGAAGCCTGCGAAGGCCATGCGCTCGCGCACGGCCGGCCCGGCGTACCGCTGGTGGCGGCGCTGCTGCCGCTCGCGCTGCGGCGCGATGCCAGCCTCGGCGAATTCGTCGATGCCTTCGTGCTCGGCTACGAGGTCGGCGCGCGCTGCGGCGCCTGGCTGCGCATCCGCCCCGGCATGCATGTGGACGCCAACTGGCCCGCGCTCGGCGTGGCGGCGGGCGCGGCGCGGCTGCTGGGCCTGGCGCCCGAAGCCATCGTGCAGGCCATCGACATCGCGGCCTGCCAGCTCGCCACCAGCCTCTACCTGCCGGTGGCGCAGGGCCGCACCGCCCGCAACACCTACCTGGGCCACAGCGCCTCGCTGGGGCTGCAGGCGGCCTTCGCGAGCGCGGCCGGCATCGACGCGCCCGAGGGCGCGCTGGCCCACTACGCGGCGAATCATGCGGCAGCGGCCGCGCAGCCGCTGCCCGATGCGTCGACGCTGCTGCTGCGCGACGCCTACCTCAAGCCCTTCGCGGCCGTGCGCCACGTGCACTACGGCGCGACCGCCGCGCGTGCGTTGCGCGAACGGCTGGGCGGCGACACCGCGGGCATCCGCCGCATCGTGCTCACGGTGTACGAGGAGGCGATCGTCTACTGCGGCAACCGCGCGCCGCGCACGCCGATCCAGGCGCAGTTCAGCCTGAGCTTCGGCCTCGCGGCGATGCTGCGCTTCGGCGATGTCGACCCCTCGGTGTATGCCGCGCCGCGCTTCGACGACGCCGAGCTGCGCCGGCTCGAGGCGCTGGTCGAGCTCGAGGTCGATGCCGGTCTCACGGCGCGCCGCGAGCGTGGCGCCACGCTCGCGCTGACGCACGACGGCGTCACGCACGAAGAGACCGTGACCACCATCGCGGGCGACGCCCAGAACCCGCTGGACCGCGCAACCCTGCTCGCCAAGTTCGCGCACTACGCAGCCCGGTCCGTCGCACCCGCGCGCGCCCAGGCCTTCTGCGACGGCGTGCTCGACGCGCCCGCCGGCACCGCGCTCGGCGCGCTGTGGCAACGGCTCTGACCCGATTCCTCTTCACCACCTTCACGCCCCACCCACCATGAAACTCCTGCGCTACCTCGCCAGCACGCTGCTCGTGTGCCTGCCGCTCGTCGCCGCCGCCCAGGCCGGCGGCTTTCCCGACAAGGCGATCCGCATCGTCGTGCCCTTCCCGCCGGGCGGTGCCACCGATGCCGCGGCGCGGCTGGTCGCGGTGAAGATGAGCGAGCACTGGGGCCAGCCCGTGGTGGTCGACAACCGCGCGGGCGCGGGCGGCAACGTGGGCTCGGACCTCGTGGCCAAGGCGCCGGCCGACGGCTACACGCTGGTGATGGGCGTGACCGGCTCGCACGCCATCAACACCTCGCTCTACAGCAGGATGCCCTACGACCCGGTGGCTGACTTCGTCGCCATCAGCCAGGTGGCCGTGGTGCCCAACGTGCTGGTGGTGCATCCCTCGGTGCCCGCGAAGAACCTGGCCGAGCTGGTCGCGCTCGCGAAGAAGGAGCCCGGCAAGCTCAACTACGCGTCGCTGGGCAACGGCACGGCCGCGCACCTGGGCATGGAGATGCTCAAGGCCGAGGCCGGCGTCGACATCACGCACGTGCCCTACAAGGGCAGCGCGCCGGCGGTCTCCGACCTGCTGGCCGGCCAGGTGCAGATGATGGTCGACGGGCTGCCCTCGGCGCTGCCGCACGTCAAGGCCGGCAAGCTGCGCGCGATCGCGCTCACCAGCCTGCGCCGTTCGCCTTCGCTGCCGGACCTGCCGACCATCGCCGAGAGCTACCCGGGCTTCTATGCCGATGCCTGGTCGGGCCTGTTCGCGCCCAAGGGCACGCCGCAGCCGGTGGTCGACAAGCTCTCGGCCGAGGTGCAGCGCATCCTCAAGTTGCCCGAGGTGCGCGAGAAGCTGGCCGCGCTGGGCGCCGAGCCGGTGGGTTCCACGCAGGCGGAATTCGCCGCCCACGTGAAAAAGGAAATCGACAAATGGGCCAAAGTCGTGAAGACCAGCGGCGCAAAAGTTGACTGACCCCCAGGCTTGCCCACTTCGTGTGGCCGCCAACCCCCTTCCAGGGGGCAATACCTGCGGCCCGGCAAAGCCGGTTCCGCGGTATTCCGCGAAGAGAGCCGCATCGACATGGAGAACCGAATGAACGACACACTCGACCCCGTCACGCTCGCCGTGCTGCGCGGCCGCCTCGAGCAGGTGGCCGACGAGATGGACGCCACGCTCTACCGCAGCGCGTTCAATCCCATCATCGCCGAGGCGCACGACGCCTGCCACGGCCTGTACGACGCGACCAGCGGCGACACGCTGGTGCAGGGCAAGTCGGGCCTGCCGGTGTTCGTCGGCGCCATGGCCTTCGCGGTGCGCGCCACCATCGCCGCGGCCGCGCCGCGCGGCGGCATGAAGGACGGCGACATCTGGATCAGCAACGATGCCTACGACGGCGGCACGCACGCCAACGACTTCAAGCTGGTCAAGCCCTTCTTCCGCCACGGCAAGCTCTACTGCCACATGGCCTCGGCCGCGCACTGGCACGACGTGGGCGGCGCGGTGCCCGGCAACTACAACCCCGCGGCCACCGAGTGCTGGCAGGAGGCGGTGCAGATCCCGCCGGTGCGCATCGTGCGCGACGGAAAGCTCGATGCCGACGTGCTCGCGATCCTGCAGGCCAACACGCGCCTGCCCGACAGCCTCTGGGGCGACCTCAACGGCCAGCTCGCGGCGCTCGAGCTCGGCGCGAAGCGGCTGCACGGCCTGCTCGACGAGTACGGCGATGAGCTGGTGCTGAACGCGCTCGGCGAGCTGCGCGGCCGCGCGCTGCGGCTGATGCGCTCGCACATCGCCTCGCTGCCCGACGGCCGCTACAGCTTCGAGGACCTGCTCGACAACGACGGCATCGTGAACGAGCCGCTGACCATCGCGCTCGACATGACGGTGGCCGGCGACCGGCTGCTGCTCGACTTCTCGCGCACCTCGGCGCAATGCGCGGGGCCGGTCAACATCTCGCGCGCCACGGCCGTGGCGGCCTGCTACGTCGCGCTCAAGCACCTGTTCCCCGACGTGCCCGCCAATGCCGGCGTGCTCGACGCGGTGGATTTCCTGATTCCCGACAAGCTGGTGATCAGCGCCGAGCGGCCACGCCCGGTCGGCGGCTACACCGAGACCATCCTGCGCATGATCGACGTGATCTTCAGCGCCGCCGCGCAGGCCGATCCCACGCGCGCCGTCGCGCAGGCCTACGGCACCATCAATGCGCTGTCGATCGCGGGCCACCGCAGCGACAAGGGCCGCGAGGGCCAGCGCTGGGTGATGTTCAGCTTCTTCGGCGGCGGCCATGGCGGCCATTCGGGCGGCGACGGACTCTCGCACGGCAATGCGCCGATCTCGACCGCGACCATTCCGCCGCTGGAGATCCTCGAGGCCGCCTATCCGGTGCGCTTCACCGAATGGTCGCTGCGCGCCGATTCGGGCGGCGACGGCCGGCACCGCGGCGGCCTCGGCGCCGTCTACGAGATCGAACTGCTCGAGCAGGACGCCGAAGTCTTCGTGTTCGGCGAGCGCGGCACCTCGCCGCCCAAGGGCATCGCGGGCGGCGGCGCAGGCGCGGTCAACGTGTTCCGCTACGAGAACGCGGGCGAATGGCACGTGCCGCCGATGGTCTCGAAGATGCGCGGCATCCGGCTCGAGCGCGGCGAGCGCGTGCGGCTCGAGACGCCGGGCGGCGGCGGCTGGGGCGAGGCCGCCGAGCGGCCCGCGGCGCAGCGCGCGGCCGACCGCGCGATGGGCTATGTGACGACCGGCAACGACGACAAGGCATCCGAATGAGCTCCCCTGGCAACTCCCGCAATTCCCTGGTCGTCGGCGTCGACGTCGGCGGCACCTTCACCGACCTGTTCGTGCTCGACGAGGCGAACGGCACGGCACGCATCGTCAAGGTGCCGTCCACGCGCGGCGAGGAAGCGCGCGGCTTCATGAACGGCGTGGCACGCGTGGCGGATTCGGCCGCGGCCATCGCCACCATCGTGCACGGCACCACCGTCGGCACCAATGCGCTGCTCGAGCGCAAGGTGGCGCGCACCGGCATCATCACCACGCGCGGCTTCCGCGACGTGCTCGAGATGCGCCGCCGCGACCGGCCCCAGACCTGGGGCCTGCGCGGCAGCTTCCTGCCCGTGGTGCCGCGCGACCTGCGCCGCGAGGTCGACGAGCGCGTGCTGGCCGACGGCACCCTGCACACCGCGGTCGATCTCGACCAGGTGCGCGCCGAGGCGCGCGCGCTGCTCGAGGCCGGCTGCGAGGCGGTCTGCGTGTTCTTCATCAACACCTACGCCAACCCGGCGAACGAGCGGCTCGCGGTCGCGGCGGTGCGCGAGCTCTGGCCGAATCCGCACGTCACCTCGGCCAGCGAGGTGCTGCCCGAGATCCGCGAATTCGAGCGCTGCTCGACCGCCACGCTCAATGCCGCGCTGCAGCCGGTGGTGGGCAGCTACCTCGGCCGGCTCGAGTCGGACCTGCGCGCGCAGGGCTTCGCGGGCGAGTTGCTGGTGGTGCAGAGCAACGGCGGCGTGATGTCGCGCCAGACCGCGAGCGACCTGCCGGTGCGCACCGCGCTGTCGGGCCCGGCGGCCGGCGTGATCGCCTGCGCGGCCATCGCGCGCGCGGCCGGCTTCCCGAACGCGATCACGGGCGACATGGGCGGCACCTCGTTCGACGTCTCGCTGGTGGCCAACGGCGAGGCCGCGCTGGCGGCGCAGACCGCGATCGAGTTCGGCATGGTGATCCGCTCGCCGATGATCCAGATCGAGACCATCGGCGCGGGCGGCGGATCGATCGCCTCGGTGGATGCGAGCGGCATGCTGCAGGTGGGCCCCGAGTCGGCCGGCAGCGTGCCGGGCCCGGCCTGCTACGGGCGCGGCAACATGCGCCCCACGGTGACCGACGCCAACGTGCTGCTGGGCCGCATCGCGGCCGATCGGCCGCTCGGCGGCGGCCTGCTCGCGGCGCTCGACGGCGAGAAGTCGCGCCAGGCCATCGAGGAACACGTCGCGCGCCCGCTGGGCCTGGACGTGCACGCGGCCGCCGAGGCCATCCTCACGGTCGCCAATGCGCGCATGGCTGGCGCCATTCGCCTGGTGTCGATCGAGCGCGGGCACGATCCGCGCCGCTTCGCCTACATGCCCTTCGGCGGCGGCGGCGCGCTGCACGTGTGCGCGATGATGCGCGAGGTCGGCGTGGCCACCGGCATCGTGCCGCGCTATCCCGGCGTGACCTCGGCGCTGGGCTGCGTGATCGCCGACATGCGCCACGACGCGGTGCAGACCCTCAACAAGCCGCTGGCCGAACTCGACGTGGCGGAGGTCCAGCGCCGCATCGACGAGCTGGCCGCGAGCTGCCAGCAGCGCCTCGATTCCTCGGGCGTGCGCTTCGAGGAGGTGCGCGAGGTGATCGCGCTCGACATGCTCTACGCGGGCCAGACGCACACGCTGCCCGTGGTGCTGGGCAGCGCGCCGCTCACGGCCGCGGCCATCCGCGCCGCCTTCGAGGCCAGCTACACGGCTGCCTTCGGCCGCGTGCTCGAGGGCATCGCGATCCGCGTGATGAACCTGCGCTATGCACGCATCGGCGTGCGGCCCAAGTTCGACCTCAAGGTGCTCGCGCCCGAGGGGCAGGGCAGCACCGCGCCGCTGGGCACGCAGCGCGTGTTCCACGACGGCCGCTGGCACGAGGCGCAACGCTATGCGCGCCTGGAGCTGCCGGTGGCCGCGCGCATCGAGGGACCCGCGATCCTCGAGCAGGCCGACACCACCGTGTGGCTCGAACCCGGCTTCCATGCCGAGGTCGATGCGCACGGCAACCTTCTCGTGAGGCTGTCATGAGCGAAGCCAGGCAACCGATCGCGGCACGCACCGCGCTGGTCATCATCGACCTGCAGAACGACTTCCTCGATGCCCGGGGCGCCTATGCGCGCGGCGGCGATACCAACCCGCCGGCGCTGCTGCTGCCGGCGCGCGTGGCCGCGGTGGCGCGCGCGCTCAAGGCCGCGGGCGGCATGGTGGTGGCGAGCCAGTTCACGCTGTGGCCCGATGCTTCGGGCGAGCCGATGGTGTCGCCGCACCTGAAGGCGCTGCGCCCGTACCTCGCCAAGGGCGACTTCGCGCCCGGCAGCTGGGGCCAGGCCAATGTCGACGCGCTGGCCGGGCTGGTCGACGTGAACGTGAGCAAGGTCGCGTACTCGGCCTTCTTCAACACCCAGCTCGACTGGGTGCTGCGCCGCGCGGGCATCGACACGGTGGCGGTCTGCGGCATCGTCACCAATGGCGGCGTCGCGAGCACGGTGCGCGATGCGCACATGCGCGACTACCGCACGCTGGTGCTGGCCGACGGCTGCGCGGCCTTCGGCGAGGAAAGGCACCAGACCTCGCTGGCCGACATGCGCAACGTGGCCGAGGTGACGGACTGCGCGGCCTTCGCCGCGTCGCTCGCATGAGTTCGAACCCGTCGCGACCGGTGCGCCGCGCGGCCTCGGTCGAGGCCGAGGTGCGCGTGCCGGTGGCGATCGTCGGCGGCGGCGCCTGCGGGCTCACGGCCGCGCTGATGCTGGCCGACGCGGGCGTGGACTGCGTGGTGCTCGAGCGCGATGCGCTGCCCAGCGGATCGACCGCGCTCTCCTCGGGCTTCATCCCCGCGCCCGGCACGCTCGCGCAGCGCGCGCACGGCGTGCTCGACGACAGCGCCGAGCGCTTCGCCGCCGACATCCAGGCCAAGGCCCATGGCCGCGCGGCACCCGCGCTGGTCGCGGCCTATGCGGGGGCCATCGGCCCGGCGCTCGATGCGCTGCAGGCACGGCACGGGCTGCGGTGGCTGCTGCTCGATGGCTTCCTCTATCCGGGCCATGGCGTGCACCGCATGCATGCGCTCGAACAGAAGACCGGCGCCGCGCTGATGGCGGCGCTGCAGTCGGCCGCCGAGGCGGCCGGCATTCCGGTGCTGACGCAGGCGCTGGTCGACACGCTGGTGCTCGATGATGGCGACCGCGTGGTCGGCGTCGAGTACGCGCGCCCCGACGGCAGCCGCGAGACGCTGGGCTGCGATGCGCTGCTGCTGGCCTGCAACGGTTTCGGCGGCAATGCGCGGATGGTGCGCACGCTGCTGCCCGAGATGGCCGAGGCCGCGTTCGGCGGCCACGTGGGCAACGACGGCAGCGCGATCCTCTGGGGCGAGGCGCTGGGCGCGAGGCTGCGCGACCTCGGCGGCTACCAGGGCCATGGCTCCTGGGTCACGCCGCAGGGCGCGCTCATGTCCTGGGCCGTGATGATGGAAGGCGGCGTGCAGCTCAACTGCGAGGGCCGGCGCTTTCATGACGAGACCCAGGGCTACTCGGAAGCCGCGGTGCATGTGCTCGCGCAGCCGGGCGGCATCGCCTGGAACGTGTTCGACGCGCCGCTGCTCGCGCTGGCGCGCGGCTTTCCCGACTTCTGCGAGGCCGAGGCGGCGGGTGCCGTGCGGCGCTGCGAGTCGGTGGCCGCACTGGCCGACTGCATCGGCTGCGAGGCCGCGGTGCTGCAGGCCACGCTCGACGCGATGCGCACCGGCACGCCTACGTCCGACGGCCGCGCGTTCGCGCGCGGACTCGAGGCACCGTACTTCGCGGTCAAGGTCACGGGCGCGCTGTTCCACACCCAGGGCGGCCTCGACACCGCGCCCGACATGCGCGTGCTGCGCCACGACGGCATGCCCTTTCACAACCTGCTGGCCGCGGGCGGCGCGGCGGGTGGCGTGTCGGGCGACGCGGTCTGGGGCTATCTCTCCGGCAACGGCCTGCTGAGCGCCGTGGCCGGCGGCTACATCGCGGCGCGCACGCTCGCCGCACGCAATCCAACCAGGACGAACTCCGCATGACGAATCCCTCTTTCAAGACCCGGCTCGCGCGCAACGACATCGTGCTCGCGCCCGGCGTGTACGACGCGCTCAGCGCGCTGGTGGCCGAGCAGGCCGGCTTCGAGGCGCTGTACCTCTCGGGCGCCTCCATCGCCTACACGCGGCTCGGCCGCTCCGACGTCGGCCTCACCACCTTCACCGAGGTGGCCGACACGCTGGCGCGCATCACCGAGCGCGTGCGCGTGCCGGTGATCGTCGATGCCGACACCGGCTTCGGCAACGCGCTCAACACCCAGCGCACCGTGCGCGGCTTCGAGCGCGCGGGCGCGGCCATGGTGCAGATCGAGGACCAGACCTTTCCCAAGCGCTGCGGCCATCTCGACGGCAAGGCCGTGGTGTCCGAGCGCGAGATGGTCGGCAAGCTCAAGGCCGCGCTCGACGCGCGCAGCTCGAGCGAAACCCTGATCCTCGCGCGCACCGACGCGGTGGCGGTCGAGGGCATGGAGGCCGCGCTCGACCGCGCCGAGGCCTATCTCGCCTGCGGCGTGGACGCGCTCTTCATCGAGGCGCTGCGTTCGCCCGAGCAGATGGACGCGGCCTGCCGGCGCTTCGGCGACCGCGTGCCGCTGCTGGCCAACATGGTCGAAGGCGGCAAGACGCCGATCGAGGATGCCGACGCGCTGCAGCGGCACGGCTTTCGCATCGCGATCTTCCCGGGCGGCACGGCGCGCGCCGTGACGCACACGCTGCAGGGCTACTACGCGAGCCTGCGCCGCCACCGCACCACGCAGCCGTGGCGGCCGCAGATGCTGGACTTCGATGCGCTCAACGCGGTGATCGGCACGCCCGAGCTGATGCTCGAAGGACAGAAGTACGAGTAGGTCTCAGCGCAGCGCGCGCACGAGTTCGTCGTAGACCAGCCGCACGCGCGCCGGCACCGGCGCGCGCTGCGAGCGGTAGACATGGATCGGCCAGGACTCGGGCGCCTCGGCCTCGAGCACCTCGACCAGCTCGCCCGACGCGATCAGCGGCTCGGCCAGCGGCCCCGCGAGCTGGCCGAAGCCCAGGCCCGCGCGCACGGCGGTGCACTCGGCCTCCACGTCGTCGCTGATGAAGGCCGGCGCCGCCACCGGCATCTGCCGCCCCTTGCTGAAGAACCAGGACCACGGCCGGCCCACGCTGCGGTCGAGCAGCGCGGTGAGCGGAAAGCCCGGCAGCGCCTCGATGTTCTGCGGAATGCCGGTGCGCGCGATCAGCGCCGGCGCCGCCACCACGCGCAGCTGCATGCGCCCGACCGTGCGCGCGACGAAGCGCGCATCGCGGATCGGGCCGGCGCGCACGCCGATGTCGATCTGCTCGTCGACCACGTCGGCATGTTCCTCCGACAGCCGCAGGTCGAGCACCAGGCCCGGGTGCGCGGCCAGCATCGGCGCCAGCGCCTCGGGAATCAGCCGCCGGCCATAGACGTTGGGCGCGGTGACGCGCACCGTGCCCGCGTGCTGCGAGAGCGCGCGCCGGTCGGTGCGGTGGAACAGCGCATCGACGCCGCCGACCGCGGTGCGCGCGCGCTGCGCGAGCTGGCGGCCGAAGTCGGTGAGCTGCACGCCGCGCGTGCTGCGGTGGAACAGCGGCTCGCCCAGTTCCTCCTCGAGCTCGCGCACGGCGCGCGTGACCACCTGCGGCGAGACCGCCAGGCGCACGGCGGCATCGCGGAAGTTGGCCGCATCGGCGGCGGCGCAGAACACGCGCAGGGCTTCGAGCCGGTTCGACATGGGGGGAGACAGGTGGGTTGGGTATTCCTGAATCAGGAATTCTGAAGTCGTGAGAGTTTCATTTACGGGAACGCCCGGATTTTCCACACTGCATGCACTTCTTCAAGTTCTTCAACGCCCACCCCAAGGAAAACACCATGACTTCCGTTCAAGACAACATCCGCGGCAAGGTTGCCATCGTCACCGGCGCCAGCAGCGGCCTCGGCGAATCCACCGCCCGCCACCTGGCCGCCCGCGGCGCGAAGGTGGTGCTGGCCGCGCGCCGCACCGATCGGCTCGAGAAGGTGGTCGCCGAGATCCGCGAGGCCGGCGGCGAGGCGATCGCGGTCGCCACCGACGTGGCGAAGCGCGAGGACCTCGAGCGGCTCGCCGCCGCCACCGTCGAGGCCTTCGGCCGCATCGACGTGCTGGTCAACAACGCGGGCGTGATGCCGCTGTCGCCGATCGAGAAGCTCAAGGTCGACGAATGGGACCGCACCATCGACGTCAACATCAAGGGCGTGCTCTACGGCATCGCCGCCGTGCTGCCGCGCATGCAGGCGCAGGGCAGCGGCCACATCGTCAACGTGGCCTCGATCGCCGGCATCAAGGTGTTCACGCCGATCGGCACCGTCTACAGCGCCACCAAGTACGCGGTGCGCGCCATCTCGGAAGGCCTGCGCGTGGAGGTCGGCAACACCGGCATCCGCGTGACCATCGTCTCGCCCGGCGCGGTCGAGTCCGAACTGAAGTTCGGCACCACCGATGCCGAGACCGCCGCGGGCGTGCAGGCCTTCTACGAGGCCAGCCAGATCCCCTCGGACTCGGTGGCGCGCGCGGTGGTGTACGCGGTGGAGCAGCCCGCGAACGTGGACATCAACGAAGTCGTGCTGCGGCCGGTGGCGCAGGACTTCTGATCCTCGAGCCCGATGGCGCGGATGCCGCTCAGAACGGCATCTGCGCCGAGAAGGCCACGCTGCGCGGCGCGCCCACGTAGTAGCTGTTGAGCCAGTCGCTCTTGTTGGCGACGTTGTTGACGTTCAGCCGCAGGGTCAGCGGCCGGCCCGAGAGCTTCATGGCGTAGCGCAGGCCGAGGTCGGCGGTGGTCACGGCGGGCAGGCGGTCGGTGTTGGCCGCGTCGGCCCACTGGCGACCTGTGTAGTAGACGCCGCCGGTTAGCACCAGGCCGGGCACCGGCAGCTCGTATTCGGCATAGACCTTGGCGATGAGCTTCGCCACGTTCTGCGGCGCCTTGCCGTCGAACTCGGAGCCCCTGACCTTGGCGTCGAGCGCGGTCAGGCCGCCCACCACCGTCCATTTGTCGGCCGGCTTTCCCGAGACGTTGAACTCGAAGCCCCGGTGCTTTTGCCGGCCGTTCTGCGTGTAGGTGTTGGCCGTGTCGATGTATTCGTAGGCCTTCTCGATGTCGAACAGCGCGCCGGTCAGCAGCAGTTCGCCGACCGTTGCCTTCAGGCCGATCTCCTTCTGGCGGCTGACCATCGGCGGCAGCACGGCACCGAAGTTGGCGGCGGTGTCGGGCGCGGTGCCGCCGGCTTCCAGGCCCTCGATGTAGCTCGCGTAGGCGGTCAGCCAGGGTACGGGCTTGTACATCAGCGAGACCGAGGGCGAGCTGCGGCTCTTGTCGTAGTCGGGCTGCGATTTCGCGCCCTCGCCGTCGAGCGCGACGGTGCGGATGTTGCTGCGCGTCACGCCCAGCAGCATCGACCACTGCTCGCCGAACTGGAGATGGTCGGCGATCATCTGGTTGCGGTTCATCACGCGGCCCGCGTAGTAGGGCGTGTAGATGTTCGGCGTGAAGTAGGGCTCGGGCACGTAGGTCGGCTGCGAGAACGGATAGGGGCCCTGCCAGCCGGTGTTGGGGCTGCTGCGCGTGGCCCAGGACTTGTCGGAATACATGTAGGCGCCCACCGTGAGCTTGTGCGACACGGGGCCGGTCTCGAAGCGGATGTCGGCCAGGGCGGAGCCGGCCTCGAAGGTGTCCTCGGTGCGGCCCGAGCGGATGCGGATCTGGCTGAAGCCCTCGGCCGAGCTCACGCTGTTCATCGTGTGGTCCTGCACCGGTCGGTCGATGCCGTCGCGCATGTAGGCGGCGCGCAGCGTGATGCGGTCGTCGAGCCGGTAGGTGGCCTTGGCCATCAGCTTGGTGTTCTCGAATTCGTCGCGCACCCAGGGCTGGCTCCAGTTCCTGCGCGCGTCGGGCGCGCGGCCGCGCGGGATGTCGTAGAACCAGTAGGCCGAGGTGCCCGCGCTGCGGTACTTGTTGTAGACCGCGTTCATCTCGACCAGCAGGCGGTCGGTGAGCTGCCAGTCGACGGCCGCGCTGACCAGCGTGCGGTCGATCTTCTGGTCGTCGACCGCGGTGTTGCCGTTCTGCCGGACCACGTTCAGCCGGTAGCCGGCGCGGCCGGCTTCGTCGAAGCGGCCACCGAAGTCGCCGTGCACGTAGGCCTGGCTGCCGCCGTAGTTGCCCACGGTGATGCTGTTGAGCCGCTCGAGCGTCGGGCGCTTGTAGACGTAGTTGATCATCCCGCCCGGCGAGGCCGCGCCGTAGAGGAAGCCCGAGAGGCCGCCGAGGATCTCGACGCGCTCCTTGTCCTCGACCACCGCGGCATGGTTGTAGGCGCGGCGCAGGCCGTCCTCGGCCGTGTCCGAGCTGTTGAAGCCGCGGATGCTGACCACCGGCGTCCAGCTCGTGATCTGTGGCGTGGCGGTGCGCGTGGAGGGGTTGAGCTTGTAGATGTCGTCGGGCGACTGGCCCTGGATGTTCTGTATCAGCTCGCGCGGCACCACGCTGATCGAGAACGGCGTGTCCTGCAGCGCCATGCTGCCGAGCGCGCCGACCGAGGAGACGGTCTTCGCGCGGTAGCCGTCGGCGGCGCTGCCGTCCTGCTGCAGCTCCGTTGTCGCGTCGATGGCCGAAGCGTTCACCACCACCGGCGGCAGCGTCGCGCCGCCCGCGGCCGAGGGCATGGCGCGGATCACCGCCGCGTTGCCGTCGAGGCTCGCGCCCAGGCCGCTGCCCGCGAGCAGGCGCTCCAGCGCCTGGCTCGCGGTGAACTGGCCCGACACCGCCGGCGCCTGCTTGCCGGCGACGAGATCGGGATGGACCATCAGCTGCAGCCGGGCCTGGCGCGCGAGTTCGTTGAGCGCCGAGCCCAGCGGCTGGGCGGGCAGGGCGATCGGGTAGACCGCCGCCGCCTGCACGGCGGGCGCGGGCTGGGCGTGCGCGGGCGAGGTGCCCCAGGCGGCGAGGGCAAGGGCCGCCGCGAAGGCGGTGGCGGCGGGACGGAAGCGCGGGTGCGGCATCAAGGCGGACTCCGGAAGGGCGATGGGTAGATGGAAAGAACTACCCATGCAGACGCATCAGTTCCGGCGCAGTGGAGGTCCGTCGCGAATTTTTTTGAAGAAATTTCGGCGCAGGCCTGGCGGGGCGTCAGCGCGGCGCGATCTCGGTCGTGCCGTCGCGCGGCTGCAGCCGCACCGGCAGCACCTGCGGCAGCGCCTTGGCGAAGGCACCGAACTGCCGCAGGTCGAAGCTGCCGTTGATCCGCATCGCGGCCACCGCGGGGTCGCGCACCGTGAGGCCGGTCGGGCCGTAGCGCTCGAACTCGGCCAGCGCCTGCGCGAGCGGCGTGTTCTCGAAGTTGGCGCGGCCTTCGCGCCAGAGCAGGGCGCCCGCGGCGGGGGCGACGGGCGCGCTGCGCAGGTGGCCGTCCGCGTCGGCGGCGACGGCTTCGCCCGGGCCCAGCAGCCGTGACTCGGCACCGGCCGTGGGGTCGGCAGAGGCCACGCGCACCCGGCCTTCCTCCACCGTCACGCGCACGCCGCCGGCATCGAGCCCGGTCTGCGTGTGGCGCACCGAGAAGCGCGTGCCGACCACCGTGATGCGCAGCGGGCCGGCCAGCACGTCGAAGGGCCGGGCGGCATCGGCCTGCACGCTGAAGTGGGCCTGGCCCTCGGGCAGGCGCACCTCGCGCCGCTGGCGGTAGAGCGTCACCTCGGCGCGCGTGGCGGTGTCGAGCCTGAGCACGCTGCCGTCGGGCAACTGCACGTCGAGCTGCTGGCCGCGCGCGGTGGCGAAGCTGTTGGCATAGACCGGCTGCTGCTGCCACAGCACCCAGCCGCCCGCCACCACGAACAGCGCGCAGGCCGCCGCGGCCAGCGGCATCCAGCGGCGCGTGCCCTGCCAGCCGCGGCGCGGTTGCGTGGCAGCCTGCGTGCGCGCGCGCAGCGCGGCCAGCTCGGCGGCGGGCAGCGTGTCGAGCCGCTGCCAGGTGCCTTCGAGTCGCTCGAGGGCGGCGCGGTGCGCGGGCGCGGCCGCGAGCCAGGCCTCGAATTCGGTCGCCTCGTCCGGCGCCAGCCCGTCCTGCCGGCGCACCAGCCAGCGCGCGGCGGCCAGTTCGGCATCCGGCGCGCGGTCGGTGGGCGGGGGCGGGGACACGGTCATGCGGGGAAATTCTCTGTTCTGGATGGAGACGCTCGAGCGGCCTCGAAGTGGAGGTCAGCGCGGCGACGCGCTATCGATTGTGGTCGCTGGTCCCGGTGCCGAAAGAGTCCTCGCAGGCCTTGCAGGCCAGCACGCCGCGGATCACGTGCTGCGCCACCATGTTCTTCGAGATGCCCATGCGCTCGGCCACTTCCTGATGCGACAGGCCCTCGAAGCGGTTCAGCACGAAGGCCTCGCGGCAGCGCGGCGGCAGGGCCTCGATCACCGCGAGGATGGCCTGGGCATGCTGGGCCGACGCGTAGGCCTCCTCGGGCTGCGCATGCCGGGGCGCGATGGCGTGGTCGGCATCGGCCAGCGCATCGATGTCCTCGTGGTCGCGCAGCACGGCGCGGCGGTGCCGGTCGATCACCAGGTTGCGCGCCGTGCGGTAGAGCAGCGCGCGCACGTTGGAGATCGCCTCGCCCGACTGCCGCAGCGCGAGCACGCGCGCATAGCTCTCCTGCGCTAGGTCGGCCGCGGCATCGCGGTCGTTCACCGTGCGGGAAAGGAAGTTCAGCAGTTCGCGGTAGTAGCGCTCGAGCACGATCGACCCATGCCATGGAAGGAAGCGTTCCGTCGACAGGCTGGCGTGGGATGTGGCGGCGGCTGACCTTGCGCGCATCGTGGATGGGAACTCTTCTCATTATCGACGAAGCCCCGCGCGGCGGGCCCTCGGCACCGGTTGTCATCGGCGGGTTGCTTTTTGTTGATAACCTTTTTCGGCTCAAGGTCTTTGCCGGCCAAAAATCGAAAGCCCCTGCAAAATAGAACGACCGTTCGTTTTTGTCTGGAACCCCACGATGTCCGTCAATGCCGTTTCCGCCAAGCCGGCCCGCGCCGCCCAGAAGGGCCAGCAGACCAAGGCCGTGATCGTCGACGCCGCATTGGCGCTCGCCGCGCAGATCGGGCTCGAGGGCCTGTCGATCGGCGCCGTGGCCGAGATCACCAAGATGAGCAAGTCGGGCGTGTTCGCCCACTTCGGCTCGCGCGAGGAGCTGCAGATCTCGGTGGTGCGCGAGTACCACGCGCGCTTCGAGCAGGAAGTGTTCTTCCCCGCCATCGAGGCCGATCGCGGCCTGCCGCGGCTGCGCGCGATGTTCGCCAACTGGATGAAGCGCACCTCGACCGAGATCGACTCGGGCTGCATCTACATCAGCGGCGCCTCCGAATTCGACGACCGCCCGGGCCCGGTGCGCGACGCGCTGGTGGAGTCGGTCTCGATCTGGCAGGCCGCCGTGCTGCGCGCGATCGTGCAGTCGAAGGAGGAGGGCCATCTCAACGCCGACGCCGACGAGCGCCAGGTCGCGTTCGAGATCCATGGCCTGATCCTCGCGCTGCACTACGAGGCCCGCTTCCTGCGCGTGCCCGGCTCCATCGGCCGCGCCAACACCGGCTTCGACAACATCCTCGGCCGCTATGCGGCGGCCGGGACGCCCGCGCCGACCACGAGCGCCGCCGCGCCCTCGCGCGTGCGCCGCCTCAAGACCGTGCGCTGAGCGCGCGGCACCGTTTTCCCTTTTTCTTTTCCCTTTCATCTTTCAGTTCGACCAGGAGAGTTCCGGATGCCCAGCTACAACCCACCCGTGCGCGACATGCAGTTCGTGCTGCACGAAGTGCTCAACGTCGCCGAGGAACTCAAGGCACTGCCCGCGCATGCCGAGACCGACGCCGACACCATCAACGCGGTGATCGAGGAGGCCGGCAAGTTCGCGGCCGAAGTCACCTTCCCGCTCAACATCAGCGGTGACGAGGAAGGCTGCGTGCTCGACAAGGCCACGCACGAAGTGAAGACGCCCAAGGGCTTCAAGGAGGCCTATGCCAAGTACGTCGAGGGCGGCTGGCCCGCGCTGTCGTGCGACCCGGCCTTCGGCGGCCAGGGCCTGCCCTTCGTGGTCAACCAGTGCCTGTTCGAGATGCTCAACAGCGCGAACCAGGCCTGGACCATGTACCCGGGCCTCTCGCACGGCGCCTACGAGGCGCTGGTGGCGCACGGCACCGACGAGCAGAAGAAGACCTACCTGCCCAAGCTGGTGAGCGGCGAATGGACCGGCACCATGTGCCTGACCGAACCCCATTGCGGCACCGACCTCGGCCTGCTGCGCACCAAGGCCGAACCGCAGCCCGACGGCAGCTACCGCATCACCGGCAACAAGATCTTCATCTCGGCCGGCGAGCACGACATGGCCGGCAACATCATCCACCTGGTGCTGGCCCGCCTGCCCGACGCGCCCAAGGGCAGCAAGGGCATCAGCCTGTTCGTGGTGCCGAAGTTCAAGGTCAAGGCCGATGGTTCGCTCGGCGAGCGCAACCCGATCTTCTGCTCCGGCCTCGAGCACAAGATGGGCATCCACGGCAACGCCACCGCGCAGATCGTGATCGAGGGCGCCACCGGTTCGCTGGTGGGAGAGCCCAACAAGGGCCTGGCCGCGATGTTCGTGATGATGAACGCCGCGCGCCTGGGCGTGGGCAACCAGTCGCTGGGCCTGACCGAGGTGGCGTTCCAGAACGCGCTGGCCTATGCCAAGGACCGCATCCAGATGCGTTCGCTGTCGGGCGTGAAGGCCAAGGACAAGGAAGCCGATCCGATCATCGTGCACCCCGACGTGCGCAAGATGCTGCTGACCGCCAAGGCCTATGCCGAGGGCGGCCGCGCGCTGCAGGTGTTCTGCACCCTGCTGCTCGACAAGGAGCACCACCATCCCGACGAGAAGGTGCGCAAGGACAGCGGCGAGCTGGTCGCGCTGCTCACGCCGATCGTGAAGGCCTTCATCACCGACAACGGCCACATCGCGACCAATGCCTGCATGCAGGTCTTCGGCGGCCATGGCTTCATCAAGGAATGGGGCATGGAGCAGTACGTGCGCGACAACCGCATCAACATGATCTACGAAGGCACGAACACCGTGCAGTCGCTCGACCTGCTGGGCCGCAAGGTGCTGGGCAACAACGGCGCCTCGCTGAAGAAGTTCGGCAAGCTGGTCGCGAAGCTGGTGGAAGAGGAGGGCGTGAACGAGAAGATGGCCGAGTTCATCAACCCGATCGCGGGCCTGGGCGACCAGCTCACCAAGTTCACGACCGAGATCGGCTTCAAGGGCTTCCAGAACCCCGACGAAGTGGGCGCCGCCGCGGTGGACTACCTGCGCGTGGCCGGCCACTTCGTGTTCGGCTACCTGTTCGCCCGCATGGCGCAGGTCGCGCTGCGCGAGATCGCGGCCGGCAACACCGATCCGTTCTACGTCGCCAAGCTGCAGACCGCGCGCTTCTACTTCGCCAAGCTGTTCCCCGAGACCGCGACGCTGATGCGCACGGCCCGTGCCGGCAGCAAGGTGCTGATGGACACCGACGCCGCGCTGGCCTGAGTCCGCGCTTCCCCTCTTCGACCACTTCCCGGAGCCGACCATGAAAGCAACGCTTGCAGCCCTCGTCCTCGTCGCGACCTCGGTCACGGCCCTGGCCCAGACCACCCCGGTGGGCCTGTGGCGCAACGTCGACGACAAGACCGGCGAGGCCAAGGCCGAGATCCGCATCGGCGAGGCCGGCGGCGCGCTGCTGGGGCGCATCGAGAAGTCGTTGAAGAAGGACGGCAAGCCCGACGCGGTCTGCGACGAATGCTCGGACGACCGCAAGGGCCAGCCGATCGCGGGCCTGGAGATCATCCGCGGCGGCAAGAAGGCCGACGGCAAGGACGTCTGGGAGGGCGGGAAGATCCTCGACCCCGAGAACGGCAAGGAATACCGCGCGAGCTTCACGCCGATCGACGGCGGCAAGAAGCTCGAAGTGCGCGGCTACCTGGGGCCCTTCTGGCGCACCCAAACCTGGAACCGTGTGCAGTAAGCCTGCGCGCAACCTATCCAAGAAATACCAAACATGTCCCGATTTCAAGTGAAGAAGGTCGCCGTGCTCGGCGCCGGCGTGATGGGCGCGCAGATCGCGGCCCACCTCGTCAACGTGCGCGTGCCGGTGGTGCTGTTCGACCTGGCGGCCAAGGAAGGCCCGAAGAACGGCATCGTCACGCGCGCCATCGACAACCTCAAGAAGCTCAAGCCCGCGCCGCTGGGCGACGTGGCCGACGCGGGCCTGATCCAACAGGCCAACTACGACGACAACCTCGACCTGCTCGGCGAGTGCGACCTGGTGATCGAGGCGATCGCCGAGCGCATGGACTGGAAGCTCGATCTCTACAAGAAGATCGCGCCGCACGTCGCCAAGCACGCGATCCTGGCCTCGAACACCTCGGGCCTGTCGATCACCCAACTCAGCGAGGCATTGCCCGAAGCACTGAAGCCGCGC
Organism: Variovorax sp. GW821-FHT09B01; assembly: GCF_059418345.1. Lineage (NCBI taxonomy): Bacteria > Pseudomonadati > Pseudomonadota > Betaproteobacteria > Burkholderiales > Comamonadaceae > Variovorax > Variovorax sp. GW821-FHT09B01. The sequence continues at coordinate 230,844 of NZ_JBWKPQ010000008.1, read as the reverse complement.
TTCTGCGGCATCCACTTCTTCAATCCGCCGCGCTACATGTTCCTGGTGGAGCTGATCAACACGCCCACCACGCAGCCGCAGGTGCTCGACGACCTCGAGGCCTTCGTCACCAGCACGCTCGGCAAGGGCGTGGTGCGCGCGCACGACACGCCCAACTTCATCGCCAACCGCGTCGGCATCGCCGGCATGCTGGCCACGCTCAAGGAAGTCGAGAAGTTCGGCCTCACGCCCGACGTGGTGGACGACCTCACGGGCAAGAAGCTGGGCCGCGCGAGCTCGGGCACCTTCCGCACCGCCGACGTGGTGGGCCTGGACACCATGGCCCACGTGGTGAAGACGCTGCAGGACAACCTGAACGCCGAGACCGATCCCTTCTACGCCAACTTCGCGACGCCGCCGGTGCTCGCCAAGCTGCTGGAACTGAAGAACCTGGGCCAGAAGACCAAGGCCGGCTTCTTCAAGAAGGTGGGCCGCGACATCCTGCGCTTCGACCTCCAGAGCGGTGACTACGTGCCCGCCGGCGCCAAGGCCGACGAGGTCTACGGCCGCATGCTCAAGAAGCCCGCGGGCGAGCGCCTGAAGTTGCTGCGCGAGAGCGAAGGACCGCAGGGCCAGTTCCTGTGGGCGATCCTGCGCGACGGCTTCCATTACGCGGCCGTGCACCTGGGCGACATCGCCGAGAGCGCGCGCGACATCGACTTCGCGATGCGCTGGGGCTTCGGCATGAAGCAGGGCCCGTTCGAGCTCTGGCAGGAAGCCGGCTGGTCGCAGGTCGCGAAGTGGGTGCAGGAAGACATCGACGCCGGCAAGGCGCTGAGCAGCGCGCCGCTGCCGAAGTGGGTGTTCGAAGGCCCGGTGGCCGAGGCCGGCGGCGTGCACACGCCCGAAGGCTCGTGGAGCGCTTCGCAGAACAAGTTCGTGCCGCAGCGCAAGCTGCCGGTGCACGACCGCCAGCTGTTCCCCGAGAGCGTGCTCGGCGCGAACGCGGCCGATGCCAACACGGCCGGCACCACGATCAGCGATGAAGGCGACGTGCGCGTGTGGACGCTCGACGGCGAGGTGCTGATCGCGAGCATCCATTCGAAGATGCACGCCATCAGCCCCGACGTGGCCGAGGCGCTCGGCGCCGCGGTCGACCTGGCCGAGGCCGAGTACAAGGGCCTGGTGATCTGGTCGCCCGACGAGATGTTCTCGGTCGGTGCCGACCTGCAGGCGATGCTGCCGGCCTTCGTGGTCGCGGGCATCGGTGCGGTCGAGGGCGCGGAGGAAGAGCTGCAGAACGTGATGCTCAAGATCCGCTATGCCAACGTGCCGGTGGTCTCGGCCGTGCGCGGCCTGGCGCTGGGCGGTGGCTGCGAACTCGCCGTGTACTCGTCGAAGCGCGTGGCGGCGATGGAAAGCTACATCGGCCTGGTCGAGGTCGGCGTGGGCCTGATCCCCGGCGCCGGCGGCCTGACCTACATCGCGCGCCGCGCGGCCGAGAACGCCTCGGCCTCGACCGGCACCGACCTGCTGCCCTTCCTCACCGAGGGCTTCACGGCCGCGGCAATGGCCAAGGTGGGCACCGGCGCACTCGATTCGAGGAAGCTCGGCTACCTGCTCGGCAGCGACGTGATCGTGCCGAACAAGGACGAGCTGCTCTACGTGGCGCTGCAGCAGGCCAAGGCCATGGCCGACGCCGGCTACCGCCCGCCGCTGCGCCGCACCTTCCGCGTGGCGGGCCGCAGCGGCGCCGCGACGATCAAGGGCCAGCTCGTGAACATGCGCGACGGCGGCTTCATCAGCGCGCACGACTTCCACATCGCGAGCCTGATCGCGAACGTGGTCACCGGCGGCGACGTGGACGCGGGCTCGCTCGTGACCGAGGAATACCTGATGGCGCTGGAACGCAAGGCGTTCTGCTCGCTCATCGTGCACCCCAAGACGCAGGAGCGGATCATGGGGATGCTCAGCACCGGCAAGCCGGTGCGCAACTGAGGACGGATTTCATGAGCAAGCAAGTACAAGACGCCTACATCGTCGCGGCCACCCGCACCCCCATCGGCAAGTCGCACCGCGGCTACTTCCGCAACCACCGTCCCGACGACCTGCTCGCGACCACGCTGAAGGCCGCGCTGGCGGCGGTGCCCGGTCTCGATCCGAAGGCCATCGAGGACATCATTTGCGGCTGCGCCATCCCCGAGGCGCAGCAGGGCCTGAACGTCGCGCGCATCGGCGCGGTGCTCGCGGGCCTGCCGACCAGCGTGGGCGGCATCACGGTCAACCGCTTCTGCGCCTCGGGCCTGTCGGCGGTGCAGATGGCGGCCGACCGCATCCGCGTCGGCGAGGCCGACGTGATGATCGCGGCCGGTGTCGAGAGCATGAGCATGGTGCCGATGATGGGCAACTCGCCCTCGCTGTCGCCGTCCATCTTCGAGCGCGATGGCGACGTGGGCATCGCCTACGGCATGGGCCTGACGGCCGAGAAGGTCGCGCAGCAGTGGAAGGTGAGCCGCCAGGCCCAGGACGAGTTCGCGCTGGCCTCGCACCAGAAGGCGCTGGCCGCGCAGAAGGCCGGCAAGTTCGCGGACGAGATCACGCCGATCGAGGTGACCGACCGCGCGCCCGACCTCGAGAGCGGCGAAGCGATCGCGACCACGCGCACCGTGAACCTCGACGAAGGCGCGCGCCCCGATACCAGCATCGAAGGCCTCGCCAAGCTGCGCACCGTGTTCGCCGCGCGCGGCACGGTCACGGCCGGCAACAGCTCGCAGACCTCCGACGGCGCGGGCGCGCTGATCCTGGCCAGCGAGAAGGCGGTCAAGCAGTTCGGCCTGACGCCGCTGGCGCGCTTCGTGAGCTTCGCGAGCAAGGGCGTGCCGCCGCACATCATGGGCATCGGCCCGATCGAGGCGATTCCCGCGGCGCTGCGCTATGCCGGCCTGAGCCAGCAGGATATCGACTGGATCGAGCTCAACGAAGCCTTCGCGGCCCAGTCGCTCGCGGTCATCAACACCCTGGGGCTCGACCCGTCGAAGGTCAACCCGATGGGCGGCGCGATCGCGCTGGGCCATCCGCTGGGCGCGACCGGCGCGATCCGCTCGGCCACGGTCGTGCACGCGCTGCAGCGCGAGAAGCTCAAGTACGGCATGGTCACGATGTGCGTGGGCATGGGGCAGGGCGCCGCCGGCATCTTCGAGCGCGTCTGATCGATCACGCGCCAGGCAACGCGACGAGTGCCGGTGCAACCAGGAGACAGGACAGTGATGGAACAGATGCAGCAGCAGCTTCCGGTCGACGGTGGCGCGCAGCAACTGGCGGTGCGCCGCTACGAACCCGCGGGCGCGCCGCGCGCCAGCATCGTGATCGGCGGCGCCATGGGCGTACGCCAGTCCTTCTACGAAGCCTTCGCGCGCTGGCTCGCGGGCCAGGGGCTGCGCGTCTGGACCTTCGACTACCGCGGCTCGGGCGACTCGCGTGGCGCCGCCTCGCTGCGCGGCTTCGAGGCCGACCTGTTCGACTGGGCGCGCGACTACGAGGCGGTCATCGACGCCGCCAAGGCCGCGCTGCCCGCGCAGCCGCTCTACCTGCTGGGCCACAGCCTCGGCGCCCAGCTGCCGGGTTTCCTGCAGCGCCCCGAGCAGGTCGACGGCCTGGTGAGCATCGCGGCCGGCAGCGGCTACTGGCGCGAGAACGCGCCGCGGCTCAAGCGCAGCATCCTCTACTTCTGGTTCGTGCTGGTGCCGCTGGTCACGCGGCTGTGCGGCTACTTCCCGGGCCGCAAGCTCAGGAAGGTGGGCGACCTGCCGCGCGGCGTGATCCTGCAATGGCGGCGCTGGTGCCTGAACCCGCGCTACAGCGTGGGTGCCGAGGGCGAGCTGGCGCAGAAGAGCTACAGCCGCGTGCGCTTCCCGGTGCTCGCGCTGTCGATGACCGACGACGAGCTGATGACGCTGGCCGGCACGCACAGCCTGGTGAGCTTCTACGACCAGGCGCCGCGCGCCATCGAGCGCATCGCGCCGGCCGACGTGCAGGCGCGGCGCATCGGCCACTTCGGCTTCTTCCGCGAGCAGTTCAGCCAGAGCCTGTGGCCCGCCACGGTCGACAAGCTGCATCGGCTGGGCGCGTTGACGACCGCGCCCGGCGTCCCGCACACGACTGCCTGAGGCCGCGCGCCGGAGCACACTGCGGCCATGAGCACGAGCACTCCCCATCCCTTCGACAAGGCCATTGCGCTGCAGCACAGCGACCTGCGCGCGGGCCATTTCACGGGCACCACCAGCCCCGACTACTGGAACATGGTCGGTCCCTTCGGCGGCACCACGGCGGCGGTCGCGCTGCAGGCGGTGCTGCAGCATCCGGACCTGCTGGGCACGCCGATCGCGCTGACCGTGAACTACGCGGCCGCGCTCGAGGCCGGTGCCTTCGACGTGCAGGCGACCGCGGTGCGCACCAACCGCTCGACCCAGCACTGGACCGTGCAGATCACCCAGCCCGGCGCGAGCGGCGCGCCGAACATGACGACCACCGCCACCGTGGTGACGGCCGCGCGCCGCGAGACCTGGGGCCGGAGCGACCTGGCCATGCCCGAGGTGCCGAAGCCCGAGGCGGTCGAGCCGATCCGCATCGGCCCGGCCGGCGTGGCCTGGGTGCAGCAGTACGAGATGCGCCCGTTCAGCGGCGGCATTCCCGCGCAGTGGGACGGCAGCCTGCAGCACAGCGAGACCCGCATCTGGGTGCGCGACGCGCAGGCGCGGCCGCTCGACCTGCCCTCGCTCGCGGCGATGAGCGACGTGTTCTATCCACGCATCTGGCTGCGCCGCGCCAGGCACGTGCCGGCCGGCACGGTGTCGATCACCACCTACTTCCACGCCGACGCGGCGCAACTGGCGGAGGTCGGCACCGGCTTCCTGCTCGGGCAGGCCACGGGCCAGCAGTTCTTCAACGGTTTCTTCGACCAGACCGCGCAGCTGTGGAGCGAGGCCGGCGTGCTGCTCGCGACCTCGAACCAGATCGTCTACTACAAGGAATAGCCTCCGGTTCCGCAAGGCCCGCGGCCGCCCGGAGAGAATCCAGCCCACCCAGGAGACAACGCCGCATGACGAAGACCGTCGAGTTCTATTTCGATTTCGGCAGCCCCGCCGCCTACCTCGCCGCGACCCAGCTGCCCCACGTGTGCGCCGACACCGGCGCCGAGCTGGTCTGGAAACCGATGCTGCTGGGCGGCGTGTTCCAGGCCACGGGCAACCACTCGCCGGCCGAGATCGCGCCCAAGGGGTCGTACATGACGACCGACCTGCAGCGCTTCGCCAGGCGCTACGGCGTGCCCTTCGTGCACAACCCGCACTTCCCGATCAACACGCTGCTGCTGATGCGCGGTGCCACCGCGATCCAGCTGCAGCAGCCGGCGCGCTTCGATGCTTACGTCGATGCGATCTACCACGCGATGTGGGTCGAGCCACGCAATCTCAACGATCCGGCCGAGGTGGGCGCGGTGCTGCAGGCGGCGGGCTTCGATCCCGCGGCACTGCTCGCGGCCGCGGGCCAGCAGGAGGTCAAGGACCGCCTGAAGGCCGTCACGCAGGAGGCCGTGGCGCGCGGCGTGTTCGGCGCGCCCACCATGTTCGTGGGCAGCGACATGTTCTGGGGCCAGGACCGGCTCGACTTCGTGCGCGAGGCGCTGGCCGCCTGATCCCTTTCCTCTTTCTTCTTTCCACAGGACACAAGCCATGAGCGACATCCTCGTCCACGCCGAAGCCGGCGTGATGACCATCACCTTCAACCGCGTCGACAAGAAGAACTCGATCACCAGCGCGATGTACGCCGAGCTGGCCGATGCGCTGGCCAAGGCCGAGGGCGACGCGGCCGTGCGCTGCGTGCTGATCCAGGGCGACCCGACCATCTTCAGCGCCGGCAACGACATCGGCGACTTCCTCAATGCGCCGCCCGCGGGCAAGGACTCGCCGGTGTTCCGCTTCCTGCGCGGCATCGCGACCTTCCCGAAGCCGATCGTCGCGGCGGTCTGCGGCCCGGCGGTGGGCATCGGCACCACGATGCTGTTCCATTGCGACCTGGTCTACGCGGGCGACAACGCGGCCTTCTCGATGCCCTTCGTCAACCTCGGCCTGTGCCCCGAGGCGGCCTCCAGCCTGCTGGTGCCGCAGATGCTCGGCTACCACCGCGCTGCCGAGGCGCTGCTGCTGGGCGAACCCTTCATGGCCGAGGCCGCGCTCGAGGTCGGCCTGGTCAACCGCGTGGTGCCGCCGACCGAGGCCAACGCCATCGCCCAGACCCAGGCGCGCAAGCTCGCGGCCAAGCCGCTGAGCGCGCTGGTCGAGACCAAGCGGCTGCTCAAGAAGGCGCAACTGCCCGCGGTCATCGAGCGCATGGACGAGGAGGGCGCGAGCTTCGGCCGCATGCTGCGCGAGCCCGCGGCGCGCGAGGCCTTCGGCGCCTTCATGGAGAAGCGCAAGCCGGATTTCTCCAAGCTCTGAGCACGGCGCGGGTCCGTACCTACAACCTGCGTTCTACGGGCTTTCCACAAGCCGCCGAGGCCCCTTCGGCGGGGTCGCACGCGTACACTGGTCCGCGTGCCAGTCCTCCAGTTACACACGCCAGCAGCCCGCGCCCAGCGGTCGTTCGATGCTACTGAAAAGGTAGCAATTCGGCCGACGCGCAGGCAGGCGCTGGGCCTGCTCGGCGCCACCCTGGCGGCACCGTCGCTGGTGCTCGCGCGCGTGCGGCCGTTGCGCATCGGCGTGCTCGGTCCCTGGTCGGGTGCCTACGTGGGCGGCGGGCGGCAGTTCGATGCCGGCATGGCGGTCTGGCTGGCCGCGCACAACCAGCAGATCGCGGGCCGCCCGGTCGAGCTGCTGCGGCGCGACGTGCCCTTGAGCGCGCCCGACATGGCGCGCCGGCTCGCGCTCGACCTGGTGGAGAACGAGCGCGTCGACCTGCTGACCGGCCTGCACTTCAGCTCCAACGCCTATGCCGTGGCGGCCGTCGCCACGCAGGCCAAGGTGCCCACGGTGATCATGAACGCGGCCTCCTCGGGCATCACCGCGCGCTCGCCCTACACGGTGCGCGTGTCCTTCACCATCGCGCAGGTCACGCTGCCGCTGGCGCGCTGGGCGCTCAAGGAGGGGCTGCGCGAGGTCTGCACCGTGACGGCCGACTACGCCTCGGGCGTCGATGCCGAAACCGCCTTCGTCTCGGGCATCACGGCCGGCGGCGGCAACGTCGGTGCCATGCTGCGCGTGCCGCTGGCCACGCAGGACTACACGGCCTACATGCTGCGGCTGCGCGAACTCAAGCCGCAGGCGGTGTTCTTCTTCCTGCCCTCGGGCCAGATGCCGGCGGGCTTCCTGCGCGCCTGGCGCGACCGCGGCATGGCCGACACCGGCATCCGGCTGCTGTCGACCGGCGAGGCCACCGACGACCACTACCTGCAGAACATCGGCGAGCTGGCCGAGGGGCTGGTCACCAGCCACCACTACTCGTACGCACACGAGTCGCCCGAGAACCGCCGCTTCGCCGCGGCCTTCGAGACCGAGTACGGCTCGCACCTGCGGCCCGGCTATTTCGCGGTGGCCGCGCACGATGCCTTCGCGGCGCTGGACCTCGCGATGGCCTCGCCGCTGATGCGCGGCGGCGGCAGCCCCGAGAAACTGATCGACGCCTTCCGCGGCCTCAAGCTCGAGAGCCCGCGCGGCCCGATCGAGATCGACGCCTACACGCGCGACATCGTGCAGACGGTCTACATCCGCCGCACCGAGCGCCGCGACGGGCGCTGGATCAACCGGGAGTTCGAGCGCTTCGAGAAGGTGCGCGATCCGGCGCTGTGAGGCTGCCCGGGCCGATCAGGCCGCCGGCTGCTCGATCGCCCGCGGCCGCCCGCTGTCGTCGATCGCCACGTAGGTGAAGGTGGCCTGCGTCACCTTGATGTACTCGCCCTGGGCGCGGAAGCGCTCGGCGAAGACCTCCACGGTCACGGTGATCGAGGTGCGGCCGATGCGCACCAGCTTCGAATAGAAGGACAGGATGTCGCCGATGCGCACCGGCTGCTTGAAGATGAATTCGTTGACCGCCACCGTCGCCTGGCGCCCCTTGGCGTAGCGCGCCGGGATCACCGAGCCGGCCAGGTCGCACTGGGCCATGACCCAGCCGCCGAAGATGTCGCCGTTGGCATTGCAGTCCGCCGGCATCGGAATCACCTTGAGCACCAGCTCCATGTCGGTGGGCAGGCTCTTCAGGGTGGCGGCGGCGTCGGCACTGGGGGAATCGGACATGGGCAACAATCAGGGCAGAAAAACGACCACGATTGTCCCTCATGCGCCGCGCCGGCGAAGCTGTTTCCACCCCCACCTCCTCCCCACCGCATGCCGGCGGCCACGCACCCGCGCGCGCCGACCGCTCCGACTGGGCCACGCTGCGGCGCCTCTTTCCCTACCTCTGGGACTACAAATGGCGCGTGCTGTTCGCGCTGGGCTTCATGGTGGCGGCCAAGGTGGCCAACGTCGGCGTGCCGCTGCTGCTGAAGAACCTGGTCGACACCATGACGCCCAAGCCCGACATGGCGCAGGCGCTGCTGGTGGTGCCGATCGCGCTGCTGGTGGCCTACGGGCTGCTGCGCTTCAGCACCTCGCTGTTCAACGAGCTGCGCGAGCTGATCTTCGCCAAGGCCACCGAGGGCGCGGCGCGCCGCATCGCGCTCGAGGTGTTCGGCCACCTGCATTCGCTGAGCCTGCGTTTCCACCTCGAGCGCCAGACCGGCGGCATGACGCGCGACATCGAGCGCGGCACGCGCGGCGTGCATTCGCTGATCTCGATGTCGCTCTACAGCATCGTGCCGACCATCATCGAGCTAGTGCTGGTGCTCGCCATCCTCGGCGTGAAGTTCGATGCGCTGTTCGTCTGGATCACGCTGGCGGCGCTGGTGCTCTACATCGGCTTCACGGTCACCGTGACCGAGTGGCGCACCCAGTTCCGCAAGACCATGAACGAGCTCGACTCGCTGGCGCAGAGCCGCGCGGTCGATTCGCTGTTGAACTACGAGACCGTCAAGTACTTCAACAACGAGGCCTTCGAGGCGAAGCGCTACGACGCCAGCCTCGACCGCTACCGCAAGGCCGCGATCACCAGCCAGCGCACGCTGAGCATGCTCAACGCGGGCCAGCAGGCGCTGATCGCGGTCAGCCTGGTGCTGATGCTGTGGCGCGCCACCTCGGGCGTGGTCGAGGGCCGCATGACCCTGGGCGACCTGGTGATGGTCAACGCCTTCATGATCCAGCTCTACATCCCGCTCAACTTCCTGGGCGTGATCTACCGCGAGATCAAGCAGAGCCTGACCGACCTCGACAAGATGTTCGTGCTGATGGAGAAGGAGCGCGAGGTGCGCGACGCGCCCGGCGCGAAGCCGCTGGCCGGTGCCGACGCCACGGTGCGCTTCGAGGACGTGAGCTTCGCCTACGAGGCCGCGCGGCCGATCCTTCGGCACGTGAGCTTCGAGATCCCCGCGGGCAAGACGGTGGCGGTGGTCGGGCCCTCGGGCTCGGGCAAGTCCACGCTCGCGCGGCTGCTCTACCGCTTCTACGACGTGCAGCAGGGCCGCATCACCATCGGCGGCGAGGACATCCGCGCGGTCCAGCAGGCCAGCGTGCGCCGCGCGATCGGCATCGTGCCGCAGGACACGGTGCTGTTCAACGACACGGTCGAATACAACATCGCCTATGGCCGCCCGGGCGCCACGCGCGAGGAGGTCGAGGAGGCGGCCCGCGCGGCGCGCATCCACGACTTCATCGCCGCCACGCCCCAGGGCTACGCGACCACGGTGGGCGAGCGCGGCCTGAAGCTGTCGGGCGGCGAGAAGCAGCGCGTGGCGATCGCGCGCACGCTGCTGAAGAACCCGCCGATCGTGATCTTCGACGAGGCCACCTCGGCGCTCGACTCGGCCAACGAACGCGCGATCCAGTCCGAGCTCAAGAGCGCGGCGCAGGACAAGACCACGCTGGTGATCGCGCACCGCCTGTCGACCGTGGTCGACGCGCACGAGATCCTGGTGCTCGAGGCCGGCGTGATCGTCGAGCGCGGCACCCATGGCGAGCTGCTCGCGAAGCAGGGCCGCTATGCGCAAATGTGGGCTTTGCAGAAGAGCGAGGCGGCGCCCTTGCTCTAGCCCGATCATTCTTTTTTTGACGATTCCAGGAGTTCAGACGTGTCGACCAAGATTCCCCTGCTGGTGCTCAACAGCCTCTCGAGCGCCCACCAGGCCCAGATTGCCGAGGTCTACGACGTGGCCTATGCGCCGGGCGACGAAGCCCGCGCGGCCGCGATCGCCGCGCGCGGCCATGAATTCCGCGCGGTGCTGACCATCGGCGTGATCGGCATCACGCCGGCCGAGATCGAGGCCATGCCCAAGGTCGAGCTGATCTGCTGCCTGGGCGCGGGCTTCGAGGGCGTGCCGCTCGAGGTGACCCGCGCGCGCGGCATCGTCACCGCCAACGGCGCCGGCACCAACGACGACTGCGTGGCCGACCATGCCTTCGGCCTGCTGATCGCCATCGTGCGCGGCTTCCGCACCCTCGACCGCCAGTGCCGCGAAGGCGTGTGGCGCGAGGCGATCCCGCAGCCGCCGAACGTGTCGGGCAAGAAGCTCGGCATCCTCGGACTGGGCACCATCGGCCAGAAGATCGCCAAGCGCGCGGCGGGCTTCGACATGGAGATCGGCTATCACAACCGTTCGCCGCGCGAGGGCTCGCCGCACCGCTACTTCGGCGACCTGAAGTCGCTGGCCGCCTGGGCCGACGTGCTGATGCTGGCCGCGCCCGGCGGCGCCGCCACGCGCCACCTGGTGAATGCCGAGGTGCTCGACGCGATCGGCCCCCGGGGCTACCTGGTGAACATCGGCCGCGGCAGCGTGGTCGACACCGAGGCGCTGGCCGCGGCGCTGCGCGAGAACCGCATCGCGGGCGCGGCGCTCGACGTCTACGAGAGCGAGCCGAAGCCGCCGCAACAGCTGATCGGCCTCGACAACGTGCTGCTGACGCCGCACCTGGCGGGCTGGTCGCCCGAGGCGACGCAGAAGTCGGTGGACCATTTCATCGCGAATGCCGAGGGGCACTTCGCGGGACGCGGCGTGCTCACGCCGGTCTGAGCGGCTGTTCCTCCTTCCCCACTTCCTTCCCCGTCTTGGGGAAGGCCGGGATGGGGGCACCGGGCGGTGGATCCGCCGGCAGCGCCGGATGCGCCGCGTGCCCCTACCCCAACCCTCCCCCAGCGGGGGAGGGAGTCAAGCCAGCACCGGCGGGCGGCGTGATCCCCACCCGCAGGCCTCGTCGTACGCATGCCCGAGCCGCAGCACTTCGAGGTCCGCATGGATCGGCCCCGCGAGCTGCAGCCCCATCGGCAGGCCCGCTTCGTTGAAGCCCGCGCGCACGTTGAGCGTGGGCAGTCCCGCCAGCGTGAACGGCGTGACGATCTCCATCCAGCGGTGGTAGGTGTCGCTTGGCACGCCGGCCACCTGCGCGGGCCAGTGCAGCTCGGCGTCGAAGGGGAAGACCTGCGCGGTCGGCGCCAGCACGAAGTCGAAGCGCTCGAACAGCGCGAGGAAGGCGCGGTAGACGTTCGAGCGCCATACCGAGGCTTGGAACAGCGAGGCGGCATCGAGGTGCCGGCTCTGCTCGATCTCCCAGCGCGCCTCGGGCTTGAGCTGCTCGACCAGCGCGGGCGTGTTCATGTAGGCACCGAGCTTGCCGCCCACCAGCAGCTGGCGCAGCCGCAGCCAGGCGCTCCAGTTGTGGGCGCGCGGCACGTCGAGGGTGCAGGGCTCGACCTCGCAGCCCAGCGCGCGGAAGGTGGCGAGCGCGCTCTCGCCGAGCGCGAGCACGCCGGGCTCGAGCGGCAGGTCGCTCCAGATGCTGCCGAGCCAGCCGATGCGCAGGCCGCGCACCTCGCCCTCGATCTGCAAGGCGTCGGGCGCGGGCAGGGCGTGCGGCGAGGACAGCGGCACGCGGCCGTCGAAACCAGCCTGCACCGAGAGCAGCCGCGCGGTGTCCTCCACCGTGCGCGCCATCGGGCCTTCGCAACCGAGCTGCTGGAAGAACAGCTCCTCGTCGGGATCGCCGGGGACGCGCCCGCGCGAGGGCCGCATGCCGATCACGTTGTTGAAGGCCGCCGGGTTGCGCAGCGAACCCATCATGTCGCTGCCGTCGGCCACCGGCAGCATGCCGAGCGCCAGGGCCACGGCCGCGCCGCCGCTGCTGCCGCCCGCGCTGCGCTCGGGTGCGTAGGCGTTGCGCGTGGTGCCGAACACCGTGTTGTAGGTGTGGGAGCCGAGGCCGAACTCGGGCGTGTTGGTCTTGCCGATGACGATCGCGCCGGCCGCGCGCATGCGCGCCACGTGCAGGCTGTCGGTGCGCGCGGGCGTGCGCGGCGGCAAGGGCGAGCCCTTCGAGGTCGGCAGGCCGGCCGCATGGCTCAGGTCCTTCACCGCGAGCGGGAAGCCGTGCATCCAGCCGCGGCGCTCGCCGCGTGCCAGCTCGGCGTCGCGCTGGTCGGCCTCGGCCAGCAGCGCCGCGGGGTCCCGCAGCGAGACGATGGCGTTGAAGCGCGGGTTCAGGGCCTCGATGCGCGCGAGCGTGGCCTGCATCAGCTCGCGGCACGAGAGGCTGCGTTCGGCGAGGCGGCGCGACAGGGCGGTGGCGCTGAGGGCGAGGAGGTCGTCGGTGGGCATGGCGTGGGATCGGAGAAGGACGAGGCGCCAGTATGTGGCAGCCCGGCGCCGCCCGGGGCCGGACCGGGGGCGGGTTGTCCCCGAGCACCGGCCGGCGCGGCCCCGCGCGCGGCGGCACATAATCGCCCGCCATGGAAACCAAGTGGCTCGAAGACTTCATCAGCCTGGCCGAGACGCGCAGCTTCAGCCGCTCCGCCCAGTTGCGGCACGTGACCCAGCCGGCGTTCTCGCGCCGCATCCAGGCGCTGGAGGGCTGGGCCGGCACCGACCTCGTCGACCGCAGCTCCTATCCCACGCGGCTCACGCCCGCGGGCCAGACGCTCTACAGCCAGGCCATCGAGATGCTGCAGGCGCTGCAGAGCACGCGCGCCATGCTGCGCGGCCATTCGGCCGCCGGGCAGGACGTGATCGAGTTCGCGATACCGCACACGCTGGCCTTCACCTTCTTCCCCTCGTGGGTCACCAGCCTGCGCGAGCACTTCGGCCCGATCAAGAGCCGGCTGATCGCGCTCAACGTGCACGACGCCGTGCTGCGGCTGGTCGAGGGCAGCTGCGACCTGCTGATCGCCTACCACCACCCCTCCCAGCCGCTGCAGCTCGACGCCAACAAGTACGAGATGGTGAGCCTGGGCGAGGAGACCGTGGCGCCCTGGGTCAAGGCCGACGCCGAGGGCGCGCCGCGCTACCGGCTGCCGGGCCGCGCCGGCCAGCCGCTGCCCTACCTGGGCTATGCACCGGGCGCCTACCTGGGCCGCGTGGTCGACCAGCTGCTCAAGGAATCGGGCACCGCGATCCACCTCGACCGGGTCTACGAGACCGACATGGCCGAGGGCCTGAAGGTGATGGCGCTCGAGGGCCACGGCATCGCCTTCCTGCCGCAGAGCGCGGTGCGCAAGGAGGTGCGCATGCGCAAGCTGGTGAGCGCGCTGCCGCCCGAGATCGACCGGCTCGAGGCCACGATGGAGATCCGCGCCTACCGCGAGCGCCCGCAGGCGCCGCTGCAGACGCGCGCGGGCGGCCGCGCCGCCGCCAAGGCCGCCGGGCTCGAGTCGCTGCAGCCCAAGAGCTCGGCCGACGCGCTCTGGTCGTACCTCGTCGGCACCCAGCCGCCGCGCTGATTCCGGGGCCTCGTAGGGGGAGCGCCGCTGGTCGGGCCGGGCGTTTGGGTATAGCCTTTGGGGTCGGATTTGTGCACTGCACAATCTATAAAAGTCAGGCATAAGTGTTCCCGTAAACAGCATTGGCGTCCGTGCCATGACGCCCCTACAGTCCGGGCAGTTTTTCGGCCGCGGGTCGAACGACCGCAACTCCATGGCACGCGTTCTCGCGTGCTTTTTTTCAGCCGAGAGGTGGGTATGGGCTCCAACTTCAGAACCGAACACGACTTCCTCGGCGAGAAGCAGATTCCCGCCGTCGCCTATTGGGGGGTGCACACGGCCCGGGCGGTGGAGAACTTCGCGATCTCCGGCACCCGCGTGTCGGCCATGCCCGACCTGGTGCGCGCGCTGGCCTTCGTGAAGAAGGCCGCCACGCGCGCCAACGCCGACCTCGGCGCGATCGACCGCGACCGCGCGGCCGCGATCATCCTGGCCTGCGACGACCTGATCGAGGGCAAGCTGCTCGACGAGTTCGTGGTCGACGTGATCCAGGGCGGCGCCGGCACCTCGACCAACATGAATGCCAACGAGGTCATCTGCAACCTCGCGCTCGAGAAGCTGGGCCACGAGAAGGGCCGCTACGACGTGCTGCATCCCAACGACCACGTCAACGCCTCGCAGAGCACCAACGACGTCTACCCGACGGCCGTGCGGCTGGCGCTGTGGTTCGCGATCGGCAAGCTGCTCGAGGCCATGGCGGCGCTGCGCCGCAGCTTCGAGGCCAAGGCGCTCGAGTTCAAGGACGTGCTCAAGATCGGCCGCACCCAGCTGCAGGACGCGGTGCCGATGACCCTGGGCCAGGAGTTCCTGACCTACGCCATCATGATCGGCGAGGACGAGGCCCGCCTCGGCGAGGCGCGCGCGCTGATCGAGGAGATCAACCTCGGCGCGACCGCCATCGGCACCGGCATCAACGCGCCGCACGGCTATGCCAACCTGGCCTGCCAGTACCTGGCCGAGCAGACCGGCGTGCCGCTCAAGCAGGCCGCCAACCTGATCGAGGCCACGCAGGACACCGGTGCCTTCGTGCAGCTGTCGGGCGTGCTCAAGCGCGTGGCCACCAAGCTCAGCAAGACCTGCAACGACCTGCGCCTGCTCTCGAGCGGCCCGCAGGCCGGCTTCGGCGAGATCCGGCTGCCCGCGCGGCAGGCCGGCTCGTCGATCATGCCCGGCAAGGTCAACCCGGTGATCCCGGAGGTGATGAACCAGGTGGCCTTCGAGGTGATCGGCAACGACATCACCGTGACCATGGCGTCCGAAGCCGGCCAGCTGCAGCTCAACGCCTTCGAGCCGATCATGGGCTGGAGCCTGTTCAAGAGCATCAAGCACCTGGGCAACGCCTGCAACACCCTGCAGCTGAACTGCGTCGACGGCATCGAGGCCAACCGCGAGTTCCTCGCCAGGCGGGTGCGCGAGTCGGTCACGCTGGTCACCGCGCTCAATCCGCTGATCGGCTACGAGAAGGCCGCGCTGATCGCCAAGACCGCGCTGGCCACGGGCGGGCCGATCGACCTGGTGGCCGAATCGCTGGGCATCATGACGCGCGCCGAGATGGACGCGCTGCTGGTTCCGGAGAACCTGACCCAGCCCGTGCGGCTGTCCGTGCCGGTGCCCCCGGCCGCGGAACCGTCGGGCACAAAGGCTGCTTTGTGAAAGCCGGACAATGCCAAATCCTGTGTCCGCACCAGCCAGGCGCCTTATGCGCCCGCCCGGTGCGCGGCTCGGGGAAAATGCACCGGGTTGGTCCGGGTATTCCCCCGAGACATCATGTCTAGAATTTCGTTGTATCTCTCATTTCCGTCACCCTCAGGAGTTTTCCGTATGAAAAAGCAAGTACTGGCATTGGCAATCGCGGCGCTGGCCGCCGGCGGCGCGATGGCGCAGGCCAATGACACGCTGGCCAAGATCAAGGCATCGGGCGTCATCACCGAAGGTGTGCGTGAATCCTCGGGTCTGTCGTACACGCTGGGCAACGGCCAATACACCGGCTTCCACTACGACGTCTGCGCCAACATCATCAAGGACCTCGAGAAGGCCGCCGGCAAGAAGCTCGAAGTCAAGTACCAGCCCGTGACCTCGCAGAACCGCATCCCGCTGGTGCAGAACGGCACCGTCGACATCGAGTGCGGCTCCACCACCAACAACGCCACGCGCCAGAAGGACGTGGCCTTCGGCGTGACCACCTACGTCGAGGAAACCAAGATCGTCGTGAAGGCGAACTCGGGCATCAACTCGCTGGCCGACCTCAAGGACAAGACCGTCGCCACCACCACCGGCACCACGCCGCTGCAGACCGTGCGCAAGCAAAAGCGCGCCGAGAACCTGACCTTCAAGGAGGTCTACGGCAAGGACCACTCCGACAGCTTCCTGCTGCTCGAGACCGGCCGTGCCGACGCCTTCGTGATGGACGGCTCGATCCTGGCCGCGCTGGCCGCCAAGTCCAAGTCGCCGAAGGACTACAAGATCCTGAACGACGTGCTCGCCGTCGAGCCCATCGCCATCATGATCCGCAAGGACGACCCCGCCTTCAAGAAGGCCGTGGACGACAGCATCAAGGCCCAGGCCAAGTCGGGCGAACTCGCCAAGCTCTACGACAAGTGGTTCCTGAAGCCGATCCCCCCGGCAAACGTCACCATCAACCTGCCGCTGGGCGAAGCCACCAAGAACGCATGGGCCAACCCGAACGACAAGCCCGCTGAAGAGTACGTGACCAAGGAATAAGCGTCGCGTCGCTGCGTGAATGACGCCCACCTTTCGCGGTGGGCGTTTCTTTTCAGGGACTGATTTTCGGAAGAAGGCGAAGGAGTAAGAAAAATGGGCAACTGGGATTGGCAGGTCTTCCTGCAGGACCCCGGGGGGGAATATCCGACCTATCTGCAATGGATGCTGTCGGCCTGGGGCTGGACGGTGTCCGTGGCACTGTTGGCGTTGATCGTCGCGTTGGTGCTGGGCTCGCTGGTGGGGATCATCCGCACCCTGCCCGACAGCCCGTGGCTGGTGAGGCTGGGCAATGCCTGGGTCGAGCTGTTCCGCAACATTCCGCTGCTGGTGCAGATCTTCCTCTGGTACCACGTCATTCCGGCGCTGGTCCCGGTCATGAAGGGCGTGCCGAGCTTCATCCTGGTGGTGCTGGCGCTGGGCTTCTTCACTTCGGCGCGTATCGCCGAGCAGGTGCGCTCGGGCATCCAGGCGCTGCCCAAGGGCCAGCGCTACGCGGGCATGGCGGTGGGCTTCACCACGGCGCAGTACTACCGCTACGTGATCCTGCCGATGGCCTACCGCATCATCATCCCGCCGCTCACGAGCGAGACGATGAACATCTTCAAGAATTCGTCGGTCGCGTTCGCCGTGTCGGTCACCGAACTCACCATGTTCGCCATGCAGGCGCAGGAAGAAACCTCGCGCGGCATCGAGGTCTACCTCGCGGTGACGGCGTGCTACGTGGTGTCGGCCCTGGCCATCAACCGGCTCATGGCCTTCATCGAGAAGAAGACCCGCGTGCCGGGCTTCATCGTCTCGGCCAGCGGCGGCGGAGGACACTGACATGATGAATCTCGACCTGTCCTTCTACAACTGGGACGTCATCAGCAACTTCGTGATCAAGGGCTTCTACTTCAGCATCATGCTGACGGTGGTGGCCACGATCGGCGGCGTGATCTTCGGCACGATCCTCGCGCTCATGCGCCTGTCGGGCAAGAAGTGGCTCGATGCGCCCGCGGCGCTCTACGTCAACGGCATGCGCAGCATCCCGCTGGTGATGGTGATCCTGTGGTTCTTCCTGCTGGTGCCGGCCTCGTTCTATTCGCTGTTCGGCTCGGTGGGTTCCAACTACCGCTCCGAGATCTCGGCCGTGATCACCTTCGTCGCGTTCGAGGCCGCCTACTTCAGCGAGATCATGCGCGCGGGCATCCAGTCGATCCCGCGCGGCCAGGTGAACGCGGGCCAGGCGGTGGGCATGACCTACGGCCAGAACATGCGCCTCGTGGTGCTGCCGCAGGCCTTCCGCAACATGCTGCCGGTGCTGCTCACGCAGACCATCATCCTGTTCCAGGACACCTCGCTGGTCTACGCCATCGGCGCCTACGACATGCTCAAGGGCTTCGAGACCGCGGGCAAGAACTTCGGCCGCCCGATCGAGGCCTACCTGCTCGCCGCCGTCGTGTACTTCGTGATGTGCTATGCGCTGTCGTACCTGGTGAAGCGCCTGCACAAGAAAATCGCCATCATCCGCTGACAGAGCACTGAACCGGAGAGAAAGAAATGTCCGAAAAAATGATCGAAATCAAGAACGTCTCCAAGTGGTACGGCCCCGTGCAGGTGCTCAACGACTGCTCCGTCAGCATCGCCAAGGGCGACGTGGTCGTGGTCTGCGGTCCCTCGGGCTCGGGCAAGTCCACGCTCATCAAGACCGTGAACGCGCTCGAACCCTTCCAGAAGGGCGAGATCACCGTCAACGGCATCCCGCTGCACGACCCCAAGACCAACCTGCCGAAGCTGCGCTCCAAGGTCGGCATGGTGTTCCAGCACTTCGAGCTGTTCCCGCACCTGTCGGTGACCGAGAACCTCACGATCGCGCAGATCAAGGTGCTGGGCCGCACGCCCGACGAGGCCAAGACCCGTGGCCTCAAGATGCTCGACCGCGTGGGCCTGATGGCGCACAAGGACAAGTTCCCGGGCCAGCTCTCGGGCGGCCAGCAGCAGCGCGTGGCGATCGCCCGCGCGCTGAGCATGGACCCGATCGTGATGCTGTTCGACGAACCCACCTCGGCGCTCGACCCCGAGATGGTCGGCGAAGTGCTCGACGTGATGGTGAGCTTGGCCAAGGAAGGCATGACCATGATGGTGGTCACGCACGAAATGGGCTTCGCCCGCAAGGTCGCGAGCCGCGTGATCTTCATCGACGTCGGCGGCCGCATCCTCGAGGACTGCTCGAAGGACGAGTTCTTCGGCCAGCCCGAGAACCGCCAGCCGCGCACCAAGGACTTCCTCAACAAGATCCTGCAGCACTGAACGCTGCGCGTTGCGACAAATGACGAGGGCCATGCCGGCGACGGCATGGCCCTTTTTTCATGGTGTGCCGGATTTCGCCCATGCCTCGTCGAAGAAGGCCGGAATCTCCCGCCCCAGGCGCGCCAGCAGTGCCTGTCGGTCGAAGCCCGGCGGATCGGCGGCGATGTCGCCATCGGGCGTCTGGATGGGCATGGACGGTGTGTCCATGAACGCGAAGTGCCAGGCATTCGGGATGCGCTGCAGCTCGGCGGCCGGCATGTTGCGCGCGATCCATTCGGCATGGAAGCGCGGCACCAGGAAGCGGTCCTGCTCGGCTTCGTAGATGCGCGTGGGCACGCGCACCTGGGCCAGCGACGCGGCCGTGAAGGGCACGCCGGCCGGGGCCATGGCCACGACGGCGCGCACGCGCGGGTCGCGCAGCGAAGGCAGCAGCGATGCGGCCGGGGCGGTGGGGACGGCGGGCGCCGCGGACGTCCCGCCATCGCGGCCCACGCCGCAGAAGATCGGATCGGCGGCGCGCTCGCTCGCGCAATGCGCGGCGATGCGCGACAGGTCGGCCTGCGCGCCCGCGAGCGCGAGCACCGTGTAGCCGCCGGCCGAGTGGCCCACGGCGCCGATGCGCGGGCCCTGGTCGTCGCGCGCGATACGGTCCTTCCATTGCGGGTCCTGCAGCAGGGCGTCGATCACGTGCGAAGCCTGCCGCGGCCGTTCGCCGAAGTAGGCGGCTCCGCCCTGTTTCAGCCGCGAGCCGTCCTGCCAGTTGTCGCCCGGATGGCGCAGCGCCGCCACCAGGTAGCCCGCGCGCGCGAGCGCCTCGGCCAGGCTGCCGTGGCCCAGCTCGGTGCCGGCGAGGCCGTGGCTCAGCAGGATCAATCCCTTGAACTTCTCGTCGGGCGGCGCCTGGATCGCGGCGCGCACGGTGAACGGCCCCATGGCCGTCGTGCGAGGCGCGGCCTGGGTCGGGTAGTAGAGCGCGACCACGGTCGGCGCGGCATCGGGCGTGGCGCCCGGAATGCGGACCTGCCGCCAGCCGGCCTCGGCGGCCAGCAACTGGCAGGACAGCAGCAGGCCCGAGGCGAGCAGCAGGGCGTGGCGAGAGAGGAGGGCAGTGGCGCGCATCGGGGTCTCCATGGCGGGGTCGGTGGAGTGCGCATGGTTGCCGCGGGACGGCGCGGCGGCCAGGCGAATGCGATGAAGTGCGCGAAAGGCGGCGCGAAACGACCGGGTGAGGTGTCGAGGCCTCGTGGGCCGGAGCGGTCATGCGCCTTCGGTGGGTCAATCCGCCGATCGATAGACGGTCTTTCCTTCGAGCACGGTCTCCAGCACGCGGATGTCCTTGATGGCCGATGGATCCACCGCTACGGGATTGGCCGAGAGCAGAACGAGATCCGCCCACTTGCCGACTTCGATGGAGCCGCGCTCCTTTTCCTCGAAGTTCTGGTAGGCCGCGTTGATCGTCGTCGCGCGAAGCGCATCGATCGCACTGACGCGTTGCGCAGGCCCGATCACCGCGCCGCTCGTCGATACGCGGTTCACGGCGGCCCAGATCAGCCGCATCGGGTCCATCGGCACCACGGGCGTATCGGCATGGATGGTGTAGACCATGCCACGGTCCGCCGTGGATCGCGCCGGACTGATGCGCTCCGCACGCGCCGGTCCGAGGAAGACGTCGCGGTGCCGATCGCCCCAGTAGTAGGTGTGAAGGATGAAGTAGGACGGGATCACGTTCAGCCTTTTCATCTCGTCGAGTTGATCCTCGCGCACCGTCTGCGAGTGGATCACCGTGTGACGTGCGTTGCTGCGCGGTGCTTCTTCCTGAGCGCGCCGAAAGGCATGGAGGATGTCGTCGATGGCCGCATCGCCGTTCCCGTGCACGAGCAACTGGCGGCCGGCCTTGTGATGACCGAGAACCTGTTGCGCCAATGCCTCGCGATCCGCACGCGGAAAACCTCGGTAGCTCGCGTCGCCATGGAATGGCGTGTGGTAGGGCTGTCCCAGGTAACCCGTATAGCCCTGGATCGAGCCGTCGGCGAAGGTCTTGATGCCGCCGATCTTCACCTTCCTGCTCTTGAGATCGACCGTATCGAGTCCGGACATGCTCGTCGGCAAGGCCACCACGCGAATGGCGAGGTCACCTGCCTGCGCCGCCGCTTCGAGAGCCTTGATGCCGTCGGCACCGCTCGCACCGTCGCTGGCCGTCGTCACCCCGCGGGATGCGTAGAGCGCGCTGATGGCTTGGGTCGCGGCCTGCACCTGTGCCGCGGTCAGTGGTGGTTTGAGCCCGCCCACCATCTGCACGGCTGTCTCCTCGAGCACGCCATCCGGTTCACCGCTCGCATCCTTTCGAATCACGCCGCCCGATGGATCGGACGTTGCGGCGTCGATGCCGGCCAAGGCCAGGGCGACGCTGTTCGCCACGGCAAGATGGCCCGAGACATGGGTGATGAGGATCGGCTGCGTCGCCGAGACTCGATCGAGATCCGCGCGGGTCGGATGGCGTTTCTCGGCGAGGAGCGTGTCGTCGTAGCCGAAACCGGTGATCCATGCGTCGGGTCCGAGCTTGGCCCTTTGTTCCTCGAGGACCGACAGCAACTGCGAGAGGTCCTGCACCGGCCCGATCGGCGGGCTGTTGAGATCGGCCTCGAACAGCAGGTTGGTGCCCGCGAAGACAAGATGACTGTGCGCATCGTAGATGCCGGGGATCAGCGTCCTGCCAGCGAGATCGACGACCCGCGTCGCGCTGCCGATGTGCTTTTCGATCGCGCTCGATGCGCCGACGGCGAGGATCCTGCCATCGGAAATCGCGACGGCCTGAGCGACCGAGTTGTTTTCGTCGAGCGTCAGGACCGTGCCGTTCTTGTAGATCAGTTGTGCCGCCTGTGCCGGCGGCGCGGGCGGGACAGACGCGCCGATCTCCAACCCCCCGTTTCCGCCACCCCCGCTGCAACCCACCATGGCCATGCCGCTGACGGCAAGAAGAAGTGCCGCGCCGATCGATCGGGAACGCGAGCGCACCTTGCCCTGAAAAAAGGCACTTTTCATCTTAGATTACTCCCTTGCGTGAACCGGGCCAGAACGTTGGCGCCGGATTCAATCTACGAAAGAGCCTTGCGATTCGATAGAACCAGTGGCTTTGTTTTGGTGGAGCCAGGAGGAAAAGATGACGCTGCGCCTACTCGCACACGGCACCGCAACGGTGCGATGCCTCATGGCATCGGCTTGCACGGTGGCAAGCCTGCTGGCATCGATACCGACACAAGCCGCCGAGGACTGGACCGAGATCGCGTCCACCGCGCGCAAGAAGGTGCTGCTGCAGCGCGATTCGATCCGTCCGCATGGCGATGCCGTCGAGGCCTGGACGCTCTACCGCTACGACGAACTGCAGACCGATGTCGGCAAGACCCCGTACCGCAGCTCGCGCTACCTCTACGACTACGACTGCAAGGGCGCGCGCGAGAAGATGCGCCGCGTCGTGAGCCACAACGGGCCGCTGGAAGCGCACGACATCGACCTGAGTCGGCGCAGCGAGTGGAAGGCGGTGGGCGGGCCGACGACGGTGAGCGGGATCGTGTTCAAGAACGTGTGTGCCAAGGGGCGTTGACCGGTGCGTGCCGACGCCACGATGGCGGCGTTCTACTTGAGCCCTTCGGTATCGAGCGCCTTGCGGACCGCGGGCCGTGCCCGCACGCGTTGATACCAGGCCCGCAGGTTGTCCAGCCCATCGAAATGGATGTCGGCCCTGTAGACGGACGCGAGCCACGCGGCCTGGCCCCATTGGGTCAGCGCATAGAGGTAGGCGTCGGCGGCCGTGAAGCCATCGCCCATCAGGTAGTCGCGGCCGGCAAGCTGCTCGTCGATCCAGGCATAGCGCTGCTCGAGCTTGGGCTTCGCGGTCTCGACGCCGTACTTTCCGGCGAGCACGGCATAGAGCAGGGGAATGAAGCCCTTGTGGATTTCCGAGGTCAGGAAGCTCAGCCATTCCTGCAGGCGATAGCGCTCGAGGCTGCCGTTCTCCGGCGCCAGGCGCGACGCCGGCTTCAGGTCGGCCAGGTACTGAACGATGGCGGGGCCTTCGCGCAGCAACGTGCCGTCGTCGAGCTCGAGCAGCGGGACATAGCCGAAGGGGCTGAGTTCGCGGAAGTCGCGGCCGTCCTGCGTCCTGTGCGTCTTGTGGTCGACCTTGACGAGGTCGAAGTCGAGGCCCAGTTCGTTCAGCACGATGTGGGGCGAGAGCGAGCAGGCGCCGGGGATGTAGTAGAGCTTCATGGGTTCTTCGATGGGCGGGAGGTACGGCGCTGGAGAGCACCTCGGGCCATGTTAGGAACCGGGCGTGGATTTGGAAGAAGGCACATAAACTGCCTCTAGGTTAAAAAAATATACCTGCGGCCCTCTTCTCCATCGCGTGCTATGAAATCGAACGTCTCGGGTTGCTCCGTCGAGGAAGCCATGCGCCTCCTGGGCGGCCGCTGGCGACTTCTGCTGGTGTCCTATCTCGTCGACGGACCCAAGCGATTCAACGAGTTGCGTCGCGACGTGCCCGGCATTTCCCAGCGCTCGCTGACCCTGGACCTGCGCGCGCTGGAGGAGGCCGGGCTCGTGCAGCGAACCGTCCATGCAACGGTTCCGGTCAAGGTCGTGTACCAGCTCACACCGGACGGCGAGCGCCTGAAGCCTGTCGTCAGCGTGATGATGGAATTCGGGCTGTGGCTGAAGGCCAGGGCCGCGGGCTGAGGCGTTCGCTCGACCGGGTTGCCTTCATTCTCTCCATGCACCTTCGTGGCTCAACCAAAAAAGCACCCAACAATGATCACGAATCGCATCGTTCTCTCTTTGCTGATCGCCCTTGCCGCGGGTTGCTCGAGCCCGCCGAATGCCCCGCAAGCGAAGCCACCGGGATTTGGCAGCCTGGCGGACTACCCTGTTCCTGTTGGTTCCGGGGGCGGGCCGGAGTTGGAGTATTGCTTTCACTACTCGAAGCGCTTGTGGGAACTGACCAGTCTTCTGCGAGAGAACCAGATCACGGCTCAGAAGGCGCGGGACGTCACGAAGGCTTCTCTTGGCAGCCAGGCGATAGAGGAAGACCTGCTGGACTTGGACCAGTTCTCTCGCGAGTCGATCACGCCGGAGGCACTGGCTGGCGAACGCTTCATGCGATGCGCCAAGGTACTCCACCTTCCCGTTGAAGCCAGACACCAGGCGATTTCTCAGTCCTGCTTTGGAGTGCTGAAGGTGCCGCGCTATGTCTACGGGCTCAAGGAGCAAGGGAAGACGATCGATCAAGCCAGGGCGACATTGCTCGCGGCGAATTCCCCATCCACCGGCAGGATCCTGGGCTCGATCATTGACGACGTCTACGCAAGCTCGGGCGTCGATCAGTTCAATGGATTGAGCCGCAGGATGTTTCTTTCCTGCGTTGCGGCGGGCGGTGGTCCGAACGTTACCCAGCAATAGCGATCGGCAATGAATACCTGGACCGTCCAGTTCGTCGCGTCTCCTCCGTTCGAGCGGCCGAATCAGGTGGGTGTTGCCGTCTGGGTCGAGATCGATGAGATCGCCCCGGACACCTGCATCACCCGCTGTTGGAAAACGGAGTTCGTAAGCATGGACTGGATGCAGGACCTGCCGATCCAGGAGAGCCGACAGGGGCTTCCATTTCAATTGCAGCAGGGCTTGGCGGCGGATCTGCTGAACTCGATCCGAACGGCAAGAGTCGGTGTCGCAGCCCTGGGAGACTTGGCCTACATCCATCCCATGACGTACCGGTTGATCATTCGATCGGGGTTCAATGGCTGCAGCCTCAAGTGGGTTCACGAGTTGCCTCTGGAATGGACGGAGCTGCGGAAAGCCGTCGAGGTGCTCGAGTCCATTGGACGCTCTCGAGAGAAATGACGAAACAGCGCCGTCATTCAAGCAGTGCAACTCAAGGCAAGCGCCCGATCCCCTGCGTCAGCAAATCGAAGAACCCCTGCGCATCCCCCTCCGCGATCCAGCGCACGTTCGCCGGCTTCTTCAGCCCCCCATACCAGTCCACCACCGTCTGCCCGAACCCCAGCCCCTCGCGACTGTCGATCGCCACGTTGATCCATCGGCCGCCGAACAGCGAAGGCTGCAGCAGGTAGCCGATCACGGTGGCGTCGTGCACCGGCCCGCCGGGCAGGCCGTAGTACTGCATGTCGTGCCGCACATAGGCATCGAGGATGTCGGCCACGATCCGGCCGGCCTGGTTGCCGAGGCCGCGCAGCCGCGCGATGCGCTCGGGCGTGGCCAGCACCTTGTGCGTGAGGTCCAGCGGCAGCATGGTGATCGGCACGCCGCTTCCGAGCACGATCTCGGCCGCATGCGGATCGGCGAAGACGTTGAACTCGGCCGTCGGCGTGATGTTGCCGCCGTTGAAATGCGCGCCGGCCATGAGCACCAGCTCGCGCAGGCCGCGCACGATGTCGGGCGCCTGCGCGAGCGCCAGCGCGAGGTTGGTCTGCGGGCCAAGCATCGCGAGCGTCACGCTTTGCGCGGGCGCGGCGCGCAGGGTGTCGATGAGGTAGTCGACCGCATGCCCCTCGGCCAGCGGCTGCGCGGGCTCGTGCACCTGCACGCCGGTGATGCCCTCGCTGCCGTGGATGTCGGCCGCGTAGATCGGCGTGCGCAGCAGGGGACGCTGCGCGCCGCCGTGGACCGGAATGTCGGGCCGCTGCCCCCACTCGCGCGCCAGCCGCGCGTTGCGCGAGGTCTTGGCGAGCGGCACGTTGCCGGCCACCGTCGTCAGTGCCTGGATCTTCAGGCGCTCGGGCGAGGCCATGGCGAGCAGCAGCGCGATCACGTCGTCGGCACCGGGGTCGGTGTCGATGATCAGCGTGTGGACGGTGGTGTCGTCGGAAAGCGGGGGCGTGTTCGTCGGCATGCGGGCTCCATGCAGGCACGACGGAGCGCGCGCCTGCGGGCAGCCAGTCTGCCAGAGCTTCAGCCCAGGAGCCGCCTGGCGAAGAAGGCCAGGATCTCGTCGCGCGCCGCGATGGTCGGCTGCCCGGCCTCGTCGATCAGGTGCGCGGTGACCACGCTGTGCGGGCTCGCGACCACCTGGGCGAAGAAAGGCGGCGTGTCGGGATTGGCCGCGCTGTCGGGCAGCACGCGCGCCACGAAGCGGTCGCCGAGCGCCTGCGAGAAAGCGGCGAAGCGCTCGGCCTTGCAGAACCTGTCGCCGTCGAAGCGGTAGGCCATCACCGTCAGGTCCTCGCGTTCCAGCCGCTCGCGCACGGCGGCCAGCTCGTCGGCGGCCACGTTGGTGCCGGCCGCGTCGTCGAGCGGCAGCGAGGGCTGGCACACCACAGGCGCGAGCACGGCGCGCTCGAGCATCATCGACAGCGCGAAGTTGCCGGTGAAGCACATGCCGATCGCGCCCACGCCGGGGCCGCCGCATTCGGCATGCGCGAGCCGCGCGAGCGCGCGCAGCCACTGCGTGACGGGGCTCGAGGCGTTCGACGCGAAGGCGCGGAACTCGGCGCTCACGCAGGCGCGCTTGAACACCGCCGCGCCTTCCTCGGCCTGCGGCACGGCCCCGTCGCGGCCGAACAGCGAGGGCATGTAGACGGTGAAGCCCGCATCGCGCACCCAGCGCGCGAAGCGCGCCACCTGCGGGCTGATTCCGGGCATCTCGGTCATCACGATCACGGCGGGGCCGCTGCCCATCAGGTAGACCTTCTTGGCGACGCCATCGAGCTCGATCTCGCGCGAGGAGAAGTCGTCGAGCGGGTCGTCGCGGTCGAGCGGGCGGGTGGTGGGTGCGTGGGTCATGGCGTGGGAAGCAGGGTGGGCGGTGTGGTGGATGAAGCTTGTATTGGGCCCACCGGCCGTTCAGAATGGCAGTGTCCTGTTTGACTGTTTCAGGGCCAAATCGGACAAAGCTTTCCTATGCATGACTTCACGATCCTGGTGCTGCCCGGCGCCTTCGCCTCCAGTGTCGCCGCCACGGCCGACATCCTCGGCGCCGCGCGCTCGGTGGCCGCGCGCGCCGGCGTGGCGCCGCCGCGCTGGCGGCTGTGCTCGCCGGCCGGCGGCATGGTTGCGCTGCGCTCGGGCATGCACATCGACACCGTGCGCCTGCCGACCCGCGCGCGCGACGACCGCTCGACCTGGGTGGTGCCGGGGCTCGGCCTCGACACGCCCGAGCAGATCCGCCTCTGCCTGGAGAGCGAGGACGCCGCGCGCGCCATCGACGGGCTCGCGCGCCATGCGCGCGCCGGCGGCCAGGTCGCGGCCTCGTGTTCGGCGGTGTTCCTGCTCAATGCGGCGGGCCTGCTGCAGGGCCGCCGCGCCACCACCTCGTGGTGGTATGCCGCGCTGCTCAAGCGCATGGCGCCCGATTGCACGGTCGACGTCGACCGCATGGTCTGCGCCGACGGCCCGGTGGTCACGGCCGGCGCGGCCTTCGCGCAGACCGACCTGATGCTGCACCTGCTGCGCGAACGCTGCGGCAGCGTGCTCACCGATCTGGTGTCGCGGCTGCTGCTGATCGACGGGCGCCAGGCGCAGGCGCCGTTCATCGTTCCCGAGCTGCTGGCCAACGGCAACGACCTGGTGGCGCGGCTCGCGGCACGCGTGGAGGCGGCGCTGCCTGCACCGCCCTCGGTGAGCGAGCTGGCGCGCGAGTTCTGCATGTCGGAGCGCACGCTCGCGCGCCACGTGATGAAGGCCACCGGCAAGAGCACGCAGGCGCTGCTGCAGGGCGTGCGGCTGCGGCGCGCGCGGGCGCTGCTCGAGTCCAGCCGCATGACGGTCGACCAGGTGGCCGGCGCCGTCGGGTATCAGGACGCCACCGCGCTGCGGCGCCTGATGAAGAAGGTGGCGGGCGCGAACCCCAGCCGCTATCGCAACTGAGGCGCGCCGGCCCGCGCGGCGCTTGGCTCTTACTTCTTGCGTGCCGCGATCGCCTTCTCGGCGCGCGCCACGAGGTCGGCACCCACGGTCGGCTTCCACTTCTCGTACACCGGGCGCGTGGCCTTCACGAAGGCGTCGCGTTCCGCGGGCGTGAGGCTGGTGACCGTCACGCCCATGGCCGCGATGTCCTTGAGCACGGGCTTGTCGGCTTCCACCAGGCCCTTGCGCGCGATCTCGATCTCCTGCTTGCCGGCGTCGAGCGCGGCCTGGCGCACGATCGCCTGGTCGGCCGGCGTCCACGAGGCCCAGATCTCCTTGTTGACCACGAACACCAGCGGGTCGGCCACATAGCCCCAGGTGGTCACGAACTTCTGGCCCACGGTGTGCATCTTGAGCACTGTGAACAGGAACAGCGGGTTCTCCTGGCCGTCGACGGCGCCGCTGGCGAGTGCGGGCTGCGCATCGGCCCAGCTCATCTGCGTGGGGTTGGCGCCCAGCGCGGTCAGCATGTCGGAGTAGATCGGCGAACCGACCACGCGGATCTTCATGCCCTTGACGTCGGCCGGCGTCTTGATCGGCCGCTTCGAATTGGTGATCTCGCGGAAGCCGTTCTCGCCCCAGGCCAGCGGCACCACGCCGGCCTTGTCGAGGGTCTTGAAGATCTCCTGGCCGACCTCGCCCTGCGTGAGGGCGTCGATGGCCGCGTAGTCGGGCATCAGGAAGGGCATCGAGAACAGGTTGAGCTGCTTGACCTGCGGCGACCAGTTGATGGTCGAGCCCACGGCCATGTCGATCACGCCCTGGCGCAGCGCGCTGAACTCGCGCGTCTGGTCGCCTTGAATGAGCGACACGCCCGGGTACAGCTTGATGTTGATGCGGCCCTGGGTGCGCTCCTTCACGAGGTCGGCCCAGATCTTCCCGGCCTGGCCCCACGGCGTGGGCGGGCCCAGCACCAGCGACATCTTGTACTCGGCCTTGTAGGCGGCCTGCGCCATGGCGCCCGACGAGAACATGCCCAGGGCGGTCGCGACGGCGGCGAGGCCGAGCAGGGTGCGGCGGAATTTCATCTGATCTATCTCCTCGTTGAAAAAAGTCGGGCGGCCGCGAGCACGTTCGTCAGTAGCCGAGCTTGCGCGGCAGCCACAGCGCGAGTTCGGGGAAGGCGATAACGAGCACCATCACCACGAACATCGAGAACAGCATCCAGCCGACCCAGCGCACGGTCTCCTCCATGCGCACCTTGGCGATGCGGCACGACACCATCAGGTTGACGGCCAGCGGCGGCGTGAACTGGCCGAGCGCGACCTTGAGCGTGAGGATCACGCCGAACCAGACCGGATCCCACTTGTAGTACTGCACGATCGGCAGCAAGAGCGGCACGAAGATCAGGAAGATCGAGACACCGTCGAGGAACATGCCGACGGTGATGAGCAGCAGGATCAGCAGCGCGAGCACGCCGTATTCGCCCAGGCCCGAGTTGACGATGGCGCGCGTCACCGGATCGATCACGCCGAGCGTCGACAGCGAGTAGGCGAAGATGCCCGCGAGCGAGACCACCAGCAGGATCACCGCCGAGAGCTCGCCCGATTCGCGCAGGATGACGAACAGGTCGCGGACCTTGATGGTGCGGTGGATGCACATGCCGACGAAGAGGCCGTAGAACACGGCGACCACGGCGGCCTCGGTGGGCGTGAACCAGCCCGCGCGCATGCCGCCGAGGATCAGCACCGGCGCGGCCAGGCCCCAGGTGGCTTCGCGGAAGCTCTTCCAGAACGGCGGGCGCGGCAGGGTGGATTCGAGCGCGCCCATCTTGTGCTTGCGCGCCAGCCACACGGCCGGAATCATCAGCGCCAGGCCGGCCAGCACGCCGGGCACCATGCCGGCGGCGAACAGCGCGGGCACCGAGGCGCCGGGCACCAGCACCGAATAGACGATGAAGGCCACCGAGGGCGGGATCAGGATGTCGGTGGCCGCGGCGGCGCCGACCACGCTGGCCGAGTAGGCGGCCGGATAGCCGGCGCGCGACATGGCGGCGATCATCACCGCGCCCACGGCGGCGGCATTGGCCGGGCCCGAGCCCGAGATGCCGCCGAGGAACATCGCGACCGCGATCGCCACCAGCGGCAGCATGCCGGAGCCGCGGCCCACGATGGCGATGGCGAAGTTCACGAGGCGCAGCGCGACGCCCGAGCGGTCGAAGATCGAGCCCACCAGCACGAACATCGGAATGGCGAGCAGCGGGTACTTGCCGAGGCCGGCATAGAAGTTCTGCGGCACCGCGAGCAGGCCGAACCACTGGGCGTCGGTGTTGGCGAGCGCGATGCAGGCCGCGCCGGCCAGGCCGAGCGCGGCGCCGATGGGCACGCCCACCAGCATCATCAGCAGGAAGGCGACGAACAGGAGCGTGGCGATCATTCGGCGGCGTCCTGCTGGTCGTTGTTCTTGTGCTTGCGGCCGCGCCGCACGAACAGCCCGATGGCGCGCAGCGCGATGGCCAGCGACACGATCGGCAGCCAGATCGAATACCACCAGGCCGGCACGCCGATGCCCGGCGAGGTCTCCTCGAAGCGGTAGTCGTCCCAGACCATGCGCACGCTGAGCGCGGCGATCAGGCCGAACAGCGCGGCGATCATCAGCGCGCCGAACTGCGCCAGCCGGCGGCGCCGGGCCATCGAGCCGCTCTCGGCGAAGTACTCGATGCGGATGTGGCGGTCGCGCGCGACCGCGGCCGAGCCGGCGACCAGCGCCAGCATGATCATCAGGAACACCGAGAACTCCTCGGTCCAGGCGAAGGAGGAGTCGGTGAAGTAGCGCACCAGGACGTTGGCGAAGGTGATGAGCGCGAGCGCGCCCATGATGAGCACGGTGAGCCAGTCCTCGATGCCCAGGGGCACCTTGGTGGGCTCGTCGGCGGCTTCGATGTCGGGGGGGAGGGGGCTGGCGGCGTCCAGCGTGGGGCCGGACTCAGGAGGAGTGGTCATCGGAGAAAACGGGCAGCTGGGGCAGGCGCCATGTCACCGGGCGGTCGCCGGGACGCGATCCGTACACCTCGACAGGGAAGCTGGCGTCGATTCTGGGGCGTCAATGTCCACTGATATATCGGGGGTTTCCTTAGCTGTGGCCTGGGCTTTGGGGGCGCTGGAAGGGGTAGGTTTTCTGCGTTTTGGCGGCTATGGGCGGTTGCCTGGGGCGTCCGGGGCGTGCACAGGACACCGGGTGCTTCCCTCCGCGAATGTCCCCCGGCCTTCGGCCTCCTCCTTGATTTCGCTGCGGGAAGCACCCGGTGCCCTGTGCACGAGGGTGAGCCCGCACGGCCGCGACATCGGAGGCTTCGATGCAACCAAGTCGGCGCGTTTGACTCACCCCGCTCAGCTACGCCTCAGCCGCTTGCGCAGCAGCGAAAGCCTCTTCGGCCACGCCATCGCCATCGCCCTCGCTAGACACGTCGACATTCGCCAGGGGCGCCTTTCCCATGGCCTGTTCGACCAGCGCCAACAGATTCGCCTTGCGGGCTGCGTAAAACCCCTCGAAATCATCCGCGCGCAGGAACTGAGCTGGCACCTGGTGGGTTTCCAGCAATGCATCCATTGCAGCCCCGTCCAACGCCACAAGCTTCTCTGCCTGCAATTTGGCTAGGTAAGCAGATGGCGCAGCACCCCCGATCTTGCGGTTGGCTTTGTATGAAATCGGGGTCTTGTTGACGATGCTGTTGAAGACGGCGGGCTTGATGCCTCGCTTCTTGCACCAGTCTTCCGGGAAGATGTGGTGAATGTCCAGGCTCATCATGTCGTCGTTGTCGAGCTTGTCCACCGTGGATTTGAAGTACCAGTCTTGCGCGCCCCGGCGCAGTACCAACACGTTCACACCCTTGTAAGCCGCGCTGTTGCGGGTGTAGAGCCGGTCCAGGCGTTGCGCATCAAAGCTCGCGTCCGACACCGTGGCAGGCACGGGCCCGTTGTTCTTCACCCAATCCAGCACTTCCTCCACATCCTTGGCGATGCGGGTCTCCACCGCGCCACCATACAGCTCGCCCAATACGCCACACCAGAACCAGAGCGAGAGCTTGTCGAACACCACCGGTGTCAACCAGGCCTTGTCTTCCAGCTCGGTAAGGATCGCGGCCAGCGGCACCAACTGTGTCTGATAGGGCAGCTCCCGCAGCCGCATGATGGACTGTTTGCGCAAGAAGCTGGGCACCTGCAGATACCCTTGCTCCACCTTGCCAGCCCAAGACTCATAGGCTGTACGGCTGAGCGCCAACATGGTCTTGCGCTTGGCGCTGACCGGCGGTAGCTGTTGCTTGTCCTCATCAGGCACAACCCCGGCATTGGCTTTCGTGAGCTCGGCCAGCCGCCCGTGGCGCTTGGCGCGGGTCTCCAGCAAAGTGATGCTCTGAATGAAGTCACTGGCCTCCACATTGCGAAGCAGGTCGTTAGCGTGCAGGCGCGTGCGCCGGCCTTGCACATTGCGTTCCACGCTGCCGAGCCAGTCGTCACGCAGGTTGAATTTCTCAGCCGCAAAGGTGGCCGTGATCAGTTCAAACACATTCAACGCCACGCCGCCCGTGTTGACCTTTTCAAAGACCGTGCACACGGCCTCCTTCGAGGTGTCTTTGAGCAGTTGGATCACCGGCACCTTGTAGCCCGTGAACCGGCCAATCACCGCCTGCTGAAACTCGAGGAACTGCTGAATCTTGGTGGGGTTGAGCTTGCTCAGGTCCACCATCCAGGCCATGGCGTCAAACATGGCATTGCACGGAAAGTGCATCGCGAGGCACTCACGCTCCCGGGTGCTCAGATCCAGTGTCACGTCGCGGTGGAACTGGCCGTACTGCTGGCGGCGCTCGTCCACCGCCACGATGGCGTCCAGCAAATCGACGTCGGGTTGCAGAGCCCTTTCAATGTCCCAGTAGTAGAAGAGCTTCATCTTCTTGCCGCGCCCGTTGTGCGTTTGCACCGGTGTCTTGAGCTGCAGCACTTGGGTCAGCGTCGTCAGGCGCTGCTGGCCATCCAGGATCAACCACTTGGCATCCTCGGCCTTCGGGCGCGGCTCCACGCCCTCCACACCGCGCTGCTCAAACGTCACCTCGCCGCCCGTCTCCAGCATCATCACGGCGCCCACGGGGAAGGACTGCGCCACGCTCACGAGCAGCTCGCGGATGCGCATGTCTTCCCACACCCAGCCGCGCTGGAAGTCGGGCAACTGGATCTTGCCTGCCTGAACGTCGACCAGCAGGTCTTTCATGTCCTTGGGGTTGGTTTCAAAGCTTGACACAGAGAGACTCTTTCACAGGGGGTTGGAAGACTCCACCAGAGCCCGGGCTAGGTGGGATTGGGTGACTTGCGAAGACATCAGGCGCTGACGTAGGTCAGCGCAAAGGCGGCGCAGGGCGTTGACGCGGGTGACGATACGGGATTGTTCGGTGAGGGGCGGCAATGGAATCACAGCATTCCGCATATCACCAACATTTACGTGCTTAGCACCAATTCCTTTGTGCATAGCGAGCAGGGAATCAAGAAACGACCTCGAAGAAATGGCTAGCCGAACAAACTCTTTGGAAACTTGTGAAGAAAACCTGAAGAGCATTACTCGCTGCCCCAAGCACGCCTCTACACCATCGGGAATCAGAATTGACTCTCCAACAGAACCCTCTCGCGCAAAGACCAAGTCTCCGGGTTGAGGTGTCAGGCGAATGTTGCGTTCAACGAAAGTTGCATCGTCAACAAAGCGAAGCTTGTGTGGCAGCAAAACTCCCCGCTTGAAACTATTGGTGTCGAGGCATAGACGGCCGCTCTCGACGAACCTTGGCGTTGAGTGCGGGCAATCGACGATCGCTATTGATAACTGCTCCAGCCTCCCCCACTCCCATCCAACCGGCAACTCAAACGGCCTTTCCTCATTGGTGATGGGCGGCACGGGTTTGTCGCGTTTGATCTTGCCTTCGGCGATGAGTCGGTCTTTTTCGGTGCGGATGCGGACCAGTAGCGTGCTGGCGGGTTCGTCGGTGGGGTCTTGAGGCACTAGCAGGCCGCGCACGGCAAGTTGCAGCAGGGTTTGCTCCAAAGCGTCGATGGCTTCGGGGCGATCGAGCAGCAGGTCGAAGTGCTGGGCCACGCGCTGCCAGTTGTCGGCCAATTTCTCAGGTGTGGCGCTGGCGGTGAGGGTGCCCTGCAGGGTCTTGACCAGTTGGGTGTGTTGCATGGCCTCTAGCCGGCCCTTGGCCTCCAGCGCATCGCACAGGCGCATGAGTTCTTCGACGCGGGTGACGATGCGTGATTGTTCGGCGAGGGGGGGCAATGGAACTAACGCAACGTTCAACTTCGAAAGTGTGACTCGCGTTATAGCTACGCCAGTCATTTCAGCGCGCATGGCTCCGTAGAAATACGGCGAGCGCATCACTCTTGCAAGCCATTCTGAAGTCAAGCCACAACTGGCTTTGATGACACCAACGCTGGAAAGCAAGCTAAAGGGCTCTGCCAAGGTGTTAATCGTCAGAATGCCGGTAGTGGCCCCATCTTTGATGAAGAGGATGTCGCCAACCTCAGGGTCGCACCGTGTGTAAATTTCCTCATGGACTGCGGCGGGGATATAGGTCACATCGGACAGGTCAATTCCCCACGTTTTGATGTTCTTCGCGGATAGATACTTGAAGTCGCCAGTGGAAAAGCTCGCAGGCGAATGATGAGTGCCATCGGTAATCTTCTTGGCTGCAAATCCGAGCCGCACCCACTCCCACCCCTGAGGTATCTCAAACGGCTTTTCCTCTTCCGCAATCTCCGCCAACGGCTTGTCCCGCTTGATCTTGCCTTCGGCGATCAGCCAGTCCTTTTCCGCCCGAATCTTCTGCAGCAACACGCTGGCCGGCTCGTCCGCCCCGTCTTGCGGCACCAGCTTGCCTTGCACCGCCAGGGTCAGGATGAGTTCACGCAGGCGTGTCACACCACCGGGGGCTTTGGCCAGCAAATCCAAACTTGATAGCAGCATGCGCCTATCCCTCAAGCGCCAGCGGCCGATTTGGCTGACAAAGACTGCGCCAGGATGCGTTTCAGCTCATCGCGCAGCCTTTGGGCCTCTGTCTGCAGGCGGGCATACTCTGCCAGCAGTACTCCGGGGTCATGGCTGGTCTGCTCACCCACATGTGGGTTCTTCTGGTCAAGGTTCCAGTTGGCCGCGCGGAGGGTGTCGATGCTGACCTTCCAGGCGCGTTCGTTTTCCGTGCGGGCGGCAAAGCCGTCGGCCTCGGTGCCCCACCAGGCTTTCTCGGCATCGAACTCTTCGATGCGGATGGGCTTGGTCTTGTTGTAGTTCTTCACTCCCGGCGGATACGGGTGCTCGTAGTACCAGATGTGTTGCGTGGGCTGGCCCTTGGTGAAGAACAGCAGGTTGGTCTTGATGCCGGTGTAGGGCGCAAACACGCCGTTGGGCAGGCGAACGATGGTGTGCAGGTTGCATTCAGCCAGCAGCTGTTCCTTGATGCGGCTCTTCACCCCTTCGCCAAACAGGGTCCCATCGGGCAGCACTACGGCGGCGCGGCCATTCACCTTGAGGATGTGCTTGATGAGCACTAGGAACAGGTCGGCGGTTTCCTTGGTGCGCACGTCAGCGGGGTAGCCCTGCTCGATGCCCGGCTCCTCGATGCCGCCGAAAGGCGGGTTGGTAAGCACCACGTCCACGCGGTCAGCCTGGGTGTAGTCACGCAATGGGCGCACCAGCGTGTTGTCGTGGCGGATGTGGCTGGGCACTTCGATGCCGTGCAGCAGCAGGTTGGTGACGCAGAGCATGTGGGGCATCTGCTTCTTCTCGACGCCGCGAATGCTGTTTTGCAGGGTCGCTTCCTGCTCGGCGTTGTGCACCTGTTTGCGCAAGTGCTCGATGGCGCAGACCAGAAAGCCGCCGGTGCCGGTGGCGGGGTCGAGCACCACTTCGCCCAGTTGCGGGTTGACCATGTCCACCATGAACTGGGTGACAGCGCGCGGCGTGTAGAACTCGCCCGCATTGCCGGCGCTTTGCAGGTCCTTGAGGATCTTTTCGTAAAGATCGTTGAACTGGTGGCGCTCGGCTTGGCGGTTGAAGTCGATGCCGTTGAGTTTGTTGACCACCTGGCGCAGAAGGTGGCCGCTTTTCATGTAGTTGTAGGCGTCTTCGAACACGCCGCGCACCACGTAGCCACGCGGGTTGCGCATCGGATCGGCCCTCAGCTCTTTGAGCGTGGCGAAGAGTTGGTTGTCCACGAAGTCGAGCAAGGCCTCGCCGGTCATGCCCTCGGGGTCTGCGGCCCAGTTGCGCCAGCGCAGGTCTTCGGGAATCGGGCTGTGGTAGCTGTCGCGTGTGAGTTCAAGCTCTTCTTCGAGCGCGTCGAAGACCTTGAGGAACAGCAGCCAGGTGAGCTGGCTGATGCGCTGGGCGTCGCCGTCGACGCCGCTGTCCTGGCGCATGACGTCCTGGATGGATTTGATGATAGGGGTGAGGTTGGACATGGAACGCGGGTTCAAAAAGGAAACACGTCGTGGCGCAGCTAGGCGCGGCGCACACGGCGATCAGGAGTACGAGTATCAGACGGCCACGATCAAGTGGAGGGCGGCGTAGCGTATAGCTCGCGCGCCAGGGTCTGCAGGGCGCTCAGATATTGGGGTCGACCGCCAAAGCTGCGCACCAGTTCCGTCGGAGTACCCAGTTCAGTGAAGGGCTGAAGCTTGAAGACATCGTTGCTCTCGACGGTGGTGATGCCTTCGTCGGCGTACTTGTCGAGCAAGGCATCCATCACCTTGCGCGCCACGGGGCCGTACTGGGTGAACACGTTTCGCTTCTGCACTCGCCGGGCGCGCTCGCGGCGGGTGAGGCTCGGTTGGTCATACGCGACATGCAGCAGCAGATCGAAGGGGTCCAGGTCTTTGCCGACTTCGTCGGCCAGGGCCTCCAGCAACACACCCTGCCCTTCCAGTTCTTGCAGCAAGGCCGCCTTGCGGTCGGCCTGATCCCACGCCTGAAGGAACTGATCCAACGATTCGTATCGTTTGCGAAGGTTGATGCGGGTGTAGTCGCGCAGGCTCTCGGTGATCAGCTTGCCGTTGGCGTCAAGGTACTGCACCCGCTCACGCGCCACGACCACGGTGACATTGCTGCCCAGCACGTACTTCTTCGGGCCATCCGATGGCGTGCTGGCAAAGGGACCCAAAGGGGTGAGCGCGTCCATCCCGGCGAGCGGGGCGCCCGCACCAGTGGGGGCGTCGCCAGATGCAGGCTCGGGCGGGGCCACAGGTGCATCGGCGCCTGGCTCATACACCTGGACTGGTTCACCGTCGAAATCCTTGTCGGCAAACAGCTCAGTGGCGCGCTTGAAGTCGAGGATCGTGAACCAGGTCTTGCCCAGGTCTTCGCGCAGCCGCGTGCCGCGGCCGATGATCTGCTTGAACAGGGTCATCGATTTGATGCCCTGATCGAGCACGATGAGCTTGCAGGTCTGTGCATCCACGCCTGTGCTCATAAGTTTGGAGGTGGTTGCGATCACCGGGTACGACTTCTCCGGGTCGATGAAGTTGTCCAACTCCAGCTTGCCCTCCTGGTTGTCGCCCGTGATCTGAACCACGTACTTGGGCTGGGTGGCGCAAATGTCGGCGTTGGCATTGGCCAGTGCCTGACGCATGCGCGCGGCGTGGTCGATGTCTTCACAAAAGACAATGGTCTTGGCGTAGCGGTCAGTGGCCTTGAGGTACTCGGTAATCTTGGCGGCCACTACTTCATCGCGCTGTTCCAGCACCAGCTTGCGGTTCATGTCAGCGCCGGTGTAGATGCGGTCTTCAATAGTGTGACCGTGCTTGTCGGTCATGCCCGCGGTAGGGCGCCAGCCGAAGGTGTCCTTGTCCAGGTCCACCCGGATCACCTTGTACGGCGCCAGATAGCCGTCCTCGATACCTTGCTTCAGGCTGTAGGTGTAGACAGGGTCGCCGAAGTAGTCGATGTTTGAAACGTCCTTGGTCTCCTTGGGCGTCGCAGTCAGGCCGATCTGTGCGGCGCCCTTGAAGTAGGTCAGGATGTCGCGCCAGGCAGAATCTTCCGAAGCACTGCCCCGGTGGCACTCGTCTACCACGATGAGGTCGAAGAAGTCGGGGCTGAACTGCTTGTAGATGTTGCGTTGCTCTTCGGTTCCCGTGACGGCCTGATAGAGCGAGAGGTAGATCTCGTAGCTCTTGTCCACCAGTTTGGTCGTTTTGTTCACCGCCAGGTCCACATCCTCGATCGACACCTGGCCCTGCGCATCGACACGCTCGATACCCTTGGCATTGGGGCTGAGTTTGGCCATCGCGCCCTTGAAGGGTCGGAAGTCATTGACCATGGTCTGGTCGATGAGGATGTTGCGGTCGGCAAGGAAGAGGATTCGCTTCTTGGCGCCGCTTTTCCACAAGCGCCAGATGATCTGGAATGCCGTGTATGTTTTTCCGGTGCCCGTCGCCATGACGAGCAGCACGCGGTCCTGGCCGGCCGCGATGGCCTCGACCGCACGGTTCACCGCATTGAGCTGGTAGTACCGCGGGCTTTTGTGCGGTGCGTAGTCGAACCCAGCGACACGGCCTTCTTCCGCTGACCAGCCTTTCCAGGCGCAGTAGCGGCTCCACAATTCCTGAGGCGACGGAAACTCGTCCAGGGTGAGGTTCTGCTCCAGCACGCCTGTGGCCAGCGTGGCATCTCGGAAGACGAAGCCATCGCCATTGCTGGTGAAGCTGAACGGCACGTTCAACAGCTCGGCGTAGTTCAAGGCCTGCGCCATGCCTGCGCCCACGGCATGTTGATTGTCTTTTGCCTCAACGACGGCCAGAGGAATGTTGGCTTTGTAGAACAGGGCAAAGTCGGCCTTGAGCACTGACCCCTGGTCGCGATAGGACTGCTTTCCCCGCACCACCACACGGCCTGCGCGCAAAGGGTACTCACGGAAGATCTGATCCATGCCGTTCCATCCGGCCTGCACCACGGCCGGACGGATGAACTTGTCGCAGATATCGCTTTCGGAGAGTGCCTTTTTATCCATGTAATCAGCAACGGCGCTTGGCAAGGCAAGACATGATTGTTGCTGGATGCTACTATTTTTGAGGTGCTGAGGATCGCAAGCTCTTTGTTGGGGTCGACGCCGCCTTCGAATGGGCTGCCGAGTCATTCCAGCTTAAAGAGATGGGCTTGCTGGCCCTTGAGCGATTTAACGAAGGTGAGTCGTCGGCTGAGGTGGCCGCTTCGTTCGGACTGCGCTGCGACTGAGTCTGCAAGCTGCAGGCCAAAGCTCGATGTCGCGAGAGTGCCCCAAGGGCCTTGTCTGCTAGGCGGGCCGCGACCCCGCAGCCCGCAGACCAGCCCCTACCCGCCAGCCTCAAGCGCCCCATGCCGCGCCTTCTCGCTCATCTGAAACAACTCCCCAGCCTCGCGCGCAAGTCCAGCCGAAAGTCAGAGCAAGTTGTCCCGTTGTCGAGGCCCATCACCGCTGCACCAATCGATGTCTTGCCCGTGGCAGACCCACAGCAGCGCTTCGAGTTGGGAGAGGATGTTTTCGAGAAGATCCGCCGAGCCTTGGGCGGTTTCTTCGGGAGATACCGGCGTGCGACGCCGGGCTATAGGTGCCTTTCTTCTCCCCTAGTTGGGGTATCGAGTGAGAGGGGCAGCCACTCTAGGGAAGAAGTGGGCGGGTTGCTGTGCCGTTCGGCACGAAGTCGCGGCAACCGCCAATAAATGCAGCTTCCGCAATGCAAGGCGGACAGGCCTCGAAGAGACCGTGGCGTGCAGGTCCCGGTCGGCATGAGCGCCGCCGGGATGCGGGCAGGAAAAGACTCAGTCCATCCAGGACCGCGCCCGGTCCAGATGCTCGCGGCACTCGCGCACCATGCGCTCCAGCAGTTCCGCGCAAGTCGGGATGTCGTCGATCAGCCCGATGCATTGGCCAGCCGAGACCACGCCGTCCTGCACCGCACCCGACTCCAGCGCCGCGCGGCCGCGCGCGCCAGCCACCAGCGGACGGATCTCCTCGAATTCGCAGCCACCCGGACGGTTCTCCGTGGCCACGACTTCTTCGGAGATCGCGTTGCGGAACACGCGCGCGGTGTTGCGCATGGTGCGGAACATCAGCTTGGTGTCGCGCTCGCTCGCATCCACCAGCGCCTGCTTGATGTTGTCGTGGATCGGCGCTTCCTGGGTCACGCAGAAGCGCGTGCCCATGTTCACGCCCTCGGCGCCCAGCGCGAGCGCGGCCGCCATGCCGCGGCCGTCGGCGATGCCGCCCGAGGCGATGATGGGAATGCGCAGCTTGCGCGCCGCAATCGGCAACAGGATCAGGCCGGGCACGTCGTCCTCGCCCGGGTGGCCCGCGCACTCGAAGCCGTCGACCGACACGGCGTCGACGCCATTGCGTTCGGCCGACAGCGCGTGGCGCACCGAGGTGCACTTGTGGACGATCTTCACGTCGTGGCGCTTGAGCGCCTCGATGAAGTCCTTCGGGCTGTTGCCCGCGGTCTCCACGATCTTCACGCCGC
Source organism: Variovorax sp. GW821-FHT09B01 (assembly GCF_059418345.1). Lineage (NCBI taxonomy): Bacteria > Pseudomonadati > Pseudomonadota > Betaproteobacteria > Burkholderiales > Comamonadaceae > Variovorax > Variovorax sp. GW821-FHT09B01. The sequence continues at coordinate 190,588 of NZ_JBWKPQ010000008.1, read as the reverse complement.
TGTCGATGATCGCCTGCACGTACTCGGCATAGGGCGGCGGCTTCACGGCCGGCAGGATGGTGAGGTTCACGCCGAAGGGCTTGTCGGTCAGCGCGCGGGTGCGCTCGACCTCGTGGCGCAGGTCGTCGGGCGTGGGCTGCGTGAGCGCGGTCACGATGCCCAGGCCGCCGGCGTTGGAGACGGCCGCGGCCAGTTCGGCGCGGCCCACCCACTGCATGCCGCCCTGCACGATCGGGTAGCGGATGCCGAGCAGCTCGGTGATGCGGGTCTTCATGCGGGCGCTTCCTCTTACAGCGTCTTCACCAGCTCGGGCACGGCCGTGAACAGGTCGGCCACGAGGCCGTAGTCGGCCACCGAGAAGATCGGCGCTTCCTCGTCCTTGTTGATCGCGACGATGACCTTCGAGTCCTTCATGCCGGCCAGATGCTGGATGGCGCCCGAGATGCCCGCGGCGATGTACAGCTGCGGCGCGACGATCTTGCCGGTCTGGCCCACTTGCCAGTCGTTCGGCGCGTAGCCCGCGTCGACCGCGGCGCGACTGGCACCGAGGCCTGCGTTGAGCTTGTCGGCCAGCGGGGCCATCACTTCGGTGAACTTCTCGGCGCTGCCCAGCGCGCGGCCGCCCGAGACGATGATCTTGGCGGCCGTCAGTTCGGGGCGTTCGCTCTTCGTGACTTCGCGGCCCACGAAGCTGCTCTTGCCGCTGTCGGCCACGCCTTCGGCGGTTTCGATCGCTGCGTTGCCACCGGTGGCGGCCGCGGCGTCGAAGCCGGTCGTGCGAACGGTGATCACCTTGGTCGCATCGCTGCTCTGCACGGTGGCGATCGCATTGCCCGCGTAGATCGGGCGTTCGAAGGTGTCGGGGCTGTCGACCTTGGTGATGTCGCTGATCTGCGCGACGTCGAGCTTGGCGGCCACGCGCGGCGCGACGTTCTTGCCGTTGGCGGTCGAGGGGAACAGGATGTGGCTGTAGTTGCCGGCGATGGCCAGCACCTGGGCCGCGACGTTCTCGGCCAGGTTCTCGGCGAGGCTAGCGCTGTCGGCGGCGATGACCTTGCTGACACCGGCGATCTGGGCAGCGGCCTTGGCGGCTTCGGCCGCATTGGCACCGGCCACGAGCACGTGGACGTCGCCACCGCAGGCGAGTGCGGCGGTCACGGTGTTGAGGGTGGCCGGCTTGATGCTGGCGTGGTCGTGTTCGGCAATGACGAGTGCGGTCATGTTCGTTGTCTTCCTCAGATCACTTTGGCTTCGTTCTTCAGCTTGTCCACCAGGGTCGCCACATCGGGCACCTTGATGCCGGCGCCGCGCTTCGGCGGTTCCGAGACCTTCAGGGTCTTCAGGCGCGGCTTGACGTCCACGCCGAGGTCCTCGGGCTTGAAGGTGTCGAGCTGCTTCTTCTTGGCCTTCATGATGTTGGGCAGCGTGACGTAGCGCGGCTCGTTGAGGCGCAGGTCGGTCGTGATGACGGCCGGCAGCGTGAGCGAGACGGTCTCGAGGCCGCCGTCGACTTCACGCGTCACGTTGGCCTTGTCGCCCGCGACTTCGACCTTCGAGGCAAAGGTGGCTTGCGGCAGGTCGGCCAGCGCAGCCAGCATCTGGCCGGTCTGGTTGGCGTCGTCGTCGATAGCTTGCTTGCCAAGAATGATGAGCGAGGGCTGTTCCTTGTCGACCAGCGCCTTGAGCAGCTTGGCCACGGCCAGCGGCTGCAGCTCTTCCGAGGTCTCGACCAGGATGCCGCGGTCGGCGCCGATGGCCATCGCGGTGCGCAGGGTTTCCTGCGACTTGGCGTCGCCGCACGAGACGGCGATGACCTCGGTCACCACGCCCTTCTCCTTCAGGCGCACTGCCTCTTCGACGGCGATCTCGTCGAAGGGGTTCATGCTCATCTTGACGTTGGCGATGTCCACGCCCGTGCCGTCGCTCTTGACGCGCACCTTCACGTTGTAGTCGACGACCCGTTTGACGGGCACGAGAATCTTCATGGCTGGTCCTTCAAAATGAAAACGGATGGGGGTTCACTCGAGCTTCGCGCCCGACTGCTTGATGAGGCGCTCCCAGATCGGCCGCTCGGTCTTCCAGGCGGCGGCGAAGAGTTCGGGCGAGCTGTCCTTGAGCTCGAAGCCCATGGCCGCGATGCGCTCGCGCACGTCGGGCTGCTGCGAGGCCTTGCGCACTTCCTCGGCGATGCGGTCCACGATGGGCTTGGGCGTCTTGGCGGGCACCGCGAAGGCGAGCCAGCCGGTCACGCGGTAGGCCTCGTCCTTCAAGCCCTGCTCGGCCATCGTCGGCACGGTGGGCAGCGCGGCCATGCGGCGTTCGCCGCTCACGCCGATGGCCCGCACCTTGCCTGCGTCGATGTGCGGCTTGGCGACCAGCGCGCTCGCATAGGCCATCTGGATCTGGCCGCCGATCAGGTCCTGCATCATCGGTGCCTCGCCCTTGTAGGCGACGTGGTTCATGTCGGCCTGCTGCGTGAGGCTCATGTGCGCGCCCGCCAGGTGCGGGTAGGCGCCCACGCCGTACGAGCCATAGGCGACCTTGCCCTTGTTCGCGGCCACGTACTTCAGCAGTTCGGGCGCGGTCTTGGCCGGCACGCTCGGATGCACCACCAGCACCAGCGGCCCCATCGCCACCTGGTAGACCAGCGTGAGGTCGCGCTGCGTGTCGTAGGGCAGCTTCTCGTAGAGGAACTCGTTGGTCAGTAGCGAATTGCTCAGCGAGAAGACGATGGTGTAGCCGTCGGGTGCTGCCTTGGCGACCATGTCGGTGCCGATGATGCCGGCCGCGCCGGGCTTGTTGTCGATCACCACGGGCTGGCCGAGGCCGGCCGCCATCTTCTGGCCCAGCACGCGCGCGAGCACGTCGGTGGCACCCCCGGCCTGGAAGGGCACGACCATGCGGATCGGCTTGTTCGGATAGGGCGCCTGGGCATGAGCCGGCGCATGGGCCAGCGCGAGCAGGGCGGTGGCGCCTGCGGTGGTGGCGGTGGCGCGCAGCAGCGCGCGACGGGTCGGGTGTCGGGTGATGGTCATGGTGTCCCTGATGGTTCTTGGGGTCGGAGAAACGAAAGGCGGCGGGCCGTGCGCTGCGGCCCGCCGTGCGACGGCTTCAGGCCGTCGCCACGCGGGTCTTGAAAGGCAGCGGCTCGAGCGCCTTGCGCAGCCGCTCGGCGAGCGCCGCGGCCTGCGCGCCGGCGGGGTCGATCGTCACGCGAACCAGGCTCTCGCCCTCGTGCGTCACGCTCGGGCGCGCGGCCTCGGGCAGGCCGAGTTCGGCGCAGAGCTCGGCCACGGTGGCGGCCACCACGCGGCTCGCGGCCATGGCGCGCAGCTCGGGCTTGTAGATCTTGCCGACGTTGGTCATCGGCAGCGCATCGACCAGCGCCACCCACTTGGGCTTGGCCGGTGCCTCGTCGACGCGTGCGGCGGTGAAGGCCAGCAGCTCGTCCTCGGTGGCCGCGCCGCCGGGCACCAGCGTCGCGAACACCACGGGCAGCTCGCCCGCGTAGGCATCGGGCGCGCCGACCGCGGCGCAGACCTGCACCGCCGGGTGGGCGCTGAGCGCGTCCTCGATCACCTTGGGATCGATGTTGTGGCCGCTGCGGATGATCAGGTCCTTCGAGCGGCCCGTGAGGTTGAGCCGCTCCTCGCTGTCGATCCAGCCGAGGTCGCCGGTCGCGAGCCAGCCGTCGGCCGTGAAGGCCTTGGCGTTGTCGGCCGGATCGACGAAGCCCGAGAACACGTTGGGCGACTTGAACAGCACCATGCCGGTCTCGCCGCGCGGCACTTCGCGATCGCTCGCGTTGCCGTGCTCGTCGAGCGCCACCACGCGCATCCGCATGTAGGGCAGGCGAAAGCCGACGCAGCCCGCGGGGCCGTCGACGCCGGGCGGCGTGATGGTCGAGATGCCGGCCATCTCGGTCATGCCCAGGCTCTCGTGCACGTGCAGGCCGAACAGGCGCTCGAAGCGCGCGGCGAGTTCGGGCGAGAGCACGGCCGCGCCGGTGCGGCAGTAGGTGATCGAGGAGATGTCGGCGCCGTCCAGAGGCACGTTGGCCAGCGCCGCGAGCACCGTGGGCACGGCCGACAGCGAGGTCGGGCGGTACTTCGCGACCAGCTTCCAGTAGTTGGCCAGCACCTGCTTGTTGCGCAGCAGCGAGGGCGTGGGAATCACCACCTCCACGCCGGCCGACAGCGAAGCCAGCGAGGCCGGCAGCACGCCCGCGACGTGGAACAGCGGATAGCCGTTGATCGAGATGCCGTGCTCGTTCATGCCCGCGACCTGCACGCTGGCCCAGGCGGTGAACACCTGCGCGCCATGGCTGTGGCGAGCGAGCTTGGGCGCGCCGGTGGTGCCGCCGGTGTGGAAGTAGGCGGCGATGTCGCTCGAGGCGATGTCGCGGCCGCTCACGAGGCGGTCGTCGGGTTGTGCCGCGCGCAGTGCCTCGAAGTCGGCCACGCCCTCGGGCAGCGCGCCCGCCGCGCCCGGCGCCTCGTCGTGCGGCGCCACGCGCAGCAGAGTGGTGAGCCCGGGCACCTGGCCGCGCAGCCGCAGCGCCTTCGACCACATGCCCGACTCGGCGTCCGAGCCGTAGGCGATCAGCACCTTGGCGCGGGCCGCGGTCATCAGCGCGACCAGCTTCTCGTCGGTGAGCAGCGGATTGAGCGGCTGCACGATGCCGGCCGCCTCGCCGCCCCAGAGCGCGAGGTGGTATTCGAGGCAGCCGGGCAGCAGCACCGCCACCGCGTCGTTCGGGCCCACGCCCAGGCCATGCAGCAGGTTCGCGGTCTGGTGGATGCGCGCGAGCAGCTCGGCGTACGACCAGCGGATCGGCGCATCGTCCGGGTTGCCGGTGCGCAGGAAGGTCAGCGCCGTCTTGTCGCCGAAGGCATGGCCCGCGTTGCGGAAGATCTCGTAGGTGCTGCGCACCGTGAGCGCCTGCGCCAGCGGGGTCTGCTCGAGCGCCTGGATGTCGGCGAGGCTGCGCACGGGGCGCGCGGGCCGGAACGGCGCGCCCACGGGCGTCGGGTAGTCGTTGTCGTGCCGGTCGTTCCTGTCGGTCATGGCCTGTCTCCTTGTTCCCTTGAAATCGTCGCCGTGTCGGCCCGGCTGTTTTACTGGTTCGTGATGTGGTTGTCGCGGATGACCTTGCCCCAGCGCTCGAAGTCCTGGCGCATGCGCTCGGCGGTCTGGTCGGCGGTGCGGTAGGCCGCGAACGAGCCCACGCCCTGCAGCTTCTCCTGCACTTCCTTGTCGGCCAGCGCCTTCCTGAGTTCGGTGCTCATGCGCTCGACCACGTCCCTGGGCGTGCCGGCCGGTGCCAGCAGGCCGCCCCACGAGGTGGCGTCGAAGCCCGGGAAGCCCTGCTCGGCCACCGTCTTCACGTCGGGCAAGAGGCTCACGCGCTGGCCCGAGCCGACCGCGATGGCGCGCAGCTTGCCCGCGCGGATGTGCGGGATCACGGCCACCAGGTCCGAGAACATCGCGGGCACCTGGCCGCCGATCAGGTCGGTCACGGCGGGCGCGCTGCCGCGGTAGGGCACGTGCTGCATCTCGAACTTGCCGATGTTCTTGAGCTGCTCGGTCGTCAGGTGGCCGAAGCTGCCGGCGCCCGCGGTCGTGTAGTTGAGCTTGCCGTTTTCGGCCTTGGCCTTGGCGATCAGGCCCTGCAGGCCGGTCACCTCGGGCAGCGCCTTGGGATTGACCACCAGCACGATCGGCAGGTCGTAGACGCTGCCCACGGGCGTGAAGTTCTTGAAGATGTCGTAGCCGGTCGGGCCGTAGAGGTGCGAGGCCAGCAGCGTGGGCGTGGCCAGCATCACGAAGGTGTAGCCGTCGGCCGGCGCGCGCGCGGCGGCGGCCGCGCCCACGGTGCCCGAGGCGCCGCTGCGGTTGTCGATCACGATGTTCTGGCCCAGCGCGGCCGACATCTTCTGCGCCACGATGCGTGAGGCCACGTCGGTGGGGCCGCCGGGCGGGAAGGGCACGATCAGCGTGATCGGCTTGGCCGGCCAGGCCTGCGCGAAGGCGACGCCGGCGGCGAGGGGAAGGGCGAGCGCGAGGAGTGCACGGCGAAGAGGACTGCGGAGGGGACGGAGAGAGAGGGAGGCCATGACTTCTGCTTCAGGGGAACAAGGTGGCGCCGTCAGACGACGCCGCTGCTTTTCAGCGCTGCCAGCTTTTCATCCGACAGGCCGAGCAAGGACTGGAGCACGTCGTGCGTGCCTTCGCCCAGGGTGGGCGGCGCGCTGCGCACCGGCAGGCGCTCGCCATCGAAACGGTAAGGGGGCGCGAGCACGTCGACCGTGCCCGCGACCGGATGCGGCTGGCGCGTGACCAGGCCGGCGTCGGTGGCGCGCTTCGATTGCAGCGCCTCGAGCAGGCCCAGCACCTCGCCGCAGGGGATGCCGGCGGCGCTCAGTTTTTCGAGCAGCGCGGCGCGCGGGCGCTTCGCGAGTTCGGCATGCAGTTGCGGCAGCAGCACCGCGCGGTTGGCCGAACGCAGGATGTTGGTCTTGAAGCGCTCGTCGGCCGCGAGGTCGGGCCGCTCGATCACCTCGGTGCAGAAGCGCGCGAACTGCGCGTTGTTGCCCACGGTGATGACCAGCGGGCCGTCGGCCGCGTCGAACACGCCGTAGGGCACGATCGAGGGATGCGAGTTGCCGTAGCGCGGCGGGTCCTCGCCCAGCAGCAGCGCCTCGAGGCCGTAGTAGGCGGTGATCATCAGGCCGCAGTCGAACAGCGCCATCTCGACGTGCCGGCCCTTGCCGGTCTTCTCGCGCTGGTAGAGCGCGGCGAGGATGGCCTGCGCCGAGTACATGCCGGTGAACAGGTCGACGGCCGCCACGCCGAACTTCAGCGGCGGCTGGCTGGCCTCACCGTTGAGCGCCATCAGGCCGGCTTCGCCCTGCACCACAAGGTCGTAGCCGGGGCGCGCGGCCTCGGGGCCGGTGCGGTCGTAGCCCGAGATCGAGCAGTAGATGAGACCGGGATGTTCCTGGCTCAACTGCTCGTAGCCCAGGCCCAGCTTGTCGATGCCGCCGAACTTGAAGTTCTGGATCAGCACGTCGCACTGCTTCGCGAGATCGCGCGCGAGCTGCTGGCCCTCGGGCGTCTGCAGGTCGAGCGTGACCGAGCGCTTGTTGCGGTTGACGCTGTTGAAGTAGGCGGTCTCGGTCTTGCCGACGCGCAGGCCCCAGTCGCGCGTGTCGTCGCCGCGGCCCGGGTGCTCGACCTTGATGACCTCGGCGCCCATGTCGGCCAGCACCATGCCGCACCAGGGGCCCGCGAGGATGCGGGACAGGTCGAGGACGCGCACGCCGGCGAGCGGCAGCGAGGAATTCAGCGAGGGCATGGTGGCTCCGGAAAGACGTGAGACCTCGGCGCGGGTGCGCGCGAGGCCGGGGAAGAAGCGGTGGCGGCCAGCGTCAGGACGCGTCCTGCCGGCGCTGCCGCAGCGCGGCGAAGTCGGCCTTGCGCTTGCCGAGGAAGGCACCGATGCCTTCGGCGGCCTCGGCATCGGCCTGCGACTCGACCATGTAGACGGCCTCGGCCTCGAGTTGTTCCTCGAGCGTGGCGCGGTGCGCCTGGCGGCACAGCGACTTGATGCGCGCGCTCGCGCGCTGCGGGCCGTTCGCGACCTTGGCCGCGAGCGCGATCGCCTCGGCGAGTGCCGCGCCCTTGTCGGTCAGGCGGTTGACCGCGCCCAGCGCATGCAGGCGCTCGGCCGGCAGGCGGTCGCCGGTCAGGCACAGCTCGGTCAGCAGCTGGCGCGAGACGAACTCGGCCAGGAAGGCGGTGGCGCCGCCATCGGGCGTGAGGCCGACCTTGACGTAGGCCACGGTGTAGAAGGCATCGCGTGCCGACACGAGCATGTCGCAGGCCAGCGCCATCGACAGGCCCGCCCCCGCGGCGCCGCCCTCGACGGCCGCGATCACGGGCTTGCCGCTGTCGCGCAGCGCGCGGATCAGGTTGTGCAGGCCTTCGAGCTTCTCGCGGCGTTCCGAGGCGGGCAGCTCGCGGCGCTTGGCCAGCAGGTTGAGGTCGCCGCCCGAGCAGAAGAAATCGCCGGCGCCGGTGAAGACGATGGCACCGACCTCGGGGTCGTCCTGCGCATCGGCCAGCGCGGCCGCGAGCTCGGCGTACAGCGTGGGCGTGATCGCGTTGCGCGCGCCGGGGTTGCTGTTGGTGAGGATGCGCACGGCACCCTCCTGCGAGATCAGCACGGTCTTGTCGTTGCTCATGCCGCCACCTCCTTGCCGGATGCCTTGCCGAGTGCGATGTAGCGCTGCAGGTGATGGTCCTCGTCGCCGAGCTGGTGGTCGATCATCACGAGGCGCTTGGCGTAGTGGGGCAGCGGCAGCTCCCAGGTCATGCCGATGCCGCCGTGCATCTGGATGCTTTCTTCCGCCACCAGCGCGCCGATGCGGCCGATGCTGAACTTGGCGGCCGACAGCGCGCGCTCGCGCGCGAGGCGGTCGCTGCCGTCGATGGCGGCCGCGGCATTGATGACCGCCGAGCGCGCCTGCTCGATCTCGAGCAGCAGGTCGGCCATGCGGTGCTGCAGCGCCTGGAAGCTGCCGATCAGCGTGCCGAACTGCTTGCGCGTGCGCAGGTAGTCGAGCGTCGCGGTCTTGGCCGCTTCCATCGCGCCCACGGCCTCGGCGCACAGCGCGAGCACGCCGCGGCCGATGGCGCGCTCGAGCGTCGCGGCGCCCTGGCCCTCGGCGCCCAGCAGTGCGTCGGCGGGCAGCTTCAGGCCGTCGAACGAGAGTTCGGCGACACGGCCGCCGTCGATCGACGGGCAGCCGCGCACCGTGAGGCCTGCCGTCTTCGCGGGCACGAGGAACAGCGAGATGCCGGCTTCGTCGTCCACGTTGCCCGAGGTGCGGGCCGAGACCAGGAACAGGTCGGCCTGCTCGCCCTGCGGCACCACGGCCTTGGCGCCGTTCAGCACCCAGCCGTCGCCACTGCGTTCTGCGCGGGTGGCGACGCGCGTGCGTTCGTAATGCGTGTCGGCCTCGTCGTGCGCGAAGGCCGCGACGGTCACGCCGTTGATGATGTCGACCAGCTTCTCTTTCTGCGCATCCGTGCCGGCCGCGCCCAGCGCCTCGCCGACCATCACCGCGCCCAGCAGCGGCTCGACCACGAGGCCGCGGCCCAGGGCCTCGAAGACCACGGCGATGTCGAAGCCGCCGCCACCGAAGCCGCCATCGGCCTCGCTGAACAGCGCGCCGATCACGCCGAGTTCGGCGAACTGCTGGAAGATCTCCTTGCTGAAGCCGTGCTCGGACTTCGCGATGCGGTCGCGCGCATCGAAGGCGTACTGCTCGCTGATGAAGCGGTTCAGGCTGTCGGCGAGCATGCGCCGGTCTTCGCTGTGTTCGAAGTTCATTGCATCTCTCCTTACAGGCCCAGGATCATCTTGGAGATGATGTTCTTCTGGATCTCGTTCGAGCCGCCGAAGATCGACAGCTTGCGGTTGTTGAAGTAGCGCGAGGCGGCGGCCGAGGCGTAGGCCGGGCCGAAGGTCTCGCCGGTGAAGCCGTCCTTCAGCGCCTCGGCGATGAAGGGGCGGCCATGCACGCCCATCGCGCGGCGCGCGAGCGACGAGATCTCCTGGCGGATCTCGGTGCCGCGGATCTTGAGCATCGAGCTCTCGGCGCCCGGCACGCCGCCGCCGGCCACCGCCGCGATCACGCGCAGGTTGGTGGTCTTCATGTTTTCGAGGTCGATCTCCACGCGCGCCATGCGCGCCGCGAAGGCCGGGTCGTCCGACAGCGGCTTGCCGTTCTTCGTCTGCGTGGCGGCAATGCCCTTGAGCTGCTCGAGCGCGGCCACCGAGAAGCCCACGCCCGCGATGTTGGTGCGCTCGTAGGTCAGCAGGTACTTGGCGCAGGTCCAGCCCTTGTTCTCCTCGCCCACGAGGTTCTCGGCCGGCACGCGCACGTCGGAGAAGAACACCTCGTTGACCTCGTGCTCGCCGTCGAGCGTGATGATCGGACGCACTTCGACGCCCGGCGAGCTCATGTCGATCAGCAGGAAGCTGATGCCCTCCTGCTTCTTCGCCTCGCGGTTGGTGCGCACCAGGCAGAAGATCATGTTGGCGTGCTGGCCCAGCGTGGTCCAGGTCTTCTGGCCGTTCACGATGTAGTGGTCGCCCTGGGCATCGATGCCGCGCACGGCCGAGGTCTTCACGGCCGCGAGGTCGGAGCCCGCGCCGGGTTCCGAATAGCCCTGGCACCACCAGTCGGCGCCGTTGAGGATGCGCGGCAGCCAGTGGCGCTTCTGCGCCTCGTTGCCGTACTTGATGAGCACCGGCCCGAGCATGTTCACGCCGAAGGGCACGATGCGCGGCGCGAAGGCCAGCGCGCATTCGTTCTCGAAGATGAACTTCTCCACCGCCGTCCAGCCCGGGCCGCCGTACTGCTCGGGCCAGTGGTTGGCGAGCCAGCCGCGCGCGTCGAGGATGGCATGCCATTCCTCCATGTCGGCCTTCTCGAGGATCTTGCCGCCGCGCACCTTGTCCGACAGCCGCGCGGGCAGCTTGTCGGCCAGGAAGGCACGCACCTCGCCACGGAAGGCTTCTTCTTCGGGGGTGAAGTTCAGGTCCATCGCGCGCTCCTCAGTAGATTTCGAACAGGCCGGCCGCGCCCATGCCGCCGGCGATGCACATCGTGACCACGGCGTACTTGGCGCCACGGCGCTTGCCTTCGATGAGCACGTGGCCCGCGAGGCGCGCGCCGGTCATGCCGAAGGGGTGGCCGATCGAGATCGCGCCGCCGTTGACGTTGAGGCGTTCCGAGGGAATGCCCAGCCGGTCCTGGCAGTAGATCGATTGCGAGGCGAAGGCCTCGTTGAGTTCCCACAGGTCGATGTCCTCGACCTTGAGGCCGTGGCGCGCGAGCAGCTTGGGCACGGCGAACACCGGGCCGATGCCCATCTCGTCGGGCTCGCAGCCCGCGACCGCGAGGCCGCGGAAGGCGCCCAGGGGCTTGATGTTGGCGCGTGCTGCGTCCTTGGCTTCCATCAGCACGCAGGCCGAGGCGCCATCGGAGAGCTGCGAGGCATTGCCCGCGGTGATGAACTTGTCGTCGCCCATCACGGGCTTGAGCTTGGCCAGCGCCTCGTAGGTGGTGCCGCGGCGGTTGCAGTTGTCCTCGGTGGCCGTGACCTCGCGGTGCGTGACCTCCTTGGTCTCCTTGTCGGTCACCGCCATGGTGGTGGTGCAGGCGACGATCTCGTCCTTGTAGCGGCCGGCGAGCTGCGCTTCCTCGGTGCGGCGCTGGCTCTCGGCCGAGAAGCGGTCCTGCGCCTCGCGGCTGATGTTGTAGCGCTGGGCCACGATGTCGGCGGTCTCGATCATGGCCATGTAGAGCGCGGGCTTGTGCTCGACGATCCACGGGTCCATGCCGTTGTCGCCGCTGTCGGTGGCGCTGCGGCTGCGGATCTGCGAGATGCTTTCCACGCCGCCCGCGATCATGGCCGGCGCGCCGTCCACCACGATGCGGCCCGCGGCCATCGCGATCGCCTGCAGGCCCGAGGCGCAGAAGCGGTTGACGGTGGTGCCGGCGATCGAGATCGGCAGGCCCGCGCGCACGATGGCCTGGCGCGCGATGTTGCGGCCCGTGGTGCCCTCGGGGTAGCCGCAGCCGAGGATGGCGTCCTCGATCAGCGCCGGGTCGAGGCCCGAGCGCTCGACCGCGGCCTTGACCGCGAAGGCCGCCAGCGTGGGACCGGGGGTGATGTTGAATTCGCCGCGGTGCGCCTTGGTGAGCGGGGTGCGGGCGGTGGAAACGATGACGGCTTCACGCATGGGGATGTCTCCTGGAGGCTGGCTCTGTGATTACTCGGATTGGTTGAGGCTCGCGAAGTCGGCGCCGCGTTCGACCAGCTGCACCAGCAGCGGCGAGGGCTTCCAGAAGATCGGGTCTTCCTTCGCGAACTCCTGGATGTCGGCCAGCACCTTCGGCAGGCCCACCATGTCGGCGTACTTCATCGGGCCGCCGCGGTGGCGCGGGAAGCCGTAGCCGTAGAGGAAGGTCACGTCGACGTCGAGCGGGCGCAGCGCGATGCGCTGCAGCACGACGTTGGCGCCCTCGTTGATCATCGCGGCCATGTAGCGGCGCATGATTTCCTCCTCGGTGAAGGCGCGCGGCTCGACGCCCGCGCGTTCGCGCTCGGCGTCGATGATCGCGAGCACCTCGGGGTCGGGCTGGCCGGTGCGCGCGCCTTCGGGATAGAGGTAGTAGCCGCGCTGCGTCTTCTGGCCGAACCAGCCGCGCTCGCAGATGCGGTCGGCCACCTGCACGTAGCGCGCCTGCGGGTCGCGCGTGGCGGCCTTGCGCTTGCGCGTGGCCCAGCCGATGTCGCCGCCCGCGAGGTCCGAGACCTGGAACGGGCCCATCGGGTAGCCGAAGTTGCGCACGGCGGCGTCGATCTCGTAGGGCGAGGCGCCGTCCTCCATCATGTGGTCGGCGGCCTGGCGGTACACGGCCAGGATGCGGTTGCCGATGAAGCCGTCGCACACGCCCGCGCGCACCGGCACCTTCTTGAGCTTCTTCGCGAGTTCGAAGCCGGTGGCGACCACGTCGGCGCGCACCTTGGCGGGCACCACGATCTCGAGCAGCTTCATGATGTTGGCCGGCGAGAAGAAGTGCAGGCCCACCACGTCCTGCGGCCGCGAGATGCTGGCGGCGATCTCGTCGATGTCGAGGTACGAGGTGTTGGTGGCCAGCACCGCGCCCTGCTTGCAGACGCGGTCGAGCTCGGCGAACACGGCCTTCTTCACGCCCATGTCCTCGAACACGGCCTCGACCACGATGTCGACATTGGCGAGCGCGTCGTACGAGGTCGAGCCCGAGAAGCGCGCCAGCACGGCGGCCTTGGCCTCGGGCGTGATGCGGCCCTTGGCGATCAGGCTGTCGTAGACCTTCTCGACGTTGGCGCGGCCGCGCGCGAGCTGGGTGTCGTCGCGCTCGATCATGGTCACGGGCAGGCCGGCGTCGAGCATCGCCACCGCGATGCCCGCGCCCATGGTGCCGCCGCCGACGATGCCGGCCGACGCCAGCGGCCGCGGGCTGGCGGAGCGGGTCTCGGGCGCCTTCAGCACTTCGCGCTCGGCGAAGAAGGCATGGATCAGGCCCGCGCGCTGCGGGCTGTCGATGCACTGCAGGAACAGCTTGCGCTCGAGCGCCATGCCTTCGTCGAAGGGCAGGGTGAGCGCGCCCTCGACCGCCTCGACGATCTTCATCGGCGAGAACAGGCCGCGGCTCTTCTTCGCGGTGTCGGCGCGCGCGGCCTCGAGGGCGGCGCGGCTGGCTTCCTGGTCGGCCAGCGCGCCGGCCTCGCGCGTGCGGCGCACCGGGGCGTTGGCGGCGATCAGTTCGTTGGCATAGGCCAGGCCTTCGGCGCGCGCGTCGGCTTCGCTGCCGAGGCGGTCGACCAGGCCCAGCGACAGCGCTTCCTTCGCGAGCGCGTGGCGGCCGCTGAGCATCAGCTCGATGGCGGGCTTCACGCCGATCAGGCGCGGCGTGCGCTGCGTGCCGCCCGAGCCGGGCAGCAGGCCCAGCGCGACTTCGGGCAGGCCCAGCTTGGCGGCGGGCGAGGCCAGGCGGTAGTGGGCCGACAGCGCCACCTCGAGGCCGCCGCCGAGCGCGGCGCCATGGATGGCGGCGATCACCGGCTTGCTGCAGTTCTCGATCTTCAGGCAGGCCTCGGGCAGCGAGGGCGGCTGCGGCGCCTGGCCGAACTCGCGGATGTCGGCGCCGGCGATGAAGTTGCGGCCCGCGCCCACGATCAGCACGGCCTTGGCCGCGGCGTCGGCCTCGGCCGCGTCGATGGCGGCCACCAGGCCGCGGCGCACGTCCACGCCCAGGGCGTTGACGGGCGGGTTGTCGATGGTCACGACGAAGACGTCGCCCTGGCGCTCGAAGGCGACGGGACCGGAGGACGTGGAGGGGCTGGAGGTCGGGGTGGCCATGTGCGTGTCGCTTGTCTCGGTGACGCGCCGGAGCGGCGCGAGGCTCTGGGGAGGTCGAACCCCCTTCCGCGGGCGGCGAGGGTCCTGGGGTGAACCCCGCATTCTTTGCACCCATCCCGGTTTTGACAATTGCATAGTCGGTTGACAGACTGTCAAAGGATTTTTGACAAAATCCGGTCATGGACCTCCAATCGCTGACCCTGCTGGTCGAAATCATCGATGCCGGCAACCTGAGCGCGGCCGCGCGCCGGCTCAAGATGACCCGGGCCAACGTCAGCTACCACCTGAACCAGCTCGAGCGCTCGGTCGGCGCGCAGCTGGTGCGGCGCACCACCCGGCGCGCCGAGCCGACCGAGATCGGCCTGCGCCTGTACCAGCACGGCGTCGCGATCCAGGGCGAGCTGCGCGCGGCGCGCGAATCGGTCACCACGCTGGGCGAGGGGCTGCAGGGCCAGGTGCGGCTGAGCGTGCCCAGCGGCTACGGGCAACTGGTCATGGCCGACTGGCTGATCGACTTCAAGCGCCGATACCCGGGCATCGTGCTCGACGTGGTGTTCGAGAACCGCATCGAGGACCTGCTGCGCGACGAGGTCGACATCGCGATCCGCGTGATCCCCGAGCCGCCGCAGAACCTGGTGGCGCGCGCGATGGGCCCGGTGCGCTACGTGGCCTGCGCCTCGCGCGACTACGCGGCGCAGCATCCGCTGCCGGTGCAGCTCGACGGGCTGCACGGCGCGCCGGTGGTCACGGCCGCGGTCATCGGGCGGCAGCTGCGCGTGTCGGCCTACCAGGGCGAGATCCGGCGCGAGGTGGTGCTCGAGCCGACCCTGATCTCGGAGAACTTCCTGTTCCTGCGCCAGGCCATCCTCGCGGGCCTGGGCATCGGCCTGGTGCCCGACTACGTGGTGGCCGAGGACGTGCGCCGCGGCGAGGTGCTGACCACGCTCGACGACTGGCGGCTGTCGATCTTCGGCACCCAGATGTTCATGCTCTACATGCCGAACCGCCAGCACACGCGCGCGATCCGCACCTTCATCGACTACACGCTGGAGCGCGTGCGCGAGGTCAGCCCCGGATCGTGACGTGCGAGTGGAAGCGGTCCGACGGACCGCGCAGGCGCTGGAACTCGAAGGGCCGGTCGGCCTCGTCGTGGCCGATGCGCAGCACGTCGACCAGCGCCGAGGCCATCGGCACGCCGAGCAGCGCGGCCAGCGGTGCGTCGGCCAGCGTGGCGCGCGTGAGCATCTCGATGCGGCCGTAGCGGATGCCCTGGCCCTGCAGCAGCTCGGTCAACGACAGCCGCGAGAAATCGGCCCGCACGAAGCGCCGGCCCACGTCCTCGCTGAGGTGGACGATGCTGTGCAGGATCGGCAGCCGCCCGGTGCTGCGCAGCCGCACCACCTGGAGCACCGGCGTGCCTTCCTCGAGCCGCAGCGCGGTGGCCACGTCGGCTGGCGCGGGCACGAAGCCGAACTCCTTGACCGACGGCTTGCTGCGCGAGCGGCGCTCGGCCATGGTGGCGAGGAAGGACTCCATCGGCATCGGCAGCGGTGCCGAGCGCAACGGTGCCGACACGTAGGTGCCGCGGCCGCGCTGGCGCTTGAGCAGGCCGCGTTCTTCCAGCGACTGCAGCGCGCGCCGCACCGTGACGCGCGAGACGCCGTACTTCTCGCGCAGCTCTTCCTCGGTGGGGAGCTGGTCGCCGTCGCGCAGCCGCCCGCTGGCGACCATGTCCTCGATCAGGGTCGAGATCTGGTGATGCAGTGCCACGCCGGGCTGCCTGTTGAGGTCCATGGGCAAATCTTAGCGGTCGATGACGGGGTGGGCCGGGGCGTTGGCTAAAAGTATTGATATCAATACAATAGGACCGAACGACACCCACGACAGCCAACGTCCAGAGACCCCCCGCATGCCCGGCCGCACGCTCTTCGAGAAGATATGGGACGCCCACGTGGTGTCCGACCTGGGCGGCGGCTTCTCGCTGCTGCACGTCGACCGCCACCTGGTCAGCGATCCCGGCAGCAAGGCGCTCGCGGCGCTGCGCCGGCGCGGACTGCCGGTGCGCCATCCCGAGCTGACTTTCGCGATGCCCGACCACACGGTGTCGACCGCGCCGGGCCGCGAGGGCCACACGCCCAACGCGATCCGCTACCTGGCCGACCTGCGCCACGAGACGCGGCTGCAGGGCATCCGCCTGTTCGACGTCGGCCAGCCGGGGCAGGGCATCGTGCACGTGGTCGGGCCCGAGCTCGGGCTCACGTTGCCGGGCGCCTCGGTGGTCTGCAGCGACAGCCACACCTGCACCCACGGCGCGCTCGGCGCGCTGGCCTTCGGCATCGGCGCCACCGAGTTCCAGCACGTGGCCGCGACCCAGACCATCGTGCTGCAGCGCCCGCGCCAGATGCGCATCCGCTTCGAGGGCACGCTGCCCGCGGGCACCAGCGCGAAGGACCTGATCCTGCATGCCATCGGCCGGCTCGGCGCCACCGGGGCCTCGGGCTGCGCGGTCGAGTACGCGGGAGCGGCCATCGACGCGCTCGACATCGAGGCGCGCATGACGGTGTGCAACCTGTCGGTGGAGATGGGCGGGCGCTTCGGCATCGTCGCGCCCGACGCGCGCACGCTGGCCTACGTGCGCGGGCGGCCGTTCGCGCCCGGCGGCGCGCAGTGGGACCAGGCCGCGGCGCAATGGGCCACCCTGCGCAGCGACGACGACGCCGTGTTCGAGCGCGAGGTCTGCATCGATGTCTCGGAGGTCGTGCCGCAGGTCACCTGGGGCACGAGCCCGCAGGACACCATCGGCATCGACGCGCGCATTCCCGACCCGGCCGCGGCCAGCGATCCGGCGCAGCGCGCGGCGCGGCAGGCCGCGCTCGACTACATGGGCCTGCGCGCCGGCGACGCGATCGCGGGCACGCCGGTGGACTGGGTGTTCATCGGCTCGTGCACCAACGCGCGCATCTCCGACCTGCGGCTCGCGGCCGAGACCGTGCGCGGCCGGCGCGTGGCGAGCGGCGTGCGCGCCTGGATCGTGCCGGGCTCGGAGCTGGTCAAGCGCGAGGCCGAGGCCGAAGGGCTGGCGCAGGTGTTCCTCGACGCCGGCTTCGAGTGGCGCGAGTCGGGCTGCTCGCTGTGCGTGGCGGCCAACGGCGAGGCCGTGCCGCCGGGCCTGCGCGTGGTGTCGACCTCGAACCGCAACTTCGTCGGCCGCCAGGGGCCGGGCGCGCGCACCCATCTCGCGAGCCCGCAGCTCGCGGCCGCCGCGGCCATCGCGGGCTGCCTGGTCGATCCGCGCGCCATGGAGGCCCGGCCATGACCCCGTTCGGCGTGCTCACCGCCATCGCCGCGCCGCTGTGGCGCGACAACGTCGACACCGACCTGATCGTGCGCGTCGAGCCGCTGTTCGGCGGCGTGCCGCGCGAGGAGCTCGGCCCCCATGCGCTGGCCGCGCTGCGCTTTCGCGCCGACGGCAGCGAGGACCCGGCCTGCGTGCTGAACCAGCCGCGCTACCGCGGCGCGGGCATCCTGCTGGCGGGCGACAACTTCGGCTGCGGCAGCTCGCGCGAAGGCGCGGTGTGGGCGCTGATGGCGCTGGGCATCCGCTGCATCGTCGCGCCGAGCTTCGGTGACATCTTCCAGGGCAACTGCTTCCAGAACGGCCTGCTGCCGGTGCGCCTGCCGCGCGCGCAGGTGGAGGTGCTCGCGCGCGCCGTGGCCGAGGGCGCCGATGCCGTGCTCACGGTCGACCTGCAGGCCTGCACCGTGCGGCGCGAGGGCCTGCCGACGCTGCCCTTCGCCTTGCCGCCGCGGCGCCGCGAGGGGCTGCTGCGCGGCCTCGACGACCTCGAGCTCACGCTCGCGCGCAGCGCCGAGATCGACGCCTTCCAGCGTCGCGACAGGGCGCTGCATCCCTGGCTGCACCTCGACGGCGCCCGGCGCCCGAGCCTCACCAACGACCCCGCCCCCCATACCCATAAGGAGACACCGTGACGTCCGAACAACCCCCGCGCCTGCCGCCCGTGGCCGCTCGTGCCACCCGCCGCGGCCTGCTGCGCGCCGGCGCCGCCCTCGCCGCCAGTGGCGCGCTGCCGCTGCGCGCGCTGGCGCAGGAGCCCGCTTCCGCCTTCCCCTCGCATCCCGTGAAGATGGTGATCCCGCTGCCGCCGGGCGGCGCCACCGACGTCATCGGCCGCCTGCTCGGGCAGAAGCTCGGCGAGCTCTGGCGCCAGAGCGTGATCGTCGACAACAAGCCCGGCGCCGGCACCATCGTCGGCACCCAGGCCATCGCGCGGGCGCCGGCCGACGGCTACACCTTCGGCATCGTCATCAGCGCCTTCACCATCAATCCCTCGCTGCGCAACGACCTGCCCTACGACGCCACCAAGGACTTCACGCCGCTGAGCCTGCTGGGCTTCCCGGTGATCGCGCTGGTCGCCATTCCCTCGTTCCCCGCCAACGACGTGGCCGGGCTGATCGCGAAGGCGCGCGCCAAGCCGGGCTCGGTCAGCTATGCCTCGCTGGGCATCGGCACCGCCACCCACCTGGCGGGCGAGATGATGAACGTGCGCGCCGAGACCGGCATGGTCCACATCCCCTACAACGGCAGCGCGCCCGCGTACAACGACCTGCTCAGCGGCCGCGTGCAGGTGGGCTTCGTGCTGCTCGACTCGGCACTGCCGCACGTGAAGGCCGGCAAGCTCAAGGTGCTGGCCGTGACCAATGCCAAGCGCAGCCGCATCTATCCCGACTATCCGACGGTCGGCGAGACCATCCCCGGCTATTCGCTCGAGAGCCTGTTCGGCTTCGTCGCGCCGCGCGGCCTCCCTGCACCGATCGCGGCCAAGCTGTCGGGCGACATCGTCAAGGTGATCCAGCTGCCCGAGGTGCGCCAGCGCCTGGCCGAACTCAGCGTCGAGCCCGTGGGTTCGAGCGCGTCCGAGTTCGAGGCGACGATCCGCAGCGAGATCGTGAAGTGGGCACCGGTGGTGAAGGCGGCCGGGGTGAAGGCCGACTAGTTCAGGGATGCCACTGGCTGCGCGTGCGGCCTTCGAGCGGCTCGTAGCGCGTGGCCGCGAGCGCATCCGACAACCTTCGCGCCGCTTCCATCAGCGTGGCCGCATGGCGCGCGAGCTCGCCGGCCGCGGCCGCATCGGCCGGCACCGCCACGCTGAGCGCGCCCAGCACCGTGCCGCGCGCGGCGAACACCGGCGCGGCCACGCTCGCGGCGGCCGCGTCGGCTTCGCCCACGGTCAGGTGATGGCCGCGCCGGCGGATCGCGTCGAGCGCGGCGCCCGGCGCGCCCGAGAACGCGAGGATCACCTGGCCGGCCGCGCCGCGCTCCAGCGGCAGCGGTTCGCCGACGCGGCTCGGGCTCACGAAGCCGTCGGCGCCGCGCACGCGCAGCAGGCGCACGCGCTGGCCTTCCTCGAGCGCGAAAAAGGAGGCGCTGTGGCCGGTCCGCTCGGCCAGTTGCTGCAGGGCCGGCTCGATCACGTTGCGCAGGTCGAAGGCGCGCTGGTAGCGCGCGCCCAGCCGCGCCGCCGCCGGGCCCAGGCGCCAGGCGCCGCCTTCGAGCGCCACCAGGTAGCCGGCCGTGGCCAGCGTGCGCGCGAGCCGCAGCGCGGTGGGCTTGGCGAGCGCGGTGCGGCGCGCGATCTCGGCCAGCGCGAGCTGCGCGTCGGCGGTGCCGAAGGCATCGAGGATGGCGAGCGAACGCGCGACCGCGGTCACGCCCTCGGCGCGCGGCACGGGCTTGGCGGTGCGGGAGGAAGCGCGTGCGGAGGAGGCCATCGTTTCGCGGAGTGGAACGGCATTGTGCGGCCGCGTTGCGAATCCTAGGCTCGCGGCTTTCCCGGGGCGCCGGCCCCATCGCTTCGAACATCCGCAGGAGACCCGCTCATGACACCCATCGCCCCGCTGCGCCGCCGCCTTGGCGCGCTCTTCCTGGCCTGCCTCGCCGCGCCCTCGCTGGCGCTCGCGCAGGCGCCGTATCCGAGCAAGCCGATCCGCCTGGTCGTGCCCTTCGCGGCCGGCGGTGCGGTCGACACCGTGGGCCGCGTGGTCGGCGAGCGGCTGTCGACGCAGATGGGCCAGCCGTTGATCGTCGACAACCGGCCCGGTGCCAACGCCAACATCGGCACCGAGAACGTCGCGCGCTCGGCGCCCGACGGCTACTCGCTGCTGGTGGCGGCCAACGGCGTGGTGACCAACAACACGCTCTATCCCAAGCTGTCGTTCAACGGCCTGCGCGACTTCGTCGCCGTGGCGCGCCTGGGCTATGCGCCGCTGGTGCTGGTGGTGCCGGCCAGCGCGCCCTACAAGAGCGTGCCCGAGTTGCTCGCGGCCGCGCGCGCCAAGCCCGGCGACATGAGCTACGGCTCGGCCGGCAACGGCAGCTCGGGCCACCTGGCCGGCGCGCTGCTGGCCTCGGTCGGCAAGTTCGATGCGCTGCATGTGGCCTACAAGGGCGGCTCGCCCGCGCTGGTCGACCTGATCGCCGGGCGCACCTCGTTCATGCTGCTGAACCCGCTCGAGGTGCTGCCGCACATCCAGTCGGGCCGGCTGCGCGCGCTGGCGGTCAGCGGCGCCCAGCGCGCGCCGATGCTGCCGAACGTGCCCACCATGGCCGAGGCCGGCCTGCCGAACTTCGACGCCAGCGTCTGGTGGACGCTGCTCGCGCCGGCCGGCACCGCGCCCGAGGTGGTCGCCAAGCTCAATGCCGAGACGCGCAAGGCGCTGGCCGATGCCGGCACGCGCGAGAAGCTGGGCGCGCTCGGCGCGGTCATCACGCCCTCGAGCCCGCAGGAGGCCGCGGCCTTCCTCAAGAGCGAATCGGCCAAGTGGGAGCAGGTGATCCGCGCGGCCGACATCAAGGCCGACTGAGCACGGCGTCGACCTCATGATCATCGACTGCCACGGCCACTACACCACCGCGCCGGCCGCGCTCGAGGCCTGGCGCCGGCGCCAGGTCGAGGCCTTCGGCACGGGGCGGCCCGCGCCGGTCGCGTCCGAGCTGCGCATCGGCGACGACGAGCTGCGCGAATCCATCGAAGGCAACCAGCTGCGGCTGATGGACGAGCGCGGCATCGACCTCACCATCTTCAGCCCGCGCGCGAGCTTCATGGCGCACCACGTCGGCGACTTCGCCGTGTCCTCGACCTGGGCCGCGATCTGCAACGAGCTGTGCCACCGCGTGAGCGCGATGTTTCCCGAGCGCTTCGCGGGCGCGGCCATGCTGCCGCAGTCGCCGGGCGTGCCGGTCGCCTCGTGCATCGCCGAACTCGAGCGCTGCGTGCGCGACTACGGCTTCGTCGGCGTCAACCTCAATCCCGATCCCTCGGGCGGCTTCTGGAACAGCCCGCCGCTGACCGACCGCCACTGGTATCCGCTGTACGAGAAGATGGTCGAGCTCGACGTGCCGGCCATGATCCACGTGAGCACCAGCTGCAACGCCTGCTTCCACACCACGGGCGCGCACTACCTCAATGCCGACACCACGGCCGTGATGCAGTGCATCCAGGGCGACCTGTTCGCCGACTTCCCCACCTTGCGCTTCGTGATCCCGCACGGCGGCGGCGCGGCGCCCTACCACTGGGGGCGCTTTCGCGGGCTGGCGCAGGAGATGAAGAAGCCGCCGCTCGCGCAGCACCTGCTGAAGAACCTGTTCTTCGACACCTGCGTCTACCACCAGCCGGGCATCGATCTGCTCGCGCGCGTGATCCCGGTCGAGAACATCCTGTTCGCCTCCGAGATGATCGGCGCCGTGCGCGGCATCGATCCCGAGACCGGCCACTCCTACGACGACACGCGGCGCTACATCGAAGCGGCCGCGCTGAGCGCCGACCAGCGCGCGCAGGTCTACGAAGGCAATGCGCGCCGCGTCTTTCCGCGGCTCGATGCGCAGCTGAACGCGCGCGGCCAGCGGTTCGATCCCTCGTCCCATTCCACGCAAGGAGCCCGTCATGCATGAACTCGGCGTCGTCCATCGCCACATCGAGCGCGCCGACGCGCAGGTCGTCGACGCCCTCGCGGCCCTGGGCTCGGCCACGGTGCACGAGGCCATGGGCCGGGTCGGCCTGCTCGCGCCGTACATGCGGCCGATCTATCCGGGCGCGCAGGTCAGCGGCAGCGCCGTCACCGTGCTGCTGCATCCGGGCGACAACTGGATGCTGCATGTCGCGGCCGAGCAGATCCGCCCCGGCGACATCGTGGTGGCGGCCGTCACCGCGCCGAGCAGCGACGGCTTCTTCGGCGACCTGCTGGCCACCAGCTTCCAGGCCCGCGGCGCGCGCGCGCTGGTGATCGACGGCGGCGTGCGCGACGTGCGCACGCTGCAGCAGATGGGCTTTGCGGTCTGGAGCAAGGCCATCAGCAGCAAGGGCTGCGTGAAGGCCACGCTGGGCTCGGTCAACATCCCGGTGGTCTGCGCCGGCATGTCGGTGCAGCCCGGCGACGCGATCGTGGCCGATGACGACGGCGTGGTCTGCGTGCCGCGCGCGATGGCCGCGGCCACGCTCGAGAAGGCGCGCCAGCGCGAGGCGCTGGAGACGTCGAAGCGCGAGAAGCTCGCGAGCGGCGTGCTCGGGCTCGACATGTACGACATGCGGCCGGCGCTGGCGGCGGCGGGGCTGCGCTACATCGACTGAAAGGGCGCGGCGGGCAATGCCCGACCCGCGCGCATGGCCGCAGGGCCATCGGGGCGACGGGACGGTTAACATCTGTATAAACGTACAGTGTTTCCCGCCCACCTCATGGACCTCCAGCACAAGCTCGCCATCCTGGCCGATGCCGCCAAGTACGACGCCTCCTGCGCGTCGAGCGGCTCGCAGCCGCGCGACTCGGTGGGCGGGCGCGGCATCGGCTCGACCGAGGGCATGGGCATCTGCCACAGCTATGCGCCCGACGGCCGCTGCATCTCGCTGCTCAAGGTGCTGCTGACCAACCACTGCCAGTACGACTGCCTCTACTGCGTGAACCGCGCCTCGAGCAACGTGCCGCGCGCGCGTTTCCGCGCCGACGAGGTGGTGCAGCTCACGCTCGATTTCTACCGCCGCAACTGCATCGAGGGGCTGTTCCTCTCGAGCGGCATCGTCAAGTCGCCCGACCACACGATGGAGCAGGTGGTCGAGGTCGCGCGCTCGCTGCGCGAGGACCACGACTTCCGCGGCTACATCCATCTCAAGACCATTCCCGATGCCAGCGACGAACTGATCGCGCGCGCCGGCCGCTATGCCGACCGGCTCAGCATCAACGTCGAGATGCCGACCACCGAGGGCCTGCAGGCGCTGGCGCCCGAGAAGGACGAGAGCGCGATCCGCCGCTCGATGGCGCGGCTGCGTTTGCAGATCGACGACACGCGCGAGGAGGCGCGCCGCGTGGTGCCGATCCGCGCGCTGCCGGGCGCGACGCCGGTGGCCGCGAAGCCGCCGCCGTTCGCGCCCGCGGGCCAGAGCACGCAGATGATCGTGGGCGCCGATGCCACCGACGACCGCGCCATCCTCGCGACCAGCGCCACGCTCTATGGCGCTTATCGGCTGCGCCGCGTCTACTACTCGGCCTTCAGCCCGATCCCCGATGCGGCGCGCGCGCTGCCGCTGGCCGCGCCGCCGCTGCTGCGCGAGCACCGGCTCTACCAGGCCGACTGGCTGATGCGCTTCTACGGCTTCGAGCACGGTGAGATCGTGGCCGAGCGCGACGGCCTGCTGCGGCTCGACGTCGATCCCAAGATGGCCTGGGCGCTCGCGCATGCGGAGCGTTTTCCGGTCGATCTCAACCATGCGCCGCGCGAGCTGCTGCTGCGCGTGCCGGGCCTGGGCGTGAAGGCGGTCGAGCGGCTGCTGCAGGCGCGGCGCGTGCGCCGCGTGCGCGCCGACGACCTGCGGCGGCTGCACGTGCCCGCGCGCAAGGTGCTGCCCTTCGTGGTGGCCGACGGGCACCGGCCCGCGGCCGGGGCGATGGCGGCTTCCGCGCGCGCCGAGCCGGCGCAGCAGGCCTCGCTGTTCTGAGCGCCATCGCGATGCAGGTGCGGCTCGACGATGCGGTCGACCTCGACGGTTTCCGGCGCCGCGCGCGACAACTGCTGGCCGATGGCGTGCCGCCCGAGCGGGTCGAGTGGGGCGTGGCGCGGCCCGATGGCGGGGAAGGCCTGTTCGGCGATGTGCCCGAGCAAGCGGTCGCACCGTCGACCGCGGCGTTGCAGCCCGTGCCGGCGGCCTTCGTCGCGCTGTGCGCCGACGTGATCCTGCACCGCGATCCCCAGCGCTTCGCGCTGCTCTACCGCCTGCTCTGGCGCCTCGCGCACGAACCCGCGCTGCGCCACGATCCGCTCGACGCCGACATGATGCGGGCGCAGCGCATGGCCAAGGCGGTGCACCGCGACATCCACAAGATGCGCGCCTTCGTGCGCTTCACGCAGGTCACGGACGACGATGGGCTCGAGCGCCACGTCGCATGGTTCGAGCCCGAGCACCGCATCGTCGAGGCCAATGCCGACTTCTTCGCGCGCCGCTTCGCGCAGATGCGCTGGGCCATCCTCACGCCCGAGCGCTGCGTCGAATGGGATGGCCATGCGCTGTCGTTCCGCGCCGGCGCCGACCGCCGCGAGAAGCCGCCGCCCGATGCGGGCGAGCAGCTCTGGCTCACCTACTACGCCCACATCTTCAATCCCGCTCGGCTCAAGTTCGCGACGATGCAGCGCGAGATGCCGCGCCGCTACTGGCACAACCTGCCCGAGGCCGCGCTGATCCAGCCACTGGCCGACGCGGCCGATGCGCGCAGTCAATCGATGATCGAGGCGCCGGCCACGCCCGCGCGGCGCATCCGCGCGCCGATGGCGCTGCACCCGCTTCCGGCCGAGGGCGCGATGCCGGCCGACCTCGGCGAACTGCGCGCGGCCACCCATGCCTGCCGCGCCTGCCCGATCGGCGCGCAGGCCACCCAGGCCGTGTGCGGCGAAGGGCCGCTCGCGCCGCGCCACATGCTGGTCGGCGAGCAGCCCGGCGACCAGGAGGACCTCGCGGGCCGGCCCTTCGTCGGCCCGGCCGGCCAACTGCTCGAGCGCGCGATGGCGCAGCTCGGCTGGGCGCGCGAAGGCGTCTACCTCGCCAACGCCGTGAAGCATTTCAAGTACGAGCTGCGCGGCAAGCGGCGCATCCACAAGACGCCGGGTCAGCGCGAGGCCGAGGCCTGTGCCCATTGGCTCGATGCCGAGATCGCGCTGGTGCGGCCGCAGTCGCTGGTCGCGCTCGGTGCCACGGCGGCGCGCGCGCTGCTGGGCCGGCCGGTGGCGGTGCAGGCCGAGCGCGGCGCCTGGCTGCACGAGCGCGCGGACGGGCGGCCGGTGTTCGTCACGCTGCACCCGTCGGCGCTGCTGCGGCTGCCCGACGAGGAGCGCGAGGCGGCCCATGCGCGCTGGCGCGAGGAACTGGCCCGCGCGCGCGACACGGCGCCCGTGGCCTGAAGCCCGCCGGGCTCAGGCGTCCGGCGCTTCCGTGCGGCGTTCGGCCGGCACCAGCTCGGCCATGGCCTGCATCAGCATGGCCGCGGTCACCGGCTTGAACAGCACCGGCACGCCCGAGGCGCGCACGCGCTGCAGCCGCTCGGGCGCGGTCTCGCCGGTGATCAGCAGCATCGGCGCGTCGAGCTGGAAGCGCTCGCGCAGGCGCAGGCCGAGCTCGAGTCCGTCGACGCCGCTCGACAGCCGGTAGTCGCACAGCAGCAGCGCGACCGGCGGCTCCTGCGCGCCGGGCCCGGTCAGCAGCGCCACCGCCTCGGCCTCGTCCGCCACCGCCGCGACCTCGATGCCGTAGGCGCTCATGAGCTCGGTCATGGCCTTGCGGATCTCCTCCTCGTCGTCGATCAGCAGCACGCGGCCGCGCAGCGCCGGCACCTCGAAGCGCTGGCGCACCGGCAGCTCGAGGTCCAGCGGACTGAAGGCGCCCGCAGAGGCCTCGGACGCTTCGGCCAGCGGCAGCACGACCCGAAAGCGCGTGCCGCGCCCGATGTGGGAGCGCAGCTCGATGCGATGGCCGAGCAGGCGCGAGAGCCGCTGCACGATCGACAGGCCGATGCCCAGGCCGCGCGAGCGGTCGCGCCCGAGGTTGTCGACCTGGTAGAACTCCTCGAAGATGCGGTCGCGCTGCTCGGGCGCGATGCCGATGCCGGTGTCGCGCACCTCGATCCATGCCTGGTCGCCGCGCGGGCGCGCGATCACCGTGACGCCGCCCTGCGTCGTGTACTTGAGCGCGTTGTCGACCAGGTTCGACAGCATGCGGTAGAGCAGTTGCGGATCGCTGTGGATCCACAGGCCGCTGGCGCGCACGCGCAGCTGCAGCCGCTTGCGTTCGGCCTGCGCCGAGAAGGTGTGGTGCAGCGGGATCAGCAGGGCATCGAGCGACAGCGCGCGCGGCGCCGCCTGGACCACGCCCGCATCGAGGCGCGAGATGTCGAGCATGGTGTCGAGCGAGGCGCCCAGCGCATCGACCGCGCGCATCAGCCGCTCCACGTTCTGGATCTCGGGCCGCCGGCGCAGCGTGCTGCCCAGCGCCGCGCCGAACAGCGCGATCGCATGCATGGGCTGGCGCAGGTCGTGGCTGGCGGCGGCCAGGAAGCGGGTTTTCTCGGCGCTCGCGCGCTCGGTGGCCGCGACCTGCTCGCGCAGCTGGGCGGCCAGCGCCTCGTTCTCGAACTGCAGCATCAGCGAGGCCGTCAGGCGCTCGTTCTGCTTCACGCCCTCGCGCAGCGTGAGCACCAGGTTGAGCAGCGCGAAGCCGGCGAGGAACCAGTTCAGCATGCTGCCGTACCAGGCCAGCGCGACGATCAGCCCGCTCATCATCGGGATGCCGTAGCCGAACATCGCGCCCTTGAGCGGCCAGCGCGCCTGCACCGCGCGGGTCCAGCTGCCCATGATCACGACCGTCACGAAGGTGGTCATCGCGGGACTCTGCAGCGCCACCAGGAACAGGCTGCACGGCGCGGTCATCGCGCTGACCAGCGTGACGTGGACGGTGTAGCGGCGCGCCCAGCGCGGGCTGTCGGCCAGCGGCACCGCGGGCGTCCAGCGCTTCGACAGCAGCACGTACAGGTCCATCAGCACGATGGTCGTGACGATGCCCAGCACCAGCGCGCGGTGCCCGGGCAGCACGTTGAAGTAGCCGAACACGCCGATCGCGAGCGCGAAGACGCCGTGCGCCGCGATTGCCGTGGTGTGGCCGGCATAGACCGAGGCCAGGTGCTCGCGCAGCACGCGCAGCGCGAGCGTGCCGTCCTGCGCCAGCGGTCCCGGCGTCGTGTCGTTCATCGCACTGTCTCTCCCCGCGAGGTGGTTCCCCTGTCCCGGTTTCGCGGACCGGGCGGCTCATCGCAGGCCGCGGATGGCGCGGGCCGGCGTGCTCATCGCCGCATCCTAGGCGGCAGTCCCGCGTCGCCGTAAGTGCCCAAAGTCATGCCCGGCGGCCGCCGCGAGGGCGGGTGCGACAATCGCCGCGCCATGACTGACACCCTCACGATCACCCGCCCCGACGACTGGCACCTGCACGTGCGCGATGGCGCCGCCCTCGAAGCCGTCGTGCCCCACAGCGCGCGCCAGTTCGGCCGCGCGCTGATCATGCCGAACCTGCGTCCCCCCGTGACCACCGCCGCCCAGGCCGTGGCCTACCGCGACCGCATCCGCGCCGCCGTGCCCGAGGGCAGTGCCTTCGAGCCCGTGATGTCGCTCTACCTGACCGACAAGCTGCCGCCCGAGGAGATCGCGCTGGCGGCCGAGGCCGGCGTGCGCGCGCTCAAGCTCTACCCGGCCGGCGCCACCACCAACAGCGATGCCGGCGTGACCGACATCCGCAAGACCTACAAGACGCTCGAGGCGATGCAGAAGCACGGCCTCCTGCTGCTGGTGCACGGCGAGGTCACCGATCCCGCGATCGACCTGTTCGACCGCGAGGCCGTGTTCGTCGACCGCGTGATGATCCCGCTGCGCCGCGACTTCCCCGAGCTCAAGGTGGTGTTCGAGCACCTGACCACGAAGGAGGGCGCCCACTACGTGCGCGACGCCGACCGCTTCACGGCCGCCACCATCACCGCGCACCACCTGCTGTACAACCGCAACGCCATCTTCACCGGCGGCATCCGCCCGCACTATTACTGCCTGCCGGTGCTCAAGCGCGAGACGCATCGCGTGGCGCTGGTCGAGGCCGCCACCAGCGGCAGCGACCGCTTCTTCCTCGGCACCGACAGCGCGCCGCATCCCGCGCACCTGAAGGAACACGCGCTGGGCTGCGCCGGCTGCTACACCGCGCTGACCGCCATCGAGCTCTATGCCGAGGCCTTCGACAACGCCAACGCGCTCGACAAGCTCGAGGGCTTCGCGAGCTTCCACGGCCCCGACTTCTACGGCCTGCCGCGCCATGCCGACACCGTCACGCTGAAGCGCGAGAGCTGGACCGTGCCCGAGACCGTGCCCTACGGCGACGCCACGCTCAAGCCGCTGCGCGGCGGCGAAACCCTGAACTGGAAAATTTCATGATGGCTCCATCACCCGATCAGTTGGCGCGATCCAGTCCAGAAACACCACGGAACCGGCTTTGCCGGGCCGTTGGTGTTGCCCCCGGTGAGGGGGTTGGCGAAGCGACACGAAGTGCGCGTAGCCTGGGGGAGAACCAATGCCTCGCGTGATGCTGCTGATCGACGCCGACAACGTCTCGGCCGATGTGATCGAGCAGGCCGTGCAGCGCACGATGGACGAGTACGGCGCCATCCACGTGCGCCGGGCCTACTGCAATGCCGAGATGGCCGTGAACCGGCAGGCGCTGTTCAAGCGGCTGTCGGTGCGGCCGATGGTCAACCTCTCGGCCGGCAAGAACAGCACCGACATCGCGCTGTCGGTCGACGCGATCGACCTCGCGATCGCCGAGCGGCCCGACGTGGTGGTGCTGGTGTCCTCCGATTCCGACTTCGCGCCGCTGGTAATCCGGCTGCGCGAGAAGGGCTGCCGCGTCTGCGGCATCGGCCAGCAGGGCAAGACGGGCGAGGAGACGGTCGGCATCTACGACAGCTTCATGGACCTCGCGCACCACGGCGTGGCGCCGGCCGCGCGCACCGTGCCCGCGAAGAAGACGGCGGCGAAGAAGGCCACCGCGAAGACCGCGCCCGCCAAGAAGGCACCGGCGAAGAAGGCCGCGGCCAAGACCGCGAGGAAGACCGCGGCCAAGAAGGTGGCGAAGGCCGCGGCGCCCGCGGTCGCGGCCGCCGTGCCGGTGCCGCCCGCGCCCGCACCGGCGCGCGCGCCCGAGACCTCCGAGGCCGCCGAATTCGTGCTGCGTGCCGCGCCCGCGCTGCGCGCCGGCACCGACGTGCCGCTCAACGAGGTGGCGAAGGCGCTGCGCGCGGCGGGCCTGCTCGGCAAGAACGGCAGCTCGCTCAAGCTGTTCGACAAGCTCACGGCCGAGTTCAAGTTCACGCAGCATCCCGACCGCATCCGCTGGACGGGCGCGGACGCCGCCTGATCCTGCCGGCGATGGCGGGCACGGCCGCGATCGACTGGACCCGGCCCTGGCTCGCGCCCTACCGCGCGCAGGGTGAGGCGGCGGCCGGCGCCATCGCGCAAGGCCTGCCGGTGGCGCAGGCGCTGCAGGGCGCGGGGCCGCCGGCCTTCGTGCCGCAGCACGCGCTGCCCGCGGGCCGGGCCTACGAGGCCCACGTCTTCGAGACCGGCACCGTGCCCACGCGCGACAACCTGCACGACTTCTTCAACGGCCTCGTGTGGCGCGCCTTTCCGCAGGCCAAGTGCCGTCTCAACGAACTGCAGGCCACCGAGATCGAACGCGCCGGCGTTGGCGCCACGCGCGGGCCGCTGCGCGACGCGCTCACGCTGTTCGACGAGAACGGCGCGCTGCTCGAGGCGCCGCCCGAACTGTGGCGCGCGCTGGCCGCGCGCGACTGGCCGGCGCTGTTCGTCGCGCGGCGCGGGCTGTGGGCGCAGGCGCGGCTGCGCGTGTTCGGCCATGCGCTGCTCGAGAAGCTGGTGTCGCCGCGCAAGGCCGCCACGGCGCACGTGCTGCTGACCCAAGGCGTCGACGGGCTGGACGATGAGGCGCTCGCGCGTCGCCTCGACCCCGCCTGGCTCGCCACCAAGCCCTTCGTGCCGCTGCCGGTGCTCGGCGTGCCGGGCTGGTGGGCCGGCAACGAGGCGCCCGATTTCTATGCCGACGCCCAGGTCTTCCGCCCCGCGCGGAGCGTCGCCGAATCCCCCGCGGCGGGGCCCGGATAGCGGGCTGCTAGAACTTTTGCTCCTATCATCTGTCTACCCGCCTGCCGCCGCACGGCCGCGCGCGACGCCTTCTTCCAGAACCAACAACAACCCAGGCAGGGAGGCGAACGCGGCAGGAACGGCTTGAAGCGGGCCGCAAGGCCCTCATCTGGTCGGCAGCGTTCCCCCACGGAGAATTCAACTTGAAACGTATCCTTCTGTTCGTCCTGACCAATGTGATGGTCGTCGCGGTGCTCGGCGTGGTCGCCAGCCTGCTCGGCGTCAATCGCTTCCTCACGGCCAACGGGCTGAACCTCACGGCCCTGCTCGGCTTCGCGCTGATCATGGGCTTCGGCGGCGCGATCATCTCGCTGCTGATCAGCAAGCCGATGGCCAAGTGGACCGCCGGCCTGCGCATGATCGACAACCCCCAGTCGCCCGACGAGGCCTGGATCGTCGGCACGGTGCGCAAGTTCGCCGACAAGGCCGGCATCGGCATGCCCGAGGTCGGCATCTTCGAGGGCGAGCCCAATGCCTTCGCTACCGGCGCGTTCAAGAACTCCTCGCTGGTGGCGGTGTCCACCGGCCTGCTGCAGAACATGACGCGCGAGGAGGTCGAGGCCGTGATCGGCCACGAGGTGGCGCACATCGCCAACGGCGACATGGTCACGATGACGCTGATCCAGGGCGTGATGAACACCTTCGTCGTGTTCCTCTCGCGCGTGATCGGCTACGCGGTCGACAGCTTCCTGCGCCGCGGCGACGACCGTTCCTCGGGCCCCGGCATCGGCTACTACGTGAGCACCATCGTGCTCGACATCGTGCTGGGCTTCGCCGCCGCGATCGTGGTGGCCTGGTTCTCGCGCCAGCGCGAGTTCCGCGCCGACGCCGGCGCCGCCGCGCTGATGGGCAACCGCCAGCCGATGGTCAACGCGCTCGCGCGCCTGGGCGGCCTGCCGGCCGGCGAACTGCCGAAGGCGGTCGAGGCCATGGGCATCACCGGCGCCATGGGCAAGCTGTTCGCCACCCATCCGCCGATCGAGGAGCGCATCGCCGCGCTGCAGAACGCGCGCTGAGCACGCGCATCGGGACAGCGAGCCGCCACCTTCGGGTGGCGGCTTTTTTTTGGGCGCGGGACTTCCGCGCCCATGCACCCGAAGCCGGGCGCTCAGTCCGCCGACGGCGCGGCTTCGGAAGCGGGCGCCGCCGCGTCGGGCGTGGCTTCCGGTGCCGCCACAGGTTCGGCTTCCGCCGCGACCACCGGTGCCGGCGCCGCCACGGGCGCCTCGCGCTCCTTGCGCGCGCGCTGCAGCGTGCGCGTCACCTCGCCGGGCTTCATGCCGTACATGTCGGCGAATTCCTGCTCGCCGCGGCCGCTGGCCTCGAAGGCGCGCAGCAGGGCTTCGCGCTTGGCGGCCTGCGCCGCCAGTTCGGCCAGCGCCTCGTCGACCACGGCATTGGCCTTCTCGTCGCGCGAACGCACGAGCACGGCATAGGCCTCGCGGTCCAGGCCCGAGCTCTCGATCGCGCGCGCGATGCGCGTGACCAGTTGCGGGCGCAGGTCCTCCTCGGTGCGCTGCGAGCGGCGGCGGTGCAGCTCGAGGATGGCGTGGTGCACGTGCTCGGGCGCGACCGGGTCGAGCGCGTTGCCGTCGAGGTCGTGGCGCGGATGGCCGGCGGCCACGCTCTCGAGGTAGCGCGTCGAGCGCGCATGCTGGCCCATCGCGACCTTGAGGTCCTCGGTCTTGAAGTCCTCGGGATGGCGCGCGAGCAGGTCCTCGTAGACGCCGAGCTTCAGCGGCACGAAGCGCGCGCCGAACAGCTGCGGATAGAGCTCGAACAGGCGCTCGAGCACCGGGCTGGCCTTGCGTTGCGGGCGCGCGGGTTGCTGCTGCTGCGCCTGGGCCTGCGGCTGGCGTTGCGGCGCGGCGCCCTGCGGGCCGCGTGGGCCCTGGCCGCGCTGCGGCCGCTGCGGCTTGCGGCGCGGGTTGTTGTCGCGCTGCGCCTGGCCCTCGGGGCGGGCACCGGCCGCGGGCGCGGCTTCGGCGCCGGGCTCCTGCGCGGCGTCGGTACCGCCGCGCAGTTGCTGCAGCTGGGAAGCCAGGTCCGGGCGGGGGCCGCGCGGCTTGTTGCGCGAATTCGTCTTCGGGGCGGTGGTGGGGGCGTCGGTCATTGCTCGGGATTCGGCGCGGGGCGCGAAGTCGGAATTAGGGGTTGGAAGTCGGTGGGGCGGCGCGCGGTGCGCGTCAGCGGGGCCGGAACATCTTGAACAGATTGTCGTGCCGGATCTCGAAATAGTCCGCCGGGCCGCCGCCGCGCAGGATCGGCTGCGCCGCGGCGGTGTCGTAGATGCCTTCGCGCAGCAGCGCGCGCGCGATGTGCACGCCCACCACTTCGCCGAGCACCAGCCAGGTCTCGATGGCGCGGCCGTCGGCGGCCTGCAGCTGCACGATCTGCGTCAGCCGGCATTCGAAGGACACCGGGCTCTCGGCCACGCGCGGCACCGCGATGCGGCGCGAGGGCGCGGGCGTGAGCCCGGCGAGCGCGAACTCGTCGACCTCGGGCGGCACCGCGGCGCAGCTCTGGTTCATCGGCTCGGCCAGCGGGCGGGTGGCGAGGTTCCAGCCGAACTCGCCGGTCTCGCGGATGTTGCGCAGGCTGTCCTTGGCCGTGATGCTCGCGAAGCCGACGATCGGCGGCGTGTAGTTGAAGCCGTTGAAGAAGCTGTAGGGCGCGAGGTTGAGCACGCCCTGCGCATCGTGCGAGGAGATCCAGCCGATGGGCCGCGGGCCGACGATCGCGTTGAACGGATCGTGCGGCAGGCCGTGGCCCCGCGCGGGTTCGTAGAAATGGAAGCGGTCGTCGTCCTGCATGGAATGGATCCCGGGTTGTTCGGTCAGCGCAGGGCCGGGCGCATCGCCTGGCGGCCGATCAGCAGGCGGAACGGCAGCAGCATGAACACGCCGACCGCCAGCTTCACGCCGAGGTCGCCGAGCGCCCAGGTGAGCCAGGGGCCGTCGGTGCCCGCGAAGGCGATGCCCCAGAACACGATGCTGTCGAGCACCGCCGCGACCACGGTGGCCACCAGCGGCGCGCGCCACCAGAGGCCGCGGCGCAGGCGGTCGAAGACGCGGATGTCGAGCAGCTGCGAGGCGATGAAGGCGCTGCCCGAGGCCAGCGCGATGCGCGCCGGCGCGAGCAGCAGCGACACCACCACCGCCACCGCGAAGCCGATCCAGGCCACGCGGCGCGCCATGCCGGGGCCGAAGCGCCGGTTGACGAGGTCGCTCACGAGGTAGGCGACCGGGTAGGTGAAGGCACCCCAGGTCAGCCAGTCGTTGATCGCGAACTGCACCAGGATGTTGGAGGCGAGCACCACCAGCGCCATCGCGCCGATGGCCAGCGCGAAGGCGCCGGTGCCCGGTCGTGCGAAGGCGAGGGGAGCGCGGTCGTGCGTCGTCGTCATGGCGTTCTCAGACGGCGGCGGTGCGCTGCCGTTCGGCCTCGGCCCGCAGGCCGCGCGCCACGGCTTCCGCGACCTTGATGCCGTCCACGCCGGCCGACAGGATGCCGCCCGCGTAGCTCGCGCCCTCGCCGGCCGGGTACAGGCCGCGCACGTTGAGGCTCTGGAAGTCCTCGCCGCGCGTGATCCGGATCGGCGAGGAGGTGCGCGTCTCGACGCCGGTGAGCACCGCGTCGTGCAGGTCGAAGCCCTTGATCTTGCGGCCGAAGGCCGGGAAGGCCTCGCGCATCGCCTCGATCGCGAAGTCGGGCAGCGCGCGGTGCAGGTCGGTCGGCGTCACGCCCGGCTTGTACGAGGGCATCACCTCGCCGAGCTGGGTGGAGGGCTTGCCGGCGATGAAGTCGCCCACCAGCTGGCCCGGCGCGCGGTAGTCGCCGCCGCCGAGCACGAAGGCGTTGGACTCGAGCGCGCGCTGCAGCGCGATGCCGGCCAGCGGGCCCTCGGGATAGTCGCGCGGGTCGATGCCCACCACGATGCCCGCGTTGGCGTTGCGCTCGGCGCGCGAGTACTGGCTCATGCCGTTGGTGACCACGCGGCCCGGCTCGCTGGTGGCCGCGACCACGGTGCCGCCCGGGCACATGCAGAAGCTGTATACCGAGCGGCCGTTGCTCGCGTGGTGCACCAGCTTGTAGTCGGCCGCGCCCAGCATCGGGTGGCCCGCATGGCGGCCCCAGCGCGCGCGGTCGATCAGGCCCTGCGGATGCTCGACGCGAAAGCCGATCGAGAAGGGCTTGGCCTCGATGTGCACGCCGCGCTCGTGCAGCATCGCGAAGGTGTCGCGCGAGCTGTGGCCGAGCGCCATCACGACGTGGTCGGCGCGCAGCGCGTGGCTCTGGCCGGTGGCCTGGTCGAGCACGGTGAGGCCGCGCAGGTGTTTGCCGTCGTGGCCATCCTCGATGCGCACGTCGGTCACGCGCTGCTCGAAGCGGATCTCGCCGCCGAGCGCCACGATCTGCTCGCGGATGTTCTCCACCACCTTCACCAGCTTGAAGGTGCCGATGTGCGGATGCGCGACGTAGAGGATCTCGGGCGGCGCGCCGGCCTTCACGAACTCCTCCATCACCTTGCGGCCGAGGAAGCGCGGGTCCTTGATCTGGCTGTAGAGCTTGCCGTCGGAGAAGGTGCCGGCGCCGCCCTCGCCGAACTGCACGTTCGACTCGGGGTTGAGCACGCTCTTGCGCCACAGGCCCCAGGTGTCCTTGGTGCGCTGGCGCACGGTCTTGCCGCGTTCCAGCACGATCGGCCGCAGGCCCATCTGCGCCAGCATCAGCGCCGCGAAGATGCCGCAGGGGCCGAAGCCGATCACCACCGGGCGGCTCGCGCCCGCGGGCACGTCCGCCGGCAGCGTGTGGCGCATGTCGGGCGCGGGCTGGATGTGCGGATGGCCGGCGTGCTGCGCGAGCAGCACGGCCTCGCGCTTCGCGTCGGCGAGCGCCACGTCGCAGATGTAGACCGTCAGCAGCTCGGCCTTGCGCGCATCGAAGCTGCGCTTGTAGACGGTGTGGGAGGCGATCGCCTCGGGCGGGACCTCGAGGGTGCGGGCGATCAGCGCGGCCAGCGCCTCGGGCGCGTGGTCGAGCGGAAGTTTGAGTTCGGAGATTCTCAGCATGTCGTGGGGCTTGTGTTTATCAAGCAGGCCGACGATTTTACGCGTTGGGCCGCTATCAAAGGGATAGCTGGCCGCAACGGGGGACCGCGAAGGGATCAGGCGGGCAGGAAGCCTTCGACCGACAGGTAGCGCTCGCCGGTGTCGTAGTTGAAGCCCAGCACCACCGCGTTCTCGGGCAGCGAGGGCAGCTTCTGCGCGATGGCCGCCAGCGTGGCGCCCGAGGAGATGCCCACCAGCATGCCTTCCTCGGTGGCGCAGCGGCGCGCCATCTCGCGCGCGGGCTCGGCATCGGCCTGCAGCACGCCGTCGAGCAGCGCGGTGTCGAGGTTCTTCGGGATGAAGCCGGCGCCGATGCCCTGGATCGGGTGCGGCGCGGGCTGGCCGCCCGAGATCACGGGCGAGGCCACGGGCTCGACCGCGAACACCTGCAGCTTCGGCCACTTCTTCTTGAGCACGCGCGCCACGCCGGTGATGTGGCCGCCGGTACCCACGCCGGTGATCAGCACGTCGATGCCCTCGGGGAAGTCGGCCGCGATCTCCTCGGCCGTGGTGCGCACGTGCACCTCGACGTTGGCCGGGTTGTTGAACTGCTGCGGCATCCAGGCGCCGGGCGTGCCCGCCACGATCTCCTCGGCGCGCGCGATCGAGGCCTTCATGCCGCCCGCGCGCGGCGTCAGGTCGAAGGTGGCGCCGTAGGCCAGCATCAGCCGGCGGCGTTCCACCGACATGCTGTCGGGCATCACCAGGATCAGCTTGTAGCCCTTGACGGCCGCGACCATCGCCAGGCCGATGCCGGTGTTGCCCGAGGTGGGCTCGACGATGGTGCCGCCGGGCTTGAGCGCGCCGCTCTTCTCGGCGTCCTCCACCATCGCGAGCGCGATGCGGTCCTTGATCGAGCCGCCGGGGTTGGCGCGCTCGGCCTTGATCCAGACCTGCTGCTTCGCGTTGCCGAACAGGCGCTGGATGCGCACGTGCGGCGTGTTGCCGATGGTCTGGAGGATGTTCTGGGCCTTCATGGATGGATCTCCTTGGATGCGTTCGGTTCGATGGTTGTCGCGACGACAGCGCGCATTGTGAGACCAGCCCGCGGACCTTTCAGCGCGAAGGTGTTGCAGCCGGCACGCCCGGCAGCAGCCGGCCGCGCACCAGCAGCGCCAGGGTGCGCGCCACGAGCAGCCCGACGATCGCGTTGGCGGCCACGAACAAGAGCGGCGCGAGCCAGCGCACCGGCCCCGTGGCGCCGGCCGCCACCAGCCGCATCGCCAGCGTCGGCAGCGCGCCCACGCCGAAGCTGAAGGCCCAGTAGCCGGGCGTGAACGACTGGCGCGAGATCCACGGCAGCAGGCGCAGCAGCAGCAGGGCCTGGTAGAGGCCGTAGCCCAGCAGGATCTGCGCGAACAGGTCTGGCACGCCGCCGTTGACCGCGAGCCAGGTGCCGCCGCCGACCACGGCCGGCGCGAGTTGGATGCCCAGCAGCGGGCGCTGCGCCTCGGGCAGCGGCTCCTGCGTGGCGGCGCGGTGCAGGATCAGCGATTCGAGCGCGAGCCACGAGAACAGCCCCGCGCCGAAGAACAGCAGGCCCAGCTGCGGCCAGCCGAAGGCCGCGGCCGCGGTGCCGGCAACGAAGTTCTGGGCCACGGCCGGCAGGTAGATCGCGGGCGTGACCGAGGCCGGCGCGCGGCCGCCCTGCCATGTGCGGCCATAGAGCCGCAGGCCGAGCGCGAGCTGCGCCGTGACCGCGAGCGCGAACACGGCCAGCGCCACCGGGCGTGCGTAGGGCAGCAGCGCGACCGCCGCCAGCATGCTGGCCACCGGGCCCAGCGCCGCGAACGACGACTGCACCGGGTGCTCGAGCTCGGCGCGCGCCTCGTCGGGATGGCGCAGCCACTTGGCGGCATAGAGCGCCAGCAGCACCAGCCAGACGGCGATGCCGGCCCAGGTCAGGGCCTGCGCGGCCTCGGGTGGCAGTTGCCACAGCGGCGTCGCCACGCGCCAGGCCGCGGCCAGCGCGAGCAGGCCGACGGCGATGCTGAAGAAGGAGACGGGAATCGGGCCGCGGGCCGATGCGGCGGCCGGCGCGGCGGTGGGGGCGAGATCGGAAGTCATTCTGTTCACCTCGTGGAAGTCGGTGAATCAACTGTAGGCCTGCGTGCTAGGATTTTGAATGCCGATCCGGCTGAAAAAATTGCTCCAACGTCTCACACCATGGATGCCCTGAGCGAACTCGTCGACTGGCTGGCCCCGCGCGGCCGCATGGACCTGCGCTGCTTGTTCGGCCAGGACTGGGCCGCGCCGCACGAGGCCATCGGGCCGTGGCGCGCGCCTTTCCACATCCTGCTGCGCGGGCGCTGCGAGCTGTGGCTGCCGGCCAGCAAGACGCTGCTGCCGCTGGAGGAGGGCAGCCTCGTGATCCTGCCGCACGGCCAGGCGCACGTGCTGCGCACCGCGGGGCTCGCGCCGGACGAGGACATGCGCCCGATCCGCCTGCGCAAGGGCGAGCTGGTCGACCTCAAGACCAACCTGCCGCGCCCCGCGAAGGCCGACACCGACATCCTCTGCGGCGAGTTCGAGTTCCCGGGCCGGCGCCGCAGCACGCTGCTCGAGGCGCTGCCCGATCCGCTCGTGATCCCCTTCGGCCAGCGGCCCGAGTACGGCTGGCTGCAGGGCCTGGTGCGGCTGATGGCGCACGAGATCGAGCAGCAGAACGCCGGCGCGCAGGCCATCGTGGCGCAGCTCTCGGGCACGCTGTTCACGCTGGCGGTGCGCGCCTGCCTCGACACCCGGCCCGAGCTCTCGGGCGTGCTGGGCCTGATGGCCAGCCCGCGGCTGGCGGGCGCGCTCAAGGTCATGCTCGACGCGCCGCAGCACGACTGGACCGTGGCCTCGCTGGCCGAGCGCTGCCACCTCTCGCGCGCCACCTTCGCGCGCGAGTTCGCGCGCCGCACGGGCACCGGCCCGCTCGAGCTGCTGACCAGCCTGCGCATGGAGCTCGCGTCGCGCCTGCTCGCGCATGGCGGGCAGGACACGGCCTCGGTCGGCGAGGCCGTCGGCTACCGCTCCGAGGCCGCGTTCAACCGCGCCTTCGCGCGCCACGCGGGCCTTACGCCGGGGCGCTTCCGGCGCGCTGCCGCGACTACGACCGGCTGAACCGCCTCAGGACCCGGCCAGCACCGGGCGCCGCAGCGGCGCCTTCCACAGCTCGGCCAGCAGCACGCCGGCCACCGTCAGCACGCCGCCGACCGCGTGATAGGCCGCGAGCGATTCGCCGATCACCGCCGCCGCGATCAGCGCGGTGAACAGCGGGATCAGGTTGAAGAACATGCTCGCGCGGCTCGGTCCGATGTGGGCCACCGTGTGCATCCACGCCAGCGGCGCGAGCATCGAGGCGCCGAGGCCCGCGAAGCCGATCAGCGGCAGGTTGGCGGCCGACAGGCCCATGCGCGGCGTCAGCAGGTACAGCGGCAGCAGCACGATCACCGCGCACACGATCTGCAGGTAGAGCAGCTGCAGCGCGGGCACTTCCTTCATGCCCCAGCGCTTGAGCAGGATCACGTAGACCGCATAGGCCAGCATCGCCAGCAGCATCAGGCCGTCGCCCATGTTGGCGCCGCTCTTGAGCAGCGTGCCGAGGTCGCCCGACGACACCACCACCGCCACGCCCGCGATCGACACCAGCGAGCCCGCCACCGCGCCGGCCGTGAGCCGCTGGCCCAGCAGCAGGATCGACAGCGCCAGCACCATCATCGGCGTGAGCGAGCCGATGATCCCCATGTGCGTGGCCGTGGTCATGTAGGCCGCGTAGTAGGCGAGGCTCTGGTAGACCACCATGCCCAGCAGGCCGAGCACCGCGATGCGGCCCAGCTGCGGGCGGATCGCGCGCCAGTTGCGCAGCACCGGGCGCAGCGCCAGCGGCGTGAACAGCAGCGCCGCGAGCAGCCAGCGGTAGAAGCTGATCTCGGCCGGCGCGATGGTGCCGGCCGCCATCTTGCTGACGACGGTGTTGCCCGACCAGATGACGACGGCGAGCAGGGGGAAGGCATAGGGCCACATGGGACAGGACTTTCAGGAGGAGGCGGGGCTATCATCGGTGCGTCCGTCCTGCGGCATATAGCTCGATCAGGACAACCGGTCCGGAATTCCGGACGCTCTTTCGAGGAACCGCCCCGCCATGGCCGATCGCGCGCGCTACCTGTCGATCCAGGACGTGGAGCACAAGGCCGGCCCGTTCTATTTCAACTGGGACGAATTCGGCGCCGACACCCTGGCCGCGCCGCACAGCCACAGCTGGGGCCATCTCAACTACACCGCGCACGGCACCATGCAGATGGAGGCCGAGGGCCTGCGCTTCCTCTCGCCGCCGCAGTACGCGGTGTGGATCCCGCCACGGGTGGTGCACAGCTGCACGCTGCGCCATGCCGTCGTCTACCGCACCGTCTACATCGTGCCCGCGCTGTGCGCCGAGCTGCCCACGCAGCCCTGCACCGTGCGCATCAGCCCGATCATCCGCAGCGTGCTGGCCGACTTCGCCGCGCGCGATGTGAACGAGCCCGTCACGCCGGCCGACCTGCGGCTCGCGCAGGTCGTGGTCGACCAGCTTGCACGCGCCGAGGTGCTGCGCTGCTACCTGCCGGCCGCGGCCTCGCCCGCGCTGGTCGGCGTGCTCGAGGCGCTGCAGGCAGAGCCAGGCGACCATCGCTCGCTGGCCGAGTGGGCCGCCACCGTGCACATGACCGAGCGCACGCTCGCGCGCCAGTGCCAGCGCGAACTCGGCATGTCCTTCGGCGACTGGCGCCAGCGGCTGCGCTTCCTGCGCGCCATCGACGCGCTGGAGGCCGGCCGCACGGTGCAGGAGATCGCCTTCGACCTCGGCTACAGCACGGCCTCGGCCTTCATCGCGATGTTCCAACGCGAGGCGGGCACGACACCCGAGCAGTACCGGCGCGAGTTCTGCGGCATCGCGGGATGAGGGCATGCGCGAAGCGGCGATAATCCGCCCCGTGAAGCGTGCCAGACCGCCGCTGGTGCAAGCCCGCAAGGGGCGATGCCTTCGGGCACCGCGTCGAAAGACCGCACTGGAGGAACGTCCGGACTGCACAGGACAGCGCAGGAGCTAACGGCTCTCCACCGTGAGGTGAGGATCAGAGCAACAGAGACGAGCCGATTCAGTTCGGGTGAAACGGGCAATCTCTGCGCGCAGCAACACCAAGTAGGCCAGTATCGAGGTGGTTCCGCTGAGCTGGCGGGTAGGTGGCATCGAGCCGTCTGGCGACAGACGGCCCAGAGTAATGGCGGTCACGCCGGGCATTTCGCAAGAGATGTCCGGTGCACAGAATCCGGCTTATCGGCGCGCTTCACACTTTTCTTTCTTCTTCCCCAACGTTCTTCGTCGGGTCATGCCGCTCGGCGCATGACCCGCCCGTCGGCATGGCCGGCACGATCTGGGGTAAACCCGTATAATCGATAGCAAGCTAACTAATTGGGAGCCTTGCCATGGCCGAACCGGTCACGCCGCCTGCCGGCCGGAAAAAGAAAAAGGAAGCGCGCGAAGCCGCGCTGATGAAGCTCGGCATGCAGTTCTCGACCCTGCAGCGCGGCTACCGCGCCGCGGCCGACAAGGCGGTCGCGCACGTGGGCCTGTCGCAGACCCTGGCCTGGCCGGTGGTGATGATCGGCCGCATGGAGCAGGGCGTGCGCCAGGGCGTGCTGGCCGAGGCGCTGGGCATCGAGGGGCCATCGCTGGTGCGCTCGCTCGACCAGCTCGTCGAGGCCGGCTATGTCGAGCGCCGCGAGGACCCGGCCGACCGCCGCGCCAAGACGCTGCATCTCACGCCCGCGGGCGAGGCCGCCTGCGAACCCATCGAGGCCGCGCTGAGCCTGATGCGCGCCGCGCTGTTCGATGGCGTGTCCGACGAGGACCTCGCGGCCTGCCTGCGCGTGTTCGCGGTGCTCGAGGAACGGCTGGGCCGCGGCGCACCGGCCGAGGGGCGACGCTAGATGCCTGTCTTGAGCCTGCCGCGCTTCAGCCGCGCCGAGATCGTCTTCTCCACCAAGAGCTTCGCCGCCGCGATGCTCGCGATGTACCTCGCCAGCCGCGCCGGCCTGCCGCGTCCGTTCTGGGCCCTGATGACCACCTACGTCGTCGCCCATCCGCTGGCCGGCGCGGTGCGCTCCAAGGCGGTCTACCGTTTCTGCGGCACGCTGATCGGCAGCACTGCCACCGTGCTGCTGGTGCCTGCGCTGTCGAACGCGCCCGAGCTGCTGACGCTGGTGCTCGCGCTGTGGGTCGGCCTGTGCCTGTGCATCTCGCTGTTCGATCGCACGCCGCGTTCCTACGTCTTCATGCTCGCGGGCTACACCGCCGCGCTGATCGGCTTTCCCTCGGTGCAGGCGCCCGAGGCGCTGTTCGACACCGCCGTCGCGCGCGTCGAGGAGATCGGCCTGGGCATCTTCTGCGCCACGCTGCTGCACAGCCTGGTGCTGCCGGCCGGCATGGGCCCCACCGTGCTGGGCCTGCTCGACCGCACCCTGCAGGACGCGCGCAAGTGGCTCGGCGACCTGCTGCAGCCGCCCGCCAGCGCCACGGGCACGCCCGCGCGCCGCGCCGATGCCGACCCCAGGCGCCTGGCCGACGACCGGCGCCGCCTCGCGGGCGACATCACGCAGCTGCGCATCCTGTCGACCCACGTGCCCTTCGACACCACGCACCTGCGCTGGACCGCCGGCGCGATCCGCGCCATGCAGGACCGCGTGGCCGCGCTCACGCCCGCGCTGTCGGCGGTCGAAGACCGGCTGCTCGCGCTCGAACAGGCCGAGGGCACCATCGCACCCGACGTGGCCGCGTTGCTCGCGCAGACCGGGCAGTGGCTGCGCGAGGAGGGCGCCGGCACTTCGGACGATGCGCGCCTGCAGGCCCTGCGCGCGACCCTTGCCGCGCTCGCCGCCACGCGACCCGGTGCCTCCATCTCTCCCTGGGGCCGCGCGCTGCGCATCGCGCTCGCGGGCCGGCTCGAGGAACTGGTCGAGGGCTGGCGCGCCTGCGCGCGGCTGCGCGCCG
This sequence comes from Variovorax sp. GW821-FHT09B01, assembly GCF_059418345.1. Taxonomy (NCBI): domain Bacteria; kingdom Pseudomonadati; phylum Pseudomonadota; class Betaproteobacteria; order Burkholderiales; family Comamonadaceae; genus Variovorax; species Variovorax sp. GW821-FHT09B01. The sequence continues at coordinate 148,178 of NZ_JBWKPQ010000008.1, read as the reverse complement.
ACATCGACGACGGCCTGAAGGGCGCGGTGCCGCCGCGCCGGGTCGCCGCGCTCGGCAACCGCGTGCTGCACCTCGACCGCGGCATGGCGCTGCTGTCGGCGCTCGCGGCCGTGCTCGCCATCTGCCTGTGCGGCGCGTTCTGGATCCTCACCGGCTGGTCGATGGGCTCGGCCGCCACCATGATGGCCGCGGTCTTCTGCTGCTTCTTCGCCACCATGGACGACCCGGTGCCCGCGATCCAGGGCTTCCTCAAGTGGACGCTGTGGTCGATCCCGATCTCCGCGCTCTACGTGCTGGTGCTGCTGCCGCTGGTGCACGACTTCGGCATGCTGGTCGCGGTCTGCGCGCCGGTGTTCCTGGCACTGGGCCTGTACATGGCGCGGCCGGCCTATTTCATGGCCGCGATGGCGCTGCTGTTCGGCGTCTCGGGCACGCTGGCGATGCACGACACCGCCACCGCCGACATCGTGAGCTTCATCAACAGCATGCTGGGCCAGGTCTTCGGCGTGGTGGCCGCGGCCTTCGTCACGCGGCTGGTGCGCTCGGTGGGCGCCGACTGGAGCGCGCGCCGCATCCAGCGCGCCACCTGGCGCGAGCTCGGCGAGATGGCCGGCGCGGCCGCGGCCACGCCCGTGAGCCTGTCGCCGTCGGCCCAGCGCCGTGGCGTGCCCGGCGACGCCTACGCGGTGCGCATGCTCGACCGCATCGGCCTGCTGGCACCGCGCATCGCGCAGGCCGGCGGCCGCATCGAGGGCGTGGCCGCCGACGACGCGCTGCGCGACCTGCGCATGGGCGCCGACATCGATGCGCTGCAGCGCGTGCGCGCGCAGCTGCCGCTGGCCTCGGCGAGCGCGCTGCTCGGCGACATCGCGCGCTTCTTCCGCCAGCGCGCCGGTGGCCGCGTGGCCGCGCGGCCCGCGAGCCTGCTGGCCCGCATCGACGAGGCGCTGGCCTCGATGCTCGGCGCTGCGAGCACGTTGAGCGCCGACGCGCGTTCGGCCGTCACCGCGCTGGTGGGGCTGCGCCGCAATCTCTTTCCGGAGGCGCCGCCGATGCGCGCGGCTTCCGTCGTTCCAGTTCCTGTTCCTGTTGCCGCGCAAGGAGTGTCCCGATGATCGGCGAAGCGAGTTTCTACGGCCTCTACGTGCCCTGGCTGATGCTGCTGGCCGGTGCCGCGCTGCTCGCCCTGTGGGGCGTGCGCCGGCTGCTGGCCGCCACCGGCCTCTACCGCTGGGTCTGGCACCCGGCCCTGTTCGACATGGCGCTCTACCTGCTGCTGCTCTATGCGCTGAGCCGCGCCACGACCTCCTTGCAATGACCACACCATGACCGCCAACACTTCCAACGACAACAACAAGGCCGGCGCCCGCACCTGGCCCGCCGGCGCGCTGCGCATCCTCGTCACCGCGGCCGTGGTGGCCGCCGCCGTCTGGGCGGGTTTTCGCCTCTGGGACCACTACGAGCTCGCGCCCTGGACGCGCGACGGCCGCGTGCGCGCCAACGTGGTCCAGATCGCGCCCGACGTCTCGGGCCTGGTCACCGCCGTGCCGGTGCAGGACAACCAGTCGGTGGCCGCCGGCACCCTGCTGTTCGAGGTCGACCGCGCGCGCTACGACCTGGCCGTGCGCCAGGCCCAGGCCGCGCTCGCCGCGCAGCGCGCCATGAGCGCGCAGGCCCAGCGCGAGAACACGCGCAACGCGGGGCTCGAGGCGCTGGTCTCGCAGGAGGCGCGCGAACAGACCCGCGCGCGCGTCGAGCAGGCGCGCGCCGCCGTCGCGCAGGCCGAGGTCGCGCTCGATTCGGCGCGGCTGAACCTGCAGCGCGCCGAGGTGCGCGCGCCGGCCGACGGCCTGGTCACCAACCTCGACCTGCGCCAGGGCAGCTATGCGGCCGCGGGCCGGCCGGTGCTCGCGCTGGTCGATGCGCGCTCCTTCTACGTCGAGGGCTACTTCGAGGAAACCAAGCTGCCGCGCATCCACCTCGGCGACCGCGTGCACGTCATGCCGATGGGCGGCGGCGCGGTGCTCGGCGGCACCGTCGAGAGCGTGGCCGCCGGCATCGCCGACCGCGACCGCTCGACCAGCGCCAACCTGCTGCCGAGCGTGAATCCCACCTTCAACTGGGTGCGGCTCGCGCAGCGCATCCCGGTGCGCGTGAAGCTCGATCCGCTGCCCGCGGGCGCGCGGCTGGTGGCGGGCCAGACGGTGACGGTGCAGGTGCTCGAGCAGGCCGAGGCGCAGCGCGAGAAGACCGCCGCCGATGCCGACGCCAATGCCAAGTCCGGCGCCAGGAAGGAGGGATGATGGCCAACCCACCGCGTACCGTGCTGCGCATCGCCGCGCTGGCCGCCGCCGCGGCGCTCGCGGCCTGCGGCAGCGTCGGCCCCGACTACCGCCAGCCCGACGAGGCCATCGCGAGCCAGCCCGCGGCCGGCCGGCCCTTCGCCGAAGCCGATCCCGCCGCCGGCCTGCAGGCCGTGCCGCTGCCGCCGCACTGGTGGCGCCTGTACCGCGACCCGCGGCTCGACCGGCTGGTGGAGCAGGCGCTCGCGCACAACACCGACCTGCGCCAGGCGGTCGCCAACCTCGAGCGCGAGCGCGCCATCGAGGCCGAAGTGGCCGGCGGCAAGCGCCCCGTCATCGGCGTGAACGGCGGGCCCTCGTTCGGCCACATCTCGGGCCTGCAATTGCTGCAGAAGGACTACGAACCGCCGGACCGCTTCAACTACAGCAGCGGCCTGTCGCTGTCCTACCAGGTCGACCTGTTCGGCCAGATCCGTCGCGCCGCCGAGGCGGCCGAGGCCGGCACCGCGTCGGCCGCGGCCGCGCTCGACCTGGTGCGCGTGAACGTCGCGGCCGGCACCGCGCGTGCCTATGCCGAGGCCTGTTCCACCGGCCTGCGGCTGTCGATCGCGAAGAAGTCGGTGCGGCTGCAGCAGGAGGCGGTCGACGTCACCGCGAAGCTGCACGAGGCCGGCCGCGCCGGCGCGCTCGACACCGGCCGCGCCCGCGCGCAGCTGCAGCAGCTCACGGCCGCGCTGCCGCCGCTGCTGGCCGAGCGCCAGAACGCGCTCTACCGCCTCGCCACGCTCACGGGCGAACTGCCGCAGGACTTCCCGCGCGAGCTCGCCGACTGCGCCGTGCCGCCGCGCGTGGCCGGCACCGTGCCGGTGGGCGACGGCGCCGCGCTGCTGCGCCGCCGGCCCGACATCCGCCAGGCCGAGCGCAGCCTGGCCCAGGCCACCGCGCGCATCGGCGTCGCCACGGCCGACCTCTATCCGAAGATCACGCTGGGCCTGTCGGCCTCGTCGGCCGGGCCGGCCGAGGACTTCGGGCGCAAGGGCACCTTCGGCTGGAGCCTCGGCCCGCTGATCTCGTGGACCGTGCCCAACACCGGCATCGCGCAGGCCCGCATCGCGCAGGCCGAGGCCGGCACGCGCGCGGCGCTCGCGAAGTTCGACGGCACCGTGCTCACCGCGCTGCGCGAGACCGAGTCGGCGCTCGGCAACTACGCGCGCGAACTCGACCGCCGCGCCGCGCTGCAGGCCGCGCGCGACGAGAGCGCCACCGTCGCCGCGCAGGCGCGCCAGCTCTACCGCAACGGCCGCACCGCCTACCTCGACACGCTCGATGCCGAGCGCGCGCTGGCCGCGAGCGATGCCGCGCTGGCGGCCAGCGAGGCGCAGCTGTCGGACGACCAGATCGTGCTGTTCATGGCGCTCGGCGGCGGCTGGGAGACCGACGACGGCGACCGCCTCGCGGCCAGCGGCAACGAGGCACGCAAGCAGTGAACGCGAACGCCATCCCCGCGCCACGCGCCGCGCACGCGCCGCTGTGGCTGCTCGCGCTCGTCACCTTCAGCGGCACGCTGGCCATGCACATCTTCGTGCCCGCGCTGCCGATCGCCGCGCGCGGCCTCGGTGCCGGCATCGGCGAGATGCAGATGACGGTGAGCCTCTACATCTTCGGCCTGGCCGTCGGGCAGCTGGTGTACGGCCCGCTGGCCGACCGCTTCGGCCGCCGGCCGGTGATGCTCGTGGGCCTCGGCCTCTACACGGTCGCGGGGCTGGCGGCCGCGCTCGCGCCCGACGTGCATGCGCTGATCGCCGCGCGGCTGTTCCAGGCCATGGGCGGCTGCGCGGGCCTGGTGCTCGGGCGCAGCATCGTGCGCGACACCGCCGAGCCGCAGGAGGCGACGCGCCGCCTCGCGCTGATGAACCTGATGGTGACCGTGGGCCCGAGCATCGCGCCGCTGGTCGGCGGCGCGCTCGCCACCGCCCTGGGCTGGCGCTCGATCTTCTACGGCCTGTTCGCGCTCGGCATCGTCGGCCTGCTGTTCACCTGGCGCCTGCTGCCCGAAACCGGCCGGCCCGGCGCGCCCGTCAGCGCGCCCGCGCTCGCGCGCAACTACGCGCGGCTGCTGCGCTCGCCGGCCTTCCTCGGCTTCTCCATCGGCGGCGGCTGCGCCACCACCTCGATGTACGCCTTCATCGCCTCGGCGCCGTTCATCTTCGTCGACCAGCTGCACCGGCCCGCGCACGAGGCCGGCATCTACCTCGCGATCCTGGTCTCGGGCGTGTGGCTCGGCAGCTTCCTCACCAGCCACCTGATCGCGCGCGTGCGCGTCGACCGGCTCATGATCCGTTCCAACGCGCTCAGCGTGGCCGCGGCCTTCGTGCTGCTGGGTGCCGCGCTCACGGACCACCTGTCGGTGCCGCTGATCGTCGCCGCCATGTTCCTGTTCACCGTCGGTGCCGGCATGGCCTCGCCGGCCGCGCTCACGCAGGCGATCAGCGTCAATCCGCAGATCATCGGCTCGGCCTCGGGCCTCTACGGCTTCACGCAGATGGCGGTGGGCGCGCTGTGCACCGCGCTCGCGGGCATGGGACACCGCAACCCCGCGCTGGCCTCGGCGATCGTGCTCGCGGGGGCGGGGATCGTGGCGCAGCTGTCGTTCGCGATCGCGCTGCGTTCGCAGCGCAAGGCGGCGGCGGGCTGAGCCGCGCCGCGCTCGGCTACTTCGCGAACAACCACCCGCCCTTGGGCTGCCGCATCAGCTCGTGGTGCTTGACCGCGCGCTCCTCGCCGTCGTCGCCCACGTACACCACCTCGAAGCGCAGCAGCTTGGGCGACACCATCTTCCAGTTCTGGATCCGCTTGACGGTCACGCAGGCGGTCTTGTCGTGGTACTGCATCTGCGCCATCGGGCCGCCCTGGAAGCCCTGGGCGTCGAACAGCCGGCCCGGTGCCGCGAAAGGATTGAGCACCGCGCCGTTGCGCGCGGTGATGCAGCCCTCGGTGCGCAGGAAGGACTCGATGGTCGGCGAGGCGCTGCGCACCACGCGGCCCACGGCCGGGGTCGGCGGCTTGGCGGCGATCTGCTCGCGGATGCGCTCGACCTGGTCCTCGGTGATCGGCGCCAGGCCGTCCCTCGAGACGATGGGCGGCGGGGCGGGCGCGGGCGGCGGCGGGGGCGCTGGCATCAGCGGCTCGAACACCGAGCAGCCGCCGAGCGAGGCGAGGGCCAGGGCCGCCACCGTGGCGGGCAGGCGGCGCGGAAAGGGAACGGTCTCGGCGGCGGATGTCGATCCGGGCTTCATGGCTGGAGTCTCCTGTCGGCGGCGCGAAGCCGCTGGCTGAAAAAAGCAGGCCGCGAACATGCGGTGCGGGCGCGCGAAGCCTTCGTCGTCAAAAGCGTTCCTGCGGCGCGAGGTAGCGCCACTGGCCGGGCGCGAGGCCGGCCAGCGGCACGCGTCCGATGCGGATGCGGCGCATCGCGAGGATGCGCAGCTCCATGCGGTCGCACAGGTGCGCGACCTGGCCCGGCTGCGCGCCCTTGAGCGCGAAGCGCAGCCCGGTCTGCTCGGGGGTCTGGCGGCCGATGCTCACGCGCGCCGGCGTGCGCTCGAAGCGCGCGAGCTGCTCGGGCGAGACGGCACCGGCCACGTCGACCATGATCTCGTGCTCGATGACGGAAGCGTCCTCGTGCAGCTTGCGCTCGATGCGGAATTCCTGCGTGAAGGCCACCAGGCCGCTGGCGCCGGTCTCCAGCGGCGTCATGCAGTGCTGGCCGCGCGCATGCGCGGGCAGGAAGCGCGGCGTTCCGTGCGCCGCCGCGAGGTTGGTGGCCACCAGCAGCGTGTGCGCTTCCTCGGTGCGCAGGCCGGCCGGCTTGTGCAGCAGCAGCGTCACCGGCAGCACGGGTTCGGGCCGCGCGCCCGCTTCGATCTCCACCTGCTGGTGCGGCTGCACGCGCGATTGCGGCAGCAGTGCCGGCTGGCCGTCGACGCGCACCGCCCCGTTCTCGATCAGCAGCTCGGCCTCGCGGCGCGAGCAGCCCGCGAGCGCGGCCACGCGCTTGGCGAGGCGGATGCCCTCGGCGTCGTGCCTGTCTTGCGCACTCATGAGCCGACGGCCGCCTGCTGCCGGATGCGCGCCACGTGCGCCGCCAGCGAGCGCGCGGCCACCGGCCACAGCCGCTCGGGCACGTCGTCGTAGGCCAGCGGCAGCCATTGCTCGGGCGTGCCCTCGGGCAGCTTCTGCATCGCGGCCGCGATCTTGGCCTCGCGCTTGAGGCGGTGTGCCTTCAGGTAGGCGATGGCCGTGCGCGCGAAGCCGATCACGTGGCCGTGCGCGGGCAGGATGAATTCGACGCCGCCGGCCTCGCAGTTCGCGTCGAGCTTGTCGAGCGAATCGAGGTAGGCCGTCATGTCGCCGTCGGGCGGATCGACCACCGTGGTGCTGCCGTTGAGGATGTGGTCGCCCGAGAACAGCAGCCCGTCCTCCTCGAGCACCAGGCACAGGTGGTTGGCCGCGTGGCCCGCCGTGTGGACCACGCGCAGCGTGTGCGTGAGCGGCTGGCCGTCGGCACCGGTGCCCGCAAGCACCAGGCGTTCGCCGTCGGCCAGCTCGCGCTCGGCCGAGAAGCGCGCGCTCGCGCGCGCCGTGGGCGCCGACGACAGCCCCAGGATCGGCGGCTTCGCGTCCCCGGCCAGCGCCTGCAGCGGCGCCGCGCCCGGCGAATGGTCGGCATGCGAATGCGTGCAGACGATCATGCGGATGTCGCCCCTGGCGGCCTGCCACAGCCGCTCGATGTGGGCGGGGTCGTTCGGGCCCGGATCGATCACGATGTGGCCGGTGGCCGCGTCGCCCACGATGTAGCTGTTGGTGCCCGGGCCGGTCATCGCGCCCGGGTTGGGCGCGGTCAGGCGCTGCACGTTCTTCAGCAGCGCCACCGGTGCATCGCTTTTCCAGTCGAGCGAATGCAGCATCTGGCCGTCGGGGCAGACCAGCGCGAGCTCGCCGTAGGGCGGGTCGTTCTCCATGTAGCGCTCGTCGCGGCCGTTGACGAAGCCGCCGCGCGGGCAACTGGTCCACAGCGGCTGCTCGCTCGCGCAAGCCGCGAGCACCGCGTCGACGCTGGCATACGAGGCCATGCGCTGCAGCGTGCGCACGGTCGGGAAGATCATGAAGAAGCTGCCGGCCGCGTGGCGCGCCAGCGCATCGGCCGGGCGCACCCAGCTCGGCTCGAACTGCTCGCTCTCGTCGGCCGAGGGTTCCTGGCCCTCGGGCATGCGCGCCACCAGGAAGGGCACGTCGAAGCGCTTGGGCAGGTCGCGGTCGGTGATCCAGTGCGCGAAGGTGAACACGCGGTCGGCCTCGAGCACCAGCCCGCGCGCCGCGCACTGCTCGGCGAAGGGCACGGCCGCGTGGCCGTCGCGGTCCATCGCGGCGATGTCCGCGGCGCCGGCCGGGCGGCCGTCGGCATGGTGCGCGAGCAGCACGCCGAGCTCCTCGAAGCATTCGCGGATCGCGGCTACCGCCTGGGTGGCCTGCAGCGGGCTCTGCGTGGGGCGGCGCGCGGCCGTGCGCGCGGCGACCTCATCGGCCGCGTCGATGTGGCCGCCGGGGAAGACGTAGGCGCCGGGCGCGAAGCTGGCGGTGGCCGAGCGGCGCGTCATCAGCACCTCGATGCCGGCCGCGGTATCGCGCAAAAGCAGCACGGTGGCCGCGGCGCGCACCGCCACCGGTTCGCGCTGGGGATGAATGAGTTGTGTGGGACGAACCATGGGGCGATTATGGAGAGCCGGCGCGCCGCAGGTGTGTCGCGCATAAGCACATGCCGAAGCAGGTATGAGCATCGCGCCAGAATCCGGGGCCTGCACCGCCCGAACCGAGGACCACAGCCATGCCCCCTTTCCACTTTCCGAGCCGGCACCTGCGCGCGCTGCTGACGGCCGCTGCATTGTGCGCGTCGATCGCGCCCGTGGCGCATGCGCAGGCCGATTGGCCGCAACAGCCCGTAACGCTGATCATGGGTTTTCCCGCCGGCTCCGGCGTCGACGTGGTGGCCCGCACCATCCAGGACCCGCTGACGCGCCAGCTCGGCAAGCCCGTGATCATCGACTACCGCTCCGGCGCGGCCGGCAACATCGCGAGCGAGTACGTGGCCCACGCGAAGCCCGACGGCTACACGCTCTCGTTCGGCACCGCCGCCACCCATGGCAGCAATGCCGCGCTCTACAAGAAGCTGCCCTTCGACGTCGAGGCCGACTTCGTGCCGGTGGCGCCGGTGCTCGACGTCTCGAACGTGCTGACGATCAACCCCGACGTCATCAACGTGAAGACGCTCAAGGAGTTCGTCGAGCTGGTCAAGGCCAACCCCGGCAAGTACAACTACGCCTCCACCGGCAACGGCGCCGGCACCCACATGGCCTTCGCCGAGTTCAATGCGCGGCTCGGGCTCAACATGGTCCACGTGCCCTACAAGGGCGGCCCCGAGGCCATCACCTCGGTGGTGCGCGGCGAGACCTGCTGCATCATGAACCAGGTCCAGACCATCCTGCCGCACTACAAGGCCGGCAAGGTGCGGCTGCTCGGCGTGACCACCGCCACGCCGGTGGCCGCGGTGAAGGAAGTGCCCACCATCGCATCGAGCGGCCTGCCGGGTACCCAAGGCTTCGACAGCTCGATCTGGTTCGGCATCTTCGCGCCCAAGGGCACCGACGCGCGCATCGTCGAGAAGCTCAACGCCGCCGTGAAGACGGTGCTCGAGCAGCCCGAGATCCGCGAGAAGTTCGAGAGCCAGGGCAACACCATCCGCATCGAGACGCCCGCGCAGTTCCGCAAGACGGTGCACGACAACCGCGTGAAGTGGGCGGAGGTCGCGAAGGCGGCGAACATCAGCATCGATTGATGCCGACGGCCGCCGGCGTCTTCGTCAGAGCGTCTTGGCCAGCGTGAGGATGAAGCGCGGCTTGTTCGGCGAGTAGACCTGCTGCACGGTGTAGAAGCCGAAGTCGTACAGCGGGCCGGCCGCGGCGTTGTATGCGTTCTTCTGGTTCGCGCCCTGCACCGAGCCGGCGAGCGTGAGCCCGCCGCCGAAGTCGTAGCTGGCGCCCACGTTGTAGTCGACATAGCTCTTGTAGGCCGTGTTCCTGCGGATGTCGCTCGACAGGGCCGTGTAGCCCACCGCGGCCTTGAGCGTCACCTTGGGCAGGATCTCCTTGCTGTAGCTCAGGTTCAGGTAGCCCGTGTTGGTGCCCTTGAGGCCCGAGCCCAGCTTGTTGCCGGCGAAGCCGAAGTAGTCCTTCGACACCGTGTGCGAGTACTTCAAGGTGAAGGAACCGAGGCTCTCGTTGGCATAGGTGGCCGCGCCATAGAGCTCGGTGGTGTTGCCGACCGAGTTGCCCGGGTAGATGTAGGTGAGCGCACCGACGTCCATGTCCAGCGGGCCGGCCTTGAACTTGTAGCCGCCGTACAGGTCGACCTCGACGCTGTTGCCCTGGAGCCAGTTGACGCTGGAGTTCCAGTTGCCGACGTAGAAGCCGCTGTCGCCGAAGGCGTAGTCGAAGCCGCCCTGGATGGCGGGCTTCACGCCGCGGGTCTTGGCGTAGTCGTTCCTGCCGAGCATGTCCTGGTCCTGGCCGCGGAACTTGTAGTTCGTGGTCAGCGCGATGTTGGCCGTGACCGGCGAGGCGGCCGGTGCCGGCGCGTCGCCGGCCGCTTGCGCGAAGGCCGCGCCGGGCAGCGCGAAGGCGGCGGCGATCAGGGTGGGGAGGGCGAGTGCCGAGGAGGCGGCGCGGATCGATCTTTGCATCGAGAGAGCTCGGGGATGAAGGAAGAGCGACAGCGTAGGAGGGGGCGTATCAAAGCCGTGTAAAGACTTCGGGCCGCGGCGCAAAAATTGCGCATGCGGCGCACGGGCAGAATCCCTTGCCCGCGAACCCCCCACCTCCCTCTTCGACCCGAACACCATGTCCCTGCCCGACACCGGCGAGCATGACCGCCGACTGGACGAATCGCTGCTGCGCTCGCTCCATGTGCTGCTGAGCGAGGCCAGCGTGTCGCAGGCCGCGGCCAAGCTCGGCGTGGCGCAGTCCGCGCTGAGCCGCCACCTCAAGGTGCTGCGCCAGCTCACCGGCGACGAGCTGCTGGTGCGCGTGGGCAACCGCATGGTGCTGACCGAGCGCGCGCAGGCGCTGGCCGTGCCCACGCGGCGCATCCTGGCCGACATGTCGCTGCTGACCGCCGAGGCCGGGCCGGTCGAGCCGCGCGAGCTGCGCCAGAGCTTCCGCATCGCGACCTACGACTTCCTGCCGCGCCAGTTCTTCGCCGACATCGCCGAGCGCGTGGCGCGCCAGGCGCCCGAGTGCGACGTGGTGATCCGCGGCCTGGGCTCGCGCTTCGAGCACTACCGCCAGCTCGCCGATGGCGAGGTCGACATGGTCATCACCATCTGGCCCGAGCTGCCCGGGCATCTGCGCGCCGCCAGCCTGCTGACCGAACCCATGGTCTGCCTGGTGCGCGAGGGCCATCCGCTGGCCAGGGCGCCGATGACGCTCGACGACTACCGGCGCGCGCGGCACCTGTCCTCGCTCGAGCACGTGCCGGGGCAGGGCACCATCATCGATGCGCAGCTGGCCGAGCTCGGCGTGTCGGTCCACACGGCGATGCACACCCAGTTCCTCGGCATGGCGCCGGCCATCCTCGCGCGCACCGACTTGGTCTTCACCACCGGTCGCCTGCTGGCAGAGGACTTCGCGCGCCAGTACCCGCTCGCGATCGTGCCCTTTCCCGCGAAGATCAAGCCGCACCGCTACCGCCTCGTGTGGCACGAGCGCACGCACAAGAACCAGGCCATGCGCTGGCTGCGCGGCGAGCTGACGGCGGCCGCGCGCGAGCTCGCGCACCGTCCCAGGTCATGACGGCGCTGTCATAACCTGCTGCACAGCGCTGTGCTGGGCGCGGGCGGTGGGCGTGGCTATCGTCGCCGTCCATGTCCACCCCTTCCTCCCCCGCGCCGGTCCGTCCGGACCTGCTCGCCCGGCTGCCCAAGACCGACCTGCATTTCCACATGGCCGGCACCCTGCGCCCGGCCACGCTGGTCGCGCTCGCGCGCCAATACGAGCTGCCGCTGCCGCGCCCGGTCGACACGCTCTACAGCTACCGCGACTTCTACGACTTCATCGACGTGCTGCGCATCGCGGCGCAGGCGGTGCGCAGCAGCGCCGATTTCGAGCGCGTGGCCTACGAGGCCGTGGAGGACGCCGCGCGCAGCAGCAACGCGCGCCATGTCGAGCTGTCCTTCAATCCGCAGTACTTCATGCCCACGGGCGTGCCGTACCGCGTGCAGGTCGAGGGGCTGGTGGCCGGCCTGCGCGCCGCGCGGCGGGACTTCGGCTGCTCGGGCCTGCTGATCGCTTCCTTCGACCGCGGCCTGCCGCTCGACAGCGCCGAGCGCGCGATGGACGACATCCTCGGCCTGCGCTCCGACCTAGTCGTCGGCGTGGGCCTCGACGGCCCCGAGCGCGCGGGCCCGCCCGCCAGCTTCGCGGCCCTGTTCGAGCGCGCGGGCCGCGCAGGCCTCCAGCGCACCGCCCATGTCTGCGAGGACAACCAGACGCTCGAGGAGGCGCCGCCTTCGAACGTCGACGACTGCATCCACCTGCTGGGCTGCGACCGGCTCGACCATGGCTACAACTTGCTCGCCAGCGACGACGGCCTGCGGCGCGCGCGCGACCGCGGCGTGCATTTCTGCGTCTGTGGCATCACGAGCGTGGTGCGCAACCAGCGGCGGCGGCTCGACAGCGTGAAGCGCATGGTCGACGCGGGCCTGCCGGTCAGCCTCAACACCGACGACCCCGCGATGTTCCACACCGACCTCAGCCACACCTACGCCACCGTGCTCGAGGGCGGCGGCTGGGGCTGGGAGCAGGCGCGCGCCTTCAGCCTTGCGGGCGTCGACGCCTGCTGGCTCGACGACGATGCGAAGCGCAGTTTGCGCGCCGACTTCGAACGCGAGATCGCCGTGCTCGAGCGCGAGCAGGCTGCTCCCCTGGAAACGAACCGCGACTGAAGGACCCCCACGATGCACATCGACACCGCACGCCGCCGCGCACTGCTCGCCGTCCTGGCCTTCGCTGCCTGCGCCACCACGGCCCTCGCCGAGCCCGCCTGGCCCGCGCGCCCGATCACCCTGATCGTGCCCTACGGTGCCGGCGGCAACGTCGACGTCATGGCGCGCTGGATCGCGCCCGAGCTCGCCACGCGGCTCGGGCAGCCGGTGGTGATCGAGAACGTGTCGGGCGCCGGCGGCGTCATCGGCACCGAGAAGGCCGTGCGCGCCAGGCCCGATGGCTACACCCTGCTGCTGTCTGTCGAGAGCACCGTCGTGATCGCGAAGATGGTGACGCCCTCGACCGTGCGCTACGACGGCCTCGCCGACCTCGTGCCCGTCACGCTGCTCGGGGCCCAGCCGCTGGCGCTGGTCGGCAAGCCCGCGCTGCAGCCGAAGACCAGCGAGGCGCTGTATGCCGACCTCAAGGCCGCGCCCGGCAAGTACAGCTATGCGAGTTCGGGCGTCGGCACCTCGCTGCACCTGGGCGGCGAGCTGCTCAAGCAGCGCGGCGGCGTCGACATGGTCCATGTGCCGTACCGCACCGGCGTGCAGATCGTGAGCGACCTCAGCGGCAACCAGCTCGACCTCGCCGTGCTGCCGCTGTCGATGGTCATCCAGCAGGCGCGCGCGGGCAAGCTGCGCGTGTACGGCGTGATGGCGGAGAGCGCCTCGGCCGCCATGCCCGAAGCGCCGCCGCTGGCCAGCGTGCCCGCATGGCGCGGCGCCGACGTGTCGGTCTGGCAGGGCATCTTCGCGCCCAAGGGAACGCCGCCGCAGATCGTCGCGCAACTGCATGCCGCGCTGGCGCAGGTGCTCGCGAACCCGGGCGTGCGCAGGAATTTCGAGGAGGGCGGCGTCACGCCGCTGGGCGCGGGGCCGAAGGAGTTCGCCGCTTTCCTGCAGGGCGAGGATGCGAAGTTCGGCGCGATCGTCGCGAAGGGGAACATCAAGGCCGAGTAGCGCGGCGGCCGCGGTGCTTCAGAATGCCGCGGCACCTGTCGCACTCCTCGTTCCTTCGCATTGATTCCCCTCGTTCATCTCATCGGTCCCGGTGGCGCCGGAAAGACCACCGTCGGCCCGCTGCTCGCGCAACGGCTGGCCTGGCGCTTCGTCGATCTCGACCAGGTCTTCATCGAGCAACAGGGCGATGTCGCGGCCTTCATGGCGCGCCATGGGTACGCGGGCTATGCGGCGCGCAACATCGAAACCTACGAACAGCTTCGCGCCGCGGCGACCGCGCCGACCGTGATCGCGATGTCCTCGGGTTTCATGACCTATCCGGCCGACGTGAGCGAGCGCTACCCGGCCTTGCGGGATGCGATCGAAGCCGATCCGCTCACCGCGCTGTTGTTGCCGTCCTTCGAGCTCGAGCGCTGCGTCGAACGCGTGGTCGAGCGCCAGCTGGCCAGGCCTTACCTCAACGGCGACCGGGCGAGCGAGACGCGGCGCATCCGCGAACGGCACCCGGTCTTCATGGCGCTGCGGTGCGAGCGCTTCATCAGCGAGGGCGAACCCCTCGCGATCGCGTGCGACATCGAAGGCCTCGTGCGCCGCCGCCTGCCGATCACGCGGCAGGACGCCCCGCCGACCCGCTGAGCGCCGCCAGCCACGCATCCATGTCCCGGTTGCGCGCCTCCAGCGCCTCGGCCATGAAGTCGACGAAGGCCTGGATGCGCGCGCTCAGGTGCTTGCGGTGGTGGTAGGCCGCGAGCACGGGCACCTCCTCGAAGGCCTCGCTCAGGAAGAGCGGAACGAGGCGGCCGCTGTCGATGTCGGCGCGCACGTGGAAGTCGCCGAGGCGCGCGATGCCGGCGCCGCCGCGCGCCATCTCCAGCAGCACGCCGCCGTCGCTGGCCGAGACATTGCCGATCGCGAGCTGTTCCCGCGGCATCTCGGGCCCGCCGACCTGCCAGTGGTTCCAGGCCTCGCGGCCCACGAAGTTGAGGCAGTTGTGGCGCAGCAGGTCCTCGGGCCGCCGCGGCGTACCGTGGCGCGCGAGGTAGGCGGGCGAAGCGCAGACGATCCAGCGCACGGTCGACAGCTGCCGCGCCACCATCGAAGAGTCGGGCAAATGGCCCGAGTGGATCAGCACGTCGAGGCCCTGCTGCATCAGGCTGGGCGTGTCGAGGCCCACGAAGAGCTCGACCCGCACCTGCGGATGGCGGGCCAGGAAGTCCGGCAGCAGCCGCGCGAGGTCGTGCCGCGCGAACACGGGCGGCGCATGCACGCGCAGCATTCCCCGCACGTCGTCGTGCTCCTGCATGACGGCGCTCTGCGCGCTCTCGGCCGCTTCGAGCAATGCCAGCGCCTTGCCGTAGAAGATGCGGCCCGCGGGCGTCAGGGTCACGGCGCGCGGTGTGCGGTCGAACAGCCGCACCTTCAGGCGCCCCTCGAGGCGGTCCACCAGCTTGCTGACGGTCGAGGGCGACAGGTGCCAGTCCTTGGCCGCCATCGAGAAGTTGCCGCGTTCCGCCACCCGCACGAACAGCGCCACGTCGCTGAGCCGGTCGATCTGGTTCGGTCGTTTCTCCATCGCGCCATCGTAGGCCCGGCGCCGTGCACGGTGAATATTCTTCACAGCTGAAGTGCCCGACTTTCGCTTGGCGCGTCGAGGGCCGCCCGGTCAGTATCGAGACCGACGGCCGCGGGAATGCAGCGGCCGGAACAACGAAACGGAGACGACAGATGAAGATCCTGCACCGGTGGCTGGCCGCGGCCGCCTGGGCCGCGATGTCGGCCGGCGCTGCGCTCGCGGCGCCCTTTCCCGCCAAGCCATTGACCATCGTGGTGCCGACGCCGCCCGGCGGCACCACCGACCTGGTGGCGCGCCTGCTGGCCGAGAAACTCGGCGCCTCGTTCGGCCAGCCCGTGGTGGTGGAGAACCGCCCGGGCGGTGCCACCACCATTGGCGCGCAGGCCGTGCTGAACCAGCCGGCCGATGGCTACACGGTGCTGATGGGCACCTTCGCGACCGTCACCAACCCCTACCTCAACAAGTCGATCCGCGTGGCCTACACCGACTTCGATCCGGTTACGCTGGTGGTGAACACGCCGAACGTGCTGGTCGTGGGCGCGGCGTCGCCGTTCAGGTCGCTGAAAGACCTCGTGGCCGCCGAGAAGGCCAGGCCCGGCGGCGTGAGCTTCGCCTCGACCAGCAATGGCGGCTCGCCCCATCTGTCGGGCGCCCTGTTCAACAGCCTCGCGAAGGTGCAGCTGATGCACGTGCCCTACCCGGGCTCGGCCCCGGCGATCACCGACCTGCTCGGCGGCCACGTCGACACCATGTTCGACAACCTGCCGGCCTCGCTGCCCCAGATCCATGCGGGCAAGGTGCGCGCGCTGGCCGTCACCACCAGCCAGCGGGTGCCGGCGCTGCCCGAGGTGCCGACCTTCGCGGAGGCGGGATTCCCGGGCTACGAGGTCAATGCATGGTTCGGACTGCTCGCGCGCAAGGGCACGCCGCCCGCGGCCATCGAGGCCTGGAACCAGGGCGTGAGGGCCGCGCTCGACATGCAGGACGTGCGGCAGAAGCTGAGCGGCTGGGGCGCGATCCCGGTGGGCAACACGCCCGCGCAGTTCGCCGCCTACCTGAAGGCCGAGGACCAGAAGTGGGCGCGCGTCATCAGGGACGCGGGCATCCGGATCGATTGAGGGAGAAGACGCGATGAGGAACAAGACCAGCGTGCGCATCGGCTGCGGCTCGGGATGGTGGCGCGACCGGATCGAGCCGGCGGTCGTCAGCGCCAAGCTCGGGCAGCTCGACTTCCTGTGCTTCGAGACCATGGCCGAGGCGACCGTGTCCTTCGCCCAGACCCGCAAGCGCGCCGACCCGGGCTTCGCGGGCTACGAGACCCTGCTCGAGGAGCGCATGCGGCGCGTGCTTCCGCATTGCCTGGCGCAGGGCACGCGGATCGTCACCAACGGCGGCTGGATCCATCCCGTGGCGGCGGCCGAGGCCACCGCGCGCATCTGCGCCGAGCTCGGCCACCGCAACGTGCGGATCACCGCCGTGGTGGGCGACGACCTGACGCAGCGCATCTTCGAACTCGCCGACACGGTGATGGAGAGCGGCGCCGCGCTCGAGACGTTGCGCCCCAGCCTGATCTCGGCCGAGGCCTATGCGGGTGCCGACGGCATCGTCCGGGCGCTCGACGAGGGCGCGCAGATCGTGATCACCGGGCGGGTCGCCGATCCCTCGCTCTTTCTCGCGCCGATGATCCATGCCTTCGGCTGGTCGCCGCACGACGTCGACCTGATCGCCCAGGGCTCGGCCATCGGGCACCTGCTGGAATGCGGCGCGCAGGTGACCGGCGGCTACTTCAGCGACCCCGGCTTCAAGGACGTGCCCGATCCCTGGAACCTCGGCCTGCCGATCGCCGAGGTGTCGGCCAACGGCGATGCCGTGATCACCAAGGTGCAGGGCACCGGCGGGCGCGTCGATGCGCGCACGGTGAAGGAGCAGATGTTCTACGAGGTGCACGACCCGTCGCTGTACCTGACGCCCGACGTGGTGGTGAATTTCCTGACCGCGCGCGTCGAGGAGATCGGCGAGGACCGCGTGCGCTTCAGCGGCGCCACCGGCCGCGCGCGGCCGCGCACGCTCAAGGTGTCGATGGGCTGCAAGGAGGGCTTCATCGGCGAGGACTGGTTCTTCTACGCGGGGCCGGGCGCGATGGCGCGCGCCGAGCTGGCCAAGCGCATGCTCGAGGAGCGCTTCCGCATGGTCGGGCTGGAGGCGCAGGAACTGCGCATCGACTACCTGGGCGTCAACGCCGTGCATCGCGAGGCATCGCCGCCCATGGACCACGAGCCCTACGAGGTGGCGGTGCGCGTCTGCGCGCGCACCCGCACGCGCGAGATGGCCGAGAAGATCGGCGGCGAGGTCGACGGCATGGCCGTGTCGGGCATCGCCGCGACCGGCAAGCGCCTGCCGTTCAACGACCGCACGCGCGAGGTCATCGGCGTGTGGTCCACCCTGGTGGATCGCGACGCGATCGACTTCAGGCTCGAAACCATCGAAAGCTGAGACCATGCAGATCCCGCTTCGCTACCTCGCGCACAGCCGTTCCGGCGACAAGGGCAACATCTTCAACGTGGGCGTGTTCGCCTACGAGCCCGCGTTCCATCCGCACCTGGTCGAGCAGTTGACGGCCGAGAAGGTCAAGGCCTTCTACAAGGTGGCCGAGCGCGTCGACCGCCACGTGGCCGACAACATCCACGGCATGAACTTCGTGCTGCACGGCGCCCTGGCCGGCGGCGTTTCGCGCACGCTTGCCCTGGACAACTACGGCAAGGCCATGTCGAGCGTGATCCTGCGCATCGACATCGAGGTGCCGCCGGAGATCGAAGCGCTGGTGCGGCGACGCTTTCCGGCCTTGCCTGCCGCGACGGACCCGTCGCCCTAGCGCTGCGCCGGCGGAATCGCCTGCACCGAGGCGATGAAGTCCGCGAGCGTGTCGCGCTCCCACTTCAAATGCTTGCGCTGCACCGCCGCCGGCTGCTTGCCCAGGAACACCCCGGGCCGCCTTTCGGTCGCCGGCCGGATCGGCCGCGGCGCGAAGCCGCCGCCGCAGTTGGGGCAGACGTCGTGCAGCACGTGCTGCGCGCAGTCGGCGCAGTAGGTGCATTCGTAGCTGCAGATGCGCGCATCGGTCGCGTTCGGCGGCAGGTCCTTGTCGCAGTATTCGCAGTTGGGCCTGAGTTCGAGCATGGGTTCATCTCCGGAGAAAGGGCAGGGGGATGGCGCCGCGCGCGGGCAGCGTCATCGCGATCACGCCGGCCATGATGCACGCAAGCCCGGCCCACGCGGTGGGCGCGAGCCGCTCGCCGAGGAACAGCACGCCGATGGCCACGCCGATCGGCACGCGCAGGTAGGCCTGGGCGGAGGTCGACATCGGGCCGAGGGTGCGGATCAGCCGGAAGTAGATCGTGAAGGCCAGCGCGGTCGAGACCACGGCGAGCGCGAGCACGGCGGCCAGCGACGCGGCCGAGGGGGCGAGGGTCCAGGGGCGGTCGATCAGCAGGCTCGCGGGCAGCAGCAGCGCGGCGCCGCTCACGAGCGAGCCCGCGGCCGGCAGCATCGGGTCGAGGCCCTTGAACACGCGGCCGAACATCGCGGCGCAGCCGTAGCAGACCGCGGCCGCGACCAGCGCGAGCTGGGCCCACAGCGACCGGCCGAGACCGCCGAGCGCCTCCACGCCGACGATCAGGCAGATGCCGGCCAGCCCGGCCGCCACGCCGAACAGCCGCCGCAGCGTGGGCCGCTCGGCGCCGGTCAGGCCCAGGCTCAGCAGGAAGATGAAGATCGGCGAGGTCGAGTTGAGGATGGTCGCGAGGCCGGCATCGACGCTGCGTTCGGCCCAGGCGATCAAGGTGAAGGGCAGCACGCTGTTGAGGCCGGCCTGCAGCGCGAAGCGGCGCCAGCTGGCCGCGTCGCGCGGCAGCCGCAGGCCGCGCAGCCGCAGCACGGCCAGCAGCAGCAGGCCCGCGACCAGCGTGCGTGCGGCGATCAGCGTGACCGGCGGAAGGGTCGCGACGCCGATCTTGATGAAGGTGTAGGAGGCGCCCCAGCAGGTGGCGAGCAGCACGAGCAGCGCCCATTCGAGGGCGGGGCCCCGGGGTTTGGCTGAAGCGGCGAGGGTGGTGGTGGTCGGCATGGCGCGCCGATCATCGCGAAGGCCGCGCGCGGACACTTCGGCCGCGGCCGAAACGTGCCTGCCTCAGTGGCCGTGCCCGTGGTGCGGGTCGTCCGCGCCGCCGTTGAGCAGCGTCGCGAGGTCGGTCTCCTGTTCGGCCGTCGCGCCCGCGATCACGCGCCGCTCGAGCTCGTCGAGGTGCTCGAGTGCCACGGCCAGCGCCTTGTCGAGCGACTTGCCGGCGGTCAGCGCATCGATGATCTGCTCGTGTTCGCGCGGCGCGCAGCTCGCGGCCTCGGCCGAGTCGTAGAGCGCCTTGTAGAGCTCGGTGTTCGCGATCAGTCGGCCGATGTAGGAGAGCAGTTCCTCGCTGCCCGCCATCTGCGCCAGCAGCAGGTGGAAGTCGCCGGCCAGGCGCACGGCGTCTTCGCGCCGGCCTTCCTTGAAGGCCTTCTGCTCGGCCTGCACGTGCTTGCGCAGGGTGGCCACCTGTTCGCGCGAGAGCTGGCCGAACAGCGTGGTCACGAGCCCGGCCTCGACGATGCGGCGCGCGCGGTAGGTGCCGCGCATGTCCTCGATCGAGGGGTTGGGCACGAAGGCGCCGCGGTTGTGCTCGAGCACCAGCCGCTTCTCGGAACCCAGCCGCGCCAGCACCTTGCGCACCGCGCCGCGCGTGCAGCCCAGCGCCTCGGCCAGCGCGCGCTCGCGCAGCGGCGTGCCGGGCCGCAGCTTGCCGCTGAGCAGCGCCTTGGAGACGGCGGCATAGACGCGTTCGTCCACGTTGGCGCCGTCGGCGTCGGTGGGCTCGGGGGAGGGTGCGGGCGCGGAAGGCTTGCGGGTGGCGGGCATAGGCAGGCGGATTTTGCCTGCGTCGCGCCACCCCGGGGAAAGCCCCCGGATTGACGCGGCCCGGTCCGCTTCGTACCATTCGCGGAAATTTGGTTAACCAAAATAAAATAATATGGTTGACCAAAAATCCAGGTATCCACAACCACACACGACAACGGAGACACACATGAAATCCGCCAAATGGCTGGCCGCGCTGCCGGTCGCCGCCTTCTTCAGCGGGGGCTGGCTGTCCTCCGTCGCGCCCACCTTCGTGCTCGGCATGCCCTTCCTGATGGTGTGGAACGTCCTCTGGCTGGTACTGACCTCGCTGATCATGGTGGTCATCGACCGCGCCGAAGGCGACCTCGACGCGCCGGCAACGCAGGGAGACGCGCGATGAACGCCGCGCTCGGCGTGATCGCGCTGTTCGTGGTCGGCGCGCTGGCCCTCGCGGTGCTGGCGCGGCGCGGCCGCACCATGAGCCTCGAGCAATGGGCGCTCGGCGGGCGCGGGCTCGGCGCGATCATGGTGTTCCTGCTGATGGCGGGCGAATCGTTCTCCACCTTCACCTTCCTGGGCGCCAGCGGCTGGTCGTACAGCAAGGGCTCGCCGGCCTTCTACATCCTGGCCTATGGCGGGCTGGCCTACCTCATGGCCTTCTGGATGCTGCCGGCCGTGTGGCGCTACGCCACCGCGCACAAGCTGGTGTCGTTCTCCGACTTCTTCGCCCACAAGTACGACAGCCGCCCGCTCGGCGTGCTGGTGTCGGTGGTGGCGCTCGGCGGCATGGTCGCGCTGCTGACCATCCAGTTGCGCGGGCTCGGCATCATCGTCTCGGAGGCCTCGTACGGCTCGATCGCGCCGCCGGTGGCGATCTGGATCGGCACGCTGGTGATGGTCAGCTACATCCTGTTCTCGGGCATCCACGGCTCGGCCAGCATCGCCATCGTGAAGGACGTGCTCATCCTCGCGCTCGCCGTGTTCCTCGGCCTCTACCTGCCGTGGCGCTACTACGGCGGCGTGGCGCCGATGTTCACCGCCATCCACGCGGCCAACCCGGGCTTCTTCGAATTCCCGAAGGAGGGCCTCAACCTCAGCTGGTACAACTCGACCATCCTGCTGACGGCGCTGGGCTACTACCTCTACCCGTTCAACCTCACTTCGGTGTATGCCGCGCGCAGCGCGAGCGCGGTGCGCCGCAACACCATCCTGATGCCGCTGTACCAGGTGGTGATCGCCTTCCTGTTCCTGGTCGGCTTCGCGGCCATCCTGCAGGTGCCGGGGCTCAAGGGCTCCGACGTCGACCTGGCCCTGTTCGGCCTCGTCAAGCACAGCTTCGACCCCTGGTTCGTCGGCGTGATCGGCGGCACCGGCGTGCTCACGGCGCTGGTGCCGGGCTCGATGATCCTGCTCACGGCCTCCACCGTGATCGGCAAGAACGTCTACAAGGAAGGCTTCGCGCCGCATGCCACCGACCGCCAGGTGTCGCGCGTGGCGCGCGGCGTGTTGCCGCTGTTCGCGCTGGTGGCGGTGTACTTCGTGCTGCGCGGCGGCACCACCATCGTGGCGGTGGCGATCTTCGCCTCGAGCCTGCTCACGCAGCTGCTGCCCTCGCTGCTGTTCAGCCTCCTGAAGAAGCCCTTCGGCAACAAGCACGCGGCCTTCGCGGGCATCGTCGCGGGCGGCGCGGTGCTCGGCTTCCTGATGACCACCGGCGCGAACCTCGCTACGCTGTTTCCCGCGGCACCGCTGGCCTTCAAGTCGCTCAACACCGGGTTGGTGGCGCTCGCGACCAATGCGCTGGTGTTCGTGATCGTGGCGCTGGTCACGCCGGGCCCGGCGCCGCGCGCGGCCGCGGCGCAGCCCGCCTGATGCTTCATGCGACAAAGAACAAAGGAATCCCCATGCCATCGCTCCTGATCCGCAACGTTCGCCCGCTGGGTGCCGCGCCGCTCGACGTGCGGGTGCAGGACGGCCGCATCGCCGAGCTCGGCGCCGCGCTCGCCGCGCCGGCCGATGCCGTCGTCGACGACGGCCGCGGCGCGCTGCTGCTGCCCGGCCTCGTCGAGGGCCACACCCACCTCGACAAGACGATGTGGGGCCTGGACTGGTACCGCAACGAGGTCGGCACGAACCTGATCGACAAGATCGAGAACGAGCGCGCTTTCCGACATGCCAGCGGCCACGACGCGGCCGCGCAGTCGCTGGTGCTGGCCAAGGCCTTCCTCGCGCTCGGCACCACGCGGCTGCGCACGCACGTCGACGTCGACACGCAGGCCGGCCTGCGCCACCTCGAAGGCACGCTGCGCACGCGCGAGACCCTGCGCGATCTGCAGCAGATCCAGGTCGTCGCCTTCCCGCAGTCGGGCCTGCTCGCGCGGCCCGGCACGGCCGAGCTGCTCGACCGATCGCTGGCCGCGGGCGCCGACGTGCTCGGCGGGCTCGACCCCTGCGCCATCGACGGCGATCCCGTGAAGTCGCTCGATGTGCTGTTCGACATCGCCCACCGGCACCAGCGCGCTATCGACATCCACCTACACGAGCCCGGCGCCATGGGCGCCTTCTCGCTCGACCTGATCCTGCAGCGCACCGAGGCGCTGGGCATGCGGGGCCAAGTGGCGATCAGCCATGGCTTCTGCCTCGGCGACGTGAGCGAGCGCGAACGCGATGCCCTGCTCGCGCGCATGGCGAAGCTCGGCGTGGTGCTGATCACCAGCGCGCCGCCCTCGCGCAACGTGCCGCCGCTGCTGGCCTGCCGCCAGGCCGGCGTGACCGTGCTCGGCGGCAACGACGGCATCCGCGACACCTGGTCGCCCTATGGCCGGCCCGACATGCTCGAGCGCGCGATGATCATCGGCCTGCGCTACAACCTGCGCCGCGACGACGAGATCGAGGTCGCGCTCGACACCGTGACGCACGCGGGTGCGCGCGGCTGCGGCTTCGAGACTTACGGCCTTGGCGTCGGCGATCGTGCCGACCTGGTGCTGGTCGATGCGCAGACCGTGGCGCATGCCGTGGTGGAGCGTCCCGTGCGCCAGCTCGTGGTGGCCGGCGGCCGCATCGTGGCGCGCGACGGCGTGCTGCAGGACGACGTGGCCGCCTTGTGAAGGCGGAGGTTCGCCGCGATGCCGGCACCGCCTTCGCGGCCGTGATCGTGCTGGTGGCGCTGAACCTGCGCGCCTTCCTCACCTCGAGCAGCCCGCTGCTCGGCGCCATCCGCTTCGACACCGGCATCGGCTTCCACGCCGTGGCGCTGCTCACGGTGCTGCCGATGTTCGCGATGGGCGCCACCTCGCTGTGCGGCGCGGCCGTGGGGCAGCGCATCGGCGCGCGCGCCGGTGTCGCGCTGGGCCTCGCGGCCATCGCGCTCGCCTGCGCGAGCCGCTACGGAGCGAACGGCGCGGCGCCGTTGCTCGCCAGCGCGGCGCTCGCTGGCGCGGGTGTCGGGCTGGTGCAGGCGCTGATGCCGGGCGTGGTCAAGCAGGCCTATCCGGCGCGCATCGGCGTGATGACCGGGCTCTATTCGGCCGCGATCATGGGCGGCGGCGGCTTCGGTGCGGTCGCCAGTCCCTGGGTCGCACAGGCGCTCGGCGGCGCGCATCCCGACTGGCATGCGGGCCTCGCGATCTGGGCGCTGCCCGCGGTCTTCGCGCTGCTGTACTGGCTCAACATGCGGCGCATGGAATTCACGGCCGATGCGCCGCGCCGCGGCCTCTCGTGGCTGCGCTGCTTCGCGAGCCCGCGCGCCTGGCTGCTGGCGATCTGCTTCGGCCTCGTCAACGGCGGCTACACCAGCCTCGTGGCCTGGCTGCCGCACTTCTATGCCCAGCAGGGCTGGAGCGCGCAGCAGGGCGGTTCGGTGCTCGCGCTGATGACGCTGGCGCAGGTGGTGGGCGCGCTCGCCATGCCCGCCATCGCGCGCAGCCGCGGGCGCGACCTGCGGCCCTGGCTCGCGCTCACGCTGGCCGCGCAGCTCGCGGGCTTCTGCGCGCTCGCGCTGCATGCGCCCGTGCCGGCCCCGGCCATCGCGCTCGTGCTGGGCTTCGGCCTCGGCGGCGCGTTCTCGCTGTGCATGGTGCTCGCGCTCGATCATCTGCCCGATCCCGCGCAGGCCGGCGCGCTCGCGGGCTTCATGCAGGGCCTGGGCTTCATGATCGCGGCGCTCGCGCCCTTCGTCACCGGCTGGGTGCGCGAGCACACCGGCGGCTTCGCGCTCGCCTGGGCCTACCTCGGCGCCGTGGTGCTCGTGCTGCTGCCGCTGCTGCTGCGCTTCGATCCGCGCCGCTACGGCGCCGCCACCGCGGGGCTGTTCGCGCCGCGCGCCGTGCCATCCTCTTCCCTCGCGCCCGAGGGCGCAGCCACTCGAAAGGTCTGAACACCATGTACCAGGAACGCTTCATGCAACGCGCGCTCGCCCTGTCCGCGCAGGCGCTGCACGAACCCGGCACCGAGCCCTTCGGCGCCGTGGTCGTGAAGGACGGCGCCATCGTCGGCGAGGGCTTCAACCACTCGGTCGCGCACCACGACCCCACCTCGCACGGCGAGGTCGAGGCCATCCGCGACGCCTGCCGCAAGCTCGGCAGCGTCGACCTCTCGGGC
Source organism: Variovorax sp. GW821-FHT09B01 (assembly GCF_059418345.1). Classification (NCBI taxonomy): domain Bacteria; kingdom Pseudomonadati; phylum Pseudomonadota; class Betaproteobacteria; order Burkholderiales; family Comamonadaceae; genus Variovorax; species Variovorax sp. GW821-FHT09B01. The sequence goes on along the minus strand of NZ_JBWKPQ010000008.1, from coordinate 123,717 downwards.
TGCGAGCTCTACACCTCGTGCGAGCCCTGCGCCATGTGCGTGGCGGCGATGCACATCGCGGGCATCGCCCAGCTCTACTACGCGGCCTCGCTCGAGCAGTCGGGCGAGGCCTTCGACGGCGTGACCGTGGCCGCGCGCCATCCGATCGACGTGGAGGCGCTGCGCCTCGAATCGGGCGCGACGCTCGCGCAGCGCAGGCTGCCGGCCGAGCAGAGGATGGATGGGGAGGCGGTGCGGATCCTGGCCGAGTGGGCGGCCACGCGGCGCGCGGCTTAGGCCGAAGCCGTCGGCACGAACGGCGAGGGCAGCGGTTCGGTGGGCAGGTCCGGGAGGTCGGGAATCTCGGGATATTGCCCCAGCGGATGGACATCGAAGTAGGCGTCGAAGAGGATGGTGTTCGGCGCCAGATTCGCCACCGCGGTCTGCGCGACGCGCGTGTTGCCGGGTCGCTTGGCGATGCCTTCGCTGGTGGTTGGCGCCGAGAGCTGGAAGATCTCGCAGGCACCTACGTAGTAGCCGTCGTTTCGCACGATGTACTGCACCGAAGGCAGGTACTTGTGAGTCTCGGGATCGGCCGTCATGCCGGCGGCGAGCAGGAAGTCGATGATGTAGTTGGTGTCCTCGATCTGCGACATCCGCAGGTATTGCTTCTCGGTGTACGACGCCATGTAGTCGAGGCACACGTCCACGCCGAAGGGCACGCCGCCCAGCGGGTCGTTGTCGAAGCCCGTGTACTGCTTGCCGTCCGCGTAGTAGGCGGCGGTGGTGGTCGACTCCATCAGCACGAGAATATCGAGGTGGCCCAGCAGAACCTTCCAGTAGGCCCGGCCGTCTTTCAGGACCTGCGTGCCCCCGTCCGTGTCGAAATCGATCCATGACACATTGCGCTTGGGCCACATCGCGATCGGCCGGCTGCCGTCGGGGTTGGCCTTGCTGAAGTTGTCGATCACCAGCACGTAGTTGAGCGCTTCGTAGGGCGGAAGGTCCTCGTCTTTCACCGGGCCGCCTTGCGGGGCCGGCGCCGCGGGAGGCTCGACCAGTTGCTTCATCAGAACCTGCGAAGTGCCGGGCAGCAGCGCCAGCTTGCCGTACTGGTCCTGCGGGAACAGGGCGATCAGCGCGCGCACGTGCTTCTGCACCTCGATCACGCAGGTGGTCGAGAAGGCCTTGATCTCCTCCTCGTTCCTCACCGCATCCCAGTTCACATTCCAGAAGAACTCGGGCACCACAAAGAAGCAGAGGTCGGTGGGCGCGCTCTTCTTTGGGAGGCCCTGTGCCAGCGCATCGCTCAGCAGGTTGAACTTGGCCTGCAGCGCGCGCCGCGTGTAGGTCTCGATGGGCTCGTCCTTCAGTCGCTGGTCGGGGAGTGGCGCTGTGGAGGGCGTCTGGAGGTTGAGAACGCGCACGTTCTTCACCGCCTTTTCGACCGGCCTCGGCGGTGGCGGATCGACGGGCGGCGTCGGCACCACCGCGGGCGAGGGCGGTGGTGCCACGGCCACCGGCGTCGGCGAAAAGCCGCTGCTGCTGCCTCCGCCGCCGCATGCGGCCAGCAGCGCGCTGGTGCCGAGGGGAAGGGCCAGGCCGGCCTTCAGGAGGGAACGGCGGCGCGTTCCCCGTGCATGCGTTTGATCCGGATCGGCTTCGCTTTCGTGGGTCATGTGAAAAAGCTCCCTGATGTTGATGTGTGCAGAAACTGCAATCGGGTTGCGCAAAATCCGTGCCCGCGAACGACGCACCATTGCGCCGCATTCCCATGGGAATTCAAGCCAGGCGGTGCTTTCCGGATGATGCGATCAGACCCGAAGCGAGAATCGCAAACGCAACAAGGTGGCGATTAATTCCTCGATGAATATCATTTTGGGATCGATGCAATGCACAGATGTCGATCGAGTCGGCGGGCTTCGCGCGCCGGTTCCAGGCAACAGGCCATCCATGCCGCCGTCGTGCTCGCGCTCGGTCCGGGAAGGGGGCGAGGCTGTAGGGCAGCCCGCCCAGCGATACGCGGCTGTCGCCGACAGGCCGCGCACGCCGATGGCATCACCATGGGTCCATCGACAACCTTTTGGAGGACCCTTCCCATGATCAACAAGACCCTGCTCGCCCTCGCCACTTCGCTGACCCTGCTGGCCGCCGGCACCGCCAACGCGCAGATCGGCAAGGCCGCCTCCGAGGCGACCGATGCGGCCCAGCACAAGATCGACGAGAAGCAGGCCGACAGCAAGGCCAAGAAGAGCGGCCCGGTCGGCAAGGCCGTGAACAACGTGAAGTCGGGCTATCACAAGAACCGCTCGAAGGCCTCGGCCGACAAGGCCAAGCAGTCGCTGAAGAATGCGGGCTGATCGGGGGAAGCGACCAGCCAGAACACAACCGTTCGGGCTGAGCCTGTCGAAGCCTCGCGCGGCGCTTCGACAAGCTCAGCGTGAACGGTTGTTTTTTCAAGCGCGCCCGGCTCAGGCCTGACGCACCTGCCCCGCAGCTTCCTTCGCCTGTGCCGCCTCCCGCGCGCGCACGACCGTCGTCGTCTCGCCTGCATACCCCCAGTCGTCGGTGTCGATCTCGTCGATCACGATGTGGGTCAGGTGCGGGTCCTTGCCGAGCACGCGCTGCAGCGTGTCGGTGATCTCCGCGATCACGGTGGCCTTCTGTGCGCGCGTGACGCCGTCGCGCGTGATGCGTACGTTGACGTAGGGCATGGCGTTCTCCCTCAAACGATGTAGTTGCCCGCGCTGCCCGCGCCATCCACCGGCAACACCGCGCCGCTCGTGAAGCCCGCGTTCACCAGGTAGAGCACCGCATCGGCGATCTCGTTGACCGTGCCCAGGCGGCCGGCAGGCTGCAGGGTCTTGAGGAAGCCGTGCGTCTCGGGCGCATGCATCGGGCTGTCGATGATCCCGGGCGCCACCGCGTTCACGCGCACGCCATGCGGCGCGAGCTCGAGCGCCAGCGCGCGCGTGGCCGCGTTCAACCCGCCCTTGAGCAGCACCGCCATGAAGGCCGGCACGTTGCTGCGCGGCTGCAGCGCCACCGAGGCCGTGATGTTGACGATTGCGCCCGCGCCGCGGCCGATCATGTGGCGCGCCGCGGCCTGCGAGGCGTAGATCGTGCCCTTCACGTTGGTGGCGATCTGCTGCTCGACCTCCTCGGGGGTGAAGTCCACGAAGGGCTTGGCCAGGAAGATGCCCGCGTTGTTGACCAGCGCGTCGACGCCGCCGAAGCGCGTGACCGCATGCTCGACCAGCGCGGCGGCGATGCGCGGATCGGCGATGTCGCCGGCCACGCCGGTGAAGCGGTCGCCGGCGCCGAACTGGCGCGCGGCCTCGACCAGCCGCGCGTCGCTGCGCGCATTGCCGACCACGTTCCAGCCCTCGGCCAGCAGGCGGCGCGCGATCGCGAAACCGATGCCGCTGCTGGCGCCGGTGACGACGGCGGTGCGGGCCTTGCCGCCTTGGGAATCAGGGGTGCTCATGGTGAATGTCCTTCCGGTGTTTGCGCCGTGCGAGATGCGGTGGCGTCGTGGAAGGAAGTGTGGAGTCGCTCGAGCTAAGAGAGAATGGCCGCGATTCGGCAATCACTCTTCCGCTGTTCGAGCGAATCAGCCGGTGCGGCGTTTCGTGCGCCGGGCCTCGGCCTTGGGCTCGCAGGCCTTGCACCAGTCCGCGAAGCCCGCGCGCAGCTTGGGCAGCGCGAAGTCGACGAAGGCCCGCACCTTCGGCACCGAGAGCCGGCCGTGCGGCACCACCAGGTGCACCGGCAGCGGCGGCGGCTCGTCCTGCGCGAGGATGATGCGCAACCGCCCGTCGGCCACCTCGTCGGCCACGTGGTACGAGAAGGAACGCAGCACGCCGCGCCCCTCGGCCGCCGAGGCCACCGCCGCGCGCAGGCTGTTGACCACGAAGCGCGGCGCGAACTGCACCGTGCGCGGCATCGTGCCGGCGCCGCCGACGCCAGCCGCGGGCGGGAAGCTCCACGAGTCGATGCCGAAGTGCGTCATCGCCACCACCTGGTGCTCGGCGAGGTCGGCCGGCACCGCGATGCGCGGATGCTTCGCGAGATAGCGCGGCGAGGCCGTCGTGACGCGGCGTACCTCGCCCACGGGCAGCGCGACAAGCGTCGAGTCGGCCAGGTGCGCGATGCGCAGCGCCACGTCGATGCCCTCGTCGATCAGGTTGGCCGGGCGGTCCAGCAGGTGCAGCCGCACCGACACCGTCGGGTGCGTGTTCATGAAGGCGTCGAGGATCGGCCGCAGCAGCGCCTCGCCCACCGCGACCGCGGCCGTCACCGTGAGCCGGCCGCGCGGCGCCGAGCGTTCGCCGGCCGCCGCGATGTCGGCTTCCTCGAGGTCGGTGAGGATGCGCCGGCAGGCCACCGCATAGCGCTCGCCCGCATCGCTGAGCCGGATCGAGCGCGTCGTGCGGTGCAGCAGCTCGGCGCCCACATGGGCCTCGAGGAAGGCGATCGCGCGGCTCACGGCGGCCGGCGACTTGCCGAGCTTGCGGCCGGCACCGGCGAGGCTGCCTTCGGCCAGCGCCGCCACGAACACCTTCATGGCGTCGATGCGGTCCATGATTCTTCCTCTTCGCGAAATACTGAATGCCCAAGGATAGGGATTCATTCGCGCACCGGCAATCCGTAGCATCGAATCCATCGATTCGCCGGAGCAAACCATGGCCACCCCCCGCAGTGCAGCCGCGCGCACTGCCACCGCATCGCACCCGCGCGCCGCCTCCAACTGGCCCGCCATCCTCGCGGGCTTCTGCGCCACGCTCGTGGGCCTGGGCCTCGCGCGCTTCGCCTACACGCCGCTGCTGCCCGCCATCATCGACGCCCACTGGTTCGACGCCTCGGCCGCCACCTACCTCGGCGCCGCCAACCTCGTGGGCTACCTCGCGGGCGCACTGCTCGGCGGCCCGATGTCGGCGCGCTGGCCGGTGCGCGGCGTGCTGCGCGCGATGATGCTCGCCACCGTCGCCTCGCTCGCGGCCTGCGCCTGGCCGCTCGACTTCGCATGGTTCTTCGGCTGGCGCATCGTCTCGGGCATCTCGGGCGGCGCGCTCATGGTGCTGGCCGCGCCCACCGTGCTCGCGCACATCCCGCCGCGCCAGCGCGGCCTCGCGAGCGGCCTGGTGTTCGCGGGCATCGGCCTGGGCATCGCGGCCTCGGGCACGCTGGTGCCGTTGCTGTTGCGCCAGGGGCTGGGCGCAACCTGGCTCGGCCTCGCGCTGCTGGCCCTGCTGCTCACCGCGCTCGCATGGAACGGCTGGCCCGCCGCCGCGCCGGCACCCGTGGCCACCCCGCACGCCGCCGTTGCGCGCAAGCCGGCCACCGGCGCGTTGCGCGCGCTCACCGTCTCCTATTCGCTCAATGCCGTGGGCCTCGTGCCGCACATGATCTTTCTCGTCGACTTCGTCGCGCGCGGCCTCGGGCAAGGCCTTGCAGTGGGGGCGCAGTACTGGGTGGTGTTCGGCCTTGGCGCGCTCGTGGGGCCGGTGCTCGGCGGCTGGCTCGCGGACCGTGTCGGTTTCGCCACCGCGTTGCGCATCGCCTTCGTGCTGCAGGCCGCGGCGCTCGCCTTGCCCGCGTTCGGGCTCATCGGCCATGGCGGGCTGATCGTTTCGAGCGCCGTGGTCGGCGCCTTCACGCCGGGCATCGTGCCGCTGGTGCTGGGCCGCGTGCAGGAGCTGCTCGCGCATCACCCCGCCATGCAGAAGCGCGCGTGGAGCCGCGCCACCACCGGCTTCGCGGTACTGCAGGCCAGTGGCGCCTACGGAATGTCGTGGCTGCTCGCGCACGCGGGCGGCGGGTATGCGCTGCTGTTTGCCGTGGGTGGCGTGGCGATCGTGCTGGCCCTCGTCATCGACATCGTCGCGCGGAGGCTGCACCTCGCCGCCTGAGCTGGATTCCCGCGGCGCATCGCTCTTACACTGGGGCGATGAAGCGAGCCCTGGAAGTCGAGCGCACCCTTCAGCCCGTGGTCGAGCTGAGGGAGCAGGGCGCTGCCTACGGCTACTCGGTGCGCGCGCCGCGCTCCAAGGGCGTGATCCCGCCGAGCTCCTACCGCGACAGCGGTTTCGCCACGCTGCCCGACTGCCTGCGCGACGTGGCCAAGGCGCTGGGCGGCGACTTCAAGCGCATCTACATCCGGCTCGAAGGGCATTGCGTGGGCGAGCGCGACATCGTCGAGTTGCGCGATGCGCCCGATGCGGTGGCCGAGGCGTTGAAGGCGGCCTGCCTCGAGGCCGATGCGGCGGTGAAGCCTGTAGGCGATGCCGGCGACCAGGGCTGACGGCCTTCAGCTTCCCCGCAGGTTGGTCGCCGCATAATCGCGCCCCTTTCTTTTGGGGGCTCCATGCAGATCGATATCGCGCAATCGACGCCGACCGCCGCCAGCATCGCGAGGCTCGTGCAGGCCTTCTACGACCTGGGCCAAGTCGTCGCTAGCGAATTCCTGATTGGACGCTTCAACCAGAGCTACCGCCTGGACTTCGCCGACGGCCGGCGCGTGGTGGCGCGGCTGAGCCCCGAGCGCTTTCGTGGCGGGCCCAATATCGCCTTCGAGGCGGCCGCGCTCGCGCACTGGGCCGATGCCGGTTGCGCTGTCGCGCGCTGCCTGCTCGCGGCCAACGGCGAGGCGGCGATCCGAATGCAACTGCCCGAAGGACCACGCGCGCTGATGCTCTTCGAGCACCTCGAAGGCGAAGCCACCGGCGACAGCGTCGAGCACATCGCGCTGCTCGCGCATGGGCTGGCCGCCTTGCATGCCGCGGGCGAAAGCTACGGCGGTCCGCCCAGCGCCTACACCCTCGATCTCGATCACCTGTTGCACCGTCCGCTCGAAGCCCTGCTGCGCGGATCGACCATGACGGCCGAGCTGCGCCCGCTGTACGAGGAGATAGGCCGTCGCCTCGCCGACGACATCCTGGCCTTCGGCGAACTCTCGCGCGTGCTGTGCCATGGCGACACGCACGGCTACAACAACTTCATCGCGGCCGATGCGAAGGGGCAGCGCCGGGCGCTGTTCTTCGACTTCGACGAAGCGGGCCCCGGCTACCTGGCCTACGAGATCGCGGTGTATCCGTGGAGCCTGTATCCGCGCATGCCCGATGGCGTGATGAGCGAGAAGGCCAGGTCCCAATGGCTGGCCTTCATCGGCGCCTATCGCGAAGTGCGGCCGGTCGCCGATGTCGACCTTGCCGCGATCCCGCGTTTCATGGCGGTGCGGCAGCTCTGGCTGCTGGGCGAATACGCGGCGCGCATTCCCGACTGGGGATCGCAGTCGATACCGACCGACTACTTGCACCAGCAGACCGCCATGCTGCGCGCATGGCAAACGCTCGAGCTGCCGCTATGACCGGCCGTCGCGCGCCACCGCGATGCACTTGATCTCCACCAGCAGCCCGGCGTGCGCTAGCGAGTGCACGCCGATGCAGGTCCATGCGCACTGGCCGCGCGGAAAGAGGCGGTCCTTCACCGCGCGGAACACCGGCATGTGCGTCGCCATGTCGACGTGGTAGGTGGTCATCTCGACCACGTCCTCGAAAGTGCAGCCCGCTTCGGCCAGCACCGTGCGCAGGTTGTCCCAGGCCGCGACGAACTGCGCCTCGGGATCGGCGATGACCTCGAGTTCGGGCGTGCGGCCGACCTGGCCCGCGCAGTAGACCGTGGCGCCGATCTTGACGGCGGGCGCGTAGCCCGCGCGTTCGGCCAGGCGCTGCATCGAGGCGGGGATGATGAGTTGTCGTTCCGTCATAACAAGGGAATGTGGGGGTCCGGAGAGCGACCACCGGCCGGGTCGGGCGCGGCCTCGACACGGTCCAGGCAGCTGCAGTTTCCGACCTCGTCCCAGCCTGACAGAAGCGTGGGCCTCGTCGCGTCGGCAGGGGCGGTGGGTGCGATGGGTGGCGAGTATGGAGCGTCGTTCATGGTCTTGTGGTGCGAGAGGTTGTTGTTCACTTGGGCGCGAGCAGCCTGCCGCTCGCGAGAAGCTGCAGGGTGCGAACCGCGAGCACCGCGATCAGCACGCTCAGGAAGGCCAGCAGCGCGAGCGCCAGCACGGTCAGCGGCAGGAAGTCGGCGTGATGCGCGTAGCGCAGCGCGGCATTGGCGAGCGCGGCGATCGGAAAGCTCAGCGCCCACCAGCCGGCCGCGAAGGGAATGCTGCGCCGGAACACCTTGAACACCAGCGTGAGGAAGACGAAGAGCCCGAAGTAGAAGAGCAACGCCGCGAAGGTGTCGACGCGCTGGAAGAAGCTGGTGTAGGCCAGGAAGCCCACCTCGAAGGGCGCGACCAGGATCATCAGCGAGGGCACCATCTCGTTGGCCAGCTTCTCGTGGTGATGGATCAGGCGCGACACGATCATGGTGAAGAACACCAGCGCGACCATCGTTCCCACGGCCATCGCGAACAGGTTGAGCTCGCGCGCCCAGGCCATGGGCATGGTGCCGCCGGCCACCGTGATGTCGAGCGTGGCCACGCCCGGGATCAACCAGGCCGGCACCGAATGGCCCGCGTCGACCTTGCCGCGCAGCATGCGGCTCACGATGGTGAAGGACAGCGCGACGGTCAGCGCGGCGCCGATGCTCCAGAGCAGTTGCGAGGCCCGCGCGCTGACCGGCGCCACGACCGAGGAGATCAGCAGCGTGGCGATGGTGATCGTGCCGAAGAAGTTGCCCGCGATCGGGTGCATGAACTCGGCACGCACCGCCTGCGGATGCAGCACGGCCTTGGCCGCATAGGCCAGGCACAGCAGCACGAACAGCGCGACAGCGACGGCGCCGATCGCAGCGTGGATCCGCGGGCTCGCGCCGAACTGCTCGCTGGCCTGGTGCCAGGCGCCGGCCAGTCCCGAGATGCCCATGACCGAGGCGAAGAGGTTGACCGGCAGGTGGCGAAGGGAGGTCTGTCGCGGAGGGGCTGCCGGACTCAGCGTGTGCGTGGTGATGATTTCTTGCTCCTGAAAACCCCCGCGCGAGAGCGGCGAGGGCGAAGCAAAAGTCTAGGAGTCGGGAGCGCCCGACGGTGGGCCACGATGGCGCGGTTTGCGCCATTGATGGCCCGTTTCAGGCCACGCTGTGGAAGCGCTCGCGGTAATCGCGCGGCGTCGTGTCGAGCCGCTTCGCGAACACCACGCGCATGTGGTTCGCGCTGCGAAAGCCGCAGCGGAAGGCCACCGTCTTGAGCGGCAGGTCGGTCTCCTCGAGCAGCTTGCGCGAGAAGTCGATGCGCACCTGCTCGACGAAGGCCGAGGGCGTCATCGCGGCGTCCTTCGCGAAGTTGCGCGAGAAGGTGCGGCGGCTCACGCCCACCGCATCGGCGAGCTGCTCGATGCTCAGCGGCTCGCTCAGGTGCTCGGTGACATGGCGCAGCACCTTCGCCACGATGGTCTCTTCCTTCGGGCCCACCGCCAGGTAGGGGCTGTACTGCGACTGCCCGCCGTCGCGGCGGATGTAGACGATCAGCCGCTTGGCGATGCGCAGCGCCAGTTCGTGGCCCCAGTCCTCGGTCACCAGCGCGAGGCAGAGGTCCACGCCGGCCGTCACGCCGGCAGAGGTGAACAGCTTGCCGTCGCGCACGAAGATCTTGTCGGGCCGCACGCGCGCCCGCGGAAAGCGCGCGATGAGCCGGTCGACGTCGTGCCAGTGCGCCGTGACCTCCTTGCCGTTGAGCAGGCCCGCATGGCCGAGCGGAAAGGCGCCATTGCACACCGAGCCGTAGCGCCGCGAGCCCGCGGCCATGGCGTTGAGCCAGGCGAGAAAGGGCGCGGGATAGGCGTGCAGCTCGGGCAGGTTCGGCCCGCCGGCCACCAGCAGCAGGTCGGGCTGTTCGTGGTGGTCGAGGTAACCCGTGCCCACGTGCAGCTGCATGCCGTTGGCGCAGCGCACGCCGCCGGCCTGCAGGCCCACGAGCGTGATCTCGTACTGCTGGTGCGTGGGCAGGAAGCGGTTGGCCTCGGTGAAGACGTCCATGGGCGCCGCGACGTCGAGGGCCTGGACCCCTTCGAGGACGACGATGACCAGCTTCATGGGGCGCGCTTTCGGGGCCGATGGGCGGGCGATTGTAGAACGCCCTGTCTACCTGGACGGCCGCACGGGCGTGATGCCCCCGTCGTGAAATTTACTGTGAGCGTTCGCCCCCACGATACACAGGCATACGCAATCGCGCTCGCGAGGGGCGTGCCCCGAAAACAATCACTTCCGTCAGCAGCAACAACCCTCTCCTTCAGCCACTGACGACTGTCCGTCTCCTTCTTCTTCTTCAACCTTCCAGAAAGTCCATCATGAAGTCTTCCGTCCTCCTCTCCGTTGCCGTCCTCGCTTCCGTGTTCTCGCTCGGCGCCAGCGCCGAGCAATACCAGGGCGTGCTGCAGTTCCAGTCGACCGCGAGCCGCGCCGAGGTGCGTGCCCAGGCCGTGGTCGCCGCCCACAGCGAAGACCCGTACAGCGAAGCCGCCCAGGCCGGCGTGCCGCCGGTGTTCCAGAGCCAGGTCGCCCGTTCGGACGCCCGCTCGCAGGCCGTGGCCGCCGCGCGTGCCGGCAACCTCTATGGCGACGTGAGCGGCGATGGCGTGGCCCGCGTCGTGGCAGGCAATGTCGACCGCCAGGCCGTGCGTGCCGAAGCGCGCGCCACGGCGGCGCGTGGCGTCAGCGAAGGTTCTTGATGCGGGCAGCATGCCGCGCCTTGGGCGCAGCAGCTCCAGCGTGCGGGCCGGCCTTCATGGTGCGGCCCGCCGCGCTTTCTCTTTCTTCTTGTTCCCTCAATCCCACGCCGGCGACAGCCCGGCCGGATCCGTCAGCCGCTCCCCACGGTCGAGCGCCGCGATCTGCGCCATCTCCGCGTCGCTGAGCCGAAGCTGCTGCGCCTTCAGATTGCTCTCGAGGTTCGCGCGCTTGGTTGACGACGGAATCACCGCGTAGCCCAGCTGCATCGCCCAGGCCAGCACCACCTGCGCCGTGGTCGCGCCGTGCGCCTTGGCAATCGCCTCGATCGCGGGGTCGTTGATGACCTTGCCGTAGGCCAGCGTCATGTACGAGGTGATGTGGATGCCCTGGCTCTGCGCGAACTCCGCTACCTTGCGGTTCTGCAGGTAGGGGTGCAGCTCGACCTGGTTGGTGGCGATCTGCGCCGCGCCCACGGCCGCGATGGCTTCCTTCATCAGTGCGATGTTGAAGTTCGACACGCCGATGCGTTGGGTGAGCCCCTGTGCCTTGGCCTCGGCCAGCGCGCCCATGAACTCGGCCACCGGCACCGCGTTGCCGGGCGAGGGCCAGTGGATCAGCGTCAGGTCGACGTGATCGGTGCGCAGCTTCGCGAGGCTCTCCTCGAGGCTGGGCACCAGCTTGTCCTTGGCGTAGTTGTCGGTCCAGATCTTGGTGGTGACGAACAGCTCGCTGCGCGCCACGCCGCTTTCGGCGATGGCCTGGCCCACCTCGGCTTCGTTGCCGTAGATCTGGGCCGTGTCGATGGTGCGGTAGCCGAGCTCGAGGCCGGTCTTCACCGAGTCGATGACCACCTGGCCCTTGAGGCGGAAGGTGCCGAGGCCGAAGGCGGGGATGGGGGAGGGGGTGTCGTGGTTGCTCATGGTTGGGTCCTTGGTTGAGAAGTACGTGGGTCGAATCGATCGACTGTTGAATGAATGGATGGATGAATGAAGGCGAAAGGAAAGAGAAGACGCCGCGCCCTCGTCGCGCGGCGCAGGCGCGCACCGCGCCTCAGTGTCCGACCGGCACCGGCCCCGAGGCGCGCACCGGGATGCCGCTGCGGCGGTCGAGCACGCCGCTCCACTGCGTGAGCGCCAGCGACACCAGCACCACCAGCGCGCCGATCCAGGGCGTGTGCATCAGGCCGAGGTGCGTGACGATCAGGCCGCCGGCCCAGGCCGCGCCGGCAATGCCGAGGTTGAAGGCCGCGATGTTCAGGCCCGAGGCCACGTCGACCGCCTGCGGCGTGAAGCGTTCGGCCTGCTTCACGACGTAGACCTGCAGGCCGGGCACGTTGCCGAAGGCCACCGCGCCCCACAGCAGCACCGCCACCACGGCAAACCACTTGTGCGGCGCCGCGAAGTTGAACAGCAGCAGCACCGCGGCCAGCAGCGCGAAGATGATCTTCAGCGCCGGGATCGGGCCCAGCCGGTCGGCCAGCTTGCCGCCCCAGATGTTGCCCACCGCCACCGACACGCCGTAGACCAGCATCACCCAGCCCACCGCGCCCGCGCTGAAGCCGGCCACGTCGGTCAGGATCGGCGCGAGAAAGGTGAAGGGAATGAACGAGCCGCCGTAGCCGATTGCCGTCTTGGCATACACGAGCAACAGGCGCGGCTCGGCCAGCACCTTGGCCTGCTGCGCCAGCGAGGCCGGCGCCGTGTGGCGGATGTCGCTGGGCACGAAGATCCAGCTGCCCACGAAGGCGATCACGCCGAGCGCCGACACCGCGAGGAAGGTTTCACGCCAGCCGAAGTGCTGCCCGATGAAGGTGCCCAGCGGCACGCCCGTGACCAGCGCCACCGTGAGGCCCGTGAACATGATCGCGATCGCGCTGGCTGCCTTTTCCTTGGGCACCAGGCCGGTGGCGATGGTCGAACCGATCGAGAAGAACACCCCGTGCGCCAGCCCCGTGAGGATGCGCGCGGCCACCAGCGTTTCGTAGCTCGGCGCCTTCCAGGCCAGCAGGTTGCCGACCGTGAACAGCGCCATCAGGCCCAGCAGCAGCGCCTTGCGCGGCAGCTTGCCCGTGAGCGCGGTGAGCACCGGCGCGCCGATGGCCACGCCCAGTGCATAGAGGCTGACCAGCAGGCCGGCGGAGGGAAGGCCGATGCCTAGATCGGCGGCGACCGTGGGGATGAGGCCAACGATGACGAACTCTGTCGTTCCGATGGCGAAGGCGCTGAGGGTTAGCGCTAGTAGGGCGATGGGCATGGGGCACTCCTTCTTGATGGAAAGGAGTGTCTCGTGGTTACTCTTGCAGAAAAACGCTGTTCAAAGCAGAAGATAGTTGCCTGATAGTCAAGAAAAATCGCGCAATGTAAATGCAAAAACGGCTTATCACGCCTAGTTCAATGATCGACGCCGCGGCCTCACGCTGCGCGAAGCGATCGAAGACGCGAGCCAGCCCCCGACCCCGGCCATCGCCGCGCCATGAAATGAAAAAAGCCGCCGGCAGAACCGGCGGCTTTCACGCATCGATCAATCGTCAGGCGTCGACTCAAGCCGCCATCGGCTCCGGCAACACCGACGTCAACGCGAAGTCGATCAGCCGCAGCCAGGTTTCCTCCAGCCCCATGATGTTGTGGTGGTCGGAGTTCGCCACGGTCTTCACGCTCACGGGCGTGGGCCAGGCGTCGATGAGCTTCTGCGAGCGCTCGTGCAGCACCACGTCGTCGCGCTCGGCCAGCAGCACCTGGGTCTTGGCGGCGACCTCCTTGCTGTGCTCGATCGAGTTGAAGCGATGGCGCAGCAGCAGCGACAGCGGCACGAGCGGAAAGCGCTTCTTCGCGACTTCGAGCATGGAGTCGTAGGGCGTCACGAGCTGCAGGCTCTCGAAGGGCTGGCGCGCCGACAGCTGGATGGCGACGCCGGTGCCGAGGCTGCGGCCGACGACGTGCAGGCGCGCCTGCGGGAAGGCGCGGCGCAGGTGGCGTGCGAACTGCTCGGCGTCGGCCACGGAGGCGACCTCCGACGGGCTGCCCTGCGAATCGGCCACGCCGCGGTAGTTGATGGCGGCCATGCCGAAGCCCTCGGGCAGCCAGTGCAGGGCCTGGGCGGTCACGCGCACGTCCTCGCCGCGGCCGGCCAGGTAGATGATGAGATCCTGCACGGCGGCCTCCCCCTGCGGGTGGTAGACATAGCCGCGCACCATGCCGCCGGGCACGGGGTGCGAGTAGGTGGAGAAGTCTTCCGACAGATGCACCACGGGCCGCTTGCGGGCATTGAAGAGGATGTGGCCCTGGCGCGTGGCCAGCAGGGTCCAGTAGGCGGCGAGGCTGCCGATGACGGCGGCCGAGGTCGACAGGGCGAAGCGGGCGATTCTTGCGTTGGTGTTGTATGAGGGCAAAGGGGCTCCCGAGAAGAAGGCCGGCATGTGTGATGCGGGCTGGAAGGCGATAGTTTCGCCGCGTTGGGAAGACAGCGCGTAGTGGTGTGTATGACGGTGTTCGCCGATGTACGGCGAGGTTGGCTGCGCGATGTGGAATGCAGCGCCGCGCGACGCCGGTTTTTGTCGGCTTGCGCTGACGCCGGGCGCCAGGGCGCTGCAGATAATCCGGCCCCATGACGACCCTTGCCCTCGACTGCTTCTACAGCCTTTCCTCGCCCTGGGCCTACCTCGGTGGCCCGCAGTTGCAGGACATCGTGCGCCGCCACCACGTGCGGCTGGCGCTCAAGCCCTACGACTTCCAGGCGGTGGTGCCGCAGACCGGCGGCATTCCGCTGAAGACGCGGCCCGAGCCGCGCCGCACGTACCACGCGCTCGAACTGGCGCGCTGGCGCGACTACCTCGGCATGCCGCTGAACCTGGAGCCGGCGCACTATCCGAAGGGCGCGCCGAGCGACCCGAACTGGAACAAGTACGCGGGCTGGATGGTGATCGCGGCGCAGCTGCAGGGGCTCGATGCGCTGCAGCTCTCGCATGCGCTGCTGCGCGCGCTGTGGGCCGAGGAGCGCGACACGTCGGAGGCGGCGGTGCGCATCGCCGTGGCCGACGAGAACGGCTACGACGGCGCGACCCTGCAGGCGATGGAGCAGTCGGCCGAGGTGCTGGCCGTGTACCGCGCCAACAGCGCGGAGGCGGTGGAGCTCGGGGTGTTCGGGGCGCCGACCTTCATCCTCGGCGACGAGCGCTTCTGGGGACAGGACCGGCTGGGCTTTCTCGACCGGGCGCTCGACAAGCTGCGCGCGGCGGGGTGAGGCCCCGGCAAGGCGGGCAGGGCTCAGGCCGCGAGCCGCAGCCAGATCCACGCCTCGGGCGCCTCGTCGAGCAGGCGGCTGGCCTTCCAGATGTGGCGCCCGCGCAGGTTGGAGCCGCACTCGAGGCCAAGCTGGCCGCCCTCGGGCGCGAAGAACTCCAGCAGGTTCGAGCTGCACCAGTCGATGCGCAGCTGCAGGGTGTGCGCGCCAGCCTCGACCTCGGTCTCGAAGCGGCCGCCGTTGCCGATGGTGCCGGCCTCCTCGCCGTCGATCACCACCTTGTACCTGCGCGTGAAATCCATGAAGCCGCTGTCGCGGCGCAGCACGATCCGTGTCCTCATGGTGCCGATCCTCGCTTGAAACCGTTCGCGCGCGAAGGCCGCTCATGCCGCATGCATGTCGGCCATCGGCTCATTGCACCCACATCGAACGCGGCAGCAGCGCCGGCACCAGCACGCGGTTGAGCCGCTCGCGCCACCAGCGCAGCGCCTGGCCCTTGGCACCGGTCTTCCACGCGAGCCAGAAGGCCTCGGGCGGGCGCGGCTCCTCGGTGGGCAGTTCGACCAGCGTGCCGCGCGCGAGCTCGAGCGCGATGCAGGCGCGCGGCAGGTAGCCGTGGCCCAAGCCCTCGAGCTGGCAGGCGATCTTGGCGACCATCGAGGGCACGGTGATGCGCGGCTGCCCGGCCAGCAGGCCGACGGTGCGGTCCGACAGGGTGCGCGCGCTGTCGCCCACCACGATGGCGTTGTGCTCGAGCAGGTCGCCGCGCTGCAGCGGGCGGCCGATGCGCGTGAGCGGATGGGTGGGCGCGACGCAGAAGGCGAACTCGAGGCTGCCGACCTGCGTGGCCTGGTAGCCGCCGCCGGCCGGGCCTTCGCCCGCGGCGATGACGATGTCGGCGCGGCCCTCGCGCAGCGCCTCCCAGGTGCCGGTGAGGGCCTCGCAGCCGATGCGCAGCCGGGTGCCGCAGCGCAGGTCCTCGAAGGCGCGCACGTCGCCGATCAGCGCCTGGGTGGGAATCAGCGAGTCGTGCACCAGCCGCAGCTCGGACTCGAAGCCGGTGGCGATCTGGCGCATGCGCGATTCGAGGTCGCTCGCGGCGCTCAGCAGCCAGCGGCCTTCCTTGAGCATTTCCTCGCCCGCTGCGGTGAGGGTGACGCGCGGGCCGTTGCGCTCGAACAGCAGCATGCCGAGCTGCTCCTCGAGCTTGCCCACGGCGTACGAGATGGTCGAGGGCACCTTGTTCAGGCGCGTGGCGGCGGCCGCGAAGGAGCCGTGGCGCGCAATGGCGTCGACGACCTCGATGGCTTCCAGGCTGAGCTTGAGCACGGGCGTGTTCCTGTGGATGAGTACGAAGGTTGAACGATCGAAATAGATGATCGAAAACTTCGATCATAGAGGCTGAAAAGTTTCGCCGATGACCGGGTTTAGGCCCGCGATGATTGATCCATGCCTAGGGGATGAGCCCCGAAAGCGATTGTGAATCACATCGATCAAAACTGTCATCGAAAGGTCATCAACCATGTTGGAACTTCGCGCCGCCACCGACCGTGGAACCGCCAATTTCGGCTGGCTCCAGTCGCGCCACACCTTCTCCTTCGGCCACTACCACGACGCGCAGCAGCAGGGCTTCTCCGACCTGCTGGTGATCAACGACGACCGCGTGACGCCGGGCCGCGGCTTCGGCACCCATCCGCACCGTGACATGGAGATCTTTTCGTACGTGCTCGAAGGCGCGCTCGAACACAAGGACTCGATGGGCACGGGCTCGGTGATCCATCCGGGCGACGTGCAGATGATGAGCGCCGGCACGGGCGTGCGGCACAGCGAGTTCAACGCCTCGGCCGTGGACCCGGTGCATTTCCTGCAGATCTGGATCGTGCCCGGTGCGCGCGGCGTGGCGCCGCGCTACCAGCAGGTGCACTTCGACGCCGAGCAAAAGCGCGGCCGGCTGCGGCTGATCATTTCGCCCGACGGCGACCAGGGTTCGCTCGCGGTGCACCAGGACGCCCGCGTCTACGCCGGCCTGTTCGACGGCGCCGAGACCGCCTCGCTGCAGCTGGCCGCGGACCGCTATGCCTATGTGCACGTGGCCCGCGGCAGCGTGGAAGTCAACGGCCAGCGCATGGCCGAGGGCGACGGCGCCCGCATCCGCCTCGCGCAGCAACTGAGCTTTGCCGACGGCGACGACGCCGAGGTGCTGGTGTTCGACCTGCGGCCGAACGAGCTGCCGGCGCTCTGATTTCGTTTCTCCCCTCTGTCTTTTTTCAACCTTGTTTTTTCAGGAGTCTTCCCATGTCCATCAAAGCCACCCCCACCGCCGGCGCCACCCTGCTGACCCCCACCGACCACACGCTGGTGATGATCGACTTCCAGTCGCAGATGGCCTTCGCCACGCACTCGATCGACGCGGTGAACCTGCGCAACAACGCCGCGCTGGTGGCGCAGGCAGGGGCAGGATTCGGCGTGTCGACCATCCTCACGACCGTGGCCGAGAAGAGCTTCTCGGGCCCGATGTTCGACGAGATCACGGCCGCCTTCCCCGACCAGAAGATGCTGGACCGCACCTCGATGAACACCTGGGAGGACGCGGCCGTGATCGAGCGCGTGAACCAGATCGGCAAGCCGCGCATCGTGCTGGCGGGCCTGTGGACCAGCGTGTGCATCGTGGGCCCGGCGCTGTCGGCGCTGGACCAGGGCTTCGAGGTCTACGTGATCGCCGATGCCTGCGGCGACGTGTCGGCCGAGGCGCACGAGCGCGCGATGCAGCGCATGGTGCAGGCCGGCGCGCGGCCGATGACCTCGCTGCAGTACCTGCTCGAGCTGCAGCGCGACTGGGCGCGCGGCGACACCTACGAGCTCACGACCGGCATCGCGAAGAAGGTAGGCGGCGCCTACGGCATCGGCATCAACTACGCCAAGAGCATGTTCGGCGCCCACGAAGGCTGAGCCCCCGCAACGAACGGAACAACGAACAGAGAGCGCCGGCCATGAAGCCCTATGTCGTCTCCCTTGCGCTGGGCCTGCTGGTCGGCGTGATCTACGCGCTGTTCCAGGTGCGCTCGCCGGCGCCGCCGGTGATCGCGCTGGTCGGCCTGCTCGGCATCCTGCTCGGCGAGCAACTGCCGCCGCTGGTGCGGCAGGTGTTCGAGCGGCCCGCGGCCACCTCGTGGCTGCATCACCAGGTCAAGCCGCACGTGTTCGGCGAACTGCCGAAGTGCGTGCAGCCCGAAGCGGCGAAGACCGCCGCCGCCCGCTCGTCCGACAGGAGCGATGCATGAGCACCCCCGACCCGCAACGCCGCCAGTTCCTGGGCGCCCTCGGCGCCTTCGCCGCCACCTCCCTCGCATCCACCCCGACCATGGCCAACAACCAGACCCCCGACCTCATCCTGCGCAACGGCCGCTTCACCACGCTGGACCGCGCCAACCCCACGGCCGATGCCGTGGCCATCAAGGACGGCCGCTACACCCGCGTGGGCCGCGCCGAAGACGTGCTGCCGCTGGCCGGCCCGACCACCCGCGTGATCGACCTGCAAGGGCAGCGCGTGCTGCCGGGGCTGATCGACAACCACCTGCACATCATCCGCGGCGGCCTCAACTACAACATGGAGCTGCGCTGGGACGGCGTGAGGAGCCTGGCCGATGCGATGGGCATGCTCAAGCGCCAGGTGGCGATCACGCCGGCGCCGCAATGGGTGCGCGTGGTGGGCGGCTTCACCGAGCACCAGTTCGTGGAGAAGCGGCTGCCGACCATCGCCGAACTCAACGCCGTGGCGCCCGACACGCCGGTGTTCATCCTGCACCTGTACGACCGCGCGCTGCTCAACGGCGCTGCGCTGCGTGCCGTGGGCTACACCAAGGACACGCCAGCGCCGCACGGCGGCGAGATCGTGCGCGATGCCGCGGGCAACCCGACCGGTCTGCTGCTGGCCAAGCCCAATGCCGCGATCCTCTATGCCACCCTGGCCAAGGGCCCGAAGCTGCCCTTCGACTACCAGCTCAATTCCACGCGCCACTTCATGCGCGAGCTCAACCGCCTGGGCGTGACCGGCGCGCTCGACGCGGGCGGCGGCTTCCAGAACTATCCCGACGACTACGCCGTGATCCAGAAGCTGGCCGACGACGGGCAGCTCACGATCCGCCTGGCCTACAACCTGTTCACGCAGAAGGCCAAGGACGAGAAGGCCGACTTCCTGAACTGGACCAGGACCTCCAGATACAAGCAGGGCGACGACTACTTCCGCCACAACGGCGCGGGCGAGATGCTGGTGTTCTCGGCCGCCGACTTCGAGGACTTCCGCGAGCCGCGGCCCGAGATGGGCCCCGAGATGGAAGGCGAGCTCGAGGAGGTGGTGCGCATCCTGGCGCAGAACCGCTGGCCCTGGCGCATGCACGCGACCTACGACGAGACCATCAGCCGCTCGCTCGACGTGTTCGAGAAGGTCAACAAGGACACGCCGCTGGCCGGCCTGAACTGGTTCTTCGACCATGCCGAGACGATCTCCGAGGAGTCGATGGACCGCATCGCCGCGCTCGGCGGCGGGGTGGCGGTGCAGCACCGCATGGCCTACCAGGGCGAGTATTTCGTCGAGCGCTATGGCGCGGGCGCGGCCGAGGCCACGCCGCCGGTCAAGAAGATGCTGGAGCGCGGGCTCAAGGTCTCGGCCGGCACCGACGCGACGCGCGTGGCTTCCTACAACCCGTGGGTGTCGCTGTCGTGGCTGGTCACGGGCAAGACGGTGGGCGGCATGCAGCTCTATCCGCAGCGCAACTGCCTCGACCGCGAGGGGGCGCTGCGCATGTGGACCGAGAACGTCACCTGGTTCTCGAACGAGGAGGGCAAGAAGGGCCGCATCCAGGCCGGCCAGCTCGCGGACCTGGTGGTGCCCGACCGCGACTACTTCGGCTGCGCCGAATCGGAGATCGCCGACATCACTGCGCTGCTGACGATGGTGGGCGGCAAGGTGGTCTATGGCGCCGGGCGCTTCGCGTCGCTCGACGAGGGCGCGCCGCCGCCCGCGATGCCCGACTGGTCGCCGGCGCGCACCTTCGGGGGCTATGCGGGCTGGGCCGACACCCAGGGCGTGCACGGTGCCGAGGGCGCGCCGATGCAGAAGGTCATGCAGAACTCGATGCGGATGGCCGCTGCGTCGTGCGGCTGCGCCAACGACTGCAACGTGCATGGCCACAGCCACGCGACGGCCTGGAGCAGCAAGCTGCCGATCGCCGACCTCAAGAGCTTCTGGGGCGCGCTGGGCTGCGCCTGCTGGGCGGTGTGATGGCGATGCGCTGGACCACCTCTTCGGCCGTGCGCTGGATCGCCTTGCTGCTGCTGTGCGCGGCCTACCTGCAGGGCGGGCTCAACAAGGCGATGGACTTCGACGCGGCGATCGCCGAGATGAACCACTTCGGCCTGTCGCCGGCCGGCCCGCTGGCCGCGGCGGTGATCGTGCTCGAGCTCGGCGCCGCGGCGCTGATCCTCGCGGGCTTCTGGCGCTGGCTTGGCGCGCTCGCGCTGGCGGGCTTCACGCTGATGGCGACCTTCGTCGCGCTGCGTTTCTGGGAGATGCCGCTGGGGCACGAGCGCTTCATGGCCGCCAACTCCTTCTTCGAACACCTGGGACTGGTCGGCGGCTTCGTGCTCGTGGCCTGGCTCGACCTCAAGGAACGCCGCGATGACTGAAGCCCTCAAGACCGCCAAGCCCGGCGCCTTCGCCCCGCTGCGCCAGCCCGTGTTCGCGGTGCTGTGGGCCGCCACGGTGCTCGGCAACATCGGCAGCTTCATGCGCGACGTGGCGAGCTCGTGGCTGGTGACCGACCTGTCGGCCAGCCCGACCGCGGTGGCGCTGATCCAGACCGCGGCCACCTTGCCGGTGTTCCTGCTGGCGATCCCGGCCGGCGTGCTGTCGGACATCCTCGACCGGCGCCGCTTCCTGATCTTCGTGCAGCTGGTGCTGGCGGCGGTCAGCGGCAGCCTGCTGGTGCTCTCGCACACCGGCGCGCTGACGGTCGAGTACCTGATCGCGCTGACCTTCGTGGGCGGCATCGGCGCGGCGCTGATGGGGCCGACCTGGCAGTCGATCGTGCCCGAGCTGGTGCCGCGTTCGGACCTCAAGGGCGCAGTGGCGCTGAACTCGCTGGGCATCAACATCGCGCGCTCGATCGGCCCGGCCGCGGGCGGGCTGATCCTCGCGAGCTTCGGCGCGGCCGTGACCTATGGCGTGGACGTGCTGAGCTACGTGTTCGTGATCGCGGCGCTCTTGTGGTGGAAGCGGCCGGCGGCCGTCGACAGCGGGCTGTCGGAGAACTTCCTCGGTGCCTTCCGCGCCGGCCTGCGCTACACGCGCTCCAGCAAGGAACTGCACGTGGTGCTGCTTCGCGCGGCGGTGTTCTTCCTGTTCGCGAGCTCGGTGTGGGCGCTGCTGCCGCTGGTGGCGCGCCAGATGCTCGGCGGCAGCGCCGGCTTCTACGGCGTGCTGCTGGGCGCGGTGGGCGCGGGCGCCATCGGCGGCGCGCTGCTGATGCCGCGGATGCGCGAGCGGCTCGATGCCGACGGCATGCTGCTGCTGGCCTCGGTGCTGACGGCGGCGGTGATGGGAGCACTGGTGCTGGCGCCGCCCAAGTGGCTGGCCGTGGCGCTGCTGCTGGTGCTGGGCCTGGGCTGGATCGTGGCGCTGACCACGCTCAACGGCGTGGCGCAATCGATCCTGCCGAACTGGGTGCGCGGACGCGGCCTGGCGGTCTACCTCACGGTGTTCAACGGCGCGATGGCCGCGGGCAGCCTGGGCTGGGGCCTGGTGGCGCAGCAGATCGGCGTGCCGTTCACGCTGGTTGCGGGCGCGGTGGGGCTGGTGGTGGCGGGATTGATCTTCCACCGCGTGAAGCTGCCCGCGGGCGAAGCCGACCTGCAGGCCTCGAACCACTGGCCCGAACCGCTGGTGGCCGAGCCCGTGGCGCACGACCGCGGGCCCGTGATGATCCAGGTCGAGTACCGCATCCGCAAGGACGACCGGCCCGCCTTCATGGCCGCGATGAAGCGCCTGTCGCTCGAACGCCGCCGCGACGGCGCCTATGCCTGGGGCCTGCACGAGCACACGGCCGACCCGGAACGGATCATGGAATGGTTCCTCGTCGAGTCGTGGGCCGAGCACCTGCGCCAGCACCACCGCGTGTCGCAGGCCGATGCGGACCTGCAGGGCGAGGCGCTGCGCTTCCATGCGGGGCCGGGCAAGCCGGAGGTGCATCACTTCCTGTCGCTCTGAGCCTTCCTTCTTCTTCTTTCCCCTTCCGTTTCTTTCAACCCCTCACCAAGGAAAACCATGACCACACTGACCCTTCGCGACGGCACCGAGCTCTACTACAAGGACTGGGGCAGCGGCCAGCCGATCCTGTTCAGCCACGGCTGGCCCCTGAGCGCCGACATGTGGGACAGCCAGATGCAGTTCTTCGCCGAACGCGGCTACCGCGCCATCGCCTTCGACCGCCGCGGCTTCGGTCGCTCGAGCCAGCCCTGGACCGGCTTCGACTACGACACCTTCGCCGACGACATCGCCGAGCTGATCGAGAAGCTCGACCTGAAGAACGTGGTGCTCGCGGGCTTCTCGATGGGCGGCGGCGACGTCACGCGCTACATCGCGCGCCATGGTTCGGCGCGGGTGGCTAAGCTGGCGCTGATCAGCGCCGTGACGCCGCTGTTCATGAAGACGGCCGACCACCCGGTGGGCCCCGAGAAGTCGCTGTTCGACGGCATCCGCGCCGGCCTGGCGGCCGACCGGGCGCAGTTCCTCGACGACTTCAGCACCATCTTCTACGGCACCAACCGGCCGGGCGCGGCGGTGTCGCAGGGCGTGTTCAAGCAGACGCTGCAGATCGCGCTGCAGGCCTCGCTGAAGGCGACGATCGACTGCGTGACCGCGTTCTCCGAGACCGACTTCCGCCCCGACATGGCGAAGATCGACGTGCCCACGCTGGTGATCCACGGCGACGACGACCAGGTCGTGCCCTTCGAGGCCACGGGCAAGCTGGCGCACGAGCTGATCGCGGGCAGCCGGCTCGAGGTGTACGCGGGCGCGCCGCATGCGACCTGCACCACGCACCGCGACCGCGTGAACGCGGACCTGCTGGGCTTCGTGCAGGGCTGAGCGGGCTTCAGCCGCCGTGCGCGCCGAGCCACGCGAGGGCTTCGGCGCGCACGCGTTCGTCGGCATCGTGCCGGGCCGCATGGGCGACGGCCTCGTGCCACGGACGGCCGGCGCGCTTCCAGGCCGCGAGGCTGTAGAGGGCGGTCCAGCGCACGTCGGCATCGGCGTCGTGCGCGATGCGCTCGGCCAGCGCGGGCAGCAGCCGGCGGCCGGCGGCGGCGCCGAGGCCGCGGTCGTCCATCAGGCTGGCGGCATGCATGCGCACGCGCGCATGCGGCGCGGCGAGGCCGCGCAGGGCCTCCTCGATCTCGCCGGTGCGCAGGCTGCAGTAGCTGCTGCCGGGCTTGAGGATGGCGAGCGCGCGGGCCTCGGCGGCGGGCGAGAACGACAGCAGGGCCTCGAGCGGGCGGTAGTCGAGCGCCAGCGGCGTGCGGTCGCGGAAGGCGGAGTAGGGCGCGCACAGGCCTTCGATGGCGACCTCGGTGTCCGCGTCGGTCGCCAATTGCGCGAACAGCCAGTCGCTGTCGCCGAGGAAAGCCAGGGCGCGCGCGGCCCACGAACGGTCGGGCGGCTCGCCGCGGCCGCTGGCCTGGCGGCGCAGCGCGGCCAGCACCTCGGGCGTGGCGATGCCGATGCGGCCCAGCAGCGAGGCCGCTTCCCAGGCCCGGCCCTTGCGCGCCAGCCGTTCGAGCAGTGGCGGCACGGCGGGCGCGCCGAGGCGGCAGAGCCATTCGGCCGCGTCTTCGCCGTCGATGGCGCCCTCGAAGCGGCCCAGCCGCTCGACCAAGTGCTGAGCCTGGGCTTGCGCCGGCAGCGCGGCGACGCGGCGGCGCTCGCTCTCGTGCGCGTCCTCCTCGGGCATCAGCGCGAGGAAGGCCTTCTCGCCGATGCAGCGGCGCACCCAGGCCGGGCCGCCTTCCTCGTCGTGCAGGAAGACGACGAAGCCGGGCGCGAGCCGATCCGGATGGCTCTGCGCCAGCGCCTTGCGGATCTTCTTGGTGGCGCTCACCAGCATGTCGATGCAGCGGCGCTCGCCCGCGAGCCAGGCGCGGCGCGTGGACTGCATCGCGGCCGCGGCCGCCTCGGCGCCGGCGCCCAGCGCCTCGCTCTCGAAGCCGCTCAGGTCCCAGCGCCAGTCGGGCGGATTCCAGGCCGCCTCCCAGAAACGGCCGGCCGGCGGGCCGCCGAGGGCGCCGAGGCTGTGGGCCGCCAGGCCGGGCAGGAACACCGGGCCATCGAGTTCGCGGTACAGGCCGTACAGGGCGGCGGCGTAGAAGCTTTCGCCGGGGTTCTGGTCCAGCAGGGCCCGCAGCGCGCGCACGGCGTCGTCCACGAGCAGCGGTTCCAGCGCCTTCCAATCGGTGGGCGGCGGGGTTTCGGAGGACATGGGCAGGCGATTTCCTTTGGGCCCGCGATCCTAAGGGCCGATGCCGCTGGCGATAATCCGTCGATGCGAATCCGCTTTACCAAGATGCAGGGGGCCGGCAACGATTTCGTCGTGCTCGACGAAACGCGCGGCACGCTGGGCCTCACGGCCGCGCAGTACCGCTTCCTGGCCGACCGCCACTTCGGCGTCGGCGCCGACCAGATCCTCACGGTGCGGCCCGCGCGCGCCGCGGGCACCGACTTCCAGTACGTGATCCACAACGCCGACGGCGGCGAGGTCGAGCAGTGCGGCAACGGCGCGCGCTGCTTCATGCGCTTCGTGCGCGAGCACGGCCTGACCGACAAGGACACGGTGCGCGTCGAAACCCTGGCCGGCGTGATCGAGCCGCGCATGGGCGACGACGGCCGCGTGACGGTCGACATGGGCGCGCCGATCTTCGAACCCGAGCGCGTGCCCTTCGACACCGCCGGGCTCGATCCGCAGCCCGAGGGCGGCTGGCACACCTGGCACCTGGCGCTGGGCACGCGGGCCGGCAGCGCTATCGTTTCGGTAGCGGTGCTGTCGATGGGCAACCCGCACGCGGTGCAGCTCGTCGACGACGTCGAGACCGCGCCCGTGGCCGAGCAGGGGCCGCAGATCGAACACCATCCGCGCTTTCCGCAGCGGGTGAACGCCGGTTTCATGCAGGTCGTGAGCCGCACGCAGGTGAAGCTGCGCGTGTTCGAGCGCGGCGCGGGCGAAACCCTGGCCTGCGGCACCGGCGCCTGCGCGGCGGTGGTGGCGGGCATCCGCCTCGGGCTGCTGGACCGCCGGGTCGACGTGCAGACGTACGGCGGCATGCTCACCATCGAATGGCAGGGCGAGGGCCGGCCGGTGCTGATGACGGGCCCGGCCACCACGGTGTTCGAGGGCGACATCGAGGTGCCGGACCTGCCATGACCTCCTTCACGAACAACCAAGACGCGAACGCCATGAACCCGATCACCGAAGACGACATCGCGAACTACCTGGCGAACACGCCCGACTTCTTCGAGCGCCATGCCCAGCTGCTGGCGCAGGTGCAGCTCACCAGCCCGCACGGCAACCGCGCCGTGAGCCTGCAGGAGCGCCAGGCCGAGATGCTGCGCGAGAAGATCAAGGCGCTCGAGCACCGCGTGATGGACATGGTGCGCCACGGCACCGAGAACGTGGTGATCGCCGACCGGCTGCAGCGCTGGACCGCGGGCCTCTTGACCACGCGCGACCCGCGCAGCCTGCCCTATCGCATCGCGGTCGACCTGCAGTCGCTGTTCCTGGTGCCGCAGACGGCCATCAAGGTCTGGGACTGCGGCACCGAATACCTCAACGAGGCCTATGCGCAGTGGGTCAGCGACGACGTGAAGGCGCTCGCGACCTCGCTGACCTCGCCGTACTGCGGCCTCAATGCGGGCTTCGAGGCGGCCAACTGGCTGCCCGAGCCGAATGCCGCGGCCTCGATCTCGCTGATTCCGCTGCGCGCCGAGCCCAACGGCCCGGCCTTCGGCCTGCTGGTGCTGGCCTCGCCCGACGCGCAGCGCTTCAACGCCGAGATGGGCACCGACTTCCTCGAGCGCATCGCCGAACTGGCCTCGGGCGCGCTGTCGCGGCTGCGGCCTTGATCCGTCCCGTCGCGGCGCTGGGGCGCCTGTGGCGCCGGGTGCCGCGCGTGCTGCGGATCGCGGCCTGGACGGTGTTCGGCGTCGGCGTGGTCGTTTACGCGGCCGCCTGGACCGTGGTGTGGCAGGGCGCGCGCGAGGCGCTCGCCAACCCGCCGCAGCGCGCGGCCGACGCCGCGCTGGTGCTCGGCAACCGCGCCTACCTGCGCGGCAAGCCCAACCCCTGCCTGACCGGGCGCGTCGACGAGGGCGTGGCGCTGGCGCGCGCCGGGCTGGCGCGCGAGCTGCTGTTCTCGGGCGGCGTCGACAGCGAGGACGGCCGCATCGAGGCCGAGGTGATGGAGCAGCATGCGCGCGCCGTGGGCCATGCCGGGCCGATGCGGCAGGAGCGCGTGTCGAGCTCGACGCGGCTGAACCTCGCGCTGTCGACGCCGATGCTGCAGGCGGCCGGGGTGCGCAGCGTGATCGTGGTGTCGGAGCCCTATCACCTGTGGCGCGTGAAGCGGCTGGCACGCAACAGCGGCTTCGACCGCGCCTTCGACGTGCAGTACGCGGCCGCGCCCTCGAGCTGCTGGCGA
This sequence comes from Variovorax sp. GW821-FHT09B01, assembly GCF_059418345.1. Taxonomy (NCBI): domain Bacteria; kingdom Pseudomonadati; phylum Pseudomonadota; class Betaproteobacteria; order Burkholderiales; family Comamonadaceae; genus Variovorax; species Variovorax sp. GW821-FHT09B01. The sequence goes on along the minus strand of NZ_JBWKPQ010000008.1, from coordinate 97,080 downwards.
CGCTGGGGCATGGTCTTCAAGGGCGCATTGCGCGAGCCGCTCGCGGTCGTGAACAATGCCGCGCATGGCTACCTCTTCTAGCGCGGCCGGGGCCGAGGCCCCGCCCGCCGACTCGGGCTGGATCGAGAAATACCTGGAGTACGTGCGCGTGGAGCGCCGGCTGTCGGCGCGCACGCTCGAGCTCTACAGCTACCACCTGAAGGAGCTGGCGGCGAACGCGGCCGAGGCCAGGCTGCCGCTGGACCGCGTGCAGACCGCGCACGTGCGCCGCTGGATGGCGCAGCTGCATGGCTCGGGCCGCGAGCCGCGCGGCATCGCGCTGGTGCTGTCGTGCTGGCGCAGCTTCTACCGCTGGCTCGGGCACGAGAAGCTGATCGGCTTCAACCCGGTGCAGGACGTGCACGCGCCCAAGGCCGACCGCCCGCTGCCCAAGGCGCTGGGCGTGGACGACGCGGTGCGGCTGGCCGAGCTGCACGACACCGAGGCCGACCCCTGGACCGAGACCCGCGACCGCGCGATCGTCGAGGTGCTCTACGGCTGCGGCCTGCGCGTGAGCGAGCTCACGGGGCTCGACGCGCGCGCGAGCCAGACCGCGCGCGGCTGGATCGACATGGACGCCCACGAGGCCAGCGTGCTCGGCAAGGGCAGCAAGCGGCGCATGGTGCCGGTGGGCTCGAAGGCCATCGAGGCCCTGACGGCCTGGCTCGCGGTGCGCGGCGACTGCGCGGCGCTCACGGCGGCCACCCTGCGCGAACCGGCCGAGGCGGCGGCGCTCTTCATCAGCGCCAAGGGCGTGCGCATGTCGTCGCAGGCGGTGTGGAAGCTGCTGCGCGGGCGCAGCCTCAAGGCTGGCCTCGCGACGCCGGTGCATCCGCACATGCTGCGCCATTCCTTCGCGAGCCACGTGCTGCAGTCGAGCAGCGACCTGCGCGCGGTGCAGGACCTGCTGGGGCACGCGAACATCGCGACCACGCAGGTCTACACGCGGCTCGATTTCCAGCACCTGGCGCGCGCCTACGATGCGGCGCATCCGCGCGCGCGGGCCCGCGACGACGATGGCGGCAGTGGCAGCAGCCGTGGCGTCAAGAAAACTCCCGACAAGAAAACATGAAAACCCTCCGACTCAAGCCCGGCAAGGAGCGCTCGCTGCAGCGCCGCCATCCCTGGGTGTTCGAATCCGCCATCGCGCGCGGCGGCGCCGATGCCGGCGAGACCGTGCGCATCGAATCGCACGACGGTGCCTTCCTCGCCTGGGCGGCCTTCAGCCCCGATTCCAAGATCCGCGCGCGCGCCTGGAGCTTCGTCGAGACGCAGCGCATCGACGCGGCCTTCCTCGCGTCGGTGGTGGCGCGCGCGGTCGCGGCGCGGGGCCTGTTCGATTTGCAGAGCGACGGCGTGCGGCTGGTGCATGGCGAGGCCGACGGCCTGCCGGGCCTGATCGTGGACCGCTACGGCGACACGCTGGTGGCGCAGTTCCTGTCGGCCGGCGTGGAGCGCTGGAAAGCGGTGCTGGCCGATGCGCTGCTGAAGGCGACCGGCCTGTCGAAGCTCTACGAGCGCTCGGATGCCAGCGGGCGCGAGCGCGAGGGGCTCAAGCCTGTGACGGGCTGGCTGCGCGGACAGGACGAGGCGACCGAGATCGTGATCCGCGAGCACGACTGGAAGCTGTCGCTCGACATCGCCACCGGCCACAAGACCGGCTTCTACCTCGATCAGCGCGACAGCCGCCGGCGCTTCGCCGAGATGGCGCGGCACCGGCGCTTCCGGCGCGTGCTCAACTGCTTCTGCTACACGGGCGGCTTCACGGTGGCGGCGCTCGCGGGCCTGAAGGCGGCGGACGCGGTGCAGGGCGCCTCGCTGGTGTCGGTCGATTCCTCGCTGCCGGCGCTGGAGCGCGGGCGCGGCCACCTGGCGCTCAACGGCTTCGACGCGGCGGCCGACGGCTTCGAGGCCGAGTTCCTCGACGCCAACGTCAACACCGTGCTGCGCGAGTTCCTCGACCAGGGCCGCAGCTTCGACGCGATCGTGCTCGATCCGCCGAAGTTCGCGCCCACGGTGGCGCATGCCGAGCGCGCCGCGCGCGCCTACAAGGACATCAACCGGCTCGCGCTCAAGCTGCTCGAGCCGGGCGGGGTGCTGCTGACCTTCTCGTGCTCGGGTGGCGTGGGCGCCGACCTGTTCCACAAGATCGTGGCCTCGGCCGGGCTCGATGCCGGCGTGGACGGCTACATCGCCGAACGCCTGGGCGCGGCGCCCGACCATCCGATGACCATCGAATTCCCCGAGGGCGAGTACCTCAAGGGGCTGGCGGTGGTGCGAAAACCCGCTTGACCGTGCCGGCCGAAGGGGGCTTGGCCCCCGCGGCAACGCAACTCAGTGGCACTGGCTACACTGCCCGCCAGTTTCCCGCTTTCCGATCCATTCCATCCGTTTTCCGCTTCCGGAGCACCCCATGGCCCTGATTCCCGCCACCATCCTCACCGGCTTCCTCGGCTCGGGCAAGACGACCTTGCTCAAGCGCATCCTGACCGAGGCCCACGGCCAGAAGATCGCGGTCATCGAGAACGAGTTCGGCGAGGAGAACATCGACAGCGACATCCTCGTGACCGAATCGAAGGAGCAGATCGTGCAGATGAGCAACGGCTGCGTCTGCTGCACCATCCGCGAAGACCTGCGCGAGGCGTTGCAACTGCTGGCCGCCAAGAAGCGCCAGGGCCTGCTGGAGTTCGACCGCGTGGTGATCGAGACCACGGGCCTGGCCGATCCCGGCCCGGTGGCGCAGACCTTCTTCATGGACGACGAGATCGCCGAGAGCTACCTGCTCGACTCGATCCTCACGCTGGTCGATGCCAAGCACGCGCCGCAACAGCTCAACGACCGCCAGGAGGCGCGCCGCCAGGTGGGCTTCGCCGACCAGATCTTCATCAGCAAGAGCGAGCTGGTGTCGGCCGAGGAGACCGAGGCGCTGATCCATCGCCTCAAGCACATGAACCCGCGCGCGCCGCAGCAGAAGGCGCATTTCGGCGACGTGCCGCTCAAGGACATCTTCGACCTGCGCGGCTTCAACCTGAACGCCAAGCTCGACATCGACCCCGACTTCCTGAAGGAAGACGACCACGACCATCACGACCATGACCACGCGCATGGCGAGCACTGCGACCATCCCTCGCACAAGCACGAGGGCCATGGCCACCATCACCACACGGACGACGACGTCAAGAGCTTCGTCTACAAGGCCGACCGCGCCTTCGACCCGGCCAAGCTGGAAGACTTCCTGGGCGCGATCGTCAACATCTACGGCCCGCGCATGCTGCGCTACAAGGGCGTGCTGAACATGAAGGGCACCGAGCGCAAGGTGATCTTCCAGGGCGTGCACCAGCTGATGGGCAGCGACCTCGGTCCCGAATGGGGCAAGGACGAGCAGCGCCAGAGCCGCATGGTCTTCATCGGCATCGAGCTGCCGCGCGAGATCCTCGAGCAGGGGCTAGAGCAGTGCCTGGTGTGAACTGAAGATTCCGAATGAAGAAAAGGCGCCGGCCGCGAGGCCCGGCGCCTTTTTACTTGGCGGGCAGCTCGACGGGCTTGCCGATCAGCTTGAGCTGGCCGTCGCTGAACTCGACCTGGCTGGTCACGTCGTCGCCCGCGCGCTTGAGGTAGCCCTGCTGCTCGAACTGTTCGATCATCAGCGCGGCCACTTCGGGCGACGGCGCCTGGCTGCCGCCGGCGGTCTCGGCGATCTTCTCGATCCACTTCACCGGCAGCCGCCCGCTGGCCTTGAGCACGCCGCGCTTGAGCAGCAGTGCGTTGCCGGGCAGTTGCAGGTCCTCGTCGGTCACGCCGGCCATGGCGACCGAGTAGCCGAACTCGGCGCGCTGGCCGTCGATCTCGACCAGCAGCCGGTCGACACCGACCTCGGGGCCATGCTTGGCCATGGCCTTGAGATCGGGCGCGAGCTGGTCGGCCAGCGCGCGCAGCGCGGCCTGCGAGGCCTTGCCGCGGATGCAACCGTTGGCCGCGGCCGAGCGGGTCCAGGCCTCGGCCAGCTTGCGGTAGCCGCCGACGTCGATGCGGCGCGTGCTGCTGGCCATCTCGAAGTTGTCGATGCGCGTCGCGCCGACCGAGCCCGTGCCCTTGAAGGTGGCGGTGCCGGTGTAGAGGCCGTTCTCGATGGTGGCGTCGCTGGCGGCGTCGAGGCCCTGCAGCACGATGGCGGGGAAGGGCTTGGCGGGGGCGGCGTCGGGGTCGGCCTTCTTGCCGGCCACCGTGAATTCCAGTGCCTCGAGCCGGCCCGTGCTCTTGCCGGTGGCCAGCATCCAGCCGTGGCGGATGTCCAGGTCGGCCCGGGCGCCGAGCTTGCCCATCTTGAGGTTGACGCCGTTGCGCAGGTCCGCGGCCTCGAAGCCGGGCAGGGCGAGTTCGTAGTGCGCCTCGGTGCGCGCGCCATCGACCCGCACGCGCAGCTGCGCGCCCTGCCAGGAGACGCGGGTCTTGCCCTCGTCGGCGAACTGGCCGGGCGCGAGCGTGATCTCGCTGGCGTAGCCGCCGTTGAAGCCGACCCGGGTGTGGGCGCCGAAGGGCCGGGCGTCGCCGAACACCTTCTTGGCCTCGGCCTGGCCCTTGATGTCGAGCAGCAGTTCGCTGTCGATGGTGGCCGCTGCCAGGCTGCCGCCGGCCAGCGGGCCGTGGCGGATGGTGTCGCGGAAACTCAGGCGCAGCGGCTTGGACGGGGTCGGCGCGGCCTCCTCGCCGTCTTCTTCGTCCGGGTCCGCGGGCGGCGCGCCGGCCACGGCGGCGTCGGCCGGGCAGCCGAGCTCCAGCGTCACGGTGCTGACCGCGCCGAGGAAGCCGCGCTCGTAGCTGCGTTCGGTCACGCGCACCAGCGCGCTTTGCTGCGGCAGTTCCGCGAAGGCGCTGTCGTAGACGGATTTCACCTTGTTGCCGGCCCACCAGGTGCTGCCGGCATAGGCCAGCGCGATCGCGGCGGCCAGGACTCCCAGGACTGTCTTCTTGCTCAAGTTCGGCTTTCTTGTAGGGGTATCCAGGGCCGTGAGACCCCTGGCGCCGGCCCTCCGCCGGCGCGGCGCGATGCTACCGGAGCGCCGTGGGGGCCAAACGCATCGCCCGCGCATTCGAGTTCTCTATACAATCGCGCGCCTGTTGAAAACGCCAGGTCCCCCCGCAAGGGGGCGGCAGGGGTCGAAGACAGGAGGGCGCCGCATGTTTGCGGCGGGCTTTCGGGGGTATAACCCCGGGGTTCGCCGACCGGCGGATGCCCTCGACAACGTGGAGCCCGCGCGGCCGACCAGGTCCGCAGTGGCTCCCATGGGAGGAGACACCAGTGAAAGCGCGTTCCAGTTCGTCCAAGGAGCCAGTCACCGTGAAGAAGCCCGCCGCCAAGGCCACGCCAGCATCCAGGACCGACGCCACCAAGGCGACGGCCGCGAAGCCGGCTGTACCGGCGGCCAAGAAGGCATCTTCCGCGACGGCGACCGTAGCGAAGAAGGAAGGCGCCGCAGCAAAGAGCGTCAAGACAGAGAAGACCGCAACGCCCACGGCCAAGGCCGCGAGCGCATCGGCGAAGAAAGCAGTTCATCCCGCCACCAAGCCTGCCAGCGAGCCGGCGGCAACCGTCCCGGCCAAGAGCGCGAGCAAGACAGCCAAAGCGGGTCCATCGTCCACCAAACCCGTCGGCCCGCGTGCCGTTTCACCTGTTCCCCCGATTCCCATGAAAAAAACGGCTGCCGCCTCTTCCTCCGCCCCGGCGACACCTTCGACCCCCGAGCCCGAAGTCGCCACGGCAACGGCCGCGCCCGCCCCCGCCCGCGGCGGCCGGGTGTCCCGCCTGTCGCAACTGACGGTGCCCTCGATGCCGCAATCGGTGGCATCGACCGCCGCCAAGTCCAGCTTTATCCAGACCGCCTCGCAGGCGCTGGTTCCGCCTCCCCCCGTGAATGTGAAGAAAGATCCGAAGTTGGCCAACAACTGGAAGACCAAGTCCGTCGAAGAACTCAGCGATGCCGAAGTCATCGCGATGCCCGATGCCGAGTACATGAACGAGAAGCAGATGGCCTTCTTCCGCCTGAAGCTCGTCGAACTCAAGCGCGGCATTCTCGAGAATGCCGGCGAAACCACCGAGCACCTGCGTGAAGACACGGTGGTCGTGCCCGATCCGGCCGACCGCGCCACCATCGAGGAAGAACATGCCCTCGAGCTGCGCACCCGCGACCGCGAACGCAAGCTGCTGAAGAAGATCGAGCAGTCGATCCAGCGCATCGACGCCGGCGACTACGGCTACTGCGACGAAACCGGCGAGCCGATCGGCGTGGGCCGCCTGCTGGCCCGCCCGACCGCCACGCTGTCGCTCGAAGCGCAGCAGCGCCGCGAGCTCAAGCAGAAGATGTTCGGGGACTGAGCGCCGGTTCTCCGGCCCGGCCCCGACCGTCGTCCATCGCCCGCGAATGCCAAAGGAAGAAACGGGCCGCCTGCTTTCCAAGGTGGCGAAGTTCGTCCGCAATCCGCTCAAGGATTGGTCGGAGCTGGACACCCCCTCGACGACGAACGCCTCCGATTCCTCGCTGCCCGACCCGGCCTACAGCCGGGAAATGCTCAAGGAGATGATCGAGCGGCGCCAGCGCAACGATTTCGTGCGCCGGCGCGAGTTCGACATGCTGCGCAAGCTGCGCCAGCGCGAGGCCGCCGCCCACGCCTTCGATGCGACGGTCACGCCGTCGTCGTTCAACATCAACAGCACCTCGGAGAAGTCCGAGGGCCGCGCGCTCACGCTCAAGAAGATCGACGAGATCGAGGAGCAGATGTCGCAGCAGTGGTGGAAGGGGCGCGGGCCGAACGGCGAGACGCTGGTCAAGTCGCCGCCCGACGCGGGCGCCGAGACGCTGTCGCCGGCCGACACCGACGCGCTGCTCGAGCCGCCCTCCCGGCCGGTGCCTGCCCCGGTGGCGCCCGCGGCCGTGGCCACGGCCTCGCCCAGCGGCACCCACATGGCGACCCGGCTGGCGCAGGACGGCGCGCTCGAGGAGGCGGTGATCCGCTTCGCGCACGGCGATGACGTCGGTGCCGAGGCGATCCTGCTGCAGGCGCTGGCCTCCGAGGGCGCGAGCGGCACCGACGAGACCCATGCCGCGACGGCCGAGCGCGACGACGCCCGCTGGCGCGCGCTGTTCGACCTCTACCGCGCCACCGGCGACGCCGCCAAGTTCGCGGCCGCGCGCATGCGCTATGCCCAGCGCATGCGGCGCATGGGCCCCGACTGGGTGGCGCTCGACGAATTGGCGCGCAGCGTGAAGGCGGTGGCGGCCAGCGAGGAGGGCGACAGCGCCCCCGCCGAAGGCGCCGCCGACTGGGCCGCGCCGCCGAAGCTGGCGCGCGATGGCCTGGTGGCGCTCACGCGGGCGCTGTCGCAGGCCGGCTCGGTCTGGACGCTCGACTGGCGCGCGCTGGGCGCGATTGGCTCCGATGCCGCCGCGCCGCTGCGCGTGCTGTTCGCGCACTGGGCCGATTCGCCGGTCAAGCTGCGCTTCATCGGCGCGGCGCAGCTGCTGGCGGTGCTGGCCGAGTCCGCGCCCAACAACGAGCGCGGCATCGACGACGTCTGGTGGCAGCTGCACATGGCCGCGCTGCGGCTGATGCACCTGCCCGACGACTTCGAGCTGGTGGCGCTCAACTACTGCATCACCTACGAGGTGTCGCCGCCATCCTGGCAGGACCCGCGCGGCGAATACAGCGCGATCGCCGCGCCGGTGTCCACGCCGTCGCGCATGGGCTCGGTCTGGTCGCTGCTGTCGGTGGGCGGCGAATCCGAGAGCTTCCCCTCGGCCGGCAGCGGCTTCGCGGCGCTCGCGGGCGACCTGCGCGGCGAGTCGCCGTCGAACCTGCAGCGGCTCGATGCCGACCTGCGCGGCGGCACCGCGCCCGTGATCTCCTGCGCTGCGCTGCTGCGCATGGACCTGGCCGCGGCGGCCGCGCTGCTGGGCTGGGTGCGCGAGCGCGATGCCAAGGGCGAGCGGGTGCAGTTCGTCGATGCGCACCGGCTGATCGCGACCCTGTTCGGGCTGGTCGGCATCGCCGACCACGCGACGGTCGCGCTGCGCAAGAACTAGGCTTTCACGCCGCTGCGCGCGGACTTGCATTGCCCCGCCCAGTCCCCAGATGGCTGCGATGGAACAATTTCACGGCACCACCATCGTGAGCGTGCGCCGCAAGACCCCCCAGGGCGACCAGGTCGCCATCGGTGGGGACGGGCAGGTCACACTCGGAAACATCGTCATCAAGGGCACGGCGCGCAAGGTGCGGCGGCTCTATCACGGCAAGGTGCTGGCCGGCTTCGCCGGCGCCACGGCCGACGCCTTCACCCTGTTCGAACGCTTCGAGGCCAAGCTCGAGAAGCACCAGGGCCACCTGTCGCGCGCCGCGGTCGAACTGACCAAGGACTGGCGCACCGACCGCGTGCTGCGCCGCCTCGAGGCCATGCTGGCCGTGGCCGATGCCACCACCTCGCTGATCATCACCGGCAACGGCGACGTGCTGGAGCCCGAGAACGGCGTGATCGCCATCGGTTCGGGCGGCGCCTACGCGCAGTCGGCGGCCAAGGCGCTGCTCGACAACACCGAGCTCACGGCCGAGCAGATCGTGAAGAAATCGCTGGAGATCGCGGGCGAACTCTGCATTTACACGAACATGAACCACACCGTCGAGACGCTCTGAGGCCCGCCACCATGTCCATGACCCCCCAGGAAATCGTCTCCGAGCTCGACAACCACATCGTCGGCCAGCCGCAGGCCAAGCGCGCCGTGGCCATCGCCCTGCGCAACCGCTGGCGCCGCCAGCAGGTCGACGACAAGCTGCGCGCCGAGATCACGCCCAAGAACATCCTCATGATCGGCCCCACCGGCGTGGGCAAGACCGAGATCGCGCGTCGCCTCGCCCGGCTGGCCGACGCGCCCTTCATCAAGGTCGAGGCCACCAAGTTCACCGAGGTGGGCTACGTGGGCAAGGACGTCGACTCGATCATCCGCGACCTGGCCGAGATCGCCGTCAAGCAGACCCGCGAGGCCGAGAGCGCCAAGGTGCGCGCGCGTGCCGAGGACGCGGCCGAGGAGCGCATCCTCGACGTGCTGCTGCCGCCCGCGCGGCTGGCCGACGGCACCGCGCCCGACAGCGGCAACGCCACGCGCCAGGCCTTCCGCAAGAAGCTGCGCGAGCACCAGCTCGACGACAAGGAGATCGAGATCGACCTGGTCGAGACGCGCGCGCCGCTCGAGATCATGGGCCCCGCCGGCATGGAGGAGATGGCCGAGCAGCTCAAGGGCATGTTCGGCCAGATGGGCCAGGGCAAGCGCAAGACGCGCAAGCTCAAGATCGCCGAGGCGATGCGCTTCCTGATCGACGAGGAAGCGGCCAAGCTGGTGAACGAGGACGAGATCCGCACCCAGGCGATCGCCAATGCCGAGCAGAACGGCATCGTGTTCATCGACGAGATCGACAAGGTCGCCACGCGCAGCGAGGCGCAGGGCACCGACGTCTCGCGCCAGGGCGTGCAGCGCGACCTGCTGCCGCTGGTCGAGGGCACGGCCGTGAGCACCAAGTACGGCGTGGTGCGCACCGACCACATGCTGTTCATCGCGAGCGGCGCCTTCCACCTGAGCAAGCCCAGCGACCTGATCCCCGAGCTGCAGGGGCGTTTCCCGATCCGCGTCGAGCTGCAGTCGCTGTCGGTGGCGGACTTCGAGAGCATCCTCACGCAGACCCGTGCCTCGCTCGTGAAGCAGTACCAGGCGCTGCTGGCCACCGAGGGCGTCACGCTCGACTTCACGCCCGAGGGCGTGACCCGTCTCGCGAGCATTGCCTTCGAGGTCAACGAGCGCACCGAGAACATCGGCGCGCGTCGCCTGTCGACGGTGATGGAGCGTCTTCTCGATGAAGTAAGCTTCGACGCGACCCGCCTCGAGGGTCAGACGATCCGCATCGATGCCGCCTACGTGGACCAGCGCCTGGCGGCACTAAGTCACGACGAAGACCTGTCGCGCTTCATCCTCTGAAGTCGCCTCCCTTGCCCCTGTTACAGGGGCAGCGCTTCACGCATCACATTCACTGCGTGAGCTAAGTGGTTCATTCTCAACGAAATTCGCCGATTCCAGAATCTTGGAATCGGCGCTAAGTCGTTGATTCCATTACAAAAAATACCCCGCACGCCTGGTTGCGCCGGAAGTGTTTCCTGCTACAGTGCAAAAAAGTGCAGTTAAGTGGGAAAAAGTGCGAGTAGTGTGCCCTTCGGGCGCTGCGGCCTTCCCACCACAGGGGTTTCTCGGTCGTGTTTCAAGGCGCTTCATCGCTCAGTCTGGATGCCAAGGGGCGGCTTTCCGTGCCGACCCGGCATCGCGACGTCCTGAGCGCCACGGCAGGCGGCCAGCTCACGATCACGAAGCACCCCCATGGCTGCCTGATGGTGTTCCCGCGCCCGGAATGGGAGAAGTTCCGCGAGCGGATCGCCGCGCTGCCGATGTCGGCGCAGTGGTGGAAGCGGGTGTTCCTCGGCAACGCGATGGACGTCGAGATGGACGGCACCGGCCGCATCCTCGTGTCGCCCGAACTGCGCGCGGCCACGGGCATCACGCGCGACACCCTGCTGCTGGGCATGGGCAACCATTTCGAACTCTGGGACAAGGCCACCTACGAGGCCAAGGAGGCCGAGGCCACCCAGGGCGAAATGCCGGATGTGTTTCAGGACTTCGCGTTCTGAGGGGCATCGTGAATACCGCATGGACCCACACGACCGTTCTTCTGGACGAAGCGGTCGAAGCCCTTCTTGCAGGCCAGACGGTCGCGCCCGGCACCTTCGTGGACGCGACCTTCGGCCGGGGCGGGCATTCGCGCGCGATCCTCGCGCGGCTGGCGCCGGAAGGCAGGTTGATTGCCTTCGACAAGGATGCGGAAGCGGTGACCGAAGCAGCGCGCATCTCGGATGCGCGTTTTTCCATCCGGCACCAGGGATTCCGTTCGCTGGGCGAGCTGCCCGGCGCGAGCGTGGCCGGTGTGCTGCTGGACCTGGGCGTGAGCTCGCCGCAGATCGACAACCCGGCGCGCGGTTTCAGTTTTCGTTTCGACGGCCCGCTCGACATGCGCATGGACACCACGCGCGGCGAGAGCGTGGCCGAGTGGCTGGCAACGGCAGAACTCCAACAAATTGCAGAGGTGATCCGTGACTATGGCGAAGAACGGTTTGCTGTTCAGATTGCAAAGGCGATTGTTGCTCGCAGACAAGAACGGGGCGCAATTTCAACCACCACCGAACTGGCCGAGCTCGTGGCTGGCACGGTCAAAACCCGCGAGCCGGGCCAGAACCCTGCAACGCGCACATTTCAGGCTCTTCGGATTTTCATCAACGCCGAGCTTGAAGAGCTGCAACAGGCGCTAGAGGCGAGCCTGTCGGTGCTGCAGCCCGGCGGCCGGCTCGCGGTGATCAGTTTCCATTCGCTCGAAGACCGGATCGTGAAGCAGTTCATCGCGAAGCACTCGAAGGAGGTCTACGACCGCCGCGCGCCGTTCGCGGCGCCGAAGGCGATGCGGCTGCGCGCGCTCGAGCGCATCAAGCCCTCCGAGGCCGAGGTCAACGGCAACCCGCGCTCGCGCAGCGCGATCCTGCGCGTGGCCGAACGAACGGAGACGCCATGACACGACCTCGCGTCCACGGTCCCGCCCGCACGATTTCCAGCCGCCGCACCACGGGCGGCTTCGTGCCTTCTGCGGCCGCCCTGCGCGGCGAACGGGGAGGCCGCTGAGATGGCACGCCTGAACCTGCTGCTGCTGCTGTCCGTGATCGCCACGGCGCTCTACCTCGTGCACACGCAATACCTCTCGCGCCAGCTCTACACCGAGCTCGACCGCACGATGCAGGAGACGCGCCGGCTCGAGCTCGACCACGACCGGCTGCAGGTCGAGAAGCGCGCGCAGGCCACGCCGCTGCGCGTGGAGAAGCTCGCGAAAGAGCAGCTGCAGATGCGCACCACCTCGCCGGCCATCACGCAGTACGTGCGTCCCGACGGCAGCGTGATCCCGGCCGTGGTCGCACCGCCGCCTGCACCGCCCGCCAACAAGCCGGCCGCCGCCGCCGCAAGGGGGCAGCGATGACCCGCCGCAGCGTGCGCTACACCACCAGCCCCCTGCTGGCGAGCAAGACGCCGGTCTGGCGCAGCAAGTTCATCGTCGGCGGCATCGCGCTGGGCTTCGTCGTGCTCGCGGGCCGCGCGGCCTACGTGCAGGTGTTCGGCAACAGCTTCTTCCAGCGCCAGGGCGAGGTGCGCTTCGCACGCACGCTCGAGCTGCCGGCCAACCGCGGCCGCATCCTCGACCGCAACGGCCTGATCCTCGCGTCGAGCGTGGTGGCGCCCAGCATCTGGGCCATTCCCGAGGACGTGGAGCGCGACGATCCCGAGGTGCGCGCCAAGCTCAAGCAGGTGGCCAAGCTGCTCGAGATGCCGCAGAAGGACTTCGACAAGAAGCTCGAGGACGAGGACAAGACCTTCGTCTGGATCAAGCGCCAGGTCGACGAGCCGATCGCCAAGCAGATCGCCGCGATGAACCTCAAGGGCATCTACCAGCGCAAGGAATACAAGCGCCAGTACCCCGAGGGCGAGGCCGCCGCGCACGTGGTGGGCTTCACCAACGTCGAGGACAGCGGCCAGGAAGGCATCGAGCTCGCGTTCGACAAGGACCTGGCCGGCAAGGCCGGCTCGCGCCGCGTGATCAAGGACCGCCTGGGCCGCGTGGTCGAGGGCGTGGGCGAGCAGGTGCCGCCGCTCGACGGCAAGGACATCCAGCTCAGCGTCGACAGCAAGGTGCAGTTCTTCGCCTACCAGAAGCTGCGTGACGCCGTGACCGCGCGCAAGGCCAAGGCCGGCAGCGTGGTGGTGCTCGACGCCGTCACCGGCGAGGTGCTGGCGCTGGCCAACTACCCGAGCTACGTGCCCGACAAGCGCCAGAACCTCACGGGCGAGCAGTTGCGCAACCGCGCGATGACCGACACCTTCGAGCCCGGCTCGACCATGAAGCCGATCACCGTGGCGATGGCGCTGGAGGCCGGCCGGGTCAAGCCCTCGTCGCTGATCGAGACCTCGCCCGGGCGCTACCAGCTCGGCGGCTTCACCATCAGCGACACCCACAACTACGGCACGCTGACGGTCGAGGGCGTGATCCAGAAGTCGAGCAACGTCGGCGCGCTCAAGATCGCGCAGAAGATGACCCCGCACGAGATGTGGGACACCTACACCGCGCTCGGCTACGGCCAGAAGCCGCAGATCCAGTTCCCCGGCGCGGTCACCGGCCGGCTGCGGCCCTGGAAGACCTGGAAGCCGGTCGAGCAGGCCACCATGGCCTACGGCTACGGCCTGTCGGCCTCGCTGTTTCAAATGGCACATTCGTACACCGCGTTCGCGCACGATGGCGCGATCATTCCGGCGACGATCCTCAAGAACACCGAGCCGCCGGCCGGCGTGCGCGTCTTCTCGCCGTCGAACGCGCTCGCGGTGCGCAAGATGCTGCAGATGGCCGCGGGCCCGGGCGGCACCGGCACGCGCGCGCAGACCATCGGCTACTCGGTCGGCGGCAAGTCGGGCACGGCCCACAAGCAGGTCGGCAAGGGCTATGCGAGCAACAAGTACCGCGCCTGGTTCACCGGCATGGCGCCGATCGAGAAGCCGCGCATCATCGTCGCGGTGATGATCGACGAGCCCAGCGACGGCCAGTACTTCGGCGGCCTGGCCGCGGCGCCCGTGTTCAGCGAGGTCGTGCAGCAGACGCTGCGCATGATGAACGTGCCGCCCGACCTGGCGGTCAAACCCCTGGTGATGACCCAGGGCGTGGACGAGAGCTTCTGAGCATGCTGACCTTCACTTCCCCCCCACTGGCCGCGGCCTGGCTCAAGGAGCGGGTGCCTCGGGGCGCGCTGCATGCCGACAGCCGCGCGGTGGCCGCGGGCGACGTGTTCGTCGCCTGGCCCGGCGCCGCGACCGACGGCCGCAAGCACGTGGCGGCGGCGCTGGCACAGGGCGCGGCGGCCTGCCTGGTCGAGCACGAGGGCGTCGAGGCCTTCGGCTTCGAGGGCGACGAGCGCATCGTCAGCTACCCCGGCCTCAAGGCCGCCACCGGCCCGATCGCCGCAGCCTTCTACGACCATCCCTCGGCCCGGCTCGACCTGCTGGCCGTGACCGGCACCAACGGCAAGACTTCCACCGCCTGGTGGCTGGCCGAAGCGCTGTCGACCCTGCGGCCGGCCGGCGGCGTGCGCCCGATGCGGCCCGACGGCACGGTGCAGCGCGACGCGCCCTCGCCGTGCGCCGTGATGGGCACGCTGGGCATCGGCGTGCCGCCCGAACTCATTTACACCGGCCTCACCACGCCCGACCCCGTGATGATGCAGCGCGAGTTGCGCGCGCTGGTCGAGCGCGGCTTCGGCGCCTGCGCCATCGAGGCCTCGTCGATCGGCATCGCCGAGCGCCGGCTCGACGGCGCGCAGATCGCGGTGGCCGTGTTCACCAACTTTACGCAGGACCACCTCGACTACCACGGCAGCATGGATGCCTACTGGCAGGCCAAGGCCGAGCTGTTCCGCTGGCCCGGCCTGCGCGCCGCGGTGATCAACATCGACGACACCCATGGCGCCAGCCTGTGCGCCAACCTGATCGATGCCGGCGTCGGCGCGCTCGACGTCTGGACCGTGTCGGCCGACGGCAAGCCGGCGCGCCTGGTGGCGCGCGACATCGGTTACGACGCCCAGGGCCTGCAGTTCTCGGTCGCCGAGCACGGCACCGCGGCCGTCGAGCGCGTGACCACCGGCCTGATCGGCCAGTACAACGTGGCCAACCTGCTCGGCGTGCTCGGCACGCTGCGCGCGCTGGGCCTGACGCTCGCGCAGGCCGTGGCGGCGTGCACGAACCTGAGCAGCGTGCCGGGGCGCATGGAGCGCGTGGACGCCGAAGCCGGTGCTCCACTCGCGGTGGTCGACTACGCCCACACGCCCGACGCCATCGACAAGGCGCTGGCCGGCCTGCGCCCGCTCGCGCAGCAGCGCGGCGGCAAGCTGTGGTGCGTGTTCGGCTGCGGCGGCGACCGCGATCCGATCAAGCGCCCGATGATGGCCGCCGTGGCCGAGCGCCAGGCCGACCACGTCGTGGTGACCAGCGACAACCCGCGCAGCGAGAAGCCCGACGCGATCATCGCGCAGGTGCTGCGCGGCTTCGCGCGGCCCGAGCATGCGCGCGTGCAGGCCGACCGCGCGGCCGCCATCGCCGACACGATCGCGCAGGCCGCGCCCGAGGACGTGGTGCTGATCGCCGGCAAGGGCCACGAGGCCTGGCAGGAGATCGCGGGCCAGCGCCTGCCATTCTCCGATCGCAGCCATGCGCACGACGCGCTCGCGAAGCGGAGGGGCGCATGAGCGACACCACCTCCCTCGCGCTGACGCTGGCGCAGCTGCAGCAGTGGATTCCGGGTGCGCGCCTCGTGGGCGATCCCGCGACCGTGATCGCGCGCGTGCACACCGACACCCGCACCCTGGCCACGGGCGACCTGTTCGTCGCGCTCAAGGGCGAGAACTTCGATGCCAACGACTTCCTGCCGCAGGCGCGTGCCAGCGGCGCGGTGGCCGCGGTCGCGCACGGCGGCCTCGAGGCCGCGAGCCTGGCCGGCCTCGAGGTGCCCGACACCCTGGTGGCGCTCGGCGCCATCGGCGCGCACTGGCGCGCGCAGTTCTCGCTGCCGCTGATCGCCGTGACGGGCAGCAACGGCAAGACCACCGTCACCCAGATGATCGCGGCCATCCTGATGGCCTCGAAGCCCGAGCGCGCGCTAGCGACCGCCGGCAACTTCAACAACGAGATCGGCGTGCCGCTGACCCTGCTGCGCCTGCGCGCCCAGCACCAGCGCGCGGTGGTCGAGCTCGGCATGAACCACCCGGGCGAGATCGCGCGGCTGGCCGCCATCTCGCGCCCGACCATCGCGCTGGTGAACAACGCCCAGCGCGAGCACCAGGAGTTCATGGTCAGCGTCGAGGCCGTGGCGGTCGAGAACGCCGCCGTATTCGCGGCGCTGCCCGACGACGGCACGGCCGTGTTCCCGCACGGCGACGAGTTCACCACGCTGTGGAGCGACATGGCGCGCGACGGCGCCACGCGCCGCTGCCTCACCTTCGGCGAGCACGACGATGCCGACATCGGCCTCGAGCACGCCGAATGGACGCAGGGCGCCTGGCAGGTGCGCGTGCGCACGCCGCTCGGCGGCTTCGCCACGCGGCTGCACATCGCGGGCCGCCACAACGTGATCAATGCACTCGCTGCCACCGCCTGCGCGCTGGCCGCGGGCGTGTCGATCGACACCATCGCCGCCGGCCTCGATGCCTTCGAGCCGGTCAAGGGCCGCTCCAAGGCCAGTGCGCTCGCGCTGGCCGGCGGCCGCGCCATCACGCTGGTCGACGACAGCTACAACGCCAACCCCGACTCGGTGCGCGCCGCGATCGACGTGCTCGCCGCGCTGCCGGGCCCGCGCCTGCTGGTGCTGGGCGACATGGCCGAGGTCGGCGAGCGCTCGGACGAATTCCATGCCGAGGTCGGCGACTGGGCGCGCCAGCGCGGCATCGAGACCGTCTACACGCTCGGCAGCGCTTCCGAGCACAGCATCGCCGCCTTCCAGCGCGGCGACGCGGCCACGGTCGGCGGCGGCCGCCATTTCGAGGACATCGACACCCTGAACGCCGCGGTGCTCGCGCGGCTGCCGCTGGTCGGCAGCGTGCTGGTCAAGGGCTCGCGCTCCATGAAGATGGAACGCGTGGTCCAGGCCATCGCCGCGCAGGGTGCGACCCCGCAGACACAACCACAACAAGAAGGAGGCCGTCCCTGATGCGGGGGCGGTGCGCAATTTCATGTTCATGAGCCTGGCCCAATGGCTGCAGACCCTCTCGCCGGAACTCGGGTTCCTGCGGGTGTTCCAGTACCTGACCTTCCGCGCGCTGATGGCGGCGCTGACCGCGCTCGTGGTCGGCCTCGTGGCCGGTCCGTACGTGATCCGGCGCCTGACCGCGCTGAAGATCGGCCAGCCGGTGCGCGGCTACGCGATGGAGACCCACCTGAGCAAGAGCGGCACGCCCACCATGGGCGGCGTGCTGGTGCTGTTCGCGATCGCCTTCGCCACCATCCTGTGGTTCGACCTCTCGAACCGCTTCGTCTGGATCGTGCTGTGGGTCACGCTGGGCTTCGGCGCGATCGGCTGGGTCGACGACTGGCGCAAGGTGGTGCACAAGGACCCCGAGGGCATGCGCTCGCGCGAGAAGTACTTCTGGCAATCGGTGGTGGGGCTGCTCGCGGCCTTCTACCTGCTGTTCAGCATCTCCGAGAGCTCGAACTGGCGCGTGCTGCAGCTGTTCTTCGCCTGGGTGCAGTCGGGCTTCGACCTCGACTTCCCGCCCAAGATCAACCTGCTGGTGCCCTTCTTCAAGGAAGTCAGCTATCCGCTGGGCGGCATCGGCTTCGTGATCCTGACCTACCTGGTGATCGTGGGCGCGAGCAACGCGGTGAACCTCACCGACGGCCTCGACGGCCTGGCGATCATGCCGGTGGTGATGGTGGGCTCGGCGCTGGGCGTGTTCGCCTACGTGACCGGCAGCGCGGTCTACTCGAAGTACCTGCTGTTCCCGAACATCCCGGGCTCGGGCGAGCTGCTGGTGTTCTGCTCGGCGATGGCCGGCGCGGGCCTGGCCTTCCTCTGGTTCAACACCCATCCGGCGCAGGTCTTCATGGGCGACGTGGGCGCGCTCGCGCTCGGCGGCGCGCTGGGCACCATCGCGGTCATCGTGCGCCAGGAGATCGTGTTCTTCATCATGGGCGGCATCTTCGTGGTCGAGGCGATCTCGGTGATGGCCCAGGTCACCTACTTCAAGTACACGAAGAAGCGCTTCGGCGAGGGCCGCCGCGTGCTCAAGATGGCGCCGCTGCACCACCACTTCGAGAAGAGCGGCTGGCGCGAGACGCAGGTCGTGGTGCGCTTCTGGATCATCACGATGCTGCTGTGCCTCGTGGGCCTGTCGACGCTGAAGCTGCGCTGAGAGAAAACGCATGCGGCACCTGAAAGACCTCCCCGTCCTCATCCTCGGCCTCGGCGCGTCCGGGCTGGCGATGGCGCGCTGGTGCGCGCGCCATGGCGCGCAGGTGACGGTGGCCGACACGCGCGAGGCGCCGGCCCTGCTCGACACGCTGCGCGCCGAGTGGCCCGAGGCGGTGTTCGTCGGCGGGCCGTTCACGGCCGCGCTGATCGAGGGCACGCCCATCCGCGCCGTCTACCGCTCGCCGGGCCTGAGCCCCGAGACCATCGCGCCGGTGGCCGATGCGGCGCGTGCGGTCGGCCTGCCGGTGGGCGGCGAGCTCGACCTGTTCGCGCGCGCGCTGGCGGATCTCGCCATCGTCGAGACGCCGGCGGTGGTCGAGGTGGAAGAGGAAAGCGCGGCGCAAGGCGAACTGGCGCTGGAGGCAGCGGTGCCACCCGAGAGCGAGCCGGTGCCCGAGGCGGAGGCGCCTGTCGTGCTGCCCGAAGTTCAAGCGCCGGTCGCGGAGGAAGCCGTCGCTGCGGAAGCGGTCGCGATCGAACCGGCCACGCCCGAGACTCCGGCAGTGGCCGAGGCCATCGAAGTCGTGGCACCCGCGAGCGAGGCATCGCCCGCCGAGCCCGTGCCTGAGCTCGTCGAAGCAACACCCGAGGCACCGCGCGCTCCCGCCGCCGTGCCCGAATCGATGCCGCGCGATCCGTCGCTGAGCGTCCCCGTGCTGCAGCCGCCCGAACCCGAGGCGCCGGTCGCCGATGCGCCCGTGGTGCAGGAAGGCGTCGAGGCCGCGCCGGCGCAGGGCGCCGAACCCGCCGCGATCGCAACGCCGAAGGCCGCCGAAGGCACGCAGCCCGAACCGGCCGAGTCCGCCGAGTCCGCCGAGTCCGAGGCGCCCGTCGCGCCCGTCGCCGCACCGGCTTCCAAGCCCGCATCGAACCTGCCGGCCTTCACGGTCGGCAAGCCCTACGTCGCCACGGCCGCGAAGGAAGCGGCCGACTTCGTCGCGAAGATCGCCGAGTTCGCCGCCACCAATCCCGCCTCGGCCGTGGCCGAGGAAGAGCCCGCGCCGCAGCCCGAAGCCCAGCCCGAGCCGGCCCCCGCGCCCGAACCCGCGAAGGGCTACACGCCGGTCGTGCTCGCGATCACCGGCACCAACGGCAAGACCACGGTCACGGCGCTGACCGGCCAGCTCATCGAGCGCGGCGGCAAGAGCGTGGCGGTGGCCGGCAACATCGGCCCGACCCTGCTCGACACGCTGAGCGCGCATATCGACGCCGGCACGCTGCCCGAGGCCTGGGTGATCGAGCTCTCGAGCTTCCAGCTCGACGGCGTGCAGGGCTTCGAGCCCGCGGCCGCGACGGTGCTCAACCTCACGCAGGACCACCTGGACTGGCATGGCGACATGCCGGCCTATGCGCAGGCCAAGTCGCGCATCTTCGGCAAGACCGCGCTGATGGTGCTCAACCGCGACGACCCGGCCGTGATGGCGATGCTCGCCACCGCCGGCCAGGAGCCCGTCAAGCCCGTCGAGGAAGTGGTGAACGCCCGCGGCGCACGCCGCGCGCCGGCCAAGCCCAAGGCGCAGCGCGTGCAGGTGCGCCCGCACGTCACCTTCGGCGCGAGCATGCCGCAGCGCCCCGGCGACTACGGCATCGAGCGCGTCAACGGCATGAGCTGGCTGGTGCGCGCGCACGAGGCCGACGAGACGCAGAAGCGCAAGCGCGGCCAGGTGGTCGAGGAAGAGATCTTCGTGCAGCGCCTGATGCCGGCCGATGCGCTGCGCATCCGCGGCCGCCACAACGCGATGAACGCGCTCGCCGCGCTGGCGCTCGCGAACGCGGCCGACTGCCCGCTCGGCCCGATGCTCTACGGCCTGCGCGAGTACCGCGGCGAGCCGCACCGCGTCGAGCCGGTGGCGCTGATCGACGACGTCGAGTACTTCGACGACAGCAAGGGCACCAACGTGGGCGCCACCGTGGCGGCGCTCGGCGGCCTCGGCGAGGACCGCCGCGTGGTCGTGATCCTCGGTGGCGAGGGCAAGGGCCAGGACTTCGAGCCGCTCGCGCTGCCGGTGCGCCAGTACGCGCGCGCCGTGGTGCTGATCGGCCGCGACGCGCCGCTGATCGAGGCCGCGCTGGCTGCCACCGGCGTCACGCTGATGCATGCGGGCTCGATGCACGAGGCCGTGCAGATGGCCGCGCGCCGCGCCCACCCCGGCGATGCCGTGCTGCTGTCACCGGCCTGTGCGAGCTTCGACATGTTCAAGAACTACCCGCACCGCGCGGCGGTGTTCCGCGAGGCCGTGCAGGCGCTCGAGGACGAACCGCGCGACTTCGGGGAACCGGGCGAGCCGCGCACGCAGGCCGCCCCCGATTCGACGGAAGGACCGGCATCGTGAACTCCGCCGCCGCGGGCGCCACGCCCAACACCCGGCCCGGCCGCTTCAGCGGCTGGTTCCGGCGCGCGCGCAGCGGCATCGATGCGCTGCCGGTGCACCTGCCGGTGCGCCTCGGCGGCGCCGGCTTCACGCAGACCAAGGCCACGCCGATCCGCGTGCTGGGCTTCGACCAGGCGCTGGTGTGGGTCACGGTCGCGCTGCTGACCTGGGGCCTGATCATGGTCTATTCGGCCTCGATCGCGCTGCCCGACAACCCGCGCTTCGCGCGCGCCGGCTACAGCGCCTCGTACTTCCTCACGCGGCACGCGGCCTCGGTGGTGTTCGCCTTCATCGCCGCGCTGCTGGCCTTCCAGATCCCGATGAAGACCTGGGAGCGCGCCGCGCCCTGGCTGTTCGTGGCCTCGCTGCTGCTGCTGGTGGCGGTGCTGATTCCGCACATCGGCATCAGCGTGAACGGCGCGCGGCGCTGGCTGCCGATGGGCTTCATGCGCTTCCAGCCCTCCGAGCTCGCGAAGGTCGCGATGGTGCTCTATGCCGCCAGCTACATGGTGCGCAAGATGGAGATCAAGGAGCGCTTCTTCCGCGCCGTGCTGCCGATGGGCATCGCGGTGGTGGTGGTCGGCATGCTGGTGATGGCCGAGCCCGACATGGGCGCCTTCATGGTGATCGCGGTGATCGCGATGGGCATCCTGTTCCTGGGCGGCGTGAACGCGCGCATGTTCTTCGTGATCGCCGCGCTGGTGGTGGTGGCCTTCGGCACCATCGTCGCCACCAGCCCGTGGCGGCGCGAGCGGATCTTCGCCTACCTCGATCCGTGGAGCGAGGAGCACGCGCTCGGCAAGGGCTACCAGCTCTCGCATTCGCTGATCGCCATCGGCCGCGGCGAGATCTTCGGCGTCGGCCTCGGCGGCAGCGTCGAGAAGCTGCACTGGCTGCCCGAGGCCCACACCGACTTCCTGCTGGCCGTGATCGGCGAGGAGTTCGGCCTGGTCGGCGTGCTGCTGATCATCGGCCTGTTCCTCTGGCTCACGCGCCGCGTGATGCACATCGGCCGCCAGGCCATCGCGCTCGACCGCGTGTTCTCGGGCCTCGTGGCCCAGGGCGTGGGCGTGTGGATCGGCTTCCAGGCCTTCATCAACATGGGCGTGAACCTCGGCGCGCTGCCGACCAAGGGCCTCACGCTGCCGCTGATGAGCTTCGGCGGCTCGGCGATCCTGATGAACATGGTGGCGCTGGCGATCGTGCTGCGCATCGACTATGAGAATCGTGTGTTGATGCGGGGAGGCCGCGTATGACCGGCCGCACCGCACTCGTGATGGCCGGCGGCACCGGCGGCCACATCTTCCCGGGCCTCGCCGTGGCCGAGGCGCTGCGCGAGCGCGGCTGGCGCGTGCACTGGCTGGGCGCGCCCGGCGGCATGGAAGAGAAGCTGGTGCCGCCGCGCGGCTTCGCCTTCGAGCCGGTGCAGTTCGGCGGCGTGCGCGGCAAGGGCCCGCTCACGCTGTTCCTGCTGCCGCTGCGCCTGCTGCGCGCCTTCTGGCAGAGCCTGCGCGTGGTGCGCCGCGTGAAGCCCGACGTGCTCGTGGGCCTGGGCGGCTACATCACTTTTCCGGGCGGCATGATGGGCGTGCTGCTCAACAAGCCGCTGGTGCTGCACGAGCAGAACTCGGTCGCGGGCCTCGCCAACAAGGTGCTGGCGGGCGTGGCCGACCGCGTCTTCACGGCCTTTCCCAACGTGCTCAAGAAGGCGCAGTGGATCGGCAACCCGCTGCGCGCGGCCTTCACCTCGCAGCCTGCGCCGGCCGAACGCTTCGCGGGCCGCAGCGGTCCGCTCAAGCTGCTGGTGGTCGGCGGCAGCCTCGGCGCCAAGGCGCTCAACGCGGTGGTGCCGCAGGCGCTCGCGCGCATCGAGCCGGGCACGCGCCCGCAGGTGCTGCATCAGAGCGGCGCCAAGCAGATCGACGAGCTGCGCGCCAACTACGCGGCCGCCGGCGTCGAGGGCGAGCTCACGCCCTTCATCGAGGACACGGCCCTGGCCTATGCCGAGGCCGACCTCATCGTCGCGCGCGCCGGTGCCAGCACCGTGACCGAAATCGCGGCCGTCGGCGCCGCGGCGCTGTTCGTGCCTTTTCCTTCCGCGGTCGACGACCACCAGACCACCAACGCGCGCTTCCTCGTCGATGCCGGCGGCGGCTGGCTGGTGCAACAGACCGATCTCACCCCTGAATTGCTGGCCGATTTGCTACAGAAGACACAACGAACCGAACTGATCGAACGCGCCGAACGCGCCAGGACGATGCAGAAAACCGAGGCCGTCGAGGCGATGGTGCGCGCTTGCGAGGAGCTGGCACGATGAAACACGCGATTCGCCACATCCACTTCGTCGGCATCGGCGGCTCCGGCATGAGCGGCATCGCCGAAGTGCTGCTGAACCTCGGCTACCGCATCACCGGCTCCGACCTGTCCGACAGCGCCACGCTGCGCCGGCTCGCGGGCCTGGGCATCGGCACCTTCGTGGGCCATGCGGCCTCGAACGTCGAGGGCGCCGACGCGGTCGTGACCTCGACCGCGGTGCAGGCCGACAACCCCGAGGTGCTGACCGCGCGCGAGAAGCGCATCCCGGTCGTGCCGCGCGCCGTCATGCTGGCCGAGCTGATGCGCCTGAAGCAGGGCATCGCGATCGCCGGCACGCACGGCAAGACCACCACCACCAGCCTGGTGGCGAGCGTGCTCGCGGCCGCGGGGCTCGATCCCACCTTCGTGATCGGCGGCCGGCTCAACAGCGCGGGCGCCAACGCGCAGCTCGGCAGCGGCGACTACATCGTGGTCGAGGCCGACGAATCCGACGCCTCGTTCCTGAACCTGCTGCCGGTGATGGCGGTGGTCACGAACATCGACGCCGACCACATGGAGACCTACGGGCACGACTTCGGCAAGCTGAAGAAGGCCTTCGTCGACTTCCTGCACCGCATGCCCTTCTACGGCACGGCGATCCTGTGCACCGACGATCCGGCGGTGCGCGAGATCGTGGCCGACGTGACCTGCCCGGTCACCAGCTACGGCTTCGGCGAGGACGCCCAGGTGCGCGCGGTCGACGTGCGCGCCGTCGGCGGCCAGATGCACTTCACCGCGCAGCGCCGCAACGGCGTGACCCTGCCCGACCTGCCGGTGGTGCTGAACCTGCCGGGCGAGCACAACGTGCGCAATGCGCTGTCGGTGATCGCGGTGGCGGTCGAGCTCGGCATCGCCGACGAGGCGGTGCAGCGCGGGCTGGCCGGCTTCAAGGGCGTGGGCCGGCGCTTCCAGAGCTATGGCGAGGTCGCGGCCGGGGCCGGCGACGGCAGCTTCACCGTGATCGACGACTACGGCCACCACCCGGTGGAGATGGCCGCCACGCTCGCGGCCGCGCGCGGTGCCTTCCCGGGCCGGCGCCTGGTGCTGGCCTTCCAGCCGCACCGCTACACCCGCACGCGCGACTGCTTCGAGGACTTCGTCAAGGTCATCGGCACCGCCGACGCGGTGCTGCTCGGCGAGGTCTACGCGGCCGGCGAGCAGCCCATCGTGGCGGCCGACGGCCGCACGCTGGCGCGCGCGCTGCGCGTGGCCGGCAAGGTCGAGCCGGTGTTCGTCGACGACATCGCCGCGATGCCGCAGGCCATCCTCGACAACGCGCGTGCCGGCGACGTGGTGCTGTGCATGGGCGCGGGCTCTATCGGCGCGGTGCCGGGCAAGGTGGTCGAGCTCGGCGCGGCGCCGGCGGTGCCCGCTTCTTCTTCATCCACGACATCGCAGCACGCTGCGCACAAGGGGGAGGCGTCGTGAGCCTTCAGGATCCCAAACTCTTCGGCAAGGTCGCCGTGCTGTTCGGCGGCAGTTCGGCCGAGCGCGAGGTCTCGCTGATGTCGGGCACCGGCGTGCTCGAGGCGCTGCGCTCGCGCGGCGTCGACGCCCATGCCTTCGACCCGTCGCAGCGCGACCTGTCCGAGCTCCGGCGCGAGGGCTTCGCGCGCTGCTTCGTGGCGCTGCATGGCCGCCACGGCGAGGACGGCACGGTACAGGGCGCGCTCGAGATGCTCGGCATTCCCTACACCGGCTCGGGCGTGATGGCCTCGAGCGTGGCGATGGACAAGGTCATGACCAAGCGCATCTGGCAGGCCGACGGCCTGCCCACGCCCAAGTACGTGCGCCTGGCCTTCGACCAGCAGAGCCGCGAACAGGTGATGGCGGTGCCCGACGTGCTGGGCCTGCCGCTGATCGTGAAGCCGCCGCGCGAGGGTTCTTCGATCGGCGTGACCAAGGTCGAGGGCTATTCGCAGATGCAGGACGCGGTGACGCTGTCGGTCAAGTACGACGCCGACGTGCTCTGCGAGGAGTTCATCGAGGGCGAGGAAGTCACCTGCGCCGTGCTCGGCAGCGGCCTCGACGCGCATGCGCTGCCGGTGGTGCGCATCGCCGCGCCCGAGGGGGCCTACGACTACCAGAACAAGTACTTCACCGACGACGTGAAATACCACTGCCCGAGCGGCCTGCCCGAGGCGGAGGAGCGCGAGATCCAGCGCATCACGCTGGCGGCCTACCGCACGCTCGGCTGCCGCGGCTGGGGCCGCGCCGACGTGATGATCCGCGCCAGCGACCGCAAGCCCTTCCTGCTCGAGATGAACACCTCGCCGGGCATGACCAGCCATTCGCTGGTGCCGATGTCGGCACGCGCGGCGGGCATCGCCTACGAGGAACTCTGCCTGCGCGTGCTGGCCACGGCCACGCTCGACGCCACGGGAGGCGCGCACTGAAGATGGCCGACAGCATCCCCACGCCCTTCGACGTCAAGCTCATGAACATCGTCGCGAACCTCGCATTCGTGGCGGTGGGCCTGATGCTGCTCGCCGCGGGCGCCTGGTGGGTGCTGCGCCAGCCTTTCTTTCCGATCGCGGGCATCAAGGTCGACGGCGAGGTGACGCACAACAACGCCGTCACCCTGCGCGCCAACGTGGCGCCGCAGCTCAACGGCAACTTCTTCACCGTCGACCTCGCGCGCGCGCGCACCGCCTTCGAGTCGGTGCCGTGGGTGCGCAGCGCGGTGGTGCGGCGCGAGTTCCCGAACAAGCTGCGCGTGACGCTGACCGAGCAGGTGCCGGTGGCCAACTGGGGCGACGAGGCCAGCTCCAAGCTGATCAACGGCTTCGGCGATGTGTTCGAGGCCAACGTGGCGGAGGTCGACGACAAGCTGCCGCGGCTGGACGGCCCGATCGAGCAGGCCGGACAGGTGCTGGGCATGTACCGCGTGCTGCAGCCGATGTTCGCGCCCTACGACCTCGAACTCGATGCGCTCACGCTGTCGAGCCGGGGCAGCTGGCGCGCGCAGCTCGATAGCGGCGCCACGATCGAACTGGGCCGGGGTCAGGGCGAGGAGGTGGCGGCGCGGCTGCAGCGCTTCCTGAAGACCGTGACGCAGGTCGCGGGGCAGTACCGCCGGACCATGGAGGACGTCGAGGGCGCCGACCTGCGCCACAACGACGCCTATGCGTTGCGGTTGCGCGGCGTCACCACCGTGGTGACCGACCCCAAGACGCCCAAGAAGAAATAGACGAATACCGAGGACATATCGATGCCCAAAGAATACAAAGACCTGGTTGTCGGCCTCGACATCGGCACCGCGAAGGTGATGGTGGTCGTGGCCGAGGTGCTGCCCGGCGGCGAGCTCAAGCTCGCGGGGCTCGGCATCGCGCCGAGCAATGGCCTCAAGCGCGGCGTGGTGGTGAACATCGACGCGACCGTGCAGAGCATCCAGCAGGCGCTCAAGGAAGCGGAGCTGATGGCCGACTGCAAGATCGGCCGCGTCTACACCGGCATCACCGGCAGCCACATCCGCGGCATCAACTCCAGCGGCATGGTGGCGGTGAAGGACAAGGAAGTGACGCCGGCCGACGTGGCGCGCGTGGTCGAGACCGCGCGTGCCATCAACATCTCGAGCGACCAGCGCCTGCTGCTGGTGGAGCCGCAGGAGTTTGTGATCGATGGCCAGGACGTGAAGGAGCCGATCGGCATGAGCGGCATGCGGCTCGAGGCCAAGGTGCACATCGTGACCGGCGCGCAGAGCGCGGCCGAGAACATCATCAAGTGCGTGCGCCGCTGCGGCCTCGAGGTCGACCAGCTGATGCTGAACCCGCTGGCCTCGAGCCAGGCGGTGCTGACCGAGGACGAGCGCGAGCTCGGCGTGGTGCTGGTGGACATCGGCGCCGGCACCACCGACGTCGCGATCTTCACCAACGGCGCGATCCGCCACACGGCGGTGATCCCGATCGCGGGCGACCTGATCACCAGCGACATCGCGATGGCGCTGCGCACGCCGACCAAGGACGCGGAGGACATCAAGGTCGAGAACGGCTTCGCCAAGCAGCTGCTGGCCGATCCCGACACGCAGGTCGAGGTGCCCGGCCTCGGCGACCGCGGTCCGCGCATGCTGAGCAAGCAGGCGCTGGCCGGCGTGATCGAGCCGCGCATCGAGGAGATCTTCTCGCTGGTGCAGCAGGTGGTGCGCGAGTCGGGCTACGAGGAAGTGCTGTCGTCCGGCGTGGTGCTCACCGGCGGCAGCGCCGTGATGCCCGGCATGGTCGAGCTCGGCGAGGACATCTTCCTCAAGCCCGTGCGCCGCGGCATCCCGAAGTATTCGAGCGCGCTCTCGGACATGGTCGCGCAGCCGCGCGCGGCCACCGTGATGGGCCTGCTCGAGGAGGCCCGCTTCGCACGCATGCGCGGCTTCAAGGTGGCACAGAAGAACGGCTCGGTAAAAACCGCGTTCGGACGTTTCAAGGACTTCATCGTGGGGAACTTCTGACCATGAGCCACTCCCCACTCTGGCTTGCGCGCGGCAGCCCACCCTTGCATTTCAACGAGCGATGGCGACGAACAGGTCCACCATCACGACGATGAATTCGTTCTCGTCGGGTACCCCAAAAAAGATTCATTCATAGACAACGGCAACTGCAAGATTCAAGGAGTAGAAGATGACCATCGAAATGATCGAAGTCGAAGAGTTCAACCAGGGCACGCAGATCAAGGTGATCGGTGTCGGCGGTGGCGGCGGCAACGCGGTCGCGCACATGATGGAACGCGGCGTGCAGGGCGTGCAGTTCGTCTGCGCGAACACCGACGCGCAGGCCCTGCAGCGCAGCAGCGCGCAGCGCAACATCCAGCTCGGCCTGAGCGGCCTGGGCGCGGGCAGCAAGCCCGAGAAGGGCCGTGAAGCTGCCGAAGCCGCCGTGGACGAGATCCGCGCGGCCATCGACGGCGCCCACATGCTGTTCATCACGGCCGGCATGGGCGGCGGCACCGGCACCGGCGCCGCGCCGGTGATCGCGCGCGTGGCCAAGGAAATGGGCATCCTCACCGTGGGCGTGGTGACCAAGCCCTTCGACTGGGAAGGCGGCCGCCGCATGACCAACGCCGAAGCCGGCCTGGCCGAGCTCGAGGCCAACGTCGACTCGCTGATCGTGGTGCTCAACGAGAAGCTGCTCGACGTGCTGGGCGAGGACATCACCCAGGAGGAAGCCTTCGCGCAGGCCAACGACGTGCTGAAGAACGCCGTGGGCGGGATCTCGGAAATCATCAACGAGTACGGCGGCGTGAACGTCGACTTCGAGGACGTGCGCACCGTGATGGGCGAGCCGGGCAAGGCGATGATGGGCACGGCCGTGTCCTCGGGTCCGGACCGCGCGCGCATCGCGGCCGAGCAGGCCGTGGCCTGCCCGCTGCTCGAAGGCATCGACCTCTCGGGCGCCAAGGGCGTGCTGGTGCTGGTGACCGCGTCGAAGAATTCGCTGAAGCTCAACGAGTCGAAGCTCGCGATGAACACCATCCGCGCCTACGCCTCGCCCGATGCGCACGTGATCTACGGTGCGGCCTACGACGACGCCCTTGGCGACGAGATGCGCGTGACCGTGGTCGCCACCGGCCTGTCGCGCGCCGACGCGCGCCGCCAGGCACCGACGCTCGAGGTGATCCGCACCGGCACCGACAACATCCCGTTCAACGTGCCCTCGATGGGCACCGGCCACGGCGGTGGCGGCCACCAGCCCAACTACGAAGGCATGGCCGTGCCCAGCGTGTGGCGCACCAACCGCACGATGGCGGCCGCGAAGGTCGACGCGCTGTCCTCGGGCGGCATGGACGACTTCGAGATCCCGGCCTTCCTGCGTCGCCAGGCCGATTGAGAACCGGACCAGGGCCCGTCGCGGGTATTTCGAAAGAGATGCCGCGCGGCGGGCCCGACCGGACGCAGAGGGTTTGAAGAACTCGCAAGAGGCGCAGGAGGAGGCCCAGATAAAGCCTTCCCGCCTGTATCAGGCGCGTTTTCTTCATCCCTTTGCGTCCATTTGCGAAGCGAGCCCGGCTATGCCGATCGAACGATGCCTATGGGTGTAATAGCCAGGGGATTGGCGCGCCACGCACGTCGCGCGCCTAAAATCGCAGGCGTGCTGCAACAACGAACCCTCAAGTCGATCAGCCGCGCCGTGGGCGTGGGGCTTCACAGCGGGCAGCGCGTGGAACTCACGCTGCGTCCCGCCCCGGCCGACACGGGCATCGTGTTCCGCCGCGTCGACCTGCCCGAACCCGCCGAGATCCGCATGACCGCCGAGGCGGTCACCGACACCCGGCTGGCCTCGACCGTCTCCACCGGCGGCGCCAAGGTCCAGACCGTCGAACACCTGATGTCGGCCTGCGCCGGCCTGGGCATCGACAACCTCTACATCGACATCACGGCCGACGAGGTACCGATCCTCGATGGCTCGGCCTCGTCCTTCGTGTTCCTGCTGCAGAGCGCGGGCATCGAGTTCCAGAAGGCGCCGCGGCGCTTCATCCGCGTGCTGCGCAAGGTCGAGGTGCGCGAGGGCGACGGCGCCAACGAGAAATGGGCCAGCCTGGAGCCGTACCACGGCTACAAGCTCAGCTTCGAGATCGACTTCGACCACCGCGTGGTCAATTCCACGGGCCAGCGCGTCGAGTTCGATCTGGGCAGCGATTCGTACAGCCGCGACATCGCGCGCGCGCGCACCTTCGGCTTCACGAAAGACGTCGAGTACATGCGCACCCGGGGCCTCGCGCTCGGCGGCGGCCTCGACAACGCCGTGGTGATGGACGACACCAAGGTGCTCAATGCCGGTGGCCTGCGCTACGACGACGAGTTCGTGAAGCACAAGATCCTCGACGCGATGGGCGACCTCTACATCATCGGCAAGCCGCTGCTCGCGGCCTACACCGCGTTCCGTTCGGGCCATGCGCTCAACAACAAGCTGCTGCGCGAACTGCTCGCGCACGACGACGCCTACGAGATCGTGACCTTCGCGGACGAGAAGCGCGCGCCGCGCGGCTTCAACGAAGTCGCTCGCGCCTGGTAGGCGACGCCGCGCCGATCCACGCATGCTCCTCTTTCGCTGGGCCCTGCTGTTCCTCCTGCTGATGGCCGGCGTTTCGTTCGCGTTCTACGCGGGCACCGGCCAACCCAAGTACCGGCGCTTCGGCTGGATCGTGCTCAAGTGGACCTTGCTCGCGGCCTGCGGCTTCTTCGCGGTGCTGATCGCCGAGCGCGTGGCCTGATCCGGACCGGCACCGCCGGTCTCCCTTCGCCGCGTGGATGGCGATCTACGCTCCTCCGTCCGGAGGAGATTTCGTTAAGAATTCCTTTTGTAATATCCGCCCCGAAAAAATTTGATCGGGGAGGGACGGATGACTCCATCGCAACAGGGTGGCGTCTGCGGCGTGGCCAAGCCGCAGGAAGAAGGGGTGGCGGGGCGGATCTTCGGACTGGACCTCTTGCGGGCACTGGCCATTGGCGGTGTGCTCGTCAGCCATCTGCAACTGGTGTTCTGGGGCGGCCGCTCGGCGCTGGCCGGTGTCCTGGGCACTCTGGGCGTCGAACTCTTCTTCGTGCTCAGCGGCTTCCTCATCGGCGGCCTGCTGCTGGACATCCTCGAGCAGGGCGCCGGCCCGCGGGCCCTGTGGACCTTTCTGGTGCGGCGCTGGATGCGCACGATCCCGCTGTACTACCTGTGGCTCGGCGTGCTGCTGCTGTGCGGGACCTGGGCCGGTGCCACGCGATGGCCCTGGTTCTTCCTGAGCTTCACGCAGAACCTGGCCTGGCCCATGACCAGCGCCTGGTTCGACGTCTCGTGGTCGCTGATGGTCGAGGAGTGGTTCTACCTGCTGTTCGCCAGCCTGCTGATCGCGCTGGCCGGCGTCATGCGCGTCTCGCGGGCCCTCGGGATCAGCTGCGCGCTCTTCATCGCGCTGCCCCTGCTGGCGCGCTGGATCGCCGACGACGCGGTCGCCGCCGACTGGGACGCACGGATTCGCAAGGTCGTGCTGCTGCGCCTCGACGCGATCGCCTATGGCGTGGCCATGGCCTGGTTGATGCGCAGCCGGCGCCGGGCCTGCGACGCGCTCGCGCAGCCGATGCTGGCGCTGGGCCTCGCACTGGTCGGGGCCTCGGTGCTGAGCAGCCTGGAGCCGGCCTCCTACCAGAGCGCGTCGTGGCGCGCGGGCTTCTTCAGCCTGACCTCGACGGGCTTCGCGCTGTGCTTTCCGGCCGTCGTGCGGATGCGGCAGCCGGGCCGGGGCATGGAGGCGCTGGTGCGCTGGGCCAGCCAGCGTTCGTACGGCATGTACGTCGTCCACCTGTCGGTGATGGAGTTCGCGCGCCGGCTGATGCTCGACGGCGTGCTGCAGCCGCGCGAGGGCGTGTTGCTGGCCTGCCTGGCCACCGCCGTGCTGGCCGAGTTGTCGTACCGGCTGGTGGAGGTGCCGCTGCTGGCCCGGCGTCCGCGGCAGCATGCGCGCGGCGAACGCGGCCATCGCAACCGCCGCGGCATGCGGGTCATCGCTTCCTGAGCGCGCCGGCGCCTCAGCGCGAGCGGCCCTGGCGGTAGCGTCCGGTCGTCGAGGTCGTCAGCGTGGCGGCCTCCGCCAGCCGCGCCAGCGAACGTCCGACCTGCGCATGCGTGATCGCGATGCCCAGCGCGTCGGCCGCGTCGCTGCCCGGCAGGCCCGGCAGGTCGAGCAGGCGCTTCACCATCTCCTGCACCTGCGCCTTGGCCGCCTGGCCATGGCCCGCCACCGCTTTCTTCATCTGCAGCGCGGTGTACTCGGCCACCGGCAGGTCGCTGGTGACCAGCGCGGTCACGCAGGCGCCGCGCGCCTGGCCCAGCAGCAGCGTGGACTGCGGATTGACGTTGACGAACACGATCTCGACCGCCGAGGCGTCTGGCCGGTAGCGCTCGGTGATCTCGGCGATGCCGTCGAACAGCACCTTGAGGCGCTGCGGCAGGCTGCCGCTGGTGACGCTGCGCGTGCTGATGGTGCCGCTGGCCACGTAGCGCAGCGCATGGCCGTCGACATCGACGATGCCGAAGCCGGTGGTGTTGAGACCGGGGTCGATGCCCAGGATGCGCATGTGTTCTCTAGGCCCCGAAGTACCAGCGCACGGAATGGAAGAAGATCGGCGCCGCGAAGCACAGCGCATCGACGCGATCGAGCAGGCCGTTGGCACCCGTGACGCCCACGCCCTTCTGGCCCCAGTTGGGAATGCCGCGGTCGCGCTTGAGTGCCTTCATCACGAGGTGGCCCATCGAACCGGCGATGCAGGCGATGACAGAGACCGCGAGCGCCTGGCCGAACTTGAAGGGCGTGATGAAGGAGAACAGGGCGCCCACCAGGCTGGCCACCGCGATGCCGATGCCCCAGCTGGTCCAGTTGAAGCTGCGGCTCACGTTGGGCGCGAAGGGCGCGCGCTGGCTGCGGCGCGAGATCAGGTGCTGCACCAGCACCGAGGTCTGGACCACGAAGACCAGGAAGAACACCAGGAAGGCGCTCTTGCCCTCGTAGCCCGGAAAGCTCAGCAGCAGCAGCGCGGGCACGTGGCTCATGCCGTAGACGCAGACCATGATCCCCCACTGCAGCTTGGCGTTGCGCTCGAGGAAGTGGCTCGGGTCGTCGGCCAGCGCGCTGGCCACCGGGATCGCGAGGAACACGTAGACCGGGATGAACACGGTGAACAGGTCGAAGCGCGCGGTGGCCACCAGCCAGAACTGCACCGGCAGCACGACGAAGAAGGCGAGGATCAGGCTGCGGTGGTCGCCGCGCCGCGTGGGCGAGAGGGTGATGAACTCGCGCAGCGCGAAGAAGGCGATCAGCGCGAACAGCACCGTGGCCACGGTCTCGCCGAGCGCCCAGCCGATCCAGAAGATCACGGCCATGAACCAGGTGGTGCCCAGCAGCTTGCGGAAGTGCGCGAGCTCGGCCTGCCAGGCGGCGTCGTGCACCGGGTTGCGCCGCTCCCTGAAGCTCAGGAAGAAGGCGGCGGTGCTCACGATCACGAGCACGCCGAAGACGATCAGGAACAGCGCCGCGACCTGCTGCGTGGGGCTGAGGCTGCGGAGAAATTGGTTCATTCAGACGTCGCGCAAGGCGATGACGGCGGCACGCGCGCGGTCGAGGAAAGGACGCCGCTCCTCGCCGGCCTCGACGCGGATCGGCGCGCCGAAGGTGACGGAACAGAGGATCGGGACCGGCACGATCTCGCCCTTGGGCATGACGCGCTGCACGTTGTCGATCCAGGCCGGCACCAGCACCACCTCGGGGAACTGGGTGGCGAGCGCGTAGAGGCCCGACTTGAACTTCTGCGGTTCGCCCGTGTGGCCGCGCGTGCCCTCGGGGAAGATGATGATCGAGTCGCCGCTGCGCAGCGCGTCGATCAGCGGGGCGAGCGGGTCGGCATCGCGGGCTGCCGGGGGCACGGGCGGCGCAGGTGGCACTGCGGGCGCTTCGGGTACGGAGACCGGTTGCGCGGGCAGGTCGAGTTCGCCCTGGATCTCCGTGCGGACCGGTGCCGTGTCGACGGGCGCGGAGCGCGGCAGCAGCGGCTCCATCGAAGGCTCGATGCGTTCGGCGGCGGCGGGTGCTTCGACAGGCTGCACGGGCGTCCCGGCCGCGACCGGCACGACGGGTGCGGGCGGCGAACCGGCGGCCGCCTGCCGCTCCACGTACACCGCGTTGAACACCTCGGTCGTGATCCAGCGCTTGACCGGCGTGTTGGCCCAGTAGTCGCGCGCCGCGATCGGCCGCGTGATGCTGCGCAGCTCCTCGGGCAGCGCGGCCCAGATCATCACCAGGTCGGCATGGCTCTGGTGGTTGGCGAAATAGATGCGCTGCTCGGCCTTCGGCGGGCAGCCGTACCAGCGCGCCTGGGCACCGGTGAGCAATCGCACCACGCCCAACAGCAACCATCCCACGAGCTTCGCCAACATGGAGGCGATGATACGGGGCATGCGATGGCGTCTTGCTCCTCTTTCCCTGGCCGGGGCCGCGGCCCTGTTCGTGCTGCTGGCACTGCTCGCGACCGTGGGCGCGCGCTGGGGCTGGGTGCGCAGCTTCCTCGGCGACGTGCTGGCCGTGGTCTGGGTCTACCTGGTGTTCAAGGCCTTCATCGAGGCGCGCGTGCTGCCGCTGGCGCTCGCTGCTTTCGGCGTGGGGCTGCTGGTGGAACTGGGCCAGTACCTGGCGGCCACGTGGCAGCTGCACATTCCCAACCGCGCGCTGCGCATCGTGCTCGGCAGCACGGCCGACTGGTGGGACGTGCTGGCCTATGCGATCGGCTTCGCCGCGGTGCTCGCGGGCGAGGCCCTGTTCAGGGCAGTTCGGCCGAAGGCATCCGCGCCACGATCGTCGATGCCCGTCCGTTGAGGTAGGGCGAGTTGGGCCGGCGCTCGTAGAACTTCGGGCTCGGCAGCATCACGGCGAGGCGCGCCGCTTCGTACGAACTCAGGCGCGCGGCCGGCTTCCTGAAGTAGTACTGCGCGGCCGCCTCGGCGCCGAACACGCCTTCGCCCCATTCGACGCTGTTGAGGTAGATCTCGAGGATGCGCCGCTTGTCGAGCAGCGTCT
This sequence comes from Variovorax sp. GW821-FHT09B01, assembly GCF_059418345.1. NCBI lineage: Bacteria > Pseudomonadati > Pseudomonadota > Betaproteobacteria > Burkholderiales > Comamonadaceae > Variovorax > Variovorax sp. GW821-FHT09B01. The sequence goes on along the minus strand of NZ_JBWKPQ010000008.1, from coordinate 62,647 downwards.
CGAGCAGTACGGCGAGCACCAGCTCCTGGCCCTTGCGCAGCATGGTGCGTTCGCCCGACAGCAGCAGGTTCTTCGCGAGCTGCTGCGTGATGGTGGAGCCGCCGCGCAACGGTGCCGCCTGCGCCGTCTTGCCGCGTGCCGCGGCGCGTGCCATGCGCTTGGCGGCCAGTTCCTCGGCGCGCGCATTGCGCTGGCGCGCGCGCTCGATGGCTTCCCATTCCACGCCGTCGTGGTCGATGAAGCTGGCGTCCTCGCTCGCGATCACCGCGCGCTTGAGGCTGTCGTTGATCTGCGCATAGGGCACCCACTCCTGGCGCCACGCGCCCTCGCTGCCCTTGTGGATGGCGATCTGCCAGGCCTCGGAGCGCTGGAAGGCGGTGCTCTGCGGATCGATGACCGCCATGGCCGCGATGCGCACGACGAAGAACAGCTCGAGCGCGAGGCCGGCCAGCAGCAGGCAGGCGATCCAGCGCAGCGCGGCCTTCATGCGGTGCTTCAGGCCGCGGCGAGCCGCGCACGCAGTTCGTCGAGCACCTGGGCCGAAGGCGGGCGCACGCCGCGCCAGATCTCGAAGGATTCGGCGGCCTGCTCGACCAGCATGCCGAGGCCGTCGCGCGCCACGGCGCCGTGGGCCCGCGCCCATTGCAGGAAGCCCGCGGCCGCGGGGCCGTACATCATGTCGACTGCCAGTGCGCCCTGGCGCAGCACCTGCGCGCCGACCGGCACCGCGTCGCCCGCGAGGCTGGAGGCGGTGGCATTGACCACGAGGTCGAAGTCGCCCGGCACCGCATCGAGCGCCCAGGCCTCGAGCGAGGCGCCGTGGGCCAGCGCGAGCGCCGCATGCCGGCGCACCAGCGACACCGCCTTGTCGACCGTGCGGTTGGCCACCACCACGCGCGCGGCGCCCGCGTCGAGCAGCGGCCCGAGCACGCCGGCCGCGGCGCCGCCGGCGCCGATCAGCAGCAGCGATTTGCCGGCCAGCGGCACGCGCGCATTGCGCTCGATGTCGTTGACCAGGCCGATGCCGTCGGTGTTGTCGGCATGGATGTCGCCATCGGCCGCGAAGCGCAAGGTGTTGACCGCGCCCGCCAGCGTGGCGCGCTCGCTGGTGTGCTGCGCGATGCTGGCGGCGTCGAACTTGAAGGGCACGGTGACGTTGCAGCCGAGCGCGCGGTCGCCGCGTTCGGCGGCCTCGCGCCGAAAGGCCGCGATGCCTTCGGCGAAGGCGCCGAGCGCGACCAGCCGGCGCTCGTAGGCGATCGGCTGGTTGCAGAGCTCGGCGAAGCGGGCGTGGATCCACGGCGAGCGGCTGTGCTCGACCGGGTTGCCCATCACGCAGTACAGATCCATGGCGCGGGTCTCCTGGCTTTTTTTTCTTCGGCGGGCCGTCGCGGCTACTGCGACGACAGCTCGATGGTCTCGTCGCGCGTGAAGCGGAAGCGCGACTGGATCACGATCTGGTCGGTCTGGCGGCGCATCGCGTCGGTGAACTTGCCGAAGCTGCCGATGCTGCGCACGATGGCCTGGGCGCGGCGGTCGAGCGTGGTGTTGCCCGAGCTCTCGTCGATCACGGTGTCGAGCAGGCTGCCGTCGTGGTTGATGGTGATCGTCATCTTGAGTTCGCCGTAGAGCTTCTTGCCGGCCGCGGTCGGGAAGTTCTCGGTGCCGCGCACCTCGATGCGCCGGCGCAGCGAATCGACGTACAGCGCATAGGCGGCTTCGCGCGTCGACGGGCTCAGGTAGCGCTTCTTGGGGCGCGCGTTCTCCTCGTTCACGCGGCGCTCGATCTCGGCCAGCAGCTCGACCATCTGGCGGCGTTTCTCCTCGCGCGCGGTGGCTTCCTTGGGGTCGCCGCTCACGCGCGGATCGGGCGGCGGCATGGCCGCGAGATCGCGCTTGAGCTGGGTCAGCAGCTGCATCTGCTGCTGCTGCATCAGGTCGACCTGGCGCTGCGCCTCCTCGGCGGAATCGCCGACCGCGCTGAAGGAGGAGGGCGGCAGCGGACTGGTGGCGCGGCCGCGCTCGAGGTCGCCGCCGCCGGCGAGCGAGGTCTGGGCCATCACACGGGCCTGGGGATCCGGCGCTTCGTTGGTCTTCGAGTTGACGAGGATCACTTCGAGCGGCGTTTCGGTGAACGCGCGGTTGAAGGCCTCGGGGTCGACGAAACGCACCGCCAGCAGCGCGGCATGCGCGATGACGGACACACCCAGCGCAATCTGCAGGGTGCTCAGATCCTTGAGGTTCATGCGGGCGCGTTCTCCACGGCCGCTCCCGCGTCGGGGGCGGCATCGCCATCGGCCAGGTCGACCGCGATCGCGATCGGGCCGGCGACCACCTCTTCCTCGTCCTCGGCGTCGTCCACCGCGCCGGCCGCGGGCGCATCGAGGCGCTCGAGCACGGTGCCGCTGACGTCGAGCGCGATCTCGTCGATCTCGCCGAGCTTCACGCGCAGGCGCGCGCCGCGCTCCTGCTGGCCGGCCACCGGGAACACCAGCGGCAGCGCGTCGGCCCGCACCAGCGCGCCGTTGGGCAGGTCCTTGATGACGGTGGCCTCGAGCTCGGTGATGCCCTGCTGCTCGAGGTACTTGAGGGTCCAGAAGCGTTCCATGCCGCCCTGGTAGCCGTTGTAGGCCGCATAGGCCGCGTCGAAGCCCGAGAGGATCGAGAACAGGTCGGCGTCCTTGGGCTTGAACGGCGCGGCCAGCGCGGCGGTCTTGCCGTGGCGCGCGGCCGCGATGATCTGCCACTGGTTCACCAGGTCGGTGTAGCGGCGCAGCGGCGAGGTGCTCCAGGCATAGCTCTTCACGCCCAGGCCCGCATGCGGCAGCGCGCGCGTGCCCATGCGCACCTTGATGCCGGGCGCGAGGCTGGCCTGGCTGCGGTAGAGCCCGGGCACGCCGAGCTCGCCGAGCCAGCCGCCCCAGCTGCTGTTGGCCAGGATCATGGCCTCGGACACGATCAGGTCGAGCGGCGCGCCGCGCTGGCGCGTCGTGATCTGCACCTGCTCGGCGCCCGTGGGTTCGGCGCCGTCGTTGCCGACGAGGCGGAAGTTGTAGTCGGGCCGGTTGAAGTTCTCGGGCTTGCCGCGCACGACCTCGCGCTGCGCCTTCAGCTGGCGCGCGAGGCGGTGCAGGAACGAGAGCTGGGGACGGAAGCGCGCGGCGGCGGCCGGCGTGTCCTCGTGCGTGATCGAGCTGTCCTCGAGCCAGGGCTGCGTCACCACGCTGTCGAGCTGGTCATGGCGCAGGTTGGCGGCGATCGGCACGCGCTCGAGCTTCGTCTCGGTCGACTGCAGTTCGAGCGTGGCTTCGTCGAAGCGCGCATAGAGCGACACGGCCGGGCGATCGGCGCCCTCGAGCAGCGTGTAGGTGTCGACCACCGCGTCGGGCAGCATCGTGATCTTGTAGCCCGGCATGTAGACCGTGGACATGCGCGCGCGCGCCACCTGGTCGATCGCGCTGCCGGGCGCGAGCGCGAGGCCCGGCGCGGCGATGTGGATACCGACCGTGACCGTGCCGCTGCCCAGGCCCTGCACCGAGAGCGCGTCGTCGATCTCGGTGGTCTGCGAGTCGTCGATGGAGAAGGCCTCGACGCCCTCGGCCAGCGGCAGTTCGTCGGCGATGGCGGGTGCCGTGAGCGCGGGGAAGCCCGTGCCCTTGGGGAAGTTCTCGAACAGGAAGCGGCGCCAGTGGAACTGGTAGGGCGAGTCGATCGCGCCCGCGCGTTCGAGCAGCTCGAGCGGCGCGCGCTGCGAGGCGCGCGAGGCTTCCACCACCGCCTTGTATTCGGGCGCGTTCTTGTCGGGCTTGAACAGGATGCGGTAGAGCTGCTCGCGCACCGGCGCGGGGCACACGCCCTCGGCGAGCTGGCCGGCCCATTCCACGATCTGCGCCTGGACCGCCTTCTTCTTCTCGATCGCGGCCAGCGCCTGCTGCACGATCTCGGCCGGCGCCTTCTTGAAGCGCCCCTTGCCCGCGCGGCGGAAGTAGTGCGGCGCCTCGAACAGCGCGAACAGCGCCGCGGCCTGCTGCGCCAGCGAGGGCTTGTCGCTGAAATAGTCGGCCGCCAGGTCGGCGAAGCCGAATTCGCCATCGGCCGCGAACTCCCAGGCCAGGTCGAGGTCCATGGCGGCCGCGAGCGCGCGCGCCTCGGCGATCAATTCGGCGGGCGAGGGCTTCTCGAACCGCAGCACGATGTTGGCGCCCTTGACCTTGACGCGCTTGCCGGTCTCGAGCTCGACCTGCGCCGAGGCTTCCGCCTCCGACAGCACGCGCCCGCCGAGGTATTTGCCGGCTTCTTCAAACAATACAAACATGGGCCGGATTCTCCCATGCAGGCGGGGCGGGCCTGTGGCGCCGCCGCCGCAGGCGCCGATCGGCGCGTCAGGGAACCGGGTTGATGAAGGCCATCACGTCGTCGAGGTGGCTCTTCTTGAAATCCGAGAGGGCGTGGTCGCCGCCCTCGATCAGCTTGACACGGCTGTCGGCATAGCGCGCCGACATCTCGTGCCAGTCGAGCACCTCGTCGCCCTTGGCGATGACCGCGAACACGCGCTCGGGGCGGGTCAGCGAGCCGACTTCCATGGCGCGCAGCTCGTGGATGTACTCGGGGCGGAAATAGAAATGCTCGGCCGGGTCGTGCCAGGCGCTCTGGTCGCCGATGTAGAGCGTGAGGTCGCGCGCCGGATGGACGGCCGGGTTCAGCAGCACGGCGCGGCAGCGCGTCATGCCCGCGACGTAGGTGGCGTAGAAGCCGCCGAGCGAGGAGCCCACCACCGCCATCGACTTGCGCGGCCAGTCGGCGATGCCCTTCATCACCATGTCGATCGCATCCTTGGGCGAGGGCGGCAATTGCGGGCACCACCAGTGCAGGTTCGGATGCCGCTGCGCCACCCGGTCCGCCACCGCGCGCGCCTTGGTGGAACGGGGCGAGGAACGGAAGCCGTGCAGGTACAGCAGATGGGTGGTTTGTGGTTCCATGCGGGGGGGCGACGGAAAGCGCGTCGATGGCGCGCTGCTTGCGAAGTCCAGGTAATTTTGCATGAGGTCCGTGCCCATCAGATGGCGTCGAGGCGACAAAAACCCCGCGATGCGGGCTTCCCGGAGCGGGAGGAGGTCCTCGATGCCTGCGTGGCGCGGCCGGGGCACAACGCGAAAGTATTCATCGCGTGTTCGCATGCCGTGCGCCTCGGGGGTCGACCAAATTCGAAGACGGTTCGAGTGTGTGGGCGAAGCGCGCGATGCACATCCCATGAAAGGGTGAGGCTTCGCGGACCTGCGACCGCGTGCGCAGGCTTATGCTTCGGCCCCATGACTAACGAGGACCCCCATGACGCTACGTCCCGCCGCTGGGGCGTGCTCGTGGTCGAGGACGACAGCCGCGCGCGCGCCTTCTTCGAGACCAGCGTGCAGCGCAGCCCGCAGCTGTTCTGGCTCGGCAGCGCCGGCACGGTGAACGAGGCGCTGGGCTGGCTCGCGCGCACCGCCACCATTCCCGACGTGCTGCTGGTCGACCTCGGCATGCCCGACGGCACCGGCCTCGACGTGATCCGCGACGCGGTCGCGCGCTTTCCGGGCTGCGAGCCGCTGGTGGTGTCGGTGTTCGGCGACGAGGAGAACGTGCTCGCGAGCATCGAGGCCGGCGCCGTCGGCTACATCCACAAGGACGCCGCGCCCGAGGACATCGCCCAGACCATCGTCGAGATGAAGGCCGGCGCCTCGCCGATCTCGCCCATGATCGCGCGCCGCGTGCTCGCCAAGTACCGCAGCCTGCAGTCGGCCAGCGTGCCGGGCACGGCCGAGCCGGAGGCCGCGCCCGATGCGGGCGAGCGCGCGCTGCTGTCGGCGCGCGAGCACGAGGTGCTGACCTTGATCGCGCGCGGCTTCTCGTACGCCGAGATCGCGCGCCTCAAGGGCCTGAGCGTGCACACGGTGCAGACCCACATCAAGAACCTCTACGGCAAGCTCGCGGTGCATTCCAAGAGCGAAGCCGTGTTCGAAGCCACGCGACTGGGGCTGCTGTCGCGCTCTGGCTGAGACGGGACATCCGTGCTCCGGACCCTGCGCGGGCGGCTGCCCGCGATGCCGATCGCGCCGTGGCTGCTGCTGCTCGTCCTGGCCCTCTGGAGCGGGTGGGCCGGATGGGCGCATGCCGCCGACGCGCCGATCGAGCTGCGCCGCGGCACGGTCACCACCGAGGTCGACGGCGTGCGGCGCAGCGAGCCGGTCGAGTTGTCCTACCACTGGGACCGGCAGCACCGTGGCCGCTCCGGCTTCGCGAGCTTCGACCTGCCCTTCGAGCTGGCGGCCGCGCCGAGCATGCCCTGGGGCATCTTCATTCCGCGCACCGGCAACGTGTTCGAGGTGGAGCTCAACGACGCGCTGCTGCAGGTCTACGGTGACCTCTCGCAGGGCAACGGTGCCGACTACGCCAAGGCGCCGATCTACGTGCCGGTGCCCAGCGAGCTGCTGAAGGCCGGCCGCAACCAGCTGCAGATCCGCATCCGCGCCGACAGCGCGCGCCGCGCCGGGCTGTCGCCCGTGTTCATCGGCCCGGCCGACCCGGTGCGCAACGGGCTGTTCGAGCCGGCCTACGCCTGGCGCTTCACCGCCTCGGTGCTGCTGACGGCCTTCAGCCTGATCGTCGGCGCCATCGCGCTGGCGCTGTGGGTCACGCAGGTCGATGCGACCACGGCCGGGCAGCCGCGCCGCGACGGCATCTACCTGTGGGCGGCGCTGGCCGAGTTCTGCTGGGCGATCCGGGTGGCCGACGGCGTGATCGCCGAGCCGCCGCTGCCGTGGGTGCCCTGGGGCGTGCTGATGGCGGCCTGCTACGCCGGCTGGGCCGCCTCGGCCATGATGTTCTGCTACCACCTGGCCGACTGGGGCCGCACGGCGCACACGCGCTGGCTGCGCTGGCCGCTGCTGGCCGTGGTGCTGGGCACCGTGGTCTCGACCACGCTCGCGCTGCAGCGCGAGGAGCCGATCTGGCTCACCGGCTGGCTCGCGATCGAGATCGTGGTGATCGCGGTCTTCGTCGGCGCCTTCGTCGGGTCCACGGCGCGGCGGCCCAGCGCCGAGCGGCTGCTGGTGGCGGCCGCGGCCCTGCTCACGCTGGCCTTCGGCGTGCGCGACTGGCTGGTGATCCGCCTGAGCGACGCCTATGGCGAAACCACCTGGGTGCGCTATTCGTCGGTGTTCTTCGGCATCGCGCTGCTGTTGATCGTGCTGCGGCGTTTCCGCGCGGCCAGCGTGGCGGCGCGCGGCGCGGTCCGCACCCTGGCCGAGCGGGTGGCGCAGCGCGAGCGCGAGCTGGCCTCGACCTATGCCGAGCTCGAGCGGGCGGCGCGCGACCAGGCGCGCACCCACGAGCGCGAGCGCATCCTGCGCGACATGCACGACGGCGTGGGCTCGCACATCAGCTCGGCCATCCGCCAGCTGCAGTCGGGCCAGACCAGTTCGGAGGAGCTGCTGCGCACGCTGCGCGACTCGATGGACCAGCTCAAGCTGTCGATCGACTCGATCCACCTGCCGCCGGGCGACGTCGGCGCGCTGCTGGCGGCGTTCCGCTATCGGCTCGAGCCGCGGCTGGCCACGGCCGAGATCGTGCTCGACTGGGCCGTGGACGAGGTGACGCCGGTGGCGCACCTCGACGCGCACGGCATGCGGCAGCTGCAGTTCCTGCTGTTCGAGGCGATCTCGAACGTGCTGCAGCATGCCCGGGCGCGGGTGCTGCGGCTGGAGGCGTGCATGGAGGGCACGGCGGTGGCGCTGCGCGTGATCGACGACGGGCGCGGCTTCGACGCCAGCCAGCCGCCGCGCTCGCTGGCCGAGCGCGCGGGGGCCATCGGGGCGCGGCTGGCGCTCGAAAGCCGACCGGGCCGCACGGTCGTTCAACTGGTCTTCGATTGAGCGGACGCAGCGGGCGCGGATAATCCGCGCCCATGTCCGCCGTGTTCAATCAGCCCTCCCTGGCGCGCCGGGTCGCGCCCATCTTCCAGGGCTTCGACGGCTTTCTGGCCTTCGCCGTGCTGCTGCTGGCCTTCGCGGGCCTGCTGACGATGTACTCCTCGGGCTACGACCACGGCACCCGCTTCTTCGACCATGGCCGCAACATGCTGCTGGCCGGCTTCATCATGTTCGTGGTGGCGCAGGTGCCGCCGCAGCGACTGATGCTGGCCGCCGTGCCGCTCTACGCGGCGGGGGTGGCGCTGCTGATCGCGGTGGCGCTGTTCGGCATCACCAAGAAGGGCGCCACGCGCTGGATCAACGTGGGCATGGTGATCCAGCCCAGCGAGATCCTGAAGATCGCCATGCCGCTGATGCTGGCCTGGTGGTTCCAGCGCCGCGAGGGGCAGCTGCGGCCGCTCGACTTCGTGGTGGCGACCGTGCTGCTCGCGGTGCCGGTCGGCCTGATCATGAAGCAGCCCGACCTCGGCACCTCGCTGCTGGTGCTGGCGGCCGGCCTGGCGGTGATCTTCTTCGCCGGGCTGCCCTGGAAGCTGATCGTGCCGCCGGTGCTGCTGGGCGCCGTGGCGATCACGCTGATCGTGAGCTTCGAATCGCAGCTGTGCACCGACGGCGTCGACTGGCGCGTGCTGCACGACTACCAGAAGCAGCGCGTGTGCACGCTGCTCGACCCGAGCAAGGACCCGCTGGGCAAGGGCTTCCACATCATCCAGGGGATGATCGCCATCGGCTCGGGCGGCGTCGGCGGCAAGGGCTTCATGCAGGGCACGCAGACGCACCTGGAGTTCATTCCCGAGCGCACCACCGACTTCATCTTCGCCGCCTATTCCGAGGAATTCGGCCTGGTGGGCAACCTGGCGCTGATCTCGGCCTTCATCCTGCTGATCTTCCGCGGGCTGGCGATCGCGCTCAATGCCCCCACGCTGTTCTCGCGCCTGCTGGCGGGCGCGGTGACCATGATCTTCTTCACCTACGCCTTCGTGAACATGGGCATGGTCAGCGGCATCCTGCCGGTGGTGGGGGTGCCGCTGCCCTTCATCAGCTATGGCGGCACGGCCATGGTCACGCTGGGGTTGGGGCTCGGGATCCTGATGTCGATCGCGCGCGCCCGGAAACTGGCGCAGAACTGAGCGCGGCCCGAGCATCCCGCCGCCCCCGCGGAATGGGGCGGCTGCCTAGAATGGCCCTTATGATCTCTCGCGAACCCACCATCGAGCGCCTCGCCACGGCGCAACAACTGCTGCTCACGCCGTTCGGCCTCGACGAATCGCACCTGAGCAAGGCCCTGGCCGAGATCACCGCGCACCGCGTGGACGACGCCGACCTGTACTTCCAGTACACCCGCAGCGAGGGCTGGAGCCTCGAGGAAGGCATCGTCAAGACCGGCAGCTTCAGCATCGACCAGGGCGTCGGCGTGCGCGCGGTCAGTGGCGAGAAGACGGCCTTCGCCTATTCCGACGACATCTCCGAGGCCTCGCTGCTCGACGCGGCGCGCACGGTGCGCTCGATCTCCTCGGCGGGCCGTACCGGCCGCGTGAAGACCGTGCCGCGCAAGATCGCCTCGAGCCGCTCGCTCTACGCCGGCCTCGATCCCATCGCCACGCTCGACAGCACCGCCAAGGTGAAGCTGCTCGAGAAGGTCGAGCAGCTGGCCCGTTCGCGCGACCCGCGCGTGTCGCAGGTCATGGCCGGCCTCGCGAGCGAGTACGACGTGGTGCTGGTGGCGCGCGCCGACGGCACGCTGGCGGCCGACGTGCGGCCGCTGGTGCGGCTGTCGGTCACGGTCATCGCCGAGCAGAACGGCCGCCGCGAGGTGGGTTCGGGCGGTGGCGGCGGACGCTTCGGCCTGGCCTATTTCGACGACGAGCAGATCGCCGAGTACGTCGACCATGCCGTCAAGTCGGCGCTGACCAACCTCGAGTCGCGCCCCGCGCCCGCGGGCGAGATGACCGTGGTGCTCGGCCCGGGCTGGCCCGGCATCCTGCTGCACGAGGCCATCGGCCACGGCCTCGAGGGCGACTTCAACCGCAAGGGCTCGAGCGCCTTCTCGGGCCGCATCGGCGAGCGCGTGGCCGCCAAGGGCGTGACCGTGCTGGACGACGGCACCATCGCCGACCGCCGCGGCTCGCTCAACGTCGACGACGAGGGCAACGCCAGCCAGCGCAACGTGCTGATCGAGGACGGCATCCTCAAGGGCTACATCCAGGACGCGCTCAATGCGCGCCTGATGAAGGTCAAGCCCACCGGCAACGGCCGCCGCGAGAGCTATGCCCACGTGCCGATGCCGCGCATGACCAACACCTACATGCTGGGCGGCGACAAGGTGCCCGAGGAGATCGTGGCGAGCATCAAGAAGGGCCTGTACGCCGTCAACTTCGGCGGCGGGCAGGTCGACATCACGAGCGGCAAGTTCGTGTTCTCGGCCAGCGAGGCCTACTGGGTCGAGAACGGCAAGATCCAGTACCCGGTCAAGGGCGCGACCATCGTGGGCAACGGTCCCGACGCGCTGACCCGCGTGAAGATGATCGGCAACGACATGGCGCTCGACTCGGGCGTGGGCACCTGCGGCAAGGAAGGCCAGAGCGTGCCGGTGGGCGTCGGCCAGCCCACCTTGCGCATCGACGGGCTGACTGTAGGCGGAACGGCTTAAGACTTTCGTCACTTGCGGAGCGTTTCCTCCCATTGCTAAGCTGCGCCCTTTTGCGAACGACGCATTCAAGGAGCATTTCAATGGGGAACAGGATCCACTCGCCCGCCGCCCTCTGGGCCATGACCGCCCTGGTCGCGCTGGCCAGCGCCGGCTGCGCATCGCGCGGCGGTTCGGGCAGCCAGAGCGAGGCCGCGCCCGCGGCGTCCGCCGCCCCGGCCGCCCCCGCGCGCAGCGGTTCCAGGGCCGGCATGGATGCCCAGGGCAACGTCGTCGATTCGTCCAAGGTCGAGGCCGGCAGCGGCCGCACCGTCAAGGGCCTCAACGGCTACGAGGGCGAGATCACCGGCAACCCGCCGCGCAACAGCAAGTTCGCCCGGCTGCAGATCGGCATGAGCGCGAAGCAGGTTACCGACCTCGCGGGCCAGCCCACCGACCAGGGCGCCTATGTGACCGGCAAGGCCTTCATCCCGTTCTATTTCGGCAGCGACCGCCATCGCTTCGAGATGACCTACAAGGGCCAGGGCCGCCTGATCTTCGCGGGCGGCGGCATGGGCGACTACTCGAGCGGCAACCTGATCTGGATCATCCATAACGCCAACGAGTCGGGCTACCGCTGAGCCCGCATCGAGGCGCCGGCCCGCCCGGCGCCAAAACAACGAACGCCCGGCCTCCAAGCCGGGTTTTGTTTTTCCGTGCTACATTCGCGCCCATGTCCGCCGCTCTCCGCGCCTATTTCTTTGCCTACTTTTGGTTCCCGGTTTCCGGCGGACGAGAGGCGAGCGCGTAAAGCAGACAGGCACCCCTCCCAGAACCGCCGGCGCAAGCAGCCCCGGCGGTTTTTTTATGCCCTGACGATATTCAATCCAACAAGGAACCCTCATGAGCACGAACACTGCCCCGGCCAGCGAGAGCTGGTATGCGAGCGTCGAAAAAACCAGCAAGACCGACGACGAACGCATCAAGGACATCAACGTGCTCCCCCCTCCCGAACATCTGATCCGCTTCTTTCCGATTCGCGGCACGCCGGTCGAAACGCTGATCACGGGCACGCGCCGCAACATCCACAACATCATGGGCGGCAAGGACGACCGGCTGCTGGTGGTGATGGGCCCCTGCTCGATCCACGACCCGGCCGCCGCGCTCGACTACGCGCGCCGCCTCAAGGTCGAGCGCGAGAAGTACGCCGACACGCTGGAGATCGTGATGCGCGTGTACTTCGAGAAGCCGCGCACCACGGTCGGCTGGAAGGGCCTGATCAACGACCCCTACCTCGACGAGAGCTACCGCATCGACGAAGGCCTGCGCATCGCGCGCCAGCTGCTGATCGACATCAACCGCCTGGGCCTGCCGGCGGGCAGCGAGTTCCTCGACGTGATCTCGCCGCAGTACATCGGCGACCTGATCGCATGGGGCGCGATCGGCGCGCGCACCACCGAGAGCCAGGTGCACCGCGAGCTGGCCTCGGGACTGTCGGCACCGATCGGCTTCAAGAACGGCACCGACGGCAACATCCGCATCGCCACCGACGCCATCCAGGCCGCGGCCCGCGGCCACCACTTCCTCTCGGTGCACAAGAACGGCCAGGTCGCGATCGTGCAGACCAACGGCAACCGCGACTGCCACGTGATCCTGCGCGGCGGCAAGGCACCCAACTACGACGCGGCCAGCGTCGAGGCGGCCTGCAAGGACCTCGAGGCGGCCAAGCTGCCGCCCACGCTGATGGTCGATTGCAGCCATGCCAACAGCTCCAAGCAGCACCAGAAGCAGATCGACGTCGCGAAGGACATCGCCGACCAGATCGCCGGCGGTTCGCGCCGCGTGTTCGGCGTGATGGTCGAGAGCCACCTGCAGGCCGGCGCCCAGAAGTTCACGCCCGGCAAGGACAAGATCGCGGGCCTCGAATACGGCAAGAGCATCACCGACGCCTGCCTGGGCTGGGACGATTCGACCCAGGTGCTCGAGACGCTGTCGCAGGCGGTCAAGCAGCGCCGCGGCTGATCGCTCAGATCAGCGCGGCGAGCTCGGGCCAGTGATGGCGCACCGCGGCGGCCTCGTCGCCGTCGGGCGCCATCAGCGAGAAGTCGGCGAAGTCGAAGCCCGGCCCGACCATGCAGGCGACCAGCGTGAAGTCGCCCGCCGAATGGCTTTCGATCGGCCGCGCGGCCTGCCACTGGCCCGCGGGCACCACGTGCTGCGGCCGCGTGCCGTGCACGTCGACCGGCCCGAGCCGCACATGCGCCGGCGCGGTGCGCAGCGCGGCATCGCAGGTCCACAGTGCCAGCGGCACGCCTTCGAGATGCACCCAGACCTCGTCGGACAGCACCCGGTGCCAGCGCGAATGCTGGCCGGCTTCGAGCAGGAAGTAGATGCTGGTGAGCGCGCTGCGGGCCGCGCGCTCGTCGGCGGGATGCACCTGCACCGCGGAGCGGAACACCTCGCGGTACCAGCCGCCCTCGGGATGCGGCTGCAGCCCCAGCGTGTCGATGAGTTGGGTGGCGCGCTGGGTCATGGGCGGGTCCTCGTTCAGGGTGTGGCGGGAAAGTGCCAGCCGGCCAGGTGCTTCAGGTCGCTGGCCTGGCCGCCGGGAATGCGCTCCGGCAGGGGCTGGGCATGCGATGGCGCCGGCACGCCGACCGCGATCCGCGTCACGCCGGTGGTCTTGCCGAGCCCGGCGACCCAACTCTGCCAACGCTCGCCGTTGCGGCGGTCGCGAAAGCCGATGCCGGCGATCTGCTCGGCGGTGGGCGGCGTGGGCGAGAGCAGGTCCAGGTATTCCACGCGGCCACGCACGATGCCGCGATGATCGGCCTTCACTTCGTGGCAGTAGGCGGCGGTCCACAGGTCTTCGCGCAGCCGCACGGCATGCACGTCGCCCGCGGCCGGCGGCCCGGGGATCGACTTGGCGCGCGCGCCGGCGGCGGGCTTGCGCCGAACCGGCTCGGCGACCTCGGCGGGCGGTTCCTGCCTGGGACGTTTCAGATGGCCGAACAGCCGCGCCACCAGTTGCTCGTCGAGGCCATCGGCCGCGCGCCACCAGCCCAGCGGGGCCGGTGCCTCGACCTTGGTGGAAGGGCGCTGGTCGCGTTCGACCGCGGTGGTCCAGCGCGTGAAGAGGCCCGGATGCTCGGGCGTCTGCATGACGCCGAGCGTGGCCAGCGCCTCGAGCACCGTCTCGCAGCGGTAGGGATTGTTCACGCGCAGCAGCTTCGCATCCTTGAGCGCCGTGCGTGCCTTGCCGTAGCGCGTGTCGGCCGGCAGGGCGCGCAGCAGGTCGAGCAGGCGATGGAAGACCCAGATATCGCGCGGTGTAGGCCGCGGCCAGCCATCGGCCGGACCTGTGGCCTCCAGCGCGAGCAGGCCTTCGACCGGTCCGCCGGTGCCCCAGCCCGCGCCCTGCAGGTGGCGGAAGTAGGCGCGCAGCGTCGGGTCCGCGCGCTCGCCGCGGTGGAAGCAGACGCGGCAGCTTCCGCCGCCCATGGCCGCCATCGGATGCGTCGGCATCGCGAGGCCGAGGGCAGTGGCGGGCAGCACCGTGAGCCAGGCCAGGTCGCTCGAGGTCATCGAGGCGACGAAGGCATCGGCCGCGCGGCGCAGGTCCACGCGGGCCGCGGCCTGCCGCAGGCGGTTCACCGCCTCGTCGTGCGGGATCGCGACGAAGCGATTGGGCTCGAGGCCCGCGTCGGCCAACGCCTGCCGCTCGGCCTCGCTGAAGGTGTCGGGAATGCGGTGGCAGTGGTTGCCGTCGGCGTCGAAGTAGCTGTTGCCGTACACGCGGCGCAGCAGGCCGAGCAGCGTGTCGTCGGATGCCGCGGCCGCCATGCGCGTTGTCTCAGGTTGCGCTGTCGCGCAGGGCCTGCAGCAGCTTGTCGTGCACGCCGCCGAAGCCGCCGTTGCTCATGCAGACGATGTGGTCGCCGGGCCGCGCCGCAGTGACCAGTTGGCCCACCAGCGTGCCGATGTCGCCAGCCACCCGGGCACGCTCGCCCATCGGGGCCAGCGCCGCGGCCGCATCCCAGTCGAGCCCGGCCGTGTGGCAGAACGACTGGTCGGCCGATTCGAGGCTCCAGGGCAGTTGCGCGGCCATCACCCCGAGCTTCATCGTGTTGCTGCGCGGCTCGAAGGCCGCGAGGATGCGCTCGCCCCGGTGGCCCGCGGCGTCGAGCTTCTGGCGCAGGCCGTCGAGCGTGGTGCGGATCGCGGTCGGATGGTGGGCGAAGTCGTCGTAGACCGTGATCGCGCCGCCCGCGCGCTCCACCGAGCCGCGCAGTTCCATGCGCCGGCGCACGTTGCGGAAGCTGCCGAGCGCGCGCGCCGCGTCGGCCGGCGCCACGCCCACGTGTTCGGCGGCCGCGATCGCGGCCAGCGCGTTCATCTGGTTGTGCAGGCCCGACAGCGCCCATTCGACGCGGCCGACCTGCTCGCCCTCGTGCAGCACGTCGAAGGCGTCGTGCGTGCCGCGCGCCTGCCACTGCGCGCCCGGGCCTTCGCCGCCGAAGCGCGCGAGTTCGCTCCAGCAGCCCTGGGCCAGCACGCGCTCGAGGCTGGGCTCGGTGGCATTCACCACCAGCCGGCCGGTGGACGGCACGGTGCGCACCAGGTGATGGAACTGCCGCTCGATGGCCGCGAGGTCGTCGAAGATGTCGGCGTGGTCGAACTCGAGGTTGTTGAGGATCGCCGTGCGCGGGCGGTAGTGCACGAACTTGCTGCGCTTGTCGAAGAAGGCGGTGTCGTACTCGTCGGCCTCGATCACGAAGGCGGGTCCGTCGCCGAGCCGGGCCGAGACGCCGAAGTCCAGCGGCACGCCGCCGACCAGGAAGCCCGGCGCCTTGCCCGCGCGCTCGAGCACCCAGGCCAGCATCGAGGTGGTGGTGGTCTTGCCGTGCGTGCCGGCCACCGCCATCACGTGGCGGCCCAGCAGCACGTGCTCGGCCAGCCACTGCGGGCCGCTGGTGTAGGGCTTGCCGGCGTCGAGGATGGCTTCCATCAGCGGAAACTTCGGCGTGCCGTCGGCCAGCCGGGCGCGCGACACCACGTTGCCGACCACGAACACGTCGGGTGCCAGCGCGAGCTGGTCGGCGCCGAATCCCTCGATCAGGTCGATGCCGAGCGCGCGCAGCTGGTCGCTCATCGGCGGGTACACGCCGGCGTCGCAGCCGGTGACCCGGTGGCCTGCCTCGCGCGCCAGGGCGGCCAGACCGCCCATGAACGTGCCGCAGATGCCCAGAACATGAATATGCATGGGGGGCGATTCTAGGGAGGCCGATCCTCCCGGCCCGAGGCCACGGCCTTGGCCGCGGTACTGATGTTCATCGTACGGACCATGCTCTGCGGGCAAAATGCCCCGATGGACACGTCCAAGCGCGAAATCGCCGCCACCGCCGCCCGTCTCGTGGTCGAGGAGGGGCTCGAATACGGCCCGGCCAAGCGCCGGGCGCTGCGTGACCTGGGCCTGTCGGCGCGCACCGCGTTGCCGAACAACGACGATGTCGAGGCCGAGGTCCGCGACTACATCGCGCTGTTCTGCGCCGACACCCAGCCCAAGGAACTCCAGGCGCTGCGCCTGCTGGCGCTCGAGTGGATGGAGCGGATGGCCGTGTTCCGGCCCCATGTGGGCGGCGCCGTCTGGCACGGCACGGCCACCCGGCTGTCAGACATTTATATTCAGTTGTTCTGCGATGATTCGAAGTCGGCCGAGATCGCGCTGATCGACCATCACGTGGATTACGAGCCGCGCATGGTGACCGGCTTCCATGGCGAGCAGGTCGAGGCCTTGAGCGTGCATGCGCCGAGCCGGGCCCTCGGCGAGGAAATCGGCGTGCACCTGCTGGTCTACGACCTCGACGACCTGCGCGGCGCGCTCAAGCCCGACGCCCAGGGCCGTTCGCCGCGCGGCGACCTGGCGGCGCTGCGGCGGCTGATTGAAAGAGAAAAGGACAACGGATGACTTCTTCGACCACACGACGCGGCCTGCTGTACGGCGGCGTGGCGGTGGTGGCCGCCGCGGCCGGCCTCGGTGGTGCCTGGTGGCGCCATCGCGGCAGCGGCGCGGCCGGCGAGACGCTCGGCGCCGATTTCTGGGCCCAGCGCTTCGAGCGGCCCGAGGGCGGCGAGCTCGCCATGACCAGCCTGCGCGGCAAGCCGGTGCTGCTCAACTTCTGGGCCACCTGGTGCCCGCCGTGCGTCGAAGAAATGCCGATGATCGATCGCTTCTTTCGCGATCATGGTGCCAACGGATGGCAAGTCGTCGGCTTGGCGATCGATCAGCCGAGCGCTGTGCGCAAGTTCCTGCAGCGCACGCCGGTCACCTATCCGACCGGATTGGCCGGGCTGCAGGGCACGGAACTGGTCAAGAATCTCGGCAACACCGGCGGCGGCCTGCCGTTCACGCTGGTGCTGAATGCCGACGGTTCGGTGGCGGCCCGTAAAATGGGCAAGCTCGAAGAGGCCGACCTGGAGGGTTGGCGACGTGAACTCGTTCACAGTTAGAATTAGATACACAGGTCGGCGTTAACCGCCGAAAGCCGACAATCAACGATGTTCGGCCTAGTTGTATCCTAATAACCGGAAAACCCGGCACTGGAGTCCCATGGATCTGCGCAAACTCAAGACACTGATCGATCTGGTGTCCGAATCGAATATTTCCGAACTGGAAATCACTGAAACCGAAGGCAAGGTCCGCATCGTCAAGGGCGGCGGTGCCGCCCCCGTTCAGTACGTGCAGACCCTGGCGGCACCGCCCGCCGTGGCAGCAGCTCCCGCCGGCGCAGCGGCACCTGCCGCACCCGTGGCCGAGGCCGCTCCGGCCGGCCACCCGGTGAAGTCCCCGATGGTGGGCACCTTCTACCGCTCGGCCAGCCCGGGCGCTCCGGCCTTCGTCGAGGTCGGCAGCAAGGTCAACGAGGGCGACACGCTCTGCATCATCGAGGCGATGAAGATCCTCAACGAAATCGAGGCCGACAAGGCCGGCACCGTCACCCAGATCCTCGGAGAAAACGGTCAGGCGGTCGAATACGGCCAGCCGCTGTTCATCATCGAGTGACCATGTTCAAGAAGATCCTGGTCGCCAACCGCGGCGAGATCGCTTTGCGCATCCAGCGCGCGTGCAGCGAGCTCGGCATCAAGGCCGTGATGGTCTATTCCGAGGCCGACCGCGAGGCCAAGTACGTCAAGCTGGCCGAGGAAGCCGTCTGCATCGGCCCGGCGCCCTCGTCGCTGAGCTACCTCAACATGCCGGCCATCATCTCGGCGGCCGAAGTGACCGATGCCGAGGCGATCCACCCCGGCTACGGCTTCCTGAGCGAGAACGCCAACTTCGCCGAGCGCGTCGAGCAGAGCGGCTTCCAGTTCATCGGGCCGACGCCCGACAACATCCGCACCATGGGCGACAAGGTCTCGGCCAAGCAGTCCATGATCAAGGCTGGCGTGCCCTGCGTGCCCGGTTCCGACGGCGAGCTCTCCGACGACGCCACGGCCAACAAGCGCATCGCGCGCGCCATCGGCTACCCGGTGATCATCAAGGCCGCGGGCGGCGGCGGTGGCCGCGGCATGCGCGTGGTCCATACCGAGGCCGCGCTGATCAACGCGATCCAGATGACCAAGGCGGAGGCCGCGGCGGCCTTCAACAATCCCTCGGTCTACATGGAGAAGTTCCTCCAGAACCCGCGCCACGTCGAGATCCAGGTGCTGGCCGACAAGCACCGCAACGCGGTCTACCTCGGCGAGCGCGACTGCTCGATGCAGCGCCGCCACCAGAAGGTGATCGAGGAATCGCCCGCGCCGGGCATTCCGCGCAAGCTGATCGAGAAGATCGGCGAGCGCTGCGCGGCCGCCTGCAAGAAGATCGGCTACCGCGGTGCCGGCACCTTCGAGTTCCTCTACGAGAACGGCGAGTTCTACTTCATCGAGATGAACACCCGCGTGCAGGTGGAGCATCCGGTGACCGAGCTCACGACCGGCATCGACATCGTGAAGACGCAGATCATGGTGGCGGCCGGCGAGAAGCTGCCGTTCACGCAGCGCCAGATCCAGATGCACGGCCATGCGATCGAGTGCCGCATCAACGCCGAGGACGCGTGGAAGTTCACGCCGTCGCCGGGCCGCATCACGATGTGGCACCCGCCGGGCGGTCCGGGCGTGCGCGTGGATTCGCATGCGTACACCAACTACTTCGTGCCGCCGAACTACGACTCGATGATCGGCAAGATCATCGTCTTCGGCGACACCCGCGAGCAGGCCATGGCGCGCATGCGCACCGCGCTCAACGAGACCGTGATCGAAGGCATCCAGACCAACATCCCGCTGCACCGCGAGCTGATGGTCGACGCCAAGTTCATGGCCGGCGGCACCAACATCCACTACCTCGAAGAGTGGCTGGCCGCGCACAAGCGCTGAGCCGTCCCTGCCCGCCATGTTCGAACTTCGCCTGCTGGCCCCCGAGGAGCGCATCGAGTCCCTCGGCGATGCGCTCGATGCGCTCGACGCACTGAGCATCTCGGTCGAGGACGCCGACGCGCAGACCGATGCCGAGCAGGCGTTGTTCGGCGAGCCCGGCATGCCGCCGCCCAAGGAGGGCTGGCAGCGCTCGCGCGTGATCGCGCTGTTCGCCACCGAGGAGCTGGCGCGCGACGCGGGCTCGGTGCTCGCGCTGCAGGATTTCTTCGAAGGCTGCACGCTGCTGGGCATCGCCGAGCTGCAGGACCAGGACTGGGTGCGGCTCACGCAGTCGCAGTTCGCGCCGGTCGAGATCACGCCCGAGTTCTGGATCGTGCCGAGCTGGCACGAGGCGCCGGCGCAGGCCACGCAGGTGATCCGGCTCGATCCGGGCCTGGCCTTCGGCACCGGCACCCATCCCACCACGCGCATGTGCCTGCGCTGGATCGCGACCCGCGGCGCGCTCGCGGGCCAGCGCGTGCTCGACTACGGTTGCGGCTCCGGCATCCTGGCCATCGGTGCCGCGAAGTACGGTGCGAGCGAGATCGACGCGGTCGACATCGACGAGGCCGCCGTGAGCTCGACGCGCCTCAATGCCGAGGCCAACGGCGTGACGCTCCACACGGGCCTGCCCGAGGCGGCGCAGGGCCAGTACGGCACGGTGCTCGCGAACATCCTCGCGACCCCGCTCAAGGTGCTCGCGCCGCTGCTGTGCGAGCGCGTGGCGAGCGGTGGCTCGCTGGTGCTCGCCGGCATCCTCGAGCGCCAGGCCGACGAGCTGAAGGAAGCGTACGCGCCCTACGTGGCGCTCGAAGTCAGCGACAGCGAGGACGGCTGGATCCTCATGACGGCACGCCGCTGAACGCGTTCGCGCCGGGGCCGCGGCCCGGCGCAAACGGCGCTGCCGGCACCACGTCGCGCCGAGGGCCCAACCCTACAATCGCCCCCTCATGAGCCTCGTCACGCGTTGCCCCGCTTGCGCCACCACCTTCAAGGTGGTGCGCGACCAGCTCCGGATCTCGGACGGGTGGGTGCGTTGCGGTCGCTGCAGCCATGTGTTCGATGCGACGCTCGATCTGCACGAGACGCCCGATGGGGTGGCTCGACCGGGTGGTGTCGCACCGCCGCAGGAACAGGCGCCATCGGCGCCGGCGGTCGCGCCGAGCGCGGAGCCCGTTGAACCCGAGGCTTCGACGCCGCCAGCGGCCGCGGCCCCTTCCATCGACACCGGCTTCGGATTCGATGCGCGTGCCGACGAGGGCGCAGCGCCGCCGCAAGAGCCGGCCGGCGGATTCGACGGCCTGTCGGCGCCGCCTTCCTTCGCACCGGCTCCGCCGCAGGTCGAGGAGTCCGACTTCCTCGACGACGAAGTCAACGAAGATCCGCCGCCGGCGCAGCCCGAGCCGTCGCCACCGCCCGCGCCACCGCAGTCCCCGGAAGTGCGCGACAGCGCGGACTTCACGCTGCCCGCGCACGGCATCGTCGCCGACGAGCCCTGGTCCGACCTCGAGGCGCGCGAGCCGCCATGGCGGCCGCCGCCGAGTTCGCTGCCGCCGTTTCCCGACATCGACCTCAACCTCGCCGCGCCGCCATCGCCGCCGCCCGCACCGGTGCCGCCGCTGCCCGCGGTGTGGACGCGTCGATCCGATGCGGCCGCGGCGCCGGCAAATGGCAAGCCCGCGGGCTTCGCAACGCTGCGCCGTTCCGGCTCCGACGAAGACAGCGACGAGGACGCCGAGCTCGAGCGCGACGACGCCGATGCGCCCGAGGCGGGCGACGGCAAGGACCAGTTGCAGATGCAGAAGGCGCTGCGCAGGGCGCGCGCCAGGTCGGCCAAGATCGCCGCCAGCGCCAAGGCGCGCGACGAACGCGACGAACGCGACGAACGAGAGGCGCGTGCGAACAGCGAGGACCCCGCGCTGCTGCCTTTCGCCTCCGTGCTCGACGCGGCGGACGAGACCGAGGATCGCGCGGCGCATCGCTTCACCGACGAGGCGGACGAGGACGAGAGCGACGATCGACCGAAGTCCCTCTGGCAGCGCATCGGCACGCGCCGCGGGCTGATCGCGCTCGCGGTGCTCGCGGTCCTGCTGCTCGCCGTGCAGGTCCTGCGGCACGAGCGCGACGGCATCGTCGCGCGCCAGCCTTCGCTGCGCCCCGCACTGGCCGCGCTGTGCCAGGCGACGGGCTGCGAGCTCGCGCCGCTGCGCCGCATCGGCGACATCGTCATCGAGGGCGCGGCCTTCGCGCGCGAGAAGAGCGGCGGCAACGACTACCGGCTCAGCTTCAACCTGCGCAACAACGCCGCGGTGCCGCTCGCGATGCCGTCGATCGAGCTGGTGCTGCTCGACACGCAGGAGCGTGCCGTGGTGCGGCGCGTGCTCTCGCCGTCGGACTATGGCGCGCCTGTGGTGCTCGCGGCGCGCGGCGAACGCGCGGCTTCGCTGCCGATGACGCTGACGGCGTCCGAGGCGGACGCCTTGCCGCCGATCGCGGGCTATCGCGTGGAAGCTTTCTATCCCTAGGCCTGGGGCGAGCCGCCGGTTTCGCCTCCACGCCTTCCTCCCATTTTTCTTTTCCTCACCTCAACGGATCAGCCCATGGCAGCAGTGATTTGCGGTTCCCTCGCCTTCGACACCATCATGACCTTCGAGGGCCGGTTCGCCGACCAGATCCTTCCGGACCAGTTGCACATCCTCAACGTGTCCTTCCTGGTGCCGGGCCTGCGCCGCGACTTCGGCGGCTGCGCCGGCAACATCGCCTACAGCCTCAACGCGCTCGGCGGCACGGCACTGCCGATGGCCACGCTCGGCAGCGATGGCGCCGACTACATCGAGCGCATGCGCTCGCTGGGCATCAGCACGGAGTTCGTGCGC
Source organism: Variovorax sp. GW821-FHT09B01 (assembly GCF_059418345.1). Lineage (NCBI taxonomy): Bacteria > Pseudomonadati > Pseudomonadota > Betaproteobacteria > Burkholderiales > Comamonadaceae > Variovorax > Variovorax sp. GW821-FHT09B01. The sequence goes on along the minus strand of NZ_JBWKPQ010000008.1, from coordinate 40,724 downwards.
CAGCTCGACGACACCTTCACCGCGCAGGCGATGATCATGAACGACGCCGACAACAACCAGATCACGGCCTTCCATCCGGGCGCGATGCAGCAGGCGCACATCACGAAGGTTGCGGCGCGCGAGGACATCCGGCTCGGCATCGTCGCGCCCGATGGCCGCGAGGCGATGCTGCAGCATGCCGAGCAGTTCGCGGCCGCCGGCATTCCCTTCGTGTTCGATCCGGGCCAGGGCCTGCCGATGTTCGACGGCGAGGCGCTCAAGCATTTCGTCGAGCTCGCGAGCTGGGTGGTGGTCAACGACTACGAAGGCAAGATGCTGTCGCAGCGCACGGGCTGGAGCCTGGCGGAAATCTCGCAGCGCGTGCGCGGCCTCGTGGTCACGCTCGCGGCCGAGGGTTGCGAGGTGTGGACGAACGGAGAGCGCGAGCATGTGCCGGGCGTGGTGCCGACCGCGGTGATCGAGCCCACGGGTTGCGGCGACGCATGGCGCGGTGCGCTGCTGTTCGGTCTGGAAAAGGGCTGGCCGCTCGCGCAGTGCGCGGCACTCGGCAACCAGGTCGGCGCGCTCAAGATCGCGCAGCGCGGCCCGCAGAACTACCAGGTCGATCGCCAGGCACTCGGCCTGGCTTGACGGGCGATGGCGCGGCGGTGGATGCCGCCGCCTCGTCGTTTCGCGATCGTCTTTGCCCAATGAAAAAGCCCGACACCTTGCGGTGCCGGGCTTGATGCCTTTTCAGGGCTGCCGAGAAAACTCAGGGCTTGCTGGCCGTGGGAAACGGCCAAGCTGCCTGGGGATTCAGCGTCGTCTGCGCAGCGGGAGCGGGCGCAGCAGCGGCCTTGGCGGGTGCCTTGGCAGCCTTCTTCGCAGCAGGCTTCTTGGCAGCAGCGGCAGGCTTGGCAGCGGGCTTTTTCGCGGCTTTCTTGGCCGCAGCCTTCTTGGCAGGGGCCTTCTTGGCGGCAGCCTTCTTCGCAGGCGCCTTCTTGGCAGCGGCCTTCTTCGCCGGTGCCTTCTTCGCTGCGGCCTTCTTCGCCGGAGCTGCCTTCTTCGCCGGAGCCTTCTTCGCGACGACCTTCTTCGCGGCTACCTTCTTGGCAGCGACCTTCTTGGCCGGAGCCTTCTTGGCAGCGACCTTCTTGGCCGGAGCCTTCTTGGCGGCGACCTTCTTGGCCGGAGCCTTCTTCGCTACGACCTTCTTGGCCGGAGCCTTCTTCGCTGCGGCTTTCTTAGCCGGTGCTTTCTTTGCAGTTGCCATTTCTGTTTTCTCCTTGATCAAGTTGAAAAAATCAACCTATTGAAGCACTCCGCGCATGTTGGTAGCGCTGGAGTGATTCATGGCGTTGGATTCCGTGCTCCAGCACCATGAACACCTGAGCCCTCATCCATGCCGCGCTCTTCGGCGCAGTCGGTGGCAAGGGCAATTCTTGAATTCATTTATTGTTATCGAAATATTCAATCCCAGGAGAGCGCACCACCCGATTGGTATTCGATCACGCGGGTTTCGAAGAAATTGCGCTCTTTCTTCAGGTCAATCATCTCGCTCATCCACGGGAACGGATTTTCCTCGTTCGGGAAGAGCGTTTCGAGGCCGATCTGCTGCGCGCGCCGATTGGCGATGTAGCGCAGATAGCCCTTGAACATGGAAGCGTTCATGCCGAGCACGCCACGGGGCATGGTGTCTTCGGCGTACTTGTATTCGAGCTCGACGGCGCGCATGAACAGCGCCTTGATTTCGGCCTTGAACTCGGCCGTCCAGAGGCCGGGGTTCTCGAGCTTGAGCTGGTTGATCAGGTCGATGCCGAAGTTGCAGTGCATCGACTCGTCGCGCAGGATGTACTGGTACTGCTCGGCGGCGCCGGTCATCTTGTTCTGGCGGCCCAGCGCGAGGATCTGCGTGAAGCCGACGTAGAAGAAGAGGCCTTCCATCAGGCAGGCGAACACGATCAGCGACTTGAGCAGCGTCTGGTCGGTCTCGTGCGTGCCGGTCTTGAAGTTCGGGTCGCTGATCGCGTCGATGAACGGAATCAGGAACTGGTCCTTCTCGCGGATCGACGGCACCTCGTTGTAGGCGTTGAAGATCTCGCTCTCGTCCAGGCCGAGCGACTCGACGATGTACTGGTAGGCGTGCGTGTGGATCGCTTCCTCGAAGGCCTGGCGCAGCAGGAACTGGCGGCATTCGGGCGCCGTGATGTGGCGATAGGTGCCCAGCACGATGTTGTTGGCGGCCAGCGAGTCGGCGGTGACGAAGAAGCCGAGGTTGCGCTTGACGATGCGGCGCTCGTCTTCGGTCAGGCCGTTCGGGTCTTTCCACAGCGCGATGTCGCGCGTCATGTTCACTTCCTGCGGCATCCAGTGATTGGCGCAGGTGGCGAGGTACTTTTCCCACGCCCACTTGTACTTGAACGGCACCAGCTGGTTGACGTCGGTCTCGCCGTTGATGATGCGCTTGTCGGCGGCCCTGACGCGGCGCGTTTCAGCCGGAGCGCTGGCGCCGCTCGATGCGGGCGCGGCCTGGCGGGCAGGCTGCTGCACGGGTTGCAGCGAAGGTTGTGCCATCGATGAAGCCGACACATCCACCGCACGGCCGGCGGCAGCGCCGGTCGAGGAGTGGTGATGCAAACCTTGTTGCATGTCCTTTGGCAAGGAGGGCTTGACTTCTTCGTCCCAGGTCAACATAGAAAAATCCAATGCTCAAATTATCCGAGCAACGATGTGAGTTGCAAAGTGCTCGTTCACATCGCACTCCATTTATGTGGTTGTTATGTTGCTCGCATGCATCGCGCGATGTCGGTCAACGCCTTCAAGTGGCCTCCGTCATCGCACGACATCGCATGCGCCTCACTCTTCGTAGTGCAGCGCACCGCGCTGTGTTCGCGGTGCGCTGCGTGCATCACTGGCAGGCTTCGCAGGTCGGATCGTCGACACCGCAGAAGGCGATGTCGGTCGCGGGGATCGCGCTCATCTGTGCCTTCGCTGCGGCAGCCGCGGCCTCGAGTGCGCTCATGCCCGACGGTGCGTCGTTGCCCGAGGACACCGCGTTGAGGCGGCCCGACTGCACCGTCGACTTCTCGGCGTGCGTCGCGCTCTGCGTGCGCAGGTAGTAGGTGGTCTTCAGGCCACGCAGCCATGCGAGCTTGTAGGTGTCGTCGAGCTTCTTGCCCGAGGCGCCGGCCATGTAGATGTTCAGCGACTGCGCCTGGTCGATCCACTTCTGGCGGCGCGCGGCGGCTTCCACCAACCACGTCGTCTCGACTTCGAACGCGGTGGCGTAGAGCGCCTTCACGTCCTGCGGCACGCGGTCGATGGGACGCAGCGAACCGTCGAAGTGCTTCAGGTCCATCACCATCACGTCGTCCCACAGGCCCAGGCGCTTGAGGTCGCGCACCAGGTAGTGGTTGATCACGGTGAATTCGCCCGACAGATTCGACTTGACCGAGAGGTTGCCGAAGCAGGGCTCGATCGAGGCGTCCACGCCGATGATGTTCGAGATGGTCGCGGTCGGGGCGATGGCCACGCAGTTCGAATTGCGCATGCCGTCGGCCTTGATCTTGGCGCGCAGCGCGTCCCAGTCGAGGGTCGACGAGCGGTCGACCTCGACGTAGCCGCCGCGTGCCTTCTCGAGCAGGTCGAGCGAGTCGATCGGCAGGATGCCCTTGTCCCACAGCGAGCCCTTGTAGCTCGAGTACTTGCCGCGTTCGCGCGCCAGCTCGGTCGAGGCCCAGTAGGCGTGGTAGCAGATCGCTTCCATCGATTCGTCGGCGAACTGCACGGCTTCCTGCGAGGCGTAAGGAATACGCAGGTCGTACAGCGCGTCCTGGAAGCCCATCAGGCCCAGGCCGACCGGACGGTGGCGCAGGTTCGAGTCGCGCGCCTTCTTCACGGCGTAGTAGTTGATGTCGATCACGTTGTCGAGCATGCGCATCGCAGTCGAGATCGTCTTCTTGAGCTTCTCCTGGTCGACCTTGCCGTCCTTCAGATGCTGCAGCAGGTTGACCGAGCCGAGGTTGCAGACCGCGGTTTCGGTGTCGCTGGTGTTCAGCGTGATCTCGGTGCAGAGGTTCGACGAGTGCACCACGCCGGCGTGTTGCTGCGGCGAGCGCACGTTGCAGGCGTCCTTGAACGTGATCCAGGGATGGCCGGTCTCGAACAGCATCGTGAGCATCTTGCGCCACAGGTCGGTGGCCTGCACGGTGCGGCTTGGCTTGATCTCGCCGCGCGCGGCCTTCTCTTCGTAGGCGACGTAGGCCTTCTCGAAGTCGGCGCCGAACAGGTCGTGCAGGTCGGGCACGTTCGAGGGCGAGAACAGCGTCCACGAACCCTTTTCCATCACGCGGCGCATGAACAGGTCGGGGATCCAGTTGGCGGTGTTCATGTCGTGCGTGCGGCGGCGGTCGTCGCCGGTGTTCTTGCGCAGCTCCAGGAACTCCTCGATGTCGAGGTGCCAGGTTTCGAGGTACGTGCAGACGGCGCCCTTGCGCTTGCCGCCCTGGTTCACGGCCACGGCGGTGTCGTTGACCACCTTGAGGAAGGGCACCACGCCCTGCGATTCGCCGTTCGTGCCCTTGATGTGGCTGCCGAGCGCGCGCACGCGGGTCCAGTCGTTGCCCAGGCCGCCCGCGAACTTCGAGAGCAGCGCGTTTTCCTTGATCGACTCGTAGATGCCGTCGAGGTCGTCGGGCACGGTGGTCAGGTAGCAGCTCGACAGCTGCGAGCGCAGCGTGCCGCTGTTGAACAGCGTCGGCGTGCTCGACATGAAGTCGAAGGACGACAGCACTTCGTAGAACTCGATGGCGCGGGCTTCGCGGTCGATCTCGTTGAGCGCCAGGCCCATCGAGACGCGCATGAAGAAGGCCTGCGGCAGCTCGATGCGGCTCTTGCGCACGTGCAGGAAGTAGCGGTCGTACAGGGTCTGCAGGCCGAGGTAGTCGAACTGGTTGTCGCGCTCGGCCTTCAGCGCCGCGCCCAGGCGGGGCAGGTCGTACTGCAGCAGCTTCTCGTCGAGCAGCTCGTTCTCGACGCCCTTCTTGATGAACGAAGGGAAGTAGTCGGCGTAGGCGGTGGCGCGGTCGGCCGGCATGACTTCGCGGCCGACGATCTCCTTGAAGATCGTGTGCAGCAGCAGGCGCGCGGTGGCGAAGGTGTAGTCGGGATCCTTCTCGATCAGCGTGCGAGCCGCGAGGATCGAGGCCTTGTAGACCTCGTCGAGCGGCACGCCGTCGTACAGGTTGCGCATCGTCTCGGCCACGATCGGCGCGGCCGTGATGCTGTCGCCCAGGCCCTGGCAGGCCGACTCGATCAGGCCCTTGAGTTCGCCGAGGTCGAGCGCGACGCGTTCGCCGCGGTCGAGCACGTGCAGCGCGGGCGCTGCGACCTGCACATCCTGCTCGCCCTGCTTCGCGCGTTCCTGGGTGCGGCGTTCGCGGTAGAGCACGTAGGCACGCGCCACTTCCTGGTGGCCGCCGCGCATCAGGCCCAGTTCGACCTGGTCCTGCACGTCTTCGATGTGGAAGGTGCCGCCGCCCGGACGCGAGCGCACCAGCGCCTTCACGACGGCCTGGGTCAGCGCGTCGACGGTCTCGCGCACGCTGGCCGAGGCCGCGCCCTGGGTGCCATGCACGGCCAGGAAGGCTTTCATCATCGCGATCGCGATCTTGTTCGGCTCGAACGGGACCACGGCGCCGTTGCGGCGGATGATCTGGTAGTGCGCGAGGTTCTGTCCGGTGGGCGAACCGGCGGTGTCGCGGGGGGACTGGGGCGGCGTGGAGGGGATGGCACGCGCGGCGGTAGGTGTATTCAGTGCTGTTTGCATTCGCTTCCTCTCGGTTGGCAATTCTTGTTGGATGAGCGGCGCTGCTGGGGCCGCTTCGTCGGCTCTGAGGCCGGCCGGGACACACTATATCTAGGGTGCGGGGGGTGTACAACCCACTAGATGTAGCGTTTTCCTTCAGGCTTCAAGAGGGAGGAGAAAGCTGTTTCCGCGCTTCGCGGCCATCCATGCCGCATGAACAGTGGATCATCCTCTCGCAACCCACGTTCCATGCGGCTTTCGAGCCGATTTGGGCCTGCAAGGCGCATGGTTGCTACGCATCGCGCTTGCGAATGGAGCGATTGCTGCACTGCGAGCCCAGGGCATCGCACGGCGTGCAGCGATTGAAAAAATTAGCGTTCCACCACCTGCGAGGGAAACATGTGTGGACCCCAGCCGAGATGATCGCGCAGCCGATGCCAGTCGAAGCCGGCGCCGGGATCCTGCTTGCGGCCCGGTGCGATGTGCTCGTGGCCCGCGATGTGCGCAATCGGATAGTGCTGCGCGATCGCCGCGGCGAGGCTCGCGAGCGTCTCGTACTGCGCGTCCTCGAACGGCCCGCCCTCGAGGCCCTCGAGCTCGATGCCGATCGAGTCGTCGTTGCAGTTGTCCCGGCCGCGCCACGACGACACGCCCGCATGCCACGCGCGATCGTCGCCGCTCACGAACTGCCAGAGTTCTCCGTTGCGGCGCACGTAGAAATGCGAGGACACCTCGAGCCCACGAATGCTTTCGAAGTAAGGATGCGCGTCCCAGTCGAGCTGGTTGGTGAAGAGCCGTTGCACCGCGTCGCCGCCGTACTCGCCGGGCGGCAGGCTGATCGAGTGCAGCACGACGAGGTCGATGCGCTCGCGTGCCGGCGCGGGGCGCGGTCCGAAGTTGGGCGAGGGCAGCGCCTTCGCGAAGCGGTACCAGCCGTCGCGCCAGAGCGCATCGCCCGCGGAGGCGCGCAGGCCGTCTTCAGTCGTCGACATGGCTGCTCGCGCCATCGTCGCCGTTGGGCGTGTTGATGCCCAGGCGCGCGATGCGGTAGCGGATCTGGCGCAGGCTCATGCCCAGGCGCGCGGCGGCGGCCGTGCGGTTGAAGCCGCTCTCGTGCAGCGCGCGCACGAGGATCTCGCGCTCCTGCTGATCGAGGTAGGCCTGCAGGTCGGAGGGCAGCGGCGTGGGCACCACGGGGCGCGGCGCGGGCGGCGGCGCGGCCACGACGGGCTTCGTGTCGAAAGCCTCGGGCTGCGCGAGCGGCGCCGGCGTCGTCGCGGCGCTCGCGGCTTGTGGCGCGGCAGGTCCGGGCGCGGCCGTCATCCAGCCGCCGCCCGCGCCATCCATCAGGTCGAGCTGCAGTTCGTCGCCGTCGTAGAGCGCGACCGCGCGGTGCAGCAGGTTCTCGAGCTCGCGCACGTTGCCGTGCAGCGGATGCTGCGCGAGCTGCCGCAGCAGCGCGTCCGACAGGCGCGGCGCGGGCAGTCCGCCGTCCTGCGCGATGCGCGCGAGCAGCGCGACGCACAGCGCGGGCAGGTCCTCGCGGCGCTCGCGCAGCGCGGGCACCGCGATCTCGATCACGTTGAGCCGATAGAACAGGTCCTGCCGGAAGCGGCCGGCCTGCACCTCGGCGTGCAGGTCCTTGTGGGTGGCACTCACGATGCGCACGTCGACCGCGTCTTCCTGCGTGGAGCCGATCGGCCGCACGCTGCGTTCCTGGATCGCGCGCAGCAGCTTGGACTGCATCGCCAGCGGCAGGTCGCCGATCTCGTCGAGGAACAGCGTGCCGCCGCGCGCGGCCTGGAAGTAGCCGTCGCGGTCCTGCGCCGAGCCGGTGTACGAACCCTTGCGCGCGCCGAAGAATTCGGCCTCGAGCAGGTTCTCGGGAATCGCGCCGCAGTTCACCGCGACGAAGGGACCGTCGCTGCGCTGGCTGCAGGCATGGACCGCGCGCGCCACCAGCTCCTTGCCGGTGCCCGATTCGCCGCGCACCAGCACCGGCGCCATGCCGCGCGCCACCTTGGCGATGCGCGACTTCACGAGCCGCATCGGCTCCGAATCGCCGACCAGCCGCTCGAGCGCGGAAGCGCCTGCGCTGCCCGCGGCGGCCAGCGCCGACGTGCCGTCGCTCGCATCGGCGGCCTTGGCCGGGCGCGCCGCGGCCTGCGCGACCGGTGGCGGCTGCTGCGCCTGCACCGCGGAGGCGACGACCGCGCGGAACTGCTTCAGGTCGACCGGCTTGGTGAGGTAGTCGAAGGCGCCGGCCTTCAGCGCCTCGACCGCGTTCTCGGCCGAGCCGTAGGCGGTCATCACCACGCAGCGCTCGCTGCGCTGGTTCTTCTGGATGCGCTGGATGATCTCCATGCCCTGGCCGTCGGGCAGCCGCATGTCGGTGATCACGGCGTCGAAGCGCGTGGCCTCGAGGTGCTGCCAGGCTTCGGAGACGCTGCCCGCGGCCTCGACCCGGTAGCCTTCGCGCAGCAGCGTGAGTTCGTAGAGCGTGCGAAGGTCGGGTTCGTCGTCGATGACGAGGATCTGCGCGGGACGCTGGGAGGGCGGATGGGAGCTGCTCACGCCGCTATTGTGTCAGCCGGTTTTCGCTCGCGGCGAAGCCGACGAAGAATTCGTTGCCCTCGGGCGCTTCGCCCGCCAGCGCGCGCCGCTCGTAGCCGATGGCCGCGCCGTGGCGCCGGCACAGCTCGCGGCACAGGAACAGGCCCAGTCCGCTCGAGCGGCTCTCCGACGAGAAGAAGGGTTCGAACAGGTGGCGCTGCACCGCCGGTTCGAGCGGTGCGCCGTCGCTCCAGACCTGCAGGGTCGGCCGGCCCGGGCTGCCCGCGCGCTGCAGCGTGGTCACGACCTGGATCGCGCCCTCGCGCAGGCTCGCGTAGCGCGCCGCGTTGTCGAGGAGGTTCACCAGCAGGCGGCGCAGGTGCTCGACGTCGAAGCGCACCTCCACGCCCGGCGCGTCGAGCACCACGGTCACGCCCTTGCGCTGGGTCTGGCGCATCCATTCCTCGGTCAGTGCCTGCACGGTGGGGTCGAGCACCACCTGCTCGCCGAGCGACAGCACGCGCTGCTGGCGCGCGCGCGAGACGTCGAGCACGTCGTCCACGATGCGTGCCAGGCGCTGCGCGTTGTGCTGCACCATGTGCGTGAGCTGGCGGTGCGCGGGATCGGTCAGGTCCTCGTTGAGCAGCGCGCTGGCCTGCGTGATGGCGGCCAGCGGGTTGCGGATCTCGTGCGCGACCGCGGCCGACATGCGGCCCATGGCGGCCAGCTTCTCGGTGCGGATGCGGGCCTCGAGCTCGCGCAGGTCCTGCAGGAACATCACGCACAGGCTGCCCATGCGCTGGTCGCTCGAGGGCGTGAGGCGGGTGCGCACGCGCACCTCGCGCGCCGCGCCGCGCGCCTGCGCGACCGGGATCTCCTCGGACTGCGATTCGCGGCGCGCATAGGTCTGGCGCGCCAGCGCGGCCAGCGCATGCCAGGCCGGCTGGGCATGCAGCGGAAAGGGCAGCCGCAACTGGCCCAGGCCCTGGCCCAGGATCGCGTCGGCCGCCGGGTTGGCCGCATGCACCAGGCCTTCGGCGTCGATCACCAGCACGCCTTCGCTCAGCGTCTCGATCACCAGGTCGTTGACCTGCGCCTGCATCTGCGCGCTGCTGCGGTTGTGCTGCGACACCGCCTCTTCGCGCGCCAGCCGGCGCGCGAGCTCGTGCGCCAGCAGCGCCACCACGAACAGCCCGGTGCCCGTGAGCGCCGCCTGCACGAAGCGCGCGGGCGAGTCGCCGGGCTGCTGCACCCAGTGCCAGGCGGCGTCGGCCAGCAGCAGCAGCGTGACGGTGGCGGTGGTGCCCATGCTCACCATCACCGTGCCGAGCACCGCGCTCATGAGCACCGGCAACGCGAACAGCGGCGTGTAGTTGATGTTGCCGCCCTGCGTGACCTGCAGCGCCGCGAAGACCGCGAGGTCGACGCCGGTGCTCAGCATCCAGGTGGCGCCGAAGCCGCGCATCGGCGGCTCGAAATGCACGTAGCGCGCGCCCAGCGCGGCGGCCGCGAGGTAGCTCGCCGACAGCACCACCGCCACCGGCTGCATGGTCTGGCCGAGCGCGAAGCTCACGCCCTGCAGCAGCACCAGCACCAGCGCGACGAAGCAGCGCGCGCCCATGAAGCCGCGCCACAGCCGCAGCAGCGCGGCGCTCTCGCGCGCGCCGGGCTCCAGCACGTCCCAGTCGGTGACCGGTTCGCCACTGGCCCAGAGGGAGGAACTGCTGCCCATCGCTGCGACGAAGCCGGCTCGGCGCCGTTCAGGCGCGCTCGGCGACCTGCCGGTGCGCGGCGCTGCAGTAGGGGGTGCCGTCGGTACCGCGCACCGCGTCGCTCGCGGGCAGGTGCAGGCCGCAGTGGGCGCAGCGCACCATCGCCTGCGGCGCGCCCACCGCGGGCGGCGCGGCGGGACGCGGCGTGCGGGCGGCGCGCTCCTGCATTTCTTCGCGGCGGTTCTTGCGCCAGAGCCAGATCGCGACCCAGACCACCGCGAGGACGAGAAGGTATTTCATGAGGTGTCTTCAGGCCGGCGGACGCGCCAGCACCACTTCGAGCACGAAGCGCGAGCCCACGTAGGCCAGCAGCAGCAGCGCCGAGCCCGCGTAGAGCACGCGCCGCGCGGTGCGCCCGCGCCAGCCGAAGCGCGCGCGGCCGATCAGCAGCACCGCGAAGCTGATCCAGGCCAGCACCGAGAAGGCCGACTTGTGGTCCCACTTCCAGGCCCGGCCCGCGGCGCCGTAGAGCTGCTCGCTGAACAGCAGCCCGGCCAGCAGCGTGGCCGACAGCAGCACGAAGCCGGCCGTCACGAAGCGGAAGGTGAGGCGTTCGAGCGTCAGCAGCGGCACGCCGCCCTGCGGCTCGGTGGCCAGGCGGATCTGCTTCTCGGCGCGGGTCGTGAGCCAGGCGTGCACCACCGCGGCGGCGAACAGGCCGTACGAGGCGATGCCCAGCGCCAGGTGCAGCGGCAGCCAGGGCGAGGCCGACACATGCAGCGGCGTGCCGGGAAAGAGGATCGCGAGCAGCACCGCCGCCGCGCCGAGCCAGGCCAGCGCGCGGCGCACCTGCAGCTGCGGGTACATGCGGCTTTCGACCGCGTAGACGGTGAGCACCAGCCAGGCCGTGACCGACAGGGCGGGCGCGAAGCCGAAGCGGGGTTCGTGGCCGACCAGGCCATGGCCGAGCACCGCGGCATGCAGCAGCCAGGCCAGGCCGAGCGCCCACTGGGTGGCCTGCCGGCTCAGCCGGGCGCCTGCGGCGGCGGCAAAACCGTAGGCGGCCGCGGCGGCGATGCCCAGCGCCACGCCGAGTGGGGAGGGGATCGCTAAAATCATCGATCGGAGTTTAGCCGCTCACCCTTGCATTTCCGGGTGCCGCGCGCCAGCTTCCCTCCTACCCGTCTCCCGCGACTTCTCCCATCCGTCCCGCCGCAGCGGGGCAGCAAGCAAGGCATCCCCTCCATGGCCAGCGCTCTCACCGAAAAATTCTCCCGCCTCGTCAAGACGATGAGCGGCCAGGCGCGCATCACCGAAAGCAACGTGCAGGACATGCTGCGCGAAGTGCGCATGGCGCTGCTCGAAGCCGACGTGGCGCTGCCCGTGGTGCGCGACTTCGTCGCCCGCGTGAAGGAAAAGGCGCTCGGCCAGGAAGTGCTGGGCTCGCTCAAGCCGGGCCAGGCGCTGGTGGGCATCGTCAACCGCGAGCTCGCCGCCACCATGGGCGAGGGCGTCTCCGACATCAACCTCGCGGCCCAGCCGCCGGCGGTGATCCTCATGGCCGGCCTGCAGGGCGCCGGCAAGACCACCACCACCGCCAAGCTCGCCAAGCACCTGATCGAGAAGCGCAAGAAGAAGGTGCTCACGGTCTCGGGCGACGTCTACCGGCCCGCCGCCATCGAGCAGCTCAAGACCGTCACCAAGCAGGCCGGCGCCGAATGGTTCCCGAGCACGCCCGACCAGAAGCCGCTGGACATCGCGCGCGCCGCGCTCGACCACGCCAAGCGCCACTTTTTCGACGTGCTGCTGGTCGACACGGCCGGCCGGCTCGCGATCGACGAGGTGCTGATGGCCGAGATCCAGCAGCTGCACGGCGCGCTGAACCCGGTCGAGACCCTGTTCGTGGTCGACGCCATGCAGGGCCAGGACGCGATCAACACGGCGCGTGCCTTCAAGGAGGCACTGCCGCTCACCGGCATCATCCTGACCAAGACCGACGGCGATTCGCGCGGCGGCGCGGCGCTGTCGGTGCGCCAGGTCACGGGCGTGCCGATCAAGTTCGCGGGCGTGAGCGAGAAGATCGACGGCCTCGAGGTGTTCGACGCCGAGCGCCATGCGGGCCGCATCCTGGGCATGGGCGACATCGTCGCGCTGGTCGAGCAGGTCACGGCCGGCGTCGACGTGGCGGCGGCGCAGAAGCTCGCGGCCAAGGTCAAGAGCGGCGCGGGCTTCGACCTCAACGACTTCCTCGGCCAGCTGCAGCAGATGAAGCAGATGGGCGGCCTCTCGAGCTTGATGGACAAGCTGCCCACGCAGATGGCCGCCAAGGCCAGCGAGGCCGACATGACGCGCGCCGAGCGCGACATCCGCCGCAAGGAAGGGATCATCCAGAGCATGACGCCGCTGGAGCGCCGCAAGCCCGAGCTGCTCAAGGCCACGCGCAAGCGCCGCATCGCGGCCGGCGCGGGCGTGCAGGTTCAGGAAGTGAACCGCCTGCTCAACGAGTTCGAGCAGATGCAGGGGATGATGAAGAAGATGAAGGGCGGCGGCCTCATGAAGATGATGAAGAAGATGGGCGGCATGAAGGGCATGGGCGGGATGGGGGGGCCCGGCGGGCCGAAGCTGCCGTTCTGAGCCATATATAGAGCGAGATGAAAGAAGCCCGCCGAGGCATTGCCCGGCGGGCTTCTTCGTTGGCGGTCATGCGTGCGCGCCGAAGACCGTGGCGCAGGCAGGAGGAATGGTCGCGCACGTGGCGCTTCGGAAGCAACGACGACATGCATAATCCCGCCCGATTTCCCGGGAGGAAGAATGCTGAAAACGAAGAGATGCTGGGTGCCAGTCCTCGTGATGGCCGGTTTGCTCGCCGGGTGCGTCAGCGCGCCCCCATTGAGCCGTACGCAATTGAACGCGGTCCAGCGCGGCGATACCTTGGCGGCCGTACGTCAGAACATCAAGCCTGAATCCGTGAACCTGGAGTACCGGTTCTCTGCCAATGATCGCGATTACCTTGCGCAACACTACCGGGTGGAGACTGGCATCACCGAGAGCACGACCGTGGTCTGTACTCCAGGCTGTTTCCCGGTTCCCATCATCATCCCCATCTTTACGCCATACGTCATCGTTTACGAAGCCGATCCTCCGCAACGCGTCCTGTCCTACGGAACCATCGAGGAGTTGAGCAAGAACCCGGACGATGCCGTCAGCAGTGTGATGCCCTCCTTGAAGCTGGCGATGGAAAAGGCGAGTGCGGCAAAGAACGCAGGGGGGAAGTAGCAAATGCAATCCGCACGAAAACTCAGCCAGGGCGCCTTGCTTGCCATCCTGCTGCTCACGGGTTGCGCGGGGCCGTCGATCGGCTACCTTCAACTGCAGGTATTGAGCAAGGGAATGGGGAGTGCCGAAGTCTCCGCAGCCTTGAAGCAGGGGCCGTTAGAGCAGACGGAGGTTCGATCCGGAGGGCGGACGTTCAGCTTTCAGCGCTACTTCATGACCAGTTCCGTGGCGACAGATCCCTATTTCCTGGCTTACGAAAACGACAAGCTCGGTTACTGGGGTACCGTGAGTGAATTCAGGCGGCACCCCGATACGGTGCTGACGGATGCGTTCAACCAAGCCTTCGCCATACTCTCGGCACCGAAGAAATAAGGCCCGCAAAAAAGCCGGCGCAGTGGCCGGCTTTTTCGTTGGTGCGGTGTCAGCGCGTCAGGCCGTGGCCAGCGCCGCGGGACGCGACAGGCGCAGCGCATGCATCCAGGCGCGGCGCAGCACGGCCGGCGAACGCGATTCCTCGGGAATCAGCAGGAAGCCGCGGTCGCGCAGCGTGGTGCCCAGCGCGATCTGGCTGGTCAGCACGGTCAGCGGGATCGCCAGCAGCAGCGGCAGGCCGACCGGCATGAGCCACATCAGGGCGCTCGGGTCGATCATCGCGACGCCGACGGCCAGCAGTGCGATCACCAGCGTCATGGGGGCCAGCTGCGAGGCAGCGACCTTCCACGGCACGGCGGCGGCTTCACGCGGGGGCGACTTCCAGTCGAGCTTGATGCCGGTGAGGGCGACCAGCACGAACAGCGAGTGGGCCAGCATGCGCACCGGTGCCTGCACGATCGCGAGACCGCTTTCCATCACCGAGCTCTTGATCAGGCCCCACAGGCCGCCGAACTGGCGTTGCTCGCCGCGCATCAGCACGGCAACGATGCCGAGCACGCGGGGCAGGAACAGCAGGCACAGGGTCCAGATCCAGAGGCCGGCGAGTTCGGTCGGCAGCACGCTCCAGCTCGAGATCAGGCTCGAACCGCTGAGCCACAGCGCGGTGCCCAGCGTCAGGAACGCGAGCCACAGCGGAGCGGAAACGTAGGCCATGGTGCCGGTCACGAACATCGCGCGGTGCACCGAGTGGATGCCGGGCTCGGCCATCAGGCGGGCGTTCTGCAGGTTGCCCTGGCACCAGCGGCGGTCGCGCTGCAGTTCGGCCAGCAGGTCCGGCGGTTGCTGTTCGTAGCTGCCGACCAGGTCGGACACCAGCCACACGTTGTAGCCGGCGCGGCGCATCAGCGCGGCTTCGACGAAGTCGTGCGACATGATGCCGCCCGACATGCCGCCGGTGCCCTTGATCGGGGCCAGCGCGCAGTGCTTCATGAAGGGTTCGACGCGGATGATCGCGTTGTGGCCCCAGTAGTGCGATTCGCCCAGTTGCCAGAACTGCATGCCCAGCGTGAACAGGCGGCCCGTCACGCGGGAAGCGAATTGTTGGGCGCGGGCATGCAGCGTCACGTGGCCGATGGCCTGGGTGGCGGTCTGGATGATGCCGGCGCTCGGGTTGGCTTCCATCAGCTTGACCATCGAGGTCAGGCAGTCGCCGCTCATCACGGAGTCGGCGTCGAGCACGACCATGTAGCGGTAGTCCTTGCCCCAGCGGCGGCAGAAGTCGGCCACGTTGCCGGCCTTGCGGTGCGTGCGGCGGGTGCGCAGGCGGTAGTAGACCTCGACCTGCGGCTGGTTCGGGCTGTCGGCCAGCGCGGCGCGCAGGTCTTCCCAGGCGGCGCGCTCGGCGGCGGCGGTCTCGGGGTTGTAGCTGTCGGACAGCACGAACACGTCGAACTGCTTGGCGTGGCCGGTGGCCGCGACCGATTCGCAGGTGGCGCGCAGGCCGGCGAACACGGTGGCCACGTCCTCGTTGCAGATCGGCATGATGATCGCGGTGCGGGCCTCGGGGTTCATCGGGTGGTTGGCCACCTGCTTGACCGAGAGCGCGTGCTTGTCGCCGCGCACCGAGACGTAGAAGCCCATGAGGGCGGTCACGAAGCCGGTCACGACCCAGCCCGAGAGCAGGCCGTAGAGGCCGATCTGGCCGTATTCGAGCCAGACGTTGTCGTAGTCGGGCTGCACGCCCGCGAACAGCGTGGAAGCGACCACGGTGCTCAGCACGGTCAGCAGCATGAAGGCCAGGCGGCGCTGCGAGGCGGCGCGTTGCCACGGCTGCTTGGCTTCGGCCGGGGCGCTTTCGCGCTTGCCGCCGGCACCCAGACGGACCAGCAGGGCGGTGCCGATGCTGTTCCAGAAGCCGCGCCAGGGGCGGGGCGTCATCGAGCCGCGGTTGACCGGAGGCGCGGTGACGGCGTTGGGATGGCGTTCCTCACGCACCGGGCTGCGGCGCGAGAAGTCGGAATCGGCCAGGACATTGAGTTGGGAGAAGTCGTTCGGCTTCATGGTGTTTACCAACGTTGCTTGTCGAGGGAGGAGGAGGTGTCGCCAATGGCCGGAAAGCGCTTGAAGACGCAATCCGTCGCGACGCCGCCGGCGCTGGCGAGCGCGGCTGGCGAATGGCCCGCGGCACGGGGCCGCGAGGCGGAAAACTGCTTTTGACGCAGGCCGTCGCGCTGCGGACGCAGTGCGAAAGATGGGCTGTTGAATGCTGTCATGCCACTACAGGGGCAAACCCTGTGCCAGCATGGAAAAGTGCTTTGGAATCAAGCACTTAGGCCGCTTCGGCCGGAATTTCCGGGGGCCGGAGGGCGAAAAGGGCCTCAAAACCCCCGTTTTTGTCGCCGAATCCCGACAAGCTCACCGGCCTGCCGAAAAACACCCATATAAATCAACGACTTAGGGGCGTCGCTCGTCAGCGACACCCTCGCCACCCGGAGCGACAGCGTCGGCCTTGAAGTGGCCCGGCGTGAGTTCGTGCTTCTGCAGCAGGCGGTAGAACTCGGTGCGGTTGCGGTCGGCCAGGCGGGCCGCGTCGGCGACGTTGCCGTCGGTCAGTTTCAGCAGGCCGACCAGGTATTCGCGCTCGAAACGCTGCTTGGCCTCGGCATAGGTCTGGACCTCCACGGTCGGCACCCGCAGCGCGCGCTGCACCAGCGCCAGCGGGATCAGCGGCGAGCTCGACAGCGCGCAGACCTGCTCGACCACGTTGTAGAGCTGGCGCACATTGCCGGGCCAGGCCGCGGTGGTCAGCGCCTTCAGCGCCTCGGGCGCGAAGCCCGACAGCCGCTTGCCGTACTTGGTCGAGAGCTTCTGCAGGAAGTGGTTGGCCAGCAGCGGGATGTCCTCGCGGCGCGCTGACAGCGGCGGCAGCGTGAGCGTCACCACGTTGAGCCGGTAATAGAGGTCCTCGCGGAACTGGCCGGCCTCCATCGCGGCATCGAGGTCGCGGTGGGTGGCCGAGATGATGCGCACGTCGACCTCGATCGACTGGCTGGCGCCCAGCGGGCGCACCGCGCGCTCCTGCAGTACGCGCAGCAGCTTGACCTGCAGCGCGGGCGGCATGTCGCCGATCTCGTCGAGCAGCAGGGTGCCGCCGTCGGCCTGCTGGAACAGGCCCTTGTGGTTGGCGTGGGCGTCGGTGAAGGCGCCCTTCATGTGGCCGAACAGCTCGGACTCGAGCAGCGCCTCGGGGATGGCGCCGCAGTTGACCGCCACGAAGGGCTTGTCGGCGCGCGCGCTGGCCTTGTGGATGGCGCGCGCCAGCATTTCCTTGCCGGCGCCCGAGTCGCCGCGCAGCAGCACCGAGGCGTCGGACTTGGCGACCATGCGCGCCTCGGCCAGCAGCTCGGCCATGCGGTTGCTGCGGCTCACGATGTCGACGCGCCAGCTGTCGTCGCCGGTCTTGCTCGGCACCGTGGCCGGTGCGCCCAGCGCGAGCGCCTGGGCAATCTTGTCGAGCAGTTCGCGCCCGTCGTAGGGCTTGGTCAGGTAGGTGAAGACGCCGCGCGCGGTGGCTTCCACCGCGTCGGGGATGGTGCCGTGCGCGGTCAGCAGGATCACCGGCAGCGAGGGATGGCGCTTGCGGATCTCATCGAACAGCGCCAGGCCGTCGCGCCCGGGCAGGCGCACGTCGCTGAGCACCAGCTGCGGATGCTCGATCTCCAGCTGCGTGAGCGCCGTCTCGGCCGAGGTCACGGCCGTGACCTGGTAGCCCGCCGAGCTCAGCCGCATCGACAGCAGCCGCAGCATGTCCGGATCGTCGTCGACGACCAGCAGGCGGGCGCCCGAAGTACTCATGGGGTGGACCTGCTTCCGTTCGGTGCCGAGGCCGGTGCCGCGGGCGTGTTGGGCCGCGCGAAGCTGCGCTCGATGGCGCGCAGCGCTTCGATGCGGTCGTTGAGCTGGTCGATGCGGCGCTGGCTGTCGCGCAGCTGCTGCACCTGCTTGTCGCGGTCGTCCTCGACGCGGCGCTGCTCGATGTAGCGCGCGGCCAGCGCGCGCGCCAGCGGCTGCAGCGGCTGGGCCTCGGGCGCGGGATTGGCGATCACGCGCTGCAGCAGGCCCAGCGCGCGCGCCAGGTCGGCCGGCACGCGGGTCTGCGACAGCAGGATCGCGAGGTGCATCTGCGCCGTGGGCGCGTCGCCGGGGTCGCCCAGGCGCTGGATCTCGGCGCTCAGTTCGGCGCCGCTGAGCGGGCGCATCTTGTCGGCGTAGGCCAGCACGGCGGCCACCGGGCCCTGGGTCATCAGCGTGAACAGCGAGGCCGGCTGGGTGGCCGGCGCCTTCGGCTCGGCCTCGACCGGCATCACGCGTGGCAGCACCGGCGGCGGCGGCAGCGCATCGGCTTCCGCGGGCGGCTTGGGCGGCGCGCTGCAGGCGGCCAGCAGCAGGAGCCACGGCGCGGCCAGCGCAGCCAGTGCGCGGGTGGCGGTGGAGGGGCGTACGGACGAAAAAGACATGGACGAAGAAGGACGACGCGGGGCGTTGGCGATGGCTACGGGGATGTGGGGGCGCCGGGAAGCTCAGGCCGTGCGCGGCAGCTCGATGCGGAAACGCGCGCCGGGCCCCTCGGGCAGCAGGGCGATGCGGCCCCCATGGGCTGCAATGTACTCCTGCACGATGGAAAGTCCGATGCCCGTGCCCTTGACCGCATGCTCCGGTTGGCGTTCGCCGCGGTAGAAGGGCTCGAAGATGCGGTCGCGGTCGCCCTCGGCGATGCCCGGGCCGGCGTCGTTGACGTCGATGCGCACCGCCTCGGGCGTGCCCGAGACCACGAGGGTGATGGTGCCGCCGCGCGCCGAGAAGCGGATCGCGTTCGACAGCAGGTTGGCGATCGCCGTGCCGAGCTTGGTGCGGTCGACCGTGAGCGCGATGCGCTCGCCCTCGGCGCGCACCGTGAGGCCGTGGGCCTGCCACTGCAGCCGCTGCGACTCGATCTGCTCCTCGATCAGCGGCAGCAGCTCGGTGCGCTCGCGGCGCAGCTCGCGCGCCTCGAAGGCGGCCGCGTTGAAGCGCAGCAGCGCCTCGATCTGGCCCTGCAGCGCCACCGTGTTCTGGTTCAGGATCTGCGCCACCTCGAGCTGCGCCGGATTCAGCGCGCCGGTCACGCCGTCCTCCAGCAGCGACACGCCCTCGCGCAGCGCCGCCAGAGGCGTCTTGAGTTCGTGCGAGACGTGGCGCAGGAAGCGCGCCTTGTCGGCGTCGAGCTCGGTCAGCCGCAGCCGCAGCCATTCGAGCTGCTGCGACACGCGCCGCACGTCGGCCGGGCCGCGGATGTCGATCGGCTCGTCGAGCCGGTTCTGGCCCAGGCCGACGATGGCGTGCTCGAGCCGCTTGAACGGCCGCGCCAGCCAGATGCCGAAGGCCAGCGCCAGCGACACTGCGAGCACGCTGGCCGCGACCACCTCGCGCATCAGCCGGCGGCGCGCGTTCTCGATGCGCTTGGCCAGCGCGTCGTTCTGCATCTCGATCAGGAACTGGGCCTGCTGCGCGATGTTGGTGTTGAGCGCGTCGAGGTCGCGGAACTGCATCGCCATCGTGCTCTCGCGCTGCAGCGCGCTGTCGGCGTTGCCGCTCATCAGGCCCTCGATCACGCCGAGCTGGGTGCGCCAGGCCTCGGTGCTGGCGGGCGCCAGGCCGTTCTTCTCGAGCCGCTCGAGCACGCCGTGGGCCTCGCGCGCGGCATCGTCGAAGCGGCGCCGCAGCACCGAATCGTTGAGCACCAGCGACTGGCGCCCGGCGCGCTCCATCGCCGCGCTGCGCTCGGCCAGCGACTGCGCCGCGCCCGACAGCCGCAGCGCGCGCGCCGCGGCGTCGCGGCTTTGCGTCATCAAGGTGTCGTACTGCAGCACCGAGCGCAGCGCCACGCCCACCAGCAGCGCGGTGATCAGCAGGAAGGCGAACAGCAGGAGCTGCTGGAACGAGCCCCGTATCGATCGCTTCGCCATCAGGCGAGCGCCCCGGCGGCGGACGCGCGCTCGCGCGTGGGCACTTCGCCGCGCAGCGTGTAGGCCAGCGAGCGCGTGATGCGCAGGTCGGTCATCCGGCCCACGAGCCGCGCGTCGCCCTCGAAGTTGACGACCCGGTTGCAGGCCGTGCGGCCCATCAGCTCGCTCGCGTCGCGGCGCGAGGCGCCTTCCACCAGCACGCGCTGGGTGCTGCCCACCAGCGCCTCGCCGAAGCGCTTCACGTTGCCGTCGATCACGGCCTGCAGCTTCTGCAGCCGCGCCAGCTTGACCTCGTGCGGCGTGTCGTCGTGCAGCGCGGCGGCCGGCGTGCCGGGGCGCGGGCTGAAGATGAAGCTGAAGCTGGCGTCGAACTGGCAGTCGTCGATCAGCTTCATCATCTTGTCGAAGTCGGCCTCGGTCTCGCCGGGGAAGCCGACGATGAAGTCGCTCGACAGCGCGAGCTCGGGCCGGATCGCGCGCAGCTTGCGCACCGTGCTCTTGTATTCCATGGCGGTGTAGCCGCGCTTCATCGCCATCAGGATGCGGTCGCTGCCGTGCTGCACCGGCAGGTGCAGGTGGCTCACGAGCTGCGGCACCTTGGCATAGGCCTCGATCAGCCGCGGCGTGAACTCGTTCGGATGGCTGGTGGTGTAGCGGATGCGCTCGATGCCGGGGATCTCGGCCACGTACTCGATCAGCAGCGCGAAGTCGGCGATCTCGGCCGTGTCGCCCATGCGGCCGCGGTAGGCATTGACGTTCTGGCCCAGCAGCGTGACCTCGCGCACGCCCTGGTCGGCCAGGCCGGCGATCTCGACCAGCACGTCGTCGAGCGGCCGGTTGACCTCCTCGCCGCGCGTGTAGGGCACCACGCAGTAGCTGCAGTACTTGGAGCAGCCTTCCATGATCGACACGAAGGCGGTGGCGCCTTCCACGCGCGCGGGCGGCAGGTGGTCGAACTTCTCGATCTCGGGAAAGCTGATGTCCACCTGCGGGCGGTCGAGCCGCTCGCGCTCGGCCAGCATCTCGGGCAGCCGGTGCAGGGTCTGCGGGCCGAACACGATGTCGACGTAGGGCGCGCGCGCGATGATGGCGTTGCCCTCCTGGCTGGCCACGCAGCCGCCGACGCCGATCTTCACGCCGCGCGCCTTCAGGTGCTTGACGCGGCCGAGGTCGGAGAACACCTTTTCCTGCGCCTTCTCGCGCACCGAGCAGGTGTTGAACAGGATCAGGTCGGCCTCGTCGACGTTCTGCGTCGGCTCGTAGCCCTGCGCGGCATGGAGCACGTCGGCCATCTTGTCCGAGTCGTACTCGTTCATCTGGCAGCCGAAGGTTTTGATGAAGACTTTCTTGGCGGTCATGGGGAGCTCTTCTATATAGGAGGGGCCCTCGTCTTGCGGAGGGCCGGGCGGACACGGGGCTTTCGTGGCGAAAGCGGCGGGCGTGTCCGCGAAAGGAATGCCGGTGCGGCCGAGGGCCGCTGGCGAGATGCCGAGGGGCCTACTGCGTGTTGACCGTGTCGTTCTGCACGAACGGCCAGATGTTGAGGAAGGGCTTGTTCAGCGATTCGCGGCTGGCGGTGGCTTCGTCGGGCGTGAGGATCCAGACCTCGCGCAGCATGCCCGCTGCATCGCGCGTGTAGTTGACCAGCAGGTTCTGGCCCGTGATCGCGCCGCTCATCACCAGCATGTTCTGGCCGCTGCGGATGCGCGCGCCGGGCGCGAGCCGGTCGGGGCGGCCGTCGAGCATCACGTCGTTGCCGTCGATCACGCGGAACTTGCCGCGCAGGGTGCCGACCGGGAAATTGCGCCCGCCGACCAGCGATTCGTTCTGGGTCTGCGGCCGGGGCACCGCGTCCTGCGCGCTCGCCTGGAGCGGTAAGAAGCTGGAAGTGGCTGCCAGCGTTGCGCAGGCTGCTATGAAATGAAGAGCGTTCGTGGGTGTCTTGCAGCGGTTCATGGGGTTCATCCAGAGGCTGTGGAGCGGGGATTCTAGCGAGCGGGGTGCCTGTCCATCGGTGCTTATCCCGACCGTTTTTACCGGGCGCGGCGCCCTGGCCTTTACTTTTCTTTACGGCGTGGATGGACACTCGGAACCCCCCGCGATCCAATAGCCGCTGTCAGCCCAAAGTGCACAAAAACCCATGAAGAAGAACGCAGTCATCGCCCTCGTGGGCGTGTCGATCGTCGCCGCCGCGGGATGGTGGTGGAGCGGCTCGGGCGAGCGCGCCGCGGCGAAGAGCGCCAAGGGGCCGGTGGCCGCGCCGACCGCGCTGGTCACGCTCGCCACCGCCGTGCGCCAGGACGTGCCGGTCACGGTGCAGGTCAACGGCAGCGTGGTCTCGCTCAACAGCGTGGACCTGCGACCGCAGGTGACCAACACGGTCGACGTGGTGCACGTGAAGGAAGGCCAGTTCGTGAAGCAGGGGCAGTTGCTCTTCACGCTCGACGACCGCAACGACCAGGCCAACCTGGCGCGCGCCCAGGCCCAGCAGAAGCGCGACGAGGCCACGCTGGCCGACCTCGAGCGCCAGTACAAGCGCAGCCAGGAATTGCTGGCGCAGAACTTCATCTCCAAGAGCGCGACCGATGCCACGCTGTCGCAGCTCGAGGCGCAGCGCGCGGCGGTCGCGGCCGACCGCGCCGCGGTGCAGTCGGCCCAGGTGGCGCTGAGCTACACCAAGCTGCATGCGCCGATCGCGGGCCGCATCGGCGCCGTCAACATCTACCCGGGCACGCTGGTGCAGCCCACGCTGTCGCTGGTCACGGTCACGCAGCTCGACCCGATCGCCGTGAGTTTCCCCGTGCCCGAGGCCAACCTGCAGGACCTGCTGGCCGCCGCGCGCACGCGCTCGCGCGTCGAGGCCGTGGTCACGGGCCGCAAGGACACGCTGCAGGGCACGCTCAACTTCGTCGACAACACGGTCGATCCGCAGATCGGCACCGTGCGCGCCAAGGCCGTGTTCGACAACGCCGACCAGAGCCTGTGGCCCGGCCAGTTCGTCGGCACCCGCATCACGGTGCGCACGCTCGAGGGCGTCACGGTGGTGCCCGCGGCGGCGCTGATGATGCTGCCCGAGGGCACCTCGCTCTACGTGGTCGACAAGGAACGCAACGCGAGCCGCCGCAAGGTGAAGACGCTGCATACCTTCGGCACCAGGGTCGCGGTCAGCGGCGTCGAGCCCGGCGAGCAGGTCGTGATCGAGGGCAGCCAGAACGTGCGGCCCAACGGCAAGGTGCGCATCGACGACAAGCCGCGCGGCGACACGCCCGCGACCCCGGCCGCGCCCGGCGGCACCACGGGCGTGACGCCCGGCAGCGCGGCGTCGTCCGAGGGCGTCGACATCCGCTCGACGCAGCGGGAGCGCGCATGAGCCGCCGGGCCGCTCCCAAGGCGAATACCGAAGCGCGCAGCGCGAAGGTCTAGGCCATGAACATCTCCGAGCTGTGCATCCGCCGTCCCGCGATGACGGTGCTGCTGTCCGCGGCCGTCGTGGTGGTGGGCATCTTCGCCTACTTCAGCATCCCGGTCGCGGCGCTGCCCAGCTACAACACGCCCGTCATCAACGTCAATGCGCAGCTGCCGGGCGCCAGCCCCGACACCATGGCGAGCTCGGTCGCGCTGCCGCTCGAGAAGCAGTTCTCGACCATCCCGGGCCTGCAGACCATCAGCTCGGTCAACACGCAGGGCGTGACCTCGCTCACGCTCGAGTTCGTCAGCAGCCGCGACATCGACGCCGCCGCGGTCGACGTGCAGGCCGCGCTCCTGCGCGCGCAGCGCCAGCTGCCGCAGGAGCTCACGCAGCTGCCCTCGTACCGCAAGGTCAACCCGGCCGATGCGCCGGTGCTGTTCATCGCGCTGATCTCGCCGTCGATGAACCCCTCGGAGCTCAACGACTACGCCGAGAACCTGATCTCGCCCACGCTCTCGACCATCGACGGCGTGGCGCAGGTGGGCGTGTACGGCCGCAAGGCCTTCGCGGTGCGCATCAAGGCCAATGCCGACCTGCTCAACGCGCGCAACATCACGCTCGACGAGCTCGCGCGCGCGGTCAACTCGGCCAATGCCAACACGCCGGTCGGCGTGCTCGACGGCCCGCGCCAGACGCTCACCATCCAGGCCAACCAGCAGCTCACGCGCGCGGCCGACTTCGCCAAGCTGATCGTCGGCCAGCGCAACGGCGCACCGGTGCGGCTCGACGAGGTCGCGACCATCGAGGACAGCTTCGAGTCGGTCAAGACCGCCAGCAGCTTCAACGGCCAGAGCTCGATCTCGCTGGCCGTGCAGCGCCAGCCCAATGCCAACACGGTGCAGGTGGTCGACGCGGTGCGCGCGCTGATCCCGCGCTTCAAGGCCGAGCTGCCGCAGTCGGTCGAGATCCAGATGGTCAACGACCGCTCGCTGTCGATCCGCGAGGCGGTGCACGACGTGCAGCTCACCCTGCTGGGCACCATCGCGCTGGTGGTGCTGGTGATCTTCCTGTTCCTGCACCGCCTGGTCGCCACCCTGATCCCGGCCGCCACCATCCCGATCTCGCTGATCGGCGCGGTGGCGCTGCTCTATGCCTTCGGCTACAGCCTCGACAACGTCTCGCTCTTGGGTATCACGCTGGCCGTGGGCCTGGTGGTGGACGACGCCATCGTGGTGCTCGAGAACATCATGCGCTACGTCGAGAAGGGCATGGACCCGCTGGCCGCCTCGCTGCGCGGCGCGCGCGAGGTGGGCTTCACCATCGTCTCGATCTCGATCTCGCTGGTGGCGGTGTTCATCCCGATCTTCTTCATGCCGGGCGTGATCGGCCTGCTGTTCCACGAGTTCGCGGTGGTGGTGGCGCTGGCGGTGCTGGTGTCGGCGATCGTCTCGCTGACCCTGGTGCCGATGCTCGCGAGCCGGCTGCTCAAGCAGGTGCCGCGGCCCGAGGGCGGCGCGCGCCACGACCACGAGGAGGAGCATCCCGAGCCCGGCACCGCGATCGGCCGCGCCTTCGAGCGCGGCTACCGCTGGGTGCACGGCAGCTACATGCGCACGCTCGACTGGACCCTGGCGCACCGCGGGCTGATGCTGCTGATGGCCGGCGCCACCTTCGTGGTCACGGCCTGGCTGTTCATCACGATCCCCAAGGGCTTCTTCCCCGAGGAGGACATCGGCCAGATCCAGATCACGACCGAGGCCGCCGAGGACATCTCCTTCACCGCCATGAAGGCGCTGCAGGACCGCGTGTCCGACGCGCTGATGGCCGACCCCAGCGTCGACTACGTGAGCTCCTTCGTCGGCGTGGGCGGCCCCACGGCCACGCAGAACTCGGGCCGGCTGTTCGCGGTGCTCAAGGCGCGCGGCGAGCGGCCGAAGATGTCGAAGGTGCTCGAGTCGCTGCGCCAGCGCTTCCGCGAGATTCCCGGCATCGCCGTCTACATGCAGCCGGTGCAGAACCTGCGCCTGGGCGGGCGCCAGAGCAAGGCGCGCTTCCAGTACACGCTGCAGAGCGTGAACGCCGGCGAGATGGTGCCCTGGGCCACGCGACTCATGGAACGCATGCGCGCCGACCCCGACTTCCGCGACGTCACCAGCGACTCGCAGAACCGCGGCCTGCAGGCCACGCTGAAGATCGACCGCGACAAGGCCGGCGTGCTCGGCGTGGCGGTGGGCGACCTGCGCACCGCGCTCTACAACGCCTACGGCGACCGCCAGATCGGCAGCATCTACGCGGCCAGCAACACCTACCAGGTGATCCTCTCGGCGGCCGACAACGACCGGCAGTTCGAGGACGACGTCTCGCGCCTGTCGGTGCGCAGCACCACCGGCCGGCTGGTGCCGCTGTCGGCCTTCTCGAGCATCGAGCGCACCGTGGGCCCGACCTCGGTCAACCACCAGGGCCAGCTGCAGGCGGTGACGGTGTCGTTCAATCTCGGCCCCGACGTGCCGCTGGGCAACGCCACCGCCAAGATCGACCGCTTCAAGGAAGAGCTCAAGATGCCGCAGTCGATCATCACCACCTACGGGGGCGATGCCGCGGTGTTCCAGAGCTCGCAGTCCAGCCAGGCCGTGCTGCTGGTGCTGGCGGTGCTGGTCATCTACGTGCTGCTGGGCGTGCTCTACGAGAGCTACATCCATCCGATCACCATCCTCGCGGGCCTGCCCTCGGCGGCGGTGGGTGCGTTGATCTCGCTGAAGATCTTCGGCTTCGACCTCACGCTGATCGCGACCATCGGCATCCTGCTTCTGATCGGCATCGTGAAGAAGAACGCGATCATGATGATCGACTTCGCGCTCGACGCGCAGCGCACCGAGGGCCTGCAGCCGGTGGAGGCGATCCGCGAGGCCTGCCGGCTGCGCTTCCGCCCGATCCTGATGACCACGCTGGCCGCGCTGATGGGCGCGCTGCCGCTCGCGCTGGGCCTGGGCGCCGGCGCCGAGCTGCGCCAGCCGCTGGGCGTGGCGGTGGTGGGCGGGCTGATCTTCTCGCAGGTGATCACGCTCTACATCACGCCCGCGATCTACCTCGCGCTCGACCGCTACAGCGGCAGCGGGCCGATGGTCGACCTGCCGAAGGAAGCGCAGGCCGAGGTCTCGCACGCCTGAGCGAGCGCCGCGGGCTCAGGCGCGCCCGCGCCCCTGCCGCGCCGACGCGGGATCGAGGAACAGCTGGCGGAAGTAGTCGCGCAGCGCCGTCATCGCGGGCGAGAAATCCACGCCCTGTTTCCAGCCGAGCCCGATGTTCATGGTGGGGATCGGGTCGCGCAGGTTGATGGTCTCGATGCGCTTGCCCTCGAGCGACCACGGGCGGTAGACCATGTCCGACAGCACCGTCACGCCGCCGCCGTTGGCGACCGTGCTGCGCACCGCCTCCACCGAGCTGGTGCGCAGCCGCACCTTGGGCTGGTGCGGCGTGCGGCCCCAGTACTTGAGCGCGGTGGCCGCGGCTTCGTCGACCGTGAGCATGATGTAGGGCTCGGCCGCCACGTCGGCCAGCGTGACCTCGGCCTTGTCGAGCAGCGGGTGCTTGGCCGGCACCCACAGCCGGCGCTGCGAGCCGAAGAAGGTCTCGAGCGAGAGCTCGCGCAGCACCACGTTCGAGGTCAGCACCACGCCGAGGTCGTAGCGCCGCGTGATCAGCCCTTCCTCGATCGCCTCGCGCGCCACCTCGTGCACCTTCAGCGTGACCTGCGGATGCAGCTGCTCGAAGCGCTGCAGGTGGTGCGGCAGGAAGTAGCCGAGCACGGTGTAGCTCGCGGCGATGGTCAGCTCGCCCTGCACGGCGGCGTCCTCGTGCGGCATGCGCTGCGCCTCGTCGGCCGCGGCCAGCACCGCGTAGGCATGGCTCAGGAAGCGGCGTCCGCCCTTGGTCAGTTCCACGCCGTGCGGATGGCGCTCGAACAGCTGCTGGCCCAGCATCTCCTCGAGTTCGCGGATCGCGGTGGTTACGGCCGACTGCGAGATGTTGAGCTGCAGCGCCGCGTGCGAGATGCGGCCGGCCTCGGCCACCGCCGAGAAGTACTTGAGCTGGCGAAGGGTCAGGGACATGGCGGGGCTTCGGGGAGTGGATCGGTATCGGCAACGCGGGGCAGCCAGTGCATGGGTTGGTGAAAACCCGATACCGCGCGAGCGCGGTGACGCCAGCGTAGCAAGGCATGCGCCGCTGCGCAGCATCTGTTTTTCAGATACCGAGCGCGCGGAAAACAATGCTTTTCAGCCTTTGGACCGCTCACTAATCTTCGGCCCGTCCATCGAACAAAGGCTGTCACACGTGAACAAGAAGCGGATCGATCTGAACTCCGACATGGGCGAGGGCTTCGGCCCCTGGACCATCGGCGATGGCGTCGACGCGGAACTGATGCCGCTGATCAGTTCGGCCAACATCGCCACCGGCTTCCATGCCGGCGATCCGAACATCATGCGGCGCATGGTCGCGCTGGCGCGCGAGCACGGCGTGGGCATCGGCGCGCATCCGGGCTTTCGCGACCTCGTGGGCTTCGGCCGGCGCCACATCCAGGCGCCGGCCGAGGAACTGGTCAACGACATGGTCTACCAGCTCGGCGCGCTGCGCGAGTTCGCGCGGCTCGAGGGGCTGGCGCTGCAGCACATCAAGCCGCACGGCGCGCTCTACATGCACGCGGCGCGCGACGAGGCGCTGTCGCGCACGCTGGTCGAGGCGCTGCAGCGCATCGAGCCCGGCCTGCGCCTGTTCTGCATGGAGTCCTCGGTCACCTGCCGCGTGGCGCGCGAGCTGGGCCAGCCCGTGGTGCGCGAGTTCTACGCCGACCGCGACTATGACCTGAGCGGCTCCATCGTCTTCACGCGCCGCGTCGGCGCGCTCGACCCCGAGGCGGTCGCGGCCAAGGTGCTGCGCGCCTGCACCGAGGGCACGGTGCGCACGGTCGAGGGCGAGGACCTGGCCATCGGCTTCGACTCGGTCTGCATCCACAGCGACACGCCCGGTGCGCTCGCGCTGGTGCAGGTCACGCGGCGCGCGCTGGCCGCGCATGGCATCGAGGTTGCAGGGCTCGCCGCGCAGGGCTGATCCCCTCTTTCCCTTCCCCGTTTTCCGTTCCGTCCCCAGGAGTGCATCCCATGTCCGCTACCCATGAAGTCCTGAGCCCGCTGCCGGGCACCTTCTACCGCCGCTCGGCGCCCGATGCGCCGCCGTTCAAGTCCGAGGGCGACACGGTGGCCGTGGGCGACGTGCTGGGCCTGGTCGAGGTGATGAAGCAGTTCAGCGAAGTCACGGCCGACGCGGCCGGTCGCCTGCTGCGCTTCGCGGTCGAGAACGCCGAGCCGGTCGATCCGGGCCAGCCGCTGGCCGTGATCGAGACCGCCTGAGGAAGACGACGCGATGACCGCTGCATTCGACAAGCTGCTGATCGCCAACCGCGGGGAGATCGCGGTGCGCGTGATCCGCGCCGCGCAGGAGCTGGGCCTGAAGACCGTCGCCGTCTACAGCGACGCCGACGCCCAGAGCCTGGCCGTGCAGATGGCCGACGAGGCCGTGCGCATCGGCCCGGCCCATGCCAGCAAGAGCTACCTGAGCGCCGACGCCATCCTGCAGGCCGCGGCCCACAGCGGCGCGGGCGCCGTGCATCCGGGCTACGGCTTCCTCTCGGAGAACGCCGACTTCGCGGCGCGCGTCGAGGCCGCGGGCCTGGTGTTCGTGGGC
Source organism: Variovorax sp. GW821-FHT09B01 (assembly GCF_059418345.1). Taxonomy (NCBI): domain Bacteria; kingdom Pseudomonadati; phylum Pseudomonadota; class Betaproteobacteria; order Burkholderiales; family Comamonadaceae; genus Variovorax; species Variovorax sp. GW821-FHT09B01. The sequence goes on along the minus strand of NZ_JBWKPQ010000008.1, from coordinate 11,873 downwards.
CCGACGCCGCATGCGATCCGCACCATGGGCGACAAGGCGGCCGCGCGCGCCGCCGCCATGAAGGCCGGCGTGCCCACCGTGCCCGGCAGCGCCGGCGTGGTGAGTGATGCCGGCGTGGCGGTCGAGCTCGCGCGCGACATCGGCTACCCGATCATGATCAAGGCCTCGGCCGGCGGTGGCGGGCGCGGCATCCGCGTGGCGCACGACGAGGCCGAGCTGCGCCAGCAGTTCGCCACCGCCACCGCCGAGGCGCAGGCCGCCTTCGGCAACGGCGAGGTCTACCTCGAGCGCTTCATCCGCAAGGCGCGCCACATCGAGGTGCAGATCCTCGGCGACGGCCAGCGCGTGGTGCACTGCTTCGAGCGCGAATGCTCGCTGCAGCGCCGGCGCCAGAAGGTGTGGGAAGAAGCGCCCTCGGCCGCCATCGATGCCGCCACGCGCGCCGCGCTGTGCGAATCGGCGCTGCGCCTCGCGAGCGCCGTGGCCTACCGCGGCGCGGGCACGCTCGAATACCTCTATGACGACGACACGCGCGAGTTCTTCTTCATCGAGATGAACACCCGCATCCAGGTCGAGCATCCGATCACCGAGATGGTCACCGGCATCGACCTCGTGAAGGAGATGCTGCGCATCGCGCTGGGCCAGCCGCTGCGCCTGAAGCAGGAGGACATCCGGCTCGCCGGCGCCGCCATCGAGGTGCGCATCAACGCCGAGAACGCGGCGAAGAACTTCATGCCGAGCCCGGGCCTGGTGACGCGGCTCGCGGTGCCGGGCGGGCCCGGCGTGCGCTTCGACACCCTGATGTTCGCGGGCTGCAACGTGCCGGCCTACTACGACTCGCTGCTCGGCAAGCTGATCGTGCACGACAGCGACCGGGCCGCCGCGCTCGCGCGCATGCGCCGTGCGCTCGGCGAGCTGCGCGTGGAGGGCATCCACACCACGATCCCGCTGCACCGCGCGCTGTGCGACGACGCCGAGGTCGCGGCCGCGGCCTTCCACACCGGCTTCCTCGAGCAGTGGCTCGCGGCGCATCCGCTGGCCGAACCGGCCGCTCCCGTTCCTGCTTCCACGGCCGAGAAGGTGCCCGCATGACCGCCGCTGCCATCCTCCCGGCCCAGGCCCGCTACAGCTTTGGCGGCGACGAGCACCTGTTCGTCGAGATCAGCGAGTCGATGTCGCTGCCGGCCTTCTTCAAGGGCATGGCGATCTGCAACGAGCTGCGCCGCCGCGTGCAGGCCGGCGAGATCGCGGGCGTCACCGAGATCTGCCCGGCCAACGCGGCCTACCTGGTGCGCTTCGATCCCGACCTGATCGCGCCCGATGCGCTGCAGGCCGTGCTCGAGGGGATCGAGGCCGGCATCGGGGAGGCCGACCTGCGGCTTTCGACCCGCATCGTCGAGATCCCCGTGCTCTACAACGACCCGTGGACGCACGAGACCCTGATGCGCTTCCGCGAGCGCCACCAGGACCCGGCCAGCACCGACATCGAGTACGCCGCGCGCATCAACGGCCTCGATTCCGTCGAGGCCTTCATCGCCGCGCATTCGGGCGCGCCGTGGTTCGTCTCCATGGTGGGCTTCGTGGCCGGGCTGCCCTTCCTGTTCCAGATGGTCGAGCGCGAGCGCCAGCTCGAGGTACCCAAGTACCTGAGCCCGCGCACCGACACGCCGCGGCTCACCCTGGGCCACGGCGGCTGCTTCAGCTGCATCTACTCGGTGCGCGGGGCCGGCGGCTACCAGATGTTCGGCGTCACGCCGGCGCCGATCTTCGACCCGGCCCAGCGCCTGCCCTACCTCAAGGAGCTGATGGTGTTCTTCCGCCCCGGCGACATCGTCAAGTGGAAGCCGATCGACCGCGCCGAGTACGACCGCCAGGTGGCGCAGGTGGAGGCCGGCGACTACACCTTGCGCATCGCGCCGGTGTCGTTCTCGCTGCAGGAATTCCTGGCCGATCCCGACGGCTACAACCAACAGCTGCTGAAGGTGCTCCATGGCGATTGAAGTGCTCAAGCCCGGCCTCGCGACCAGCGTGCAGGACGCGGGCCGTCCCGGCTACTACCACCTGGGCATTCCGCTGTCGGGCGCGCTCGACCAGCAGGGCCTGGTGCTGGCCAACCTGCTGGTGGGCAACGACGAGGGCGCGGCCGTGATCGAGAGCACGCTGCTCGGGCCCGAGCTGCGCTTCGATGCGCCCGCCGTGGTGGCGGTGACGGGCGCGCAGGCCAAGGTCAAGCTCAACGGCGCCGAGAGGCCGCGCAACGAAGCCTTCGCGGTGCAGGCCGGCGACGTGCTCGGCTTCGACTTCATGCTGCTGGGCGCGCGCATGTGCATCGCGGTGGCCGGCGGCATCGACGTGCCGCTGGTGCTCGGCAGCCGCTCGACCTACGGCCTCGGCGCCTTCGGCGGCTTCGAGGGCCGCAAGCTGCTGGCCGGCGACCGGCTGCCGGTGGGCACGCCCTCGGCGCGCGCGCGGCCCGGGCGTGGCGTGGCGGCGGAGCTGCTGCCGGTGCTCGCCAAAGAGGTGACGCTGCGCGTGCTGCCCGGCATCTACTTCCACCGGCTGCAGCAGGACTCGGTGCGCAGCTTCTTCGCCGACACCTGGAGCGTGGGCTCGGAGGCCGACCGCATCGGCTACCGCTACAAGAACGGCACGCCGCTGAAGTTCATCGAGCGCACGCCGCCCTTCGGCGCGGGCGCCGATCCGTCGAACATCGTCGATGCCGGCTATCCCTACGGCTCGATCCAGGTGCCGGGCGGGCGCGAGCCGATCATCCTGCACCGCGACGCGGTCTCGGGCGGCGGCTACGCGATGGTCGGCACGGTGATCAGCGCCGACATGGACCTGATCGCCCAGATGCAGCCCAACCACAAGGCACGCTTCGTCGCGGTCGACATGGCGCAGGCGCTGGCCGCGCGCGCCGAGCGACGACGGCGCATCGAGCGCCTGCGCGCCGCGCTCGCCGACTGAGCGCCCGGGCGGCGCGGCCGCCCATCCCTTCCTTTTCTTCCCCGTTGCCACCTAGGAGTTCTTCATGAACAGCTTGCCCCTGCGCGTTTCATTGACCGCCGCCGCCTTCGCCGCCACCGTGCTGTGGCACGGCGGTGCCTCGGCCGCCGACTGGTTTCCCTACAAGGCCGAGGCCACCGAGCCCGCCTTCTCGGCCGAGGGCACGAAGAAGCCCATCGACTACGTGCCGCTGCCCAAGGCCTCGAAGAAGTGGGACCTCTGCGTGTCGTTCCCGCACATGAAGGACGCCTACTGGCTCGGCGTGGACTACGGCGTGATCGAGGAGGCCCGGCGCCAGGGCGTGAAGCTGCAGGTGGCCGACGCGGGCGGCTACACCAACCTCGGCAAGCAGGTCTCGCAGATCGAGGACTGCGTGGCGCGCGGCGCCAACGCGGTGATCATCGGCGCGATCTCGGGCGACGGCCTCAACAACGTCATCAAGGCCACGGCCGCGAAGAAGGTGCCGGTGATCGATCTGGTCAACGGCATCAACTCGCCCGACCTCTCGGCCAAGTCGCTGGTGTCCTTCCACACCATGGGCCAGTCGACCGGCGCCTACCTCGCGAAGAAGCATCCGGCCGGTTCGCCGCCGGTCAAGGTCGGCTGGTTCCCGGGCCCGGCCGGCGCGGGCTGGGTCGAGGCCGCGCACAAGGGCTTCATGGAGGCGGTCAAGGGCAGCGCGGTGGTGGTGCTCGATCCGAAGTACGGCGACACCGGCAAGGAAGCGCAGAGCAAGCTGATCGAGGACGTGCTGCAGGCCAACCCCGACCTGGCCTATGTGGCGGGCACGGCGGTCACGGCCGAGGCCGCCACCGGCATCCTGCGCTCGCGCAACCTCGACAAGAAGGTGCAGGTGCTGTCCTTCTACATGACGCCGGGCGTCTACGAGGGCATCCAGCGCGGCCGCATCGTGGCGGCGCCGGCCGACTCGATGGTGATCCAGGGCCGCATCGCGGTCGACCAGGCGGTGCGCCTGCTCGAGGGCAAGGAGGTCGCGAAGCACGTGGGCCCGAAGATCTTCGTGGTCGACAGCAGCAACATCCAGAGCGTGAAGCAGGCCGACATCCTGCCGCCGACCGGCTTCAAGCCGGTGTTCGAGGTCAAGTAAGGCCCGCGATGCCACCCCTGCTGCAGACCCGCGGACTCGGCAAGCGCTATCCGGGCGTGCTGGCGCTCGACGGCGTGGACTTCGAGCTGCGCGCGGGCGAGGTGCACGTGCTGTTCGGCGAGAACGGCGCCGGCAAGTCGACGCTGATCTCGCTGCTGGCCGGCGCCAATGTGCCGAGCGCCGGCGAGATCCGGCTGCGCGGCGAGCCGGTGCGCTTCGCAAACGTGCACGAGGCGCGGCGCCACGGCATCAGCGCGGTGTTCCAGGAGTTCTCGCTGATCCCCACGCTGTCGGTGGCGCAGAACCTGAGCCTCGGCGAGGAGCCGCGCCGCGGCGGCCTGCTCGACCGCGGCGCGCTGCGCGAACGTGCCCGCGCGATGCTGGCCGACCTGGGCTTCGCGATCGACGTCGATGCGCCCGTGGCCGGCCTCACGCGCGCGCAGCAGCAGATGGTGGAGATCGCCAAGGGCCTGCGCGGCGAGGTCTCGGTGCTGATCCTCGACGAGCCCACGGCTTCGCTGACCGATGCCGAGACGCAGCGCCTGTTCGAACTGGTGGCGCGGCTGCAGGCGCGCGGCGTGGGCATCGTCTACATCTCGCACCGCATGCAGGAGATCGCGCAGATCGCCGACCGCATCACGGTGCTGCGCGACGGCCGCCAGGTCACGACGGTCGAGGCGCGCGAGACCGATGCCGACCGCCTGATCGAGCTGATGAGCGGGCGTGCCATCGAACAGGTCTATCCGCGCATCGCCTTTGCGCCGGGCGAGACGGTGCTCGAGGTCGAGGGCCTGCATTCGCCCAACGGCGTGCGCGGCGCCAGCCTCACGGTGCGGCGCGGCGAGGTGGTCGGGCTGGCCGGCCTCGTGGGCTGCGGCAAGTCGGAGCTGTTCCGCGCGGTCTGCGGGCTCGACCCGGTGAGCGCGGGCCGCGTGCTGTTCAAGGGCCAGCCGCGCACCGGCGCCAGGGTGCGCCGGCTGCTCGACGAGGGCCTGTTCTACCTGCCGCCCGACCGCAAGGGCGAGGGGCTGGTGCTGGGCTTCAGCGCGCGCGCCAACATCACGCTGCCGCTGGTGCACGGCCCGCTGCGCGGCCATGGCGGCTGGCTGCGCAAGCGGCTCGGGCGCCGGCTGTCCACGGCCGCGGCCGAGCGCGTGGAACTCGCGCCGCGCAACCTCGAGCGGCCGGTGGCGCTCCTGTCGGGCGGCAACCAGCAGAAGGTGCTGTTCGGCAAGGGCATGACGCGCGACGCCGCGCTCTACGTGTTCGACGAGCCCACGGTGGGCGTCGACATCGGCACCCGCAGCGCGCTCTACCAGGTGATCCGCAGGCTCTGCGAAGGCGGCGCGGCGGTGGTCGTGATCTCCTCCGACCTGCCCGAGGTGCTGCACCTGAGCCACCGTGTCTACGTGATGTGCCGCGGCGAGATCGCCGGCGAGCTGCAGGGCGACGCCATCGGCGAGACCGCCGTGCTCAATCTCTTCTTCGGTTCCAGCGAGAACAACAAGCCATGACTTCGTCTTCCTCCGTCGCCACCGCCGTGCCTTCGGCACCGGGGCCCGCCGGCCGCGCGCTGGCCCTGCTGCGCGCCCTGTTCCTGCGCCTGGGCGTGCTGCCCTTCATGCTGGCGATTGCCTTCGTGGTGTTCGGCACCCTGTCGGACCAGTTCCTCACGGTGCAGAACCTGGTCAACCTGCTGCGCCAGTCGGTCTACCTGATCCTGGTGGCCATGGGCCAGATGCTGGCGCTGGTGACCGGCGGCTTCGACCTCTCGGTCGGCACCGTGATGGCGATCACCTCGGTGGTGGCGGCGCTGGCCATGCAGTTCTTCGGCGCCGCGCTGCCCGACGCCGCCTGGCTGGCCATTGCCCTGGGCTGCGCCTGCGGCATGCTGGCCGGGCTCGCGGTGGGGCTGGTCAACGGCATCGGCGTGGCCTTCATCGGCGTCTCGCCCTTCATCGTCACGCTGGGCGTGCAGTCGATCGGCTTCGGCCTGGCGCTCTACCTCACGGGCGGCGTGCCGGTGTCGGGCCTGCCCGCGGGCTTCAGCGAGCTGTTCGGCTTCGGCACGCTGCTGGGCGTGCCGGTGCCGATCTGGGTCACGGCGGTCTGCGTGGCGGCCATGGGCGTGCTCATGGGCCGCATGCCGACCGGCACCCACCTGCTGGCCGTGGGCGGCAATGCCAAGGCGGCGGCGCTGTCGGGCATCGACACCCGGCGCGTGCTGCTCGTGGCCTACCTGCTGTGCGCGGGCCTCGCGGCCGTCAGCGGCCTGCTGCTGACCGCGCGCGTCGAGACCGGCGAGGCCAACCTCGGCGGCACCGTGGCGCTGGAATCGATCGCGGCCTGCGTGATCGCCGGCGTGAGCCTGCGCGGCGGCATGGGCCGGGTGCCGAACGTGGTGATGGGCGCGATCTTCATCGGCCTGGTGCAGAACGGCATGAACCTCGCGAGCGTGGGTTCGTACCTGCAGATGGTGGTGCTGGGCGCGTTGCTGATCGTGGCGGTGGTGGCCGACCAGTTGCGCCACCGGATGGTGGCGCCCGGCTCGCACTGACGCACTGAGCTAGTTGGCGAACTCGTCGCGCGGCCCGCCCTCGGCCGCGAGGTGCGCGATGTCGCTCCAGCCCACGAGGCTGAAGCCCTCGCTGCTCCACAGCATGCGGTTGATGGCCGCGTTGCCGAGTTGCCAGGTGCGCGGCGCCTGCAGCTCCTGGCGCGTGGCGGCGCGGTAGAGCACGTCCATCACGCCGCCATGCGCGACCAGCGCCACCAGCTCGCCCGTGTGGCGCGAGGCCAGGTCGGCGGCCACGCGCGTGATGCGCTCGCGGAACACCAGCAGGCTCTCGCCGCCCTCGGGTTCGAACTCGGGATCGCGCTCGCGCCAGCGCCTGGCCTGCTCGGGCAGCTCGGCCTCGATCTCCGCGAAGCTCATGCCCTCGAAGCGGCCGAAGGCGCGCTCGCGCAGGCCGGGTTCGGGCCGGACCTCGAGGCCGTGCGGCTTGGCGATCTCGAGCGCGGTCTGCCAGGCGCGCGAGAGGTCGCTGGCGTAGATGACGGCCAGCGGTTCGTCGGCCAGCGCCTGTCCCACGCGCTGGGCCTGCCAGACGCCGGTGGCATTGAGCCCGATGTCGAGCTGGCCCTGGATGCGCGTGTCGACGTTCCAGGCGGTTTCGCCATGGCGAACGGCGATCAGGCGGGTGAGGTCTTCCATGGTCGAAATTCTAGGAGGGCGGCATTTCGGATCGTGCCGCCGCTCCAGGCCCGAGGCGGGCCCTTACTGTTGCTTCTTCGCCGTGGGCAGCTCGATGTTGACGCGCCGCACGCCCTCGGGCGGCTTCGGGAAGCCCTGCAGCGCGGCCTGGAACATCACCGGCAGCACCGCCGCGCTCGCGGTGTAGGGGCCGTCGTTGCGCGCGCGGGTCTCGTAGACCACGCGGTTGCTGCCGAGCTCGCGCAGCACCACGCCGACCTCGCGCTCGTACCAGGGGTTCGAGGCCTGCGGAACGATCGGCGCGCCATACCAGCCGCCGCCGTACCAGCGCCGGCCGTAGCCGTAGGGGCCGTAGCCATAGCCGTAGCCGAAGGGGCCGTCCCAGAGCCAGGGATCGGCCCAGGGCGACAGCGTGGTGGTCACGCGGGCGCTGATCTGCGCCGTGTAGCGCGGGTTGGCGTCGTCGCGGCGCAGGCCGACCTGCTCGAGCGCGGCGGCGGCCATGGCCTCGAGCGAGGCCTGGCGCTCGCTGTTGGCCTGCTGCGAGGGCAGGCGCTCGAAGCGGTAGGTGGCGCCGGCGGGAACGGTGTCGATGGCGGAGAAGCTCTTCACGTCGCTGTCGACCACCCAGGAGGTGGCGCAGCCGGACAGGGTTGCTACCAAAAGAAGAGCGAAGAAGGCGCGTTTCATGAGGGTCTCCGGGCCGGTGGGCCCCAAATTCCCCTGGGTAGCCGGATCAGCCCTGGACGATGCGCAGGGCGGCGGGTGCCTGGGAGAGCGGGTCGAAGGAGGGCGTGTCGAAGGCCTTGTCGCCGTTCTCGTCGGCCACGCCCGTCGGCTTCAGACCCTTGAAGTCGTGCAGCGTTCCGTCGAGCAGGTGCGAAGGCACCACGTTCTGCATCGCGCTGAACATGTTCTCGATGCGCCCCGGGTACTTGCGCTCCCATTCGCGCAGCATCTCGCCGACCTGCTTGCGCTGCAGGTTCTCCTGGCTGCCGCACAGCGTGCACGGAATGATCGGGAATTCGCGGTGCTGGGCCCAGCGCACCAGGTCCTTCTCGGCCACGTAGGCCAGCGGCCGGATCACCACGTGGCGGCCATCGTCGCTCACCAGCTTCGGCGGCATGCTCTTGAGCTTGGCCGCGAAGAACATGTTGAGGAAGAAGGTCTGCAGCATGTCGTCGCGGTGGTGGCCCAGCGCGACCTTGGTGGCGCCCAGCTCGTCGGCCACGCGGTAGAGGATGCCGCGGCGCAGCCGGCTGCACAGGCCGCAGGTGGTCTTGCCCTCGGGGATCACGCGCTTGACGATGCTGTAGGTGTCCTGGTTCTCGATGTGGAAGGCCACGCCGAGATCGCTCAGGTACTTCGGCAGCACTTCCTCGGGGAAGCCGGGCTGCTTCTGGTCGAGGTTGACCGCGACGATGTCGAAGTGGATCGGCGCGCGCGCCTTGAGCTTGAGCAGGATGTCGAGCAGGCCGTAGCTGTCCTTGCCGCCCGACACGCAGACCATGACCTTGTCGCCTTCCTCGATCATGTTGTAGTCGACGATGGCGCGGCCCACCTCGCGGCACAGGCGTTTCTCGAGCTTGTGCGTTTCGCGCTCGATCTTCATCGAGTTGGCGGGCGGGGGCGAGGCGGAGGCGTCGGCGACGGGCGCCTCGTCGATCCAGACGGCGTTCATGGCAAAAGGGCTGCCCGGGGCAGCAAAAAACGGGGGAAGGGGGCGATTTTGCCCCGGATCACCATTCCCCGGCTTCGATGCGGATCGCGACCTCGCAGTCCTCGAAGATCTCGAGCTTGGCGATCTTCACGCGCACGCCCAGCACGCCGGGCAGCTGCAGCAGGCGCTGCGCGAGCTTGCCGATCAGGCTTTCGAGCAGGTTCACGTGCTCGGCGGTGCACTCGTCGATGATGATCCGGCGCACCTTGCGGTAGTCGAGCACGTGGAAGATGTCGTCGTCCTTGGGCAGCAGCGGCTGCGGGCCGAGGTTGAGCTCGGCATCGACCTGGATCGGCTGCGGCGCGACCTTCTCCTGCTCGAGGATGCCGAGGTTGGCGTCGAAGCGCAGGCCGTTGAGGGTGAGCGTCTGGCGCCCGAGGGGGGTGGTGGGTGACATCGGGTGGTGCTCGAAAAAGGGTGCCGCGGGCGGCGGGTTCAGCTCACATGTGCGAGAAATCGCGCTCGAACTTCATCAGGTGCTGGCCGCCGTCCACCAGCAGCGTGGTGCCGGTGATCGAGCCGTTCTCGAGCGCGAAGCGCACGGTGGCGGCCACGTCGGCCGGCGTGGACGAGCGCCCCAGCGGCGACAGCTTGTGCAGCTGCGCGAACTTGTCGTCGTCGTGCATGTGGCTCGGCAGCGTGAGGCCGGGCGCCACGCCCACCACGCGCACGCGCGGCGCGAGCGCCAGCGCCAGCATCGGCGTGGCGGCCTCGAGCGCGGCCTTGGAGAGCGTGTAGCTGAGGAAATCGGGGTTGGTGTTCCACAGCTTCTGGTCGAGCATGTGGACCACCGCGCCGGTGAGCGTGCCTTCTGGATCGCGCTGCGCGAGGTGCGCGTGCAGCGCCTGCGCCAGCACGATCGCGGCCCCCGTGTTGCCACGCGCATGGCGGTCCATCAGCGCGTAGCTGAAGCTGGCCGCGTCGTCGTGTTCGAACAGCGCGGCGCTGTGCACCACCGCGTCGACCCGGCCGAAGTGCGCCGCCACCTGCGGCAGCAGCGCGCGCGTGGCGGCCTCGTCGAGCAGGTCGGCGCCGAAGGCGTGGGCCTCGCCCGCGAGCGCGGCGCAGTCGGCCACCGTCTGCTCGGCCTCGGCGCGCGACTGGCGGAAATGCACCGCCACGCGCCAGCCGCCCGCGGCTAGCGCCAGCGCGATCTCGCGTCCCAGCCGCTTGCCCGCGCCCGTGACGAGGACGGTGCGGCGCTCGGGGGCCGGGGCGGTGGAGGAGGGCGCGGCGCTCATGCGGAAGGTGGGGGCTGGAGGATGCGAGGAGAATCGGTGCCCGTGACGACACAGACCCACAGCAGTTTACCCATCGCCCTCGACACCCTGATCGCCCGCGCCGTCGAGCGCGCCGGCGGCTGGATCGGCTTCGACCGCTTCATGGCGCTCGCGCTCTATGCGCCGGGGCTCGGCTACTACGCCAACAGCCTCGCCAAGTTCGGCCAGATGCCCGAGTCGGGCAGCGACTTCGTGACCGCGCCCGAGCTCACCCCGCTGTTCGGCCGCGCGCTGGCCGCGCAGCTGGCCGAGGCGCTCGAGAAGACCGGCACCGCCACGGTGTGGGAATTCGGCGCCGGCTCGGGCGCGCTCGCCGCCCAGTTGCTCGACGCACTCGATGCGCTGGGCCGCAGCGACGTGAACTACCGCATCGTCGACCTCTCGGGCACCCTGCGCGCGCGCCAGCAGCAGGCCTTGGCGCGCTTCGGCGACCGCGTCGAATGGCGGCTCGAGCTGCCCGCGGCGATGCAGGGCGTGGTGGTCGGCAACGAGGTGCTCGACGCGATGCCGGTGCAACTGCTCGCGCGCCATGGCGGGCGCTGGTTCGAGCGCGGCGTGGTGCGCAATGCGGCCGGCGACGGCTGGGCCTGGGCCGACCGCGAGACCGATCTGCGGCCGCCGGTCGAGGTGCCGGGCGAGCACGACTACCTGACCGAGATCCATCCCCAGGCCAAGGCCTTCGTCGCGACCCTGGCGGACCGGCTCGAGCGCGGGGCCGCCTTCTTGATCGACTACGGCTTTCCCGAGAGCGAGTACTACCACCCGCAGCGGCACATGGGGACGGTGATGTGCCACCGGGCGCATCGGGCGGATGGGGATCCGCTGTCCGACGTGGGGCTGAAGGACATCACTGCGCATGTGGACTTCACGGGGGTTGCCTTGGCTGGGCAGGAGGCGGGGTTGGCTGTGTTGGGGTATGCGAGTCAGGCGCGGTTTTTGTTGAACTGCGGGCTGGTTTCTTTGATGGAGACGGCTTCTGTGGGGGAGAGGGCCATGGGGGCTCGGTTGGTGCATGAGCATGAGATGGGGGAGTTGTTCAAGGTGGTGGGGTTTGCTGTGGGGGAGGGGTGGGAGGCTTTGGGGTTTGTTGAAGGGGATCGGAGTCATACGCTCTGATTTCTTGCGGCTGTTGACTTTGGGTAGGTTGTCGGCCGGGTCTCGCCCCGGCGGGCGAGTCACTTTCTTTTGCTTCGCCAAAAGAAAGTAACCAAAGAAAAGGCGACCCACTGTCTGCGACCCTCCGCTTCGCTACGGGCAACCTGCGGTGCTCGCGTTTCGCGGGGTCTCGCAGAACTCGCTCCGCTGCGCTGCGCTCAAACAGCTGCGAGCCCTTATCCGCGAAACGCTGCGCTCCTCGGCGCAGCCAGAGGGGTGGTTCGGGCCGTCGCTGCGCTCGGCCGCAGATACCCGACGAGCCTTCGCTTCGCTCGGCCTTGAAAGAAGACCCGGAGCGGAAGCACTCCTGCAACCCACACAAGGACGCGCCACGGCGCGTTGACCCTAATCCCCTCTGGCTGTGCCGAGGAGCGCAGGAGAAAGCGGGAT